>MNJR01000090.1 GCA_001920415.1 Acidobacteria bacterium 13_1_20CM_3_53_8 | reverse complement strand
AGTTCATTAGAGGCCTCGCTAACTGAGAAGGCTCCACGCTCTCTATATTCTGTCGCAAAAAGCCTTGGCTACGAAGGTCAGTCAGGCATAGAGCAACGCTTCCCTGGATTGGCCGAAAAAATTAAAGCGCGGTACAGGAAATCAAAACAAGCGGAAATCCACCGGATCGAGATGAAGTTGAAAGCGGCTCTTAAGGATGAAGAACCTCGGTCGATGCGAGCAGTAGCCAGAGAACTCGGGTATAACAATTATTACCTGAGAGCTCTGTTTCCATCTTTGAGCCAGGTAATTTCAAAGCGTTTTGAGGCTCATAAGAAAAAAAAGAGCGGGCTTAAAAAGAGGCGTGAGAGGCGGGAGGTGAGGAGGGTCATCGTCAAGCTTTTATCTAAGGGCATCTATCCTTCCGTTGATCATGTTAGACGAGAGTACGGTAAGCCGATCGGCCTAAATTCGCGGGATCTCAACGCCACGTTGAAAGGAATTAGGGCTGAATTCGGTGTGAGCAGGCGGATCAAACCAGGCTTTTAGCCAGAGCTATGTGTATAGTGCTAGTCAGATTATTGTCGGCGCAAGCTGGATTAGGCAATTAATCGGGCAGCATTATAAGTAAAAGGCAATGCTCGGCCAAGATTGTGCGTTTTAGAAAAACATTCAAGTAAATGACGGACAACTCCGTCAGTATCGCCTCACCTGTCACATAATCAGAGGTTTCGGAAATGACCCAGGTCATGCGTGAAGAGTACGACGCTGCTGAAAGGGATCAGCAAGAGCGTAACGAGGCGCGTCACATCAAGAACAATGTAGATAAGGCGAGAAAGGATCATAGCGTATCCGGCGAGAGGTGGCCGTTCGAGCTTCTCCAGAACGCGCACGACACAGGGCCGCGGGAAGGGCTCAAGCGTGTGGACGTCACTATCGAGTGGAAAAACACTGAGGAACGCGCCGAATTCAGTTTCAAGCACAACGGAGCACCCTTCCTTCCGCAGGATCTGGCCGCGCTACTCTCAGGCGGATCCAACAAAGACTACAAGTCTGAAACGACCACAGGGCGCTTCGGTACAGGGTTTTTAGTCACCCACGTCCTCTCCCCGCGCACAGAAGTGGGCGGGCTGATTAAAATAAAGGAGGGTATAGAGAGATTTACCGTCACTCTCAACAGGTCGGGAGATGAAGAGAGCATCCTGGAGAACATCAAAGAATGTAAGGCAAATCTTAACAAGGCTTTTCAGGTTGACGACATCGACGGCTTACCGTCGGCCGAGTTTAAGTATTACGTGGACAATAGTGCATCCATGCGGCAAGGGCTCGATACTCTACGAGAAGCTTTGCCCTATCTGTTTGCAACCTGCCCCCTATTAGGGGCTGTTGATCTGTGCGGCGTTAGCGGCGACGGCGAATCTTGGGAAGCTGAGGAGGAGAACAGAGTAGACAGAGACGGATTCATAATTTGTGAGCGCACATTACGTCTTAGTAGGAAAACTGGCAAAACTACAAAGTACCGAATACTCAGTGTTTCTTCGGCCGCCGACACGTCGGCGGTGATCGTCGCCGCCCGGTTAATAGCGGACAAATGGCGCGTGTGTGTCCCTCCCGACAGCCTGCCGCGCGTATTTAGACGCTTTCCGATTCAGTATTCCTCCGCCCTGCCAATTTGTTTCATCATCAACGGGCTGTTCAACGTAGGGGAAGACCGTCAGAAAGTATATTTTGAGTCCGAAGCCGACCGAAGTCAGATGCATGATGCCTTAAGCCTGATCCCGACCGCAATGGGCTTCCTGCTTGAAAAGGACTGGGAAGGTGCCCATCTACTGTCAGGACTGTCGGAGCCGAAACTATCACCATTTATTTCCGATGAGAATATGGTGTGGTGGAGGTCGGAACTCTACCAGGTGGCGAAGCGCCTTTCGGAAATGCCGCTGGTCCGGACCGGCCGCGGGATGGGACCCGCAGCTAGTTCTGACGGCTGGTCCGCCGACTTTGTCTCGCCGTTATTCAGCTCATCCGTGCCGAGAGCGGTGCCCTACGAGCGGCTCTGGGGGCTTATTAATTCTACCGACCATTTCATACCACCTGACCTCGAGATCTCATCCGAGTGGACAAATATCGCCGAAGGCTGGAAAGGCCTCGGCGTTAATATTCCCCTTGTTACACTGGAAGGCTTGGCGCTTGAGGTTAGAAAATCAGAAAACGGAGAGCAGATAAGGACCTTAGAACAACTGCGCGTATTAACGGACAAGCGGGAATGGCTGGCCCGGTTTTTTGACCTGGTCGGCGAATGCCTGGCTGATCTGGATGCAATAGATGTCGGTTTGGTGGAGGGGTTAATGCCGGATCAGCATGGGAATATGCGCTCCCCGCGAGAGCTTAGGCGGGATGCGGGTGTCCCGGAATCCCTTAAAGACATAGCGGAGCTCATCGATGCAGATGTGCGCTCTCTTCTGGTGGATAAAGAACTCTTAACGGTGGCGCAGGGGCTTGGGATGGCACACACGGAAGCCGCGCTCGACAAGCTGGTGCCAAAAGCACTTACTGGTGACGAAGTGGTAGAGCGCTGCCTAAAAAGGTTGGACGAGAAACTCGTGAACGGGAAGCGATTACGCGATGAAGAGGATGGCCTGCTGAAAGGCGGCGTCCACCTCCTGGCGCATGTTTGGAAGATTAAGGGCGAGTCAGGGGAGGCCACCGCCAGGAGGTGTCCACTCGTCGCGTCGGACAATACTATCCTCCGATATACCGAATCGCAGCCGATCATGGCACCGGTCGCGCGATGGCCCGAGAAAGCACGACCATTTCACGAAGCCTACCCCGAGCAAAGAATTTTGGCGCCTATCTATGCCGGAGACACAAATGAGGGCATACCTGATGTGGTCGACGGTTTGGTCAGATGGAAAATTGCTTACGGAGATCTCTTGACTGAGAGTAGCCCTGTCTTAGACGGTGATAGGCTGAAAGCGGCGGTCAGAGACAAAGACGGTGTCGAAGGTATGACTGTCTCAGGGGAGACTTTCAGTCAAATCGCGTTGCTCGCCCGTGAGCTAATACCGCGAAGCGGCAGTAATTTTGCTGCGGCTAAAGCATTATTAGGCCTAACTTTGTGTTACATCACTCCTCAAGACAGTAAGTGGCGTCAGTGGCGGCCCGTCGAGGGTAAAAAAGCGGCGGTGAAAGCCCCTATTTCTATCCGTGAGGCACTTTGGGTTGCTGACTTGCAGTACAGGGCATGGGTTCCGGCGAAGGGGGACGAAGGCAACACTATAAGCGTGGTCGCGAACTCCTCGAACCTGGAAGATCTTCTTGAGCCAAACTGGCTGGACGGGAATAACGACGCGATTGAGCTTCTGAGCAAATGCTTCGGTTATGACGCACTGAAGCTGAGATTACTTGTCGCTGCGACAGACGAGAACGCACGACAAAAAATTAGAGACGATTTAGCCAACCTAGTTGAGGCCGCCGGGAGCGATCTGGATATTCTTACAGAACTGGCAACCGACATCGAAGCCAGAAAAAAACAGAAGAGGGACATCAGCAGGTGGCGTAAGCTGGGCTTAGCTGTTCAAGACGCAGTTCAAGAATCCCTCGAAGCCAGAAACCTGAAGGTTAAGGTGGTAGACGTCGGGGGAGATTTCGAGGTCGTCATTCAGCAAGGGGGGACAATAGACGAGGCCTCACTTGCCAAGCTGAAAATTCACGATTATATCGTTGAAGTAAAAGCTACGACCCAAGGGGAAGCCAGGATGACGCCGACCCAAGCCTTGAACGCCGCAGGAAAGACCGAGCGCTACGTGCTTTGCGTTGTCGATCTGCGCAACGTGTCTGAAATTGATTTGGACAGAGATTGGACGGCACAAAGAGTTGAACCACTAATGCGGCTGTTGCCGGACATTGGTCTTTACATGCAAGACCCAACAGGCTTTATTGAGGCGGCTCGTAACTGCGAAGTGGGCATAAGAAACGACGCCGCATTGAGGTACGGAGTGCCTGCTAAAGTGTGGGGAAAAGGCATCTCTCTGAATGATTGGCTGTCTAACCTTTAGCCGCGTCTGGAAGAATTCCTTTGCCAACTAAACGGAGAACTCCAGGTGCGGTTCTCGCAGTACTTGCTATTTCTTCCGGCCCTTCTTCTCACCTGCCAGCCGTCTATACTTCTGAGCTATCTTCTCCCCCGCCCGCTTCATTGCCGCCTCTTGGCTGATGCCATAAAGGGGGTCGGCCTTAGCCAACTCCACGATCTCGGCGATCCTGCGTCTCAGGATGGCATCACGTAAAATTTTATCTTCCTTATCTCTCGTCATTTGGTTCTGTCGGCGGTCGGAGAGTTTCTCTGCATCTAAGCTTTCATGCAAGTGGCGGTCGTACTCCGATCTTATGGCTGGCTTGTAGGCCGGCGCGTGCCAAACTCTTCACCAGCCGTTTTATGAACCCACTTGGAGTCGGGCGATTTCATCTTTGTACCAGTTGCCAAAACAAACTGGCTTCCGCGACTGGAATCATCCCCTTGCCGCGGCCTCCAAATAAGTCCTTATTCTACAACACCCGTCTATTTCACTCTTCCTACGATTAGAAGCATCCTGTAGCCGAAAGTACAAAATTGAAGCATCACTTGCCGAAAGTACGCAGCTTGGCAAAACTCTCACGCCAAGTGAAAACATGACTGCGTATTAGCCAAGTGAGGGATGCGGAACAACATCAAATATGGAAATGTTTATGTGAAGTTTCAAACCATACTATCTATTGTCTGGTATTACGGCTAGCAGACGCCTGCCCAACTAATATGGTTAGTAGCCAGTTGATCCGAACCCCCCCTCCCCACGGGTGGTCTCAGATAAATTTTCAACTTCTACAACTTCAACATGAATGACTGGCTTAACTATAAGTTGCGCTATTTTCATACCTGCTGCTACTTCAAACGGCGTTTTGCCCAAGTTGATAAGAATTACGCCGACTTCCCCTCTATAACCTTCATCAATTGTGCCGGGAGTATTCAGAACAGTAACCTGATGTTTTAGTGCCAATCCACTTCTTGGTCGCACTTGTGCTTCTGTACTCGGAGGCAGTTCGATGGCAATACCCGTCTTAATCAGTTTCGTCTCACTAGGCAGCAGCTTGGTAGACTCTGCGGCAAATAAATCTAGTCCAGCATCTCCAGAATGTGAGTATTTAGGAACAATGGCAGAATCTCTAAGCTTTTTAACCTTAAGCATCATTTTTATTCTCCTCAAGAGATAACTCTGAGATGACTTTTGAGACTTGGTTTGATCGGAACTAAGGATGCTGCATAAATAGTGTGGATTGCTTTTATGATATCACTATTTTTCGACAGGATCGTCATGTCATTTTGCAGTTCTTCAAAGTAGAACCACCTGAATCTTCTAGGATAATGCCCGCGCGGAATTTCAAACTCTCTTTGGAGAAAGCGGTCAGGAGGGTTATCAATGTCCACGGAACAGAATAAAAAGCAATAGAGCACCAACTCACGCTTATAACCAAAATCCGGTTTGATACTTATAAGGTATTCTGATCGCGGGACATAAGAGACTGTCACGCTGTCCTCGGCCAATCCGGCAGTGACTTCAAAATCCTTAGCGTTTAGGCGCATCCTTTCAGAAACATCTTGAGAACTTCGTTGGAAATTAAGCCCGTGAGGAAACAGCCAGGTCTTCCATCCTGCGGACTCAGTTCCAGAGTAATATTGAAGCAGTAAAGGCTGACCATTATTGTCAATGGCTTTTATAAGATAAAGGTCGAGCAACATGATGCGGATGTTGCTCTCCAATGCCCCTCCAATTATCAGCGGCTCAATCACCTCACCGCTTTCAGCAGTTGTTTTCTCGTATATCGGATTGTGGACAATCTCCCCATCAACGGACATCTGTCTTGGAAACTGCTTATTGATGCGAAGGGCATACATGCCCCTTAATATTTCATTCCCTTTTGGATGTGATTCAATAATGGGCAGGGCTTTAGGGTTCAATACTTTAATTAAAGTGATATAATCTTCAAAAGAAGTATCTGCTGGCCGGTTAACACTGAGCGCCTTGACTATTCTATTCACCCCTTCATCCCAATTGGCGAAGAGATCGACCCAGTTCAACCGCTGAAGCTCCCTGTGCTTAGGGATGCAGTCGCTTATTCGCGCAGGAATGATGAATATTTTTCCCGGCGGAACGCGTGAGAAACGATTTAGAGCTTCTCCTATCTCCTTCTGCACAAATCCTTCTTTATTAATTGAATTGTCGGAAAGAATTAAGATTACAAAGTGGCTTTCATCAATGGCTCTAAGTATTTCTTCTTCCCAAGCCGCACCAGGCAGCAAGCTTTCTTTGTCTAACCAAGGCTGCACCTCAGGTATGGTTTTCAGCGTATCGAAAAGCCGCCTTGCTGTTTCGTAATCCTCTCTTGCGTAGCTAATGAATATTTGCATTGCTGTTAGTTTCTAGAAAGTAATTATGCAGTTAGGTAAACCACCGGTTCGACCAGTGAGACTCGAACAGCTTTGAGCGTTCCGGTGTCTTGCTTCATTACCACGCGCCTCCGGGTGGTTCGAGCAACCGGCGGCCAGTAACTCATCTCACGGGGGCGCCGCTGGGCCAACGGGCGGTCGCCCACACCGGGGGCCGGGTGGCGGCGAGTCCGGCGGCGTGCGGCGAGGCATTGTGCGCTGCACGCCGCGTGGTGGAGTAGCTGGACGACTCTACAGGCAACGCTCAAGTTGATAACTTTGATCGCCTTTGAGACAACCCCATTAATCAAGCTGCCGGCATTGCCGGGGGTGTCTGACTTACCTCTATTGCAGCACCGCTAATGTAAGTAGTGCCCCCACATATTTTTTCATGCCATATGAGGGTGCTCGCAAAATTTCACCAATTACCACGAGAAGTCCGTTCAAGTTTTTCAGCCCAGACCGCCTTCGGAGTAACGATCTTTTCCAAAATAAGCTGGCAAACTTTGCTCCCTTTAGGGAGTTCAACTACTTGGTCACTAGTATTGTAAAGAACGCAAATAATTTCACCCCGGTAATCAGCATCAATAACACCTGCGAGTACATCAAGTCCATCATTAACTGCAAAACCCGACCGCGGAGCCAGTCGTCCATAGAAACCTTCGGGTATTGCAACAGCTAGCCCCGTCCGAGCAATAGTCCTACTTTTAGGCTCAATTGAAAGATCGCTAATGCAAGAAATATCTAATCCTGCTGACAACAAAGTGTCGCGTGTTGGCAAGACTGCGTTTTCATCCAACCGCTCAAACTGTAGAGTCGCTAGCTGATCAAGCATATGGATAATACCGCTGTATAGAACTAATTATATTTTGTCATTGTCTTTTCTATACCGACATCCACATAGCTTTCAATAGCAGCAACCGCTGTGCTTAGACGTTCATTGAGGATTGAATTTTCCTCCTTTGACCACTCGCCTAATACAAAATCTTTCTGGCCGCCTGCCTCAAAGTTTCTACCTATACCGAACCGAAGCCGTGAGTAATTGTCAGTTCCAAGTGCCATCGAAATGCTTTTCAAGCCATTATGCCTCCCATCTCCACCTTTTGCTCTGAGACGTATTTTTCCGAGTGGTAGGTCTTTATCATCTACGATCACTAACAACTCGCCAGGAGTCAGGTTAGTCTTATTTAACCAAAACTTTATAGACTCTCCGCTTCCGTTAACGAAAGTTGTCGGCTTTAAAAGGCACAAAGATTTATCTCCAAAGCTAATGTTAGCGTATAGCGCTAATGTGGACTCAAAAAATGTGGCGTCATACTTCTTAGCCAGTAAATCAACTACACGAAATCCTAAATTGTGCCTGGTACTGGCAAACTCATCACCTATATTTCCTAAGCCGACAATTAGAAATTGCCTCATCATTAATGCCTTTATTTAGTTCAACTAGTAAGCTAAGGCTTGAATTTCTGATAAAGCAAGTATAGCGCTAATGGAGTTAGTAAAGAGACACCTAAATACCACCAGTCGCCTACCCAATGACTTGATAGCTGTATCAGTCTTAACGATGCGGCAAAAGCTAAACCGGTAACCGCCGCCCAGAACGGTCTATAATAAGGCGTTTTATACTTTAGTCTTACATGTCCGCTAAAGTCACCGACCATCCCCTCTCTTGAAGTAAGTAATACTTGCTTGTCTCCATCAATGACGGAATGAAATTCGGGAAGATTAGTGTCCCAATCGGGTTTCTCCTTTGAGGGAAGATGAATTCTTATGTCAAGAGTCTCAACAGTGTCAGCTGCTATGAAAGCCATCGGGTAATATATTTTGTTGTAGAGTAATCCCTTCTGGCTCTCACAAACCCCTAAGATGTAATAATCAAATTTTAAATGAATTGGGTGCTTGGCTCCCACATTACCAAGCATTATTTCGATTACACATAATTTTTCCTCTAACGTCACAGAGTAACCTCGGGCATTCACGCCAAGCGGGATTCTTAAACCTTCGACGCGCGTATTCTGAGTTATACGCGGAATATGCCAAGGGAAAGAGATAGGGATAGCACCACTAACATATTCAAATACTATATCGACTTGTTCTTTAACATTTCCACTCTCTAGCAGATGGGCATCTTTTGTTATTCTGATAATTCGCATGCCCGCGTATTTTGGCAATACCGGTCTGAGTGCGTCTTTATAAAATCGACTTATTTGGCCTTGAGTAAGCATAAAGGGGCTCCGAGTCTCGGAAATTATGTTCCAGTCATCTTAGCCTCTGGTATTAGAGGCTATATCAAAGTGCCCACGCAACTACATGAAGCTCAAATCAACCTCTGTCGTTTTAGCCACTATTATTATATAACTATTAGTCATGAGCTTTTTTATCTGACTTAAGCTCAGGTGACTCATGAAAAAAGGTACTCACAGTAAAAGTAAAAAAGCTAACAAGCTCAATCATCCTTTTGTCACTGAGATTATTCTCCGCATCGCTCCCCAAATTGGGGCCAAGGTATTAGTCGAACCAGAATACGGGTACGTAGGGTGCGTTATTTTCAGAAATGGTCGAAAGGTATTATTCCGTGGGACAAATTTAAACATTAATCCATTAGGTTCATCTGAGATAGCTAGAGATAAAGGTTATGCAGACTTCTTTCTGAAACATTTTGGGTATAAAACTCCAAAGAATCAAACTTTCTTCA
>MNJR01000153.1:55933-60642 GCA_001920415.1 Acidobacteria bacterium 13_1_20CM_3_53_8 | reverse complement strand
GACCGCCGCAATCACAGTTGGAGCAGATGGTTGTTGATCTGACGCCGCGCTTCTTGGTTTCGGCGCGCTTCGTTCTTCTGCCGAAGAGACTGATGCAGTTGATGCGGCAGACGTGGAAGGAGAGACGTTGCGCACTGCTTCATACTCAGCGGTCGAGATGAATCCCTTAGCGAGCAACAGCGCTGCTAACCGATCACGCTGCTCGGCTGCGTTGCCTGTGGCGCTGATCGAGCGCCCTTCCTCTACGGTCAAGATGCCCTTCGCAATCAGCATTCGCACCAGCGGGTCTGCGATGACCGCGTTCGGGTCTGTGGCAGAAACATTCCCACTATCTGAATTGGCCGGAATGTTAGTGGCCGGGACAAGTGCGCTTCGCCCTGAAGGAACGGCGACGTTTGAGCCGTTTAGTTGTGCGGCTGAATTGTCTGCTTGCGCGTATCCGAGCGATGCGATTACCAACAACAAAGCTAGAGCGAGCGGAAGATGAAAAAATCGGGTCATAGTATTAGCCTCACTTTCATCAAGACAGGTAATACCCAATTGCGATCAAATTGGAGGAAGAGAGTTTATCCACGCGCGCCACACGAAACGACACGAAGAAAAAGAGCAAAGTTAAGATTCGTCCTCCTTTCGTGAAGTTTCGTGTGGCGCGCGTGGATAATTATTTTCCTCTCTTTATTCTGCAATCCGGTATAAGGAAGAAGCGTCAACCAGCCAAGAGGAGTGCTGGGGCGGGAGAATTTTGCTGCCATTCGTCCCGCCCAAACCGATCAAAGAATACCGAACTAACGTTCTGGAAATTCTTCCGTACCGGGTTCGTTAATTCGTTCGCGCGTCTCATGCTCATGCTCCCAAGCCTCTATTGCGCGAGCGCGTTCGCGCTGGCGTCGTTGCGCACGCTCATAGTCTTCACGCGGGTTGCGCCCCGTCACATCCTCATACCACGCAGGGTGGTGCGTCCAAGCCCACTCCTTCGTCACTGTTCCATCGGTCATTGAGCGGAAGGTGCCAGGCTGTGCCGCCGTCCCTTCGTAGATGTGTATGATAAATCCAGCCAGCATAATGAGTGCGGCGATGTCGTGAACGATGTAACTCGCGGCGACCAGCCAGCGCGGCGCAACATGGTCTAACCACATCGGGATACCTGAGATTAGAAAAAGCAGGCCGCTTACGACGATAGCCCAAAAGTAGATTTTCTGACCGCCATTGAAGAAGCCCACGTCTTCCGGTTCCAACTTCTCCTCATTCGTCGTGTACTCTTTAATGCGCCGTAGCCAACGGCTATCTGCTTTCGTCCACAACATCGGCACCAACCAATTCAAAAACTGAAAGAAGAAGAAGATGTCGAAGAGCAGACCGAACCAGGGATGCAGGAAGCGCGTCGTTGGCCCACCGCCAAAGAGCGGAGTGAGCCAGCGAAAGAGATACGGCGAGTAAATAGCAAAACCAGAAAGTAGCGAGAGAACGAAGGAGATCGCCACCAGCCAATGAAGCACGCGCGTGTAAACGGGATGACGCAATAACTCGCCGCGATGAACAACCGTCTCTCCCACGCGGTCGGCTTCGCGCCGCGCACGTTCGTCAAAACGCTCAACAGAACTGCTCATGGCTTCTCCTTTCTCTTCGCCTCGATTGTGTCAGGCTGGGCTTCTGCGGGCGGAGGCTCTTCGGGCTGTGGCAACTTCGGCCCGACCGCTACGCGATGGAAGAAGACGGCAAGGAGACCCAATGCTGCCATCACAAGCCCGGCAGGTTTGGCTAACCATTTCCAGCCGGTGTAGCTCGGCGGAATCTGCGGATTCGATGGCAATCCGCCGTAGAGTTCCGGCTGCGTCGCGTCGTGCAGCACGTAGATGACGTGCGTGCCGCCGATTGATTGCGGGTCATAAACTCCGGCGTTCTGGAAGCCTGACTGCTCGCGCAGTTGCTTGGCTCGCGTATTTGCCAGAGCGACCATATCGCTTTTCGTGCCGAAGTGTAGACAGCCTGTAGGACAGGCCTTGATGCACGCAGGCTCAAGCCCCTGGCCTACGCGGTCGGAGCAGAGCGTGCATTTGAAAACTTTCTTCGTCTTCGGATTAAACTTCGGAATGTCAAAGGGGCAGCCCGAGATGCAGTAACCACAGCCTATGCAGTTCTCCTGTTGGAAATCAACTATACCGTTCTCGTACTGGACGATTGCGCCATCCGCAGGGCACGCGCGCAAACAACCCGGATCAGCGCAGTGCATACATTGATCTTTGCGCATCAGCCACATGAAGTTGCCATCGCGCTCGTGCTCTACGAACTTAATCAGGTTGTAGTAGTTCCACTCGGTCGTGGGCATCGTCTGGTAAGTGTTATCGAAAGTCGTTTCGCGGAACGGATGATCGTTCCACTCTACACAAGCCACCTCGCAAGCCTTGCATCCGATGCAGGTCGTCACGTCAATATATTTGGCAACCTCGACCTCGCGTTGCGCTCCTTGACCGGGAACGGTGCCGGGGTGAGCCGAGATTTGCTGGATTTGCAATGTTCTTTCGTCGCTCATACCCTCTCCATTTTGGATTTTAGATTTTGGATTTTGGATTGAAAGAGAAACACCGCTTCTCTTCAACTCGGTTCGCCAATCCGCAATCCAAAATCTAAAATCCAAAATCGTCAGGCTCTCTCGATCTTCACGAGGAAGCCTTTGAACTCCGGCGTGTAAGCGTTCGGGTCAATGGCGGCTGGCGAAAGCTGGTTGGCAGGGTCGAGCGAGGTTCTGCCTTCATCCTCCGCTATGCCACGATAGCCCGAGTGAATCGGAATGCCGATCTGATAAGTCTTCTTGCCGTCAATCATCATCGGCTTGATTCCTTTTGTGACCATAGCCTTTGCCACATAGACGCCGCGCGCGCTAGTGACCTTCACTTTCTCGCCGCCTGTGATGCCCATTTCGTCTGCGAGTTGAGCGGGCACTTCAACGAACGGCTCCGGTACAAGCTGTACGTTCATAGGGTTGTTCTTCGTCCAGTAGTGATAGTGCTCGGTCAAGCGGTAGGTGGTGCAGACGATGTTGAAGCCTTCTTCGGGCGTCCCATACCTGTCCAGATCAGACTTGTACTTCTTGGCAACCGGATTGTTCGACTGGTTCGGATGCAACGGGTTGGCTATGGGACTCTCCACAGGCTCGTAGTGTTCTGGGAAAGGCCCATCGGCAAACGCCGCAAGCGGCGCGAAGATACGACCTACGCCTTCAGGGTTCATGATGAACGGCCCCATGTGATCCTGCGGTTTCGAGTCCACCTTAAAGTCTGGCACATCGTTGCCGACCCACTTCTGTTGAGCTTCATTCCACCAAACTTGCCTGCGTTCATAGTCCCAGGGTTTACCTGATGGGTCGCACGACGCGCGGTTGTACATCACGCGCCGGTTCGCAGGCCATGACCAGGCCCAGTTCGGATAGACGCCGAGTCCTGAAGGGTCTTCCGTGCCGCGTCGTTGCATCTGCGCGCCTGCCTCCGTCCATGAGCCAGAGTAGAGCCAGTTGCCGCACGCGGTCGTGCCGTCATCGCGTAGCCATGCGAAGCCCGGCAGTTGTTGTCCGGCTTTGATGGTCACACCCGGCTGCGTCGGCTCAGTCAGGTCGGCCAGCGCGCGTCCGTTGATCTCTTTAGCAACTTCCGCGAATGACGGATTCTCAGGCGTCGTGTAAGCCCAAGTGAGATTCAAGATAGGATCGGGGAATTTTCCTCCTTCATTCCGGTAAAGCTCACGCACCTTCAAAAAGATGCGCGCTAGAATCTCCTGATCTACTTTGGCTTGTCCCGGCGGCGGCAGCGCCACGTACTTCCATTGTAGCCATCTGGCAGAGTTGACGAACGTGCCGTCCTTTTCGGCGAAGCCCGCGCCCGGCAGACGATAGACGGTCGTATTAATCTTCGCCATATCGTTTTTCGAGATGCCGGGTGCTCGCCAGAACTCGCTCGTTTCGTCCGGGTAAAGCTCGCAGACAACCAGCCAGTCAGCTTTCTTTAGCGCGTCAATATTCTTGCGGGAGTTCGGGCCGATCATCACGCCGTTCATGCCGAAGGCGAACAGTCCTTTGACTTGACCGTTGTACATGTAGTCCCACATCTCAGTCCAAGAATAGTTACGATCTATCTTGGGCAGATAGGGAAAGGCAAAATCGTTCTCCTGCCTCGCCGCATCGCCGTAGAGTGACTTGAGAAACGAGACCATGAACTTCGGCGTGTTGGACCAATAGTTGTAGGAATCCCACATGTTGGGCTTCGACGGCGTGGGCGTTGTCCGTTTCAGAAATGTAGCAAGGTCTGTATCGGTCGGGGCCGGAATCTTCAAGTAGCCGGGGAAGATGTCGAAGACGCCACCCATATCTGTCGCGCCCTGAATGTTGGAATGCCCGCGCAGAGCGTTGACGCCGCCGCCCGCACGACCAACGTTGCCTAAGATGAGTTGAAGAATCGCCGCCGTGCGAATGATCTGCGTGCCGAAAGTGTGTTGCGTCCACCCAACGGCGTAGATAATCGTCCCGGCCTTCTTCATGTCGCCGCCTTTGCGTATGGACGTGAAGAGGTCTGCGGCTTTTAAGAACTGATCACGCGGAATGCCCGTGATGCGCTCGACCATCTCAGGCGTGTAACGCGCGTACTGTTTCTTGAGCAACTGAAAAACAGAGCGCTCATGTTCGAGCGAGAGGTCATAAGCGGTGTTGGCAGGAAGATTGG
>MNJR01000153.1:0-55862 GCA_001920415.1 Acidobacteria bacterium 13_1_20CM_3_53_8 | reverse complement strand
CGGAGGCGTGGAAGGCCGCGTTCTAACTTGCGTAGATCGGTTCTCGAAGTTTTGCGCCGGTTGCTGTCCTGCTCGATGCTGCTCGCCGGTTGTTCCGCTTGAGACGCTGCTTGTTGCAGAAGAGGCGGATGAAGTTGACGATGGGCTAGAAGATGCCGCGCCTGCTGTGTTCTCCGTCACGGGGCCTAGGTTTCCGCCCTCCTCGTAATTCCAGGTGGCTTTGTTATAAGTCTGCCCGCTCGAATCGAAGCCGGAGAAGAGTCCATCTTCGGGCAGCTTGAAACCCTCTTTAACGATGAAGGCCGCGTTGGTGTAGTTGACGAGATAATCATGGGCGATGCGTTCGTTCTCAATGGCGTAGTTGATGAGGCCGCCCAAGAATGCTATGTCCGCGCCAGCGCGAATCTGCAAGAAGAGATCGGCTGTCGCAGCCGTGCGCGTAAAGCGCGGGTCAACGACGATCATCTTCGCATTGCGTTTGGTTTTAGCTTCAATCGGCCACTTGAAACCGCACGGGTGGTTCTCAGCCGGATTGCCGCCCATGATCAACATCATGTCGGTGTTCTTGATGTCAATCCAGCCATTAGTCATTGCGCCGCGTCCGAATGTGGGCCCCAAACTGGAGACCGTCGGACCGTGTCAAACACGGGCCTGCGTTTCGAAGTAGCAGACCCCCATGCTGCGCATTGTCTTGACGGCAAGAAAGTTCAGTTCATTAGTGTCTGTGCAGCCACCGCTCCAGCCTATGCCTTCGCAACGGTTAACTGTGTGTCCGCTTTGATCCTGCTCAACGAAAGTCTCATCGCGCGTCTTCTTCACCTTCTGAGCAATCTCGTTGATAGCATCGTCCCAGGAGATGTCCTCCCAGTGATCGGAGCCGGGTCTGCGCACCTGCGGCTTTACGAGGCGGCGCTCGTTCAAGATGTCCTGTTCGAGCGAAGCGCCTTTCGGGCAGAGCGTGCCGCGATTGATCGGGTGATCTGGGTCTCCTTCTACATGCACGACCTGCGGCGTTGTGTTCTTGGCACGGTCTCCGATCGTGTGGATGATGACGCCGCAGCTTACGGAGCAGTAAGGACAGGTCGAGCGCGTCTCGGTCGTGCGCGCGATCTTCAATGCCTGCGTCTGCGCGCGAACTTGTGTGAGATTAAAGCCGAAGGCGGAAACCGCAGCCCCTCCGACAATCGTTGTTTTAATGAATGTTCTTCTATCCATACTGGCTATCTCCTTAGAAAGAAGAGATGAACACGATAAGGATTATTTAGAGGAGGTTTTAGTTGAAGTTGATACAGGCTGACAGCTACTTGAAGGCGTAGAACGCTACTGACCCGACGGGCATTGAGTGGGTTGCTTGTGAGCGATATGACGAGGCTCACTTTTTTGTCTCCCGTTAAATAAAGGGGGCGGCGCTATTTCGGATTTGGCGGAAGATTATGCCTCGTTCTGGTAAATGTCAACCTTGATTTTAGGACGCGGCCTAATAGGGATGAGGGATGAGGGATGAAAGAAGGGATGAAGGATGAGGGATAAGGGATGAGTAAGAGTGAGTCAATTGCATGTTGACCTATTCACTCCTTCTTATTCATCCTTCATCCCTTCTTTCATCCCTACTATTCTTAAAGTCCTACTAAATTCAGTTCGATTTTTGTGTAGCCATGCTCCTGCGCCCACAAATCCAGTGGAGCAGCCGCCACCTCGTCAACCAGGGGAACGGCTAAACCTAGGCGCGTTAGATCAATTCCCTTGATGTAGTGCCGACAGGTATCGCAGGCTTCAACTCTGACGTGTTCGTATTCCGGCGATTGAAAGTATCCGAGCTTCGATGGCCGCTCTTCACCGCAATTGGCGCAGACGACGCGCCTGAAAGGCCAACTGGTCAGACAAGTAGAACAGAGCAGATCGCGGTTGCCGCTCTCCGCAGTAGCTTCTTTGTTCAAAAGGAAGCTGAGTTGAGGCGGGCCTCCGCAGAACGGGCAGTGATTTTCTCCTTCGCCCAGGTCTCTATCTATGGGGCGAGCGCCGGATTCGGCCAGCCATCGAGCGTAAGGCTGCAAGAATGCTTTGGCGAAGAACGACGCGTCCGATGGTGCGCGCCACTGTTCGAGCAGCATACGGTCAATCTCATCATCACTTGCCTGCAAAAGCAGCTTCGCTTCCTCTACAAGCGAAGCTGTGCCGCTCTTCTCAATACTCCGTAGCAACTCCGGCATCATCACGCGCACGACCGTTAAATCTTCTTCAAGCAGACCGGAAGGAAGCCAGCCCTTACGGCTGCGAAGGCGCTCGTAAATTTCTTTCTGCGCGCAGAGCAGCTTCGCATAAAAGAGCAGCAGTTCCTTTACCGAATCATACTTCTCAGCCAGCCGGTCGGCTCGCTGAATCAGCGCGTCCCAGGACTCTTTACGTTTTGAGGAAGACTCCCAGACCATAAAAAGGGTTTTTATAAAACTTAGGAGATACGCAGTTGACAGAAAAGCGCAAGCCTTGTCAGTACCGCCTGCGGTAGCGGGCGGGTCTTAGATGCAGCAACTACCCGCCCGCTACCGCAGGCGGTACTGACCTGTTCGTTCAACTGCATAACTCATAAAAACTATCAAGCGGCAACCGCCGAATGTATCGTCTGAATACGCGTAACCAAATCCGGTAAATCTTCGCGTATGTAAACAGGGAGCGCGCCGATTACATCTCTATCAGCAGAGCCTTTGAGCCACAAACCAAACCGCTCGCGCGCTGTAGCAGTCGCAGCATTCGCCCCATTCTCAAACAGGTAAAGAGCAGAACTATTCTGAAGCGCGCGGCGTGCAGAGGGTTTGATCTTAGCACCTTGAACCGGCGCGACCATCACTGTGAAATCTACATCTACGAATTTGAGGAAGCTATTTCCTTCAATTAGCACTCCGGGTGATTCGACGCGCGCAAGCGCCAGCTTGATTCCCTGCTCCACCTGATTGTCTGTAACAATTACCCAGTGAACATTTGATGCTCCGGCGTCCCAGTACCGCCCAGTGTCTTTACCCGGCGTATAGGTCTCTTTACGACCGGAACGGATTAGGGGCTTGTCGCCTAAGAGGTGACTTACGCAGCAAGCCTTCGGGTCTTTTCCGCACGAGCGATAGTGCCCGCGCGTCATCTTAATCGCCTCCCATCCGGGAAAGGCGCGCAACAATTCACACAGCAGCGTGGTTTTGCCAACCTCTGATGAAAAGCCGCTGATGGCAACCTTAGTAGGACTCATATTCTTCGCTCTTTGCAGCGCGCGACCAACAGATAAATCTACTGCTAACACAAGCGATGGGCATCAAGCAATCCATTATCATGTAGGACTCTTCGATTATCTTTATAGCACTCTGTAGTGCTCAGTTCCTACATATACGGCACTTGATACATAGATAGCTTCCTTCAATGATATACCAAGTAGCAATATCTCTGTGACTGACATACAACACTTTATAGCAGCACCTCAAGGAGCGTGGCTATATTTCCCGGATTTCTAAAGGATGTGCGAATTAAAACTGACAATCTTTTTCCTATGAAAGCTGAACTTATCAGCGCATAATATCTCACCGAAAAATAGAGATGTCGCGGATGTAAACGGTTGAAGTGGGAAGTAAACTCTTCTCTTTCAAGAAGAGTTTACAGCTCCCCATTTGTTCGTCCCCTAAAGATGAACCTTTCAGCAGCGCAGATAGATGACGCCGAAGAGAACAGAGCCTAGAGTCTTCCCGCGCTTTGCGAATAAGCTGGCAAGAGTGATTGTTTTTGGTTTCGTCTTCTTCCTAGTCGGAATTGTATTGGTCTCTTATTTGATAATGAGGTCGCCACTGAACACTGGCGTTGGCGTCGGACATCGGCAGCCCGTTCCTTTCAGCCACGAACGTCATGTTAGAAGTCTAGAAATTGATTGCCGCTATTGCCACTCCTCTGTCGAGACTTCATCTTTCGCAGGCATGCCTCCGACGGAAACTTGCATGCAGTGCCATTCTCAAGTCGGGATAAATCAAACCATACTCCAACCCGTGCGCCTAAGCTACGAGACCGGCCAGCCTTTAGAATGGATGCGCGTCTCTCGTCTACCGGATTACGTCCACTTCAATCACAGCATTCATCTGAATAAGGGGGTGGGCTGCGTGACTTGCCACGGGCGTATTGATGAGATGGTTCCCCTGGAAGAGACCTTCCCTCTGGATAATCAGATTCCCGTAATCTGGCAGGCCGAGCCGTTCTCTATGCAGTGGTGTCTCAACTGCCACCGCAATCCAGAAAGGTTTGTCATGCCGCGCGAGCAAGTCTTCAATATGAAGTGGCAGCCGCCGAGCAATCAGGACACTACGGGTCGCAAGCTTGTTGAAGAATATAAGATCAGAGGCGCGCTAGACCTGACCAGTTGTAGCGTTTGCCATTACTGACGAAAAGATTGCAGTTCTCAAATTATCTAAAACTAACTTGGCTCATGTAAAGGATAGGCGCTGATGACAGAGCAAAGTGATGATGCAATAAAGGATTATCCACGCGCACCACACGAAATCACACGAATGATAAACCCCTTTCTCTTCGTGTGATTTCGTGTGGTGCGCGTGGATAGTTTTCCTTTGCACCGATTCTTGACATGAGCCACTAACTTTTGAGCAACATGGCGCAATCAGAGAACATACGAGAAGAGGCCGCAGAGGAATTCGCTCCTCCGCCTGTAATTAAGGGGAGACATACTTTCTCAAGCATCACGCAGAAAATCAGTGCGCCTATTTTCAAGCCGACTCCAACAGGCTGGTTTCTGGGTTTCGGTCTTTCCTTCGCGCTGCTGATGCTTTTCATGTTCTCAATCGCCCGGCTGTTCTCTCGTGGCATAGGCATCTGGGGCGTGAACCAGCCCGTGGCGTGGGGGCTTGCGATAACAAACTTCGTCTGGTGGATAGGCATAGGCCACGCGGGGACTCTGATCTCCGCAATGCTGCTACTGATGAACCAGAAGTGGCGCACCTCCATTAACCGCTTTGCAGAAGCTATGACGCTCTTCGCCCTGGCTTGCGCTGGTCTCTATCCTATACTTCATCTTGGCCGCCCGGAATATTTCTACTGGCTGCTGCCTTACCCGAACATAGAGGATGTTTGGCCGCAGTTTCGTTCGCCCCTTGTGTGGGATGTCTTCGCCATCCTGATTTACGGCGTGGTCTCGCTCTTCTTCTGGTACACAGGGCTGCTTCCCGATCTGGCGACGATGCGCGACCGCGCGAAGAGCCGCGCGGCTTGGGCTATCTACGGAATGCTTGCTTTGGGCTGGCGCAACGATGCGCGCCATTGGCATCGGTACGAGCGCGCCTATCTAATGCTCGCGGCTCTAGCAACGCCTCTTGTCGTCTCAGTGCATTCAATCGTCAGTTACGATTTCTCCGTGGCGATATTGCCCGGATGGCACACGACCCTCTCGCCTCCATACTTCGTCGCCGGGGCAGCATTTTCTGGTCTGGCGATGGTCATCATTATCACGATCCCGTTGCGCGCAGCCTTCCGGCTTGAAGACTTTATCACCAAGCGTCATTTCGATAACTTGGCGAAGATCATGCTCGCTATGGGATTGCTTGTGACTTATGGCTACATTATAGAAAGGTTCTCTGCGTGGTACGGCGGGAATCTGTACGAAGCGTATAACGCTAGTGAGCGCGCAAGGGGCGTTTACGCCTTGATGTTCTGGACGCAGATTGTCTCGAACGCTATCGCACCGCAATTGCTCTGGTTCAAGCGCGTGAGAACAAATCTACCGATTCTCTTCGTCCTGTCACTCGTCATCTGCACGGGGATGTGGTTCGAGCGATATGTGATCGTGATTGAGAGCCTGCACAGAGATTTTCTGCCAAGCTCATGGGGCGTCTTTTCGGCCACACTTTGGGATTGGGCCACGCTCGTCGGCTCATTCGGTCTATTCCTGAGCTTGCTGTTCCTGTTCGTGCGCTTCCTTCCGTCAGTTTCCATGAGCGAGATGCGTAAGCTCTTGCAGCAGTCGAAGGTGAAGGAGGATGAGGCATGACGAGGAATTCACGCCTGCTCCATACTAATGCCGAAAGAGATCGGCGCGCTGCCATCTCGCTCTGTAGCCGAATCGCATGCGTAATAATCTTTCTGCTATTTATAGCGGCATGCACGCAGAAGATGGCACGTCAGCCCAAATACAGGCCGCTTGAACCAAGCAATTTTTTTCGTGACGGACAATCGTCTCGCCCCCTAGTCCCGGGCACAATCGCCCGTGAAGACGCGGGGACTAATTTTACAAACTTGTTGGCATTCAAATCCGGCGACACTTATGTTGACAGCATCCCGATTCCTGTTACGGCACAATTAATCGAACGCGGGCGCGAGCGCTACGAGATTTACTGCGCAATGTGTCACGGCAAAACGGGCGAAGGCGATGGGACGGTCACAGGAACTCTTAGCTACAGGTTTCCACCTCCTCCGCCATTTTCCTCAGACGAAGTGCGCCATCACCCCGCAGGATTTTATTTCGATGTCATCACAAACGGCTATCGCACGATGGGGCGCTACAGTCATCAGGTGAATGCGCGGGATCGTTGGGCCGTCATCGCTTATATACGCAAGCTGCAAGGATCGAACACGTACAAGTAAGAATTGACGAGTTTAGAGTACAGCCATAAGGGCTGCT
Source organism: Acidobacteria bacterium 13_1_20CM_3_53_8 (assembly GCA_001920415.1). Classification (GTDB taxonomy): domain Bacteria; phylum Acidobacteriota; class Blastocatellia; order Pyrinomonadales; family Pyrinomonadaceae; genus 3-1-20CM-3-53-8. The sequence continues at coordinate 49,210 of MNJR01000153.1, read as the reverse complement.
CCGACATACACGCTCGAAGCGTGAACTCTGACCTAGTCGCATTCAATTGAGAACCGTAATAATCTTTTCAAATAGATGGAGTTCGGGTTGCTCTCTCTACTGGCGTTCAGATGCGCGGCTTGCTCTCGCGCTTATTTGTGCGAATGAACCCGAATGCCCGTTCACTCATACACCCTTCTCTGATTCTCGATTCGGTTTGCTCGGATACTTCTCCACCATGCGCTGGCGGTGCGAGAGACCGCGCACATATCCGCGCCGGAAAGCTTCTTGCTGATAATCGTCTCCGTAGCGCTCGCGCAATTCGTTAGCGGCTTCCGCAAATGATTTGCCGCGTAACGCCGGATGCTGCGCCGCTTCAAATCCGTGCCTGTAAAGCTTCTCGTTGGTCGCGAAATCATGACCACGTCTTGCGTATTCTTCCTCCTCCGCGCGGCGCAGCCCGCTCCACCAACTCTCGTGCGCCTCATCAAGACTTATAGCTCCTGCATCAAGTAGAATTTTACGCGCAGCTTCGGCCTGCTCCTCGCCACTGACCATTGTAAGGAGGACTGAGCGACCCTGTCTGAGCGCTTCTTCGTAAATGTGAATCTCATCATGTCGTAGCGAGGACACAACCGTTTCATCAATCTCATCACCCGCCGCTTTACCAAGCCTTGCGCCCATCGTACCTAAGATTGCTGCGGCGAGGATGCCTGCGGCTAGAACTGCCCCGACACCCGGCACGAAGGCACTGCCGACTGCGCCGCCAACCATTATTCCTCCAACAATCCCCAGCCCACGCCCCATTGCCTCGCCAACCTTTTTGCCTGCTCCCTTCTCCTCAGTTTCGGTATGAGTCACAGCATCTTCTACCTCTTCCTCCGGCACACCCGGCACCAACAGCGCGAACTCTTCCTCATTGATGCCAATGGAACGCAGAAGCTCGACGGATCGTTCAGCGTCGGCGCGGCGTGCGAAGATTCCAGTGACTGTTATCATTTAATGCTCCTCGATAGTTAAGTCTTTTCCTGATGACCTCAGAGGACAAGAATAATCGTTGCCGCACACTTCACACTTTGCCATCTCAATTCTCCTTGTGTAGCCGTACCGTTGCGTGGGCTGTTGTTGGCATAGTTCCACACTCGACTCCGAGCCGCAACTAAGGAATTGTTGCAGACAAGACCCGGTCGCCGCTACACGACCATTTGAGAAGAGCTTAGCGGACTGTTCTTCGATTAGCTGCCCGCCGCGTTTGTCTTAGAGATTTCCTCTACAACCTCTGCGGTCTTCTTCGGCTGATTGATGCGCGTTGCAATATCGGCCTGCGCGATGATGCCTATAACCCTATCGTTATCGTCTATGATAGGAATGCGCCGCACCTGATGCTCTTCCATAGCCTTTAGCGCGTTTTGTAAGTTGTCATCAGCCCGGCATGCCACCACGCCTGTAGTCATCACGTCATCAACCATAGTGCTCTTAGCATCCTTCGCTTCGGCGACCACCTTCAAAGCCAAGTCTCGATCCGTCACTATGCCAATCAGCCTTTTACTCTCTTCGTCTGCCACCACAGGAATCGGGCCTACATTTTCGGTCTTCATCAACTGAGCCGCTTTATTCACTGTATCGCTGGACAAACAGCACACAGGGTCTTTCGTCATAATCTCGCTGCACTTCATGGTACGTTCTCCTCTCACTTACTATTTCTTCCGTCAATCTGGAAGACAAACATAAACGATCCTCAATCATTGGGGCGAGCAGCCATGCGGCTACTACATAACTTCACATTCTTACTCCGAAACTATACCGTCCACCATCTCCGGCAGCATCGCCGAGCGCAGGCGCACGAGGGTTGTCGCTCCTTCTGACGACTCGATCTGGAGCGCCATATCCGCCCCGTTCTCATCCTGCTCGATGCGTACGTGTGTTGGCGCTGTAATATTGTGCGTGACGTGCCAACTCGGCGGTAATTCCCTCAAGAGGCTTCCCTTCGGCCTCCACCTGTGCGCCTATCTCTTCGCTGAGAACTTCGACGGTGACCAGCCAACCTTCATGCTGTCGGCTGAAGATGTCCAAGAACTCTGCCCACTCTTCACGCGGAATCTCTCTCATCGGTTATGCTTCCTCCCTTATCTGCTAGATGCCGGAGGGGAATGTCTCTGGTACTTCGCCTGTGTCCCCCGCTTGCCAACGTGCGGTACGCTCCAAAGGCTCAACAGCCCGCGTCTCGTCGAAATGAAGCACTGCATCGAATTGGCTTGGCAGCCGCGCGTAAAAGTAGTGGCTCTGGCGCTCGGTTTCGGGGCGGTAGATGACTCCTATGGCGCGCTCAAGCCGTGGCTCTTCCAGTCCCTTGATTGCAGGCTCGCCGTCTCGCAAGTCCAAAAGAAATCGCGGCACTCCTACATGATGAAAGAGCGCCTCATAACTTTCCGGCAGCGCTGCGCGCACACGCTTGCGCTCGGCAGGCGCATCCCAGTCCGAAGCAGCCGTCACAGTGCCGCTGTAGGTGGTGAAGCCAACCAGCACGGCCTCGCTCTCGTGGCGCTCGCGCACGAGTTGCCCGACGTTCCATTCGCCGCTTTCGCCCATCTGCGTGGCGCGCGCGTCGCCCAAGTGTGAGTTGTGCTCCCACACAACGATCTTCGGATGTCTGCCCTGTCTTTCCAGATGTGCGACCAGCGCATCCAAAGTCTCCGCCATGTGCTGGTCGCGCAGGTTCCATGACGAGACGCGCCCGCGAAACATGGAGCGGTAATACTCTTCGGCATTCTTGACGAGCCGCGCGTTCTGCTCTGCGAAGAAGAACTCGTCTTCGGCTACGCGACCGTCGCGGCTAGCGTACTCGGCGGCGCGGCGGCGCAACTCTATGAGTTGACCGACCACCTCGTTCTCACAAGATTCTGTGAGGCCCATACCGGCGACGTAGCCGTAAGTTTGCGTGTCCTCTCCGTAATGGTCGAAACAAGAATAGCGTTGGCGCGCGCGACGAGCCGCCTCCGGGTCAATCTTGTCCAGGTAGTTGAGGACTGCCCCCATAGAGGCGTGAAGGCTATAGAGGTCTAGCCCGTAGAAGCCTACCTTTTTCTGATCTGTACTGAGCGCATCGTTATGCGCGCGCAGCCAGCCTATGAAGTCGAGCACGTCTGCGTTGCGCCACATCCAGGTGGGAAAGCGCTGAAATCCTGAGAGCGCGTCTATTGCCTCTGCATCATTGCGCACCCCTCGCACGTAGCGGTTGACGCGATAGGCGTCCGGCCAGTCAGCCTCGACCGCCACAGCCGTAAAGCCTTTCTCTTTAATGAGCCGTTTAGTTATCTGCGCGCGCTGCGCGTAGAACTCGTGCGTGCCGTGTGAGGCCTCGCCAATCAAGACGAATCTGGCATCATCAACCAGCCGCATCAACGGATCATAATCAGCGCTCGCGCCCGTCAACGTGTGCGCGGCTTCGCGTATGGCATTGCTCAAGCTGAAGCTGGCTGCGTCTCTCATCGCTGCTACCTTTCTGATGAACCTACTCGTGCCGTGCGCTACTTATCATTCGACGCGGCGTTAGCCTGCCCGCTCGTAGATAATTCAAGCAGATGGCGCACCTCTTCATCAGTTGTCTGCGAAAAGTCTTTGTACCAGAGACCGACCGCGTGAAACGGCTCCGGCGTGACGGCGCAGATAATCTCATCCACGCCCATCCTGTACTCATCGCATGTCTGCACTGCTGAAACCGGAACGGCGACGACGATTCGCGTCGGCTTCTGCTGGCGAAGCGCTGCGGCGGCGGCTCGCATGGTTGAACCCGTAGCAAGGCCATCATCCACAAGAATCACAGTCTTTCCCTTTACGTCCGGCGCGGGACGCGTCCCACGATAGAGACGTTCTCGGCGCTCCAACTCTCGTTGCTCACTGGCCGCAACCGCGTCAATCACTTCGCCTGGAACATCCAGATAGTTCACCACATCATCGTTGAGGACGCGCACGCCGCCTGTGGCAATCGCTCCCATTGCCAGTTCCGGGTGACCCGGTACGCCAAGCTTTCTGACCAGAAAGATGTCCAGAGGAGCATGAAGCGCGCGAGCCACTTCAAAGGCTACAGGCACTCCGCCGCGCGGCAATGCAAGCACTAGAACGTCCGCTCGATTGGCATACTCCGTGAGCTTCTCCGCAAGGCGCTTTCCCGCTTCGATTCGATCTCTATAAATCATCCTTTTTCTGTCTCCTCCCATAGAAGCGAAGCAACTTCATCGGCGCTTTGGATTCAGCCTTTACTCACACTCCGGGTGCTCGCAGCGGCACTCATTATCCATACCGCCCTGTTGAGCGTTCGCACAATAATCGCTGCAATAATCGCCCGTTGATGGCCTAGGACATTTACATCCCGGATGTGCACACTGCTCTTTCTTCTCTGCCATTTCCCGCTCATCCTCCTTATGCTAGATTTCAAAAGAACTAAATCTGCTGTGCAACTATGTCGAAGGTGAACTTCAGATTGTCTCTGACTCGAACCGTGCCATGAAATGCGGACGTTGCCTTGACGTTATAATCGCTGCGATTGATCGTGAACTCTCCACGCGCTCTGAGCGTCGAGCCACTTAATGTCACTTCGGTTGGTATAACTATGTGGCGAGTGACACCATGCAGCGTGAGGTCGCCGCCTATCTTCGCTTCCACCTGCCCGCCGCTCAGATTCACAGTGACGTCCGTACTCTTGAAAGTAATCTCAGGATACTTATTCGTCTCAAGCACTATCTCGCGCAGTTCCCTGTTGATTATCTGCTTCTGCTGTTCCGTAAATACATCGCGCGTCTCAACAAGAGATTCGGCTCGGATGGTCATTTGAAGCGAAGCAGGGCTAATTGCGCTCGGCGTTAGCTGCACCTCGCCCGAAAAATCTCGCACTGCGATGAAATGGTCGTGCCCTTTGAACCACAGCAACCCTCCCGCGAAGGCTCGCACCATGAACCGGCTCTGGCTGGCATCCAGCCTGTATCTAGCCAGAGTTGAGCTAGCGCCGGAAAGAATTGAGGGCACGACTGATTCGTTCGTTGAACCGCCTGATTCATTCAATTGAAGCGGGTGAGCGCCAGCCACATTGCGGCTGCCAGTCGAGTAATGAACGATTATTCCCGCTGCTAGAATAATAAATAAAATGAGCGCTGATAGCTTCAATGGTCTCATGTTTTCACTCCTTTTCTCGCCAGTCTTCTAGACTCAACTCTCGCCGCCTCGTGTGTGACGATAAAAGCGTGGCAACCAGAGAGTAGAATTAGGGACTACTCACAGTCGGCTTGCCACGACGAAGGCGGTCAATCGAGTAGCCGTTGTAATCGGCCAGCCACAGTAAGACGAAATTGATCAATGCGTACTGCGCGTTATGCGCGACGGTCGGAGGGTCGCCCAACATGACCGTGCCGAAAGTTAGAGCGAGCAGTTCCAGTCCCACCAGTACGAGTGCAATCGTGTTAAATAACCCGACGACTAGCAGCGCACCTAAAATTACTTCCGCGAAAGGCAGCGCGTAGGCGAACGGTGTGACGAGCGCCGACGGCAATTTCCCGGAAAACCTCTGGTTCATGCCGCCAGCAAAGTTGCCTACGCCACCCATGAATTTACCTACGCCGTAGAATAGAAACACCACACCCATAGTCACTCTTAACAGCGCATATGCGATTTCACGATGATTGTTCATCAAATTACCTCCACTCTTTTGCCCGCGAGGATTTGCTGGGGGGGATGGCTTTAGCGTCACGTCGTGTTGACGCTTGAACGGGATTGAAGATGACGCTGGAACCATTCGGCGGCGAGGCTTGCAACCTCTTCGAGCGTCCCCGGCTCTTCAAAGAGATGTGTCGCGCCCGGCACGATCTTCAACTCCTTTTCACAACGAAGTTGCGCATAAGCTTTTTCGTTCAACTCTATTACCGGCTCGTCGTATCCTCCTACGATCAGAAGCGTCGGAGACTTAACTAGCGCGAGCGCTTCGCCCGCAAGGTCTGGTCGTCCACCGCGCGAGACTACTGCACCGATCTCTTCACCGATACGGGCAGCAGCGACGAGGGCGGCACCGCCGCCAGTGCTTGAACCGAAGTAGCCTACGCGCAAGTGACGTGTCCCGCTCTCGCTCTTTATCCAGTTGGTCGCATCAACCAGTCGGTCTGCGAGTAACCCAATGTCGAAGCGCAGGTGACGTGTGTAGATGTCAATCGTCTCTTCTTCCTTCGTAAGTAGATCGAAGAGCAGCGTACCCACATTAGCTTCTCGTATGACACGCGCAACGAACTGGTTGCGCGGACTGTGGCGACTGCTGCCTGACCCGTGCGCGAAGAGCACTACGCCAGAAGCGCCCGCAGGCACAATTAACTCGCCTTCCAGAATGATTGAGCCAGAAGGAATCTGCGCTACTTGCTTATGCGCTGTTCCTGTATATCCCATGTCAACTTCCTCACTTTCGTCCGCCTGACTTGCCAACACAGTCAAATTAGTGAGTGTATAAACAAAAACCTGGCGGTGTAGGTTAATGATGCCGTCGGGATATTTCTCTCAGTAATTCTCTAACACGCCCGCTTGCCATAGTGCCCTCTACCAAATCGCGTTGCACTCAAAGCAGAACAAAACACACCTTCGCTTATGCTACAAACAGCTTGATGAAAGATATGCACTCTTGCCCGTTCCTTGTGGGGGATGGCAAGGTCATATCTAAAGATTTCTCTTATTTAAGGGGAACTGTACAAATTGTACGCTTCGAGCCAAGACCTGTCTAGGCGCTCTCGTACACAACAACTTTTAAGTTGCTTTAAGGCAAGAACCGGGGAGAATTTAAACGCTGAAGAGACCATCAAATCTCTTTTTTGCAGTTAGATAACAATCACAAGCGGTTTTCATTAAGCCTTCCCGGTTGAGTATATCAATTTTGCCGCGACCATTGCGGATTAGCCCGGCACTGTGAAGGTTGTTGGCAGCCTTTGAGACGTGTGGGCGATGCGTCCCTATCATTTGTGAGATGAGGTCTTGGGTGAACCTGAATTCATCCACTTGCGCACGGTCTTGCATCATCAACAGCCAGCGCGCCAATCGCTTTTCAACATTGTGGAAGCGGTTGCAGGCGACCGATAGAGACATCTGAGTCATGAGCGCGTAGGTGTAAAGATGCAAGAGGTCGTGAAAGCGACCACTTAGACCGGCCATCTCTCTAAACACCTTTGCTTTCATTCTCAACGCTTCCCCTTCGACCTGTACCATGGCGCGGTTAGGTGATGAATCCACGCCCAAGAAAATTGATATGCCAACCATTCCTTCCATCCCGATGGTGCCAGCTTCAATACTTGCGCCGTCGTTGGTAGTGCAGAGTAGAGAGACTACGCCGCTCGTGGGGAAGTAAACATACCTTATGCGCTCGTCAGGTTCGTAGATCACATCTCCGAGGGTCAGAGGCACACGTTTCAAGCTTGGCAGAAGGCGCTCTCTTTCCTTAACAGGCAGGGCAGCCAAAAGCTGATTCCCAGACAAGATTCAACTCCCTTCGGTCGTGAAACCTCAAAAAATCTTTGAGGCTGTCATTTACAGTAAAGCAACTGATAGCGTCGCAGATAGTTGTGATCTTAGTCCTACTCTCTAAAGGGGAATGATAATAGTATAGCACCGCGAATTTACCGGGAGGAAGAATATTGGTTGACACTTTCGGTTGGCGATTCTTTTTTTTGTAGCGGACGAAGGTTTAAATCTATGTGATGAATGCTCGTGCTATACTCCGAGCATTCTAAAAATAAGGGAACATCTAAGAAAGGTTCGAAGAAAGCTCGTTCGCGTTAGTAATAAGGAGTGAGCGGTCGTGATTAGAAAATTGAAGTCGGGCAAGTACCGACTCTATTCGCGCAAAGCAGACCCGAAGACCGGCAAGCGAAAAAATCTCGGCACGTTCTCGACGCGCGCGGAGGCAGAAAAGCATGAGCGTGCCGTACAGTACTTCAAGCATAAGGGCTGAGTCGTTAGCCTTATCCAATCCAGTGACTTCAGAGCGCTCTCAATCGTGCTCGCTTCCTTCTTATCAGTTTTACACTTTAATCGGTGGCACATCTCTTCCTTCACCCGGGTCTAAGACCCAGAACGGAGGATTCGCTTGACCTTTCTCGACAAGGGCTTCGCGCAGCTTCATCACCGGCTCAAATTCGCCGTCGTCGCCGAGCGCGAATGTTCCAAAGTGGATTGCCATGCTCACACCAGCGTTCAAAATATTATGAGCCTCGACCGCATCCTCAGGCGATAAATGTACAGGCTGCATGAACCATCTAGGGAGATACGCGCCGATTGGTAGAAGAGCTAGACGCAGGGGGCTGAATCGTCTCCTGATCTCATGAAAATGGTTTCCGAAAGAGGTATCAGCCGCAAAATAGATTCTGCCCGACGCCCCTTCTATGACGTAGCCGCACCAGAGCGTAGTGTCCACGTCGCTCAAACCGCGCCCCGAAAAATGTTTGGCCGGAACGCATGTGATGCTAAGTCCATCTCTGATTTCCGAATTCTGCCACCAGTCGAGTTCAGTAGCTCCTGCGATGCCATACGCTTCAAGCAGCGCGCGATTTCCAAGTCCTACTATGAATCGCGGCTGATGCTCAACATAGAGGCGACGGAGCGTCTGAATGTCCAGATGGTCGTAATGATTATGGCTGATGATGACTAGATCAATCGGAGGCAGATCACAAAAGCGCAAACCCGGGGGTTTATGCCTTTTTGGACCCGCCCAAGTGACGGGGCTAGCGCGTTCAGACCAGATGGGATCGGTCAGAATGTTTACGTCATCCATCTGAATGAGCGTAGTCGCGTGGTTGATAAAAGTGACACGCAAGCGTCCTTCGCTGACGCGCGAGGGAGGCGCAGAGCCTGCCAGCAACTCTGTCCATTCATTCCAGTAGCCCTGTTTACTATTAAATCTCCATCGCAGAAAATCTATAAAACCCTTTTTTTCGGGAGGCTCAAGATTGTGAAACTTACTGCCGTCGAAGTGATCCGTCTGCGGGCCACTATAACGCGGGGCAGATAGGAAGCGATCCATCATCAAGTAAGCCAACGCCGCCCCGCCAGTCATAGCAGCGCAACTCCAGAATAGCGGGCGTCGTTTGACAACTCTTGGAACGATGTCTGTTAGTTTCATCTTCTACAGCTATGCAATTGTCTATAGCATGATAATGGATTGGATGACGAGCGCGAGCGGCAAGGCGTGTGATACCAAGTTGCAATAAAAAGAGGATGTGGGGTCATGGAGTCAGTACCGCCTGCGGTAGCGGGCGGGTAGCGTTTTAGATAGTAAGCAAGTAACGCAGCAACTACTACCCGCCCGCTACCGCAGGCGGTACTGACAGGAGTCGCACTCAACTGAGAACTGCTATAGAGATTCCAAAATGCCCACACGCGAAGGCGAGACGTATCGCGCGTGAGCGATGCCGTAGAGCTTTACTTGAGGAAGATGCTCAGTAGATTATCCTGAAAGGTCAGATTGTTGGGTAAGTCGCCGTGAATTTCGCACCCGAAAATTGAGATGGTAGGATTCGACCTGTCAACTGTATCGGCTAATGCTTCATCATGGCTGATGGCTAAAGCGGAGCGACGAGTAATGCGCCCGTCGCCCGGCTCGAACATCCTGGCCTCTGCTTGAGACGGCATCAGGCTGTTACCCTTGAATCTCAATTTACGGGGGCTAAAGAAAGTTCTAATCTGACCGCCCTCTTCTATGATGAGAGCCGCACGAAGCGTGCGCTCGCAGTCGCCTGCGAAGATAAATACCTTCAATATGGTTGCCAGGTCGGCCTTTCGGTCAAGCGCCTCACTGAACCTTCTGCTGCGTGTGAGAACTACTTTCAGGTAAGCTTCCCGCTCAACCAAAGAATTATCAAAGTGTTGCTGCCAGTCTAGGCCGAACTTTTTTTTCATCCTCTTTGTGAGGGCCTGACGGTAGGACGGATCGAAGATTGACCAGCGATAGCGTCGCCAGGTTTCGACCTCATACAAATTGGCTGATATGGGCTGTAGCCTGCCATCATAAAGCTCCTGACTCCCGCGATGCGGAAGGAGTTGAAAGGCGGCTGGCATCGTAAAGGCTGTACTAGGCTCGACCCTGCCGAATAACGGTAACAGGCCGCTTTCCGCTACAGGGAAACCTTCGACTAGCGCACGCAGCGCCTCCATAGTGCCTTCGTTGGGAGACCCTACCAGGATCAGCTTGTTAATGTTCGCTGCTCCGGCCCAAGTTACCCTCGCATCTTCTTGATCTAATACGTCTGCCTCGCCATACATCAAATAGTAGCGTGCTACAAGCCCGCCCATGCTATGCGCGAGCAGATTGAATTTTAGGTTAGGGCGCTGAAGTTTCTGCTTGAGACGAGCGATCTTTTCGGAGAGCAACTGAACTGTTTCTATGTTGTCGCGTCGCCAGTCGTAAGGGAAAAGATAGAAAGTGTCTTGATAGCCGTCCGGCGCAGGCGAGTCCAGGTTGCCGCGTTTGTACCCGGCATAGTTCGTCAGAGTATTAGTCAAATCCTCGTAGACTTTAATCTCTGGAATTGGAAACCCTAAGTTGGCTGTCTCTACAACATCCGTGGCAACCACATCATCCCGGTTTCTATTCAGATCAGGCGAAACGGGTAGTTGCAGCTCTTCCTCGTTCGGGTGCGCTCGCGGCCATACCACTTGTCCCGTTCTTTTATTGACTAGGCGAGAGCCTAACATGCCGGGGATGATAATGATCGGAGTCTTGCCGGTTCGCTCTCTTGCCGGGCGAAAGATTTGGGCTAAGTCGGGTTGCAGTTTTGGCCTGGAGCGTATACAACCATTCGCACAGACCATCAGCGCGATTATGGCCGAGATAACAATTTGTCTGATAGTTAATCTGCTCACTTCACAAAGCTAGTTGCTCGTTTAATGATGCCAGAACCTTAGCCCGCCGATGCATCTTGCAATCGGCTAAACTGCTCTATGCTGCCAAGAGGGAAGATATGCGCAGACGGTATGCTAAATTTAAACGCGAGTCAATTGGTTTTCAGCTTATACCGGATTGCAGAACAAAATAAGATTCAGCAAAAGCTGTCCACGCGCATCACACGCGCACGACACGAAGTCAGGTGCTATGTTTAGTGTCGTGCGCGTGTGATTTAGTGGATAATCTGTTCTCCTTATTTTGTTCTGCAATCCGGTATTAGATAGCCTCCACAGAGGCCAACGCATAAACAAGCGCCCGTCGCAACAGTCTTTCCTTGATGGTCTGCGGTCGGTCGAGCGCCATCCGCTCAAGGTAGGGACGAGCGTGGTTGGGGACTGTGATAGTTTTGCGAATCTCAGAGAGCCGGGGCAAGTGTAACTTCTCCCACTGAACCGTTTGCTTCAGAGTCAGCAGCGCTTTCTGTAATACCACTTCCTCTTCAGTAAGATCAGTACCGAATGGGAACTTAGGAAACAATCCCCGCTCTCGATACCGAGCCAGTACCTTCTCCAATCGCTCGGGCCGGTTGTTACGGGCGTGGTTGGGGATGCGGTAGTCCTCGCTGATCTTACCGGCGCGCTTAGCCTCATCGAGGAGATCATCCTGAAAACTAGAATCGGCGATCTCCAACAGCGCGGCGACCACCTCTGCATCGCTGCGTCCACGCAAGTCTGCAATCCCGTACTCGGTCACTACAATATCCCGCAGGTGGCGTGGGATGGTTTCGTGGCCATAGTTCCAACGAACGTTGGAGCGTAACTTGCCATCTTCCTTTGTAGTACTACGAATCATCAAGATAGAGCGACCATCATCTAGAGAGTGTGCCATAGCCACGAAGTTATACTGCCCGCCGACGCCACTTACAATGCGTCCATCCTCTAGCCCGTCCGAAGCGACAGCGCCAAGAAGTGTGACGACCATTCCTGTGTTCACGAACCTAGCCGCTTTGCGTTGCAGCCTCTTTAGTTCTTCCTCTCCGTAGAGTTCGTTCACGTAGGAGATGCTGGTCATGCAGATTTGTTCACGCTCCGCAGCCTTCATCTTGCGCAAGGTCTCATAGAACTTTCGAGGCCCAAGGAAGAAGCAGGCATGAATGAAGTGTCCACCCTTCAGCCGTGTGCCGAGGCAGCGCCGACCGATCTCGTCCTTCGTATCTTTGTCCGCAAGATTGGCAGGGATGCGTGTGCCGTCGTCCAAACGAATAGCATCGGTCTCGTACTCCAACTCCGGCCTCAAAATTCCGACTTCTTGGAGGAAGTCAAAATCCTGCGGGGTCAGTCGCTCGGAAATGATTCCGATCTTCATTAGCACATCGAGCGTCGCTGGCGTGACCTCTTCGCTGATCCGGCGGTCGTTTAATAGCCGCTGCAAGCCTGGATGCTGATAGACCTTCCGCCGTAGAATTCCGCTGCGGTAGAGTTCTAGAAAACCATCAACCAGCATTTCCGACGAAGCATAAAGCCCTTGCTTGAACTGCCCGACTCCGCCCAGCCGCTCAATCACATTGCCGAACCGCTCGAGCGTGCCAGCCTCTGTGAGGAGTTCACGATAGAGAGCGTTCTGTTCGTGCCTGAGCTTTAGCAGGTAAGTAACAGCATCCTCAAGTGCGCCGATTCCGATTTGAAGCGTGCCGCCATCGCGTATGAGGGCGCTGACGTAGAGCGCGATTCCGTACTCGGCGGTACTCACGGTCTCGTTCGGCGTGCCGAAGAGAGGGAAAGCATATTTCGTTTCGTCAACGACCGAATCGAAGTAAGTAGGTGCGACCATTGCGTCCCCGTACATGAACGGAAGATTGCTATTCACCTGCGCCAGAAGAGCGATCTTCGCCCCCTGTCGCTCCGCCTCGCGCATGCGAGGTACTATGTCCAGCGTTAGGTCCGGGTTACAACTCAGGCTGTAACGGGTCTCGCCGTCCTCCTCCATCTTGCCGACAAGTTGGGCCAGCACATTGATTCCAGCGTCAAGCAGATCGCGCACCACGTGTGTGTAGTTGCTGCTCATGTAACTCTGTTGCGCTAGTGGGCTGTCAAGGAGGCTCCCAGGTTGAAAATAGAACTCCGTGACCCTTATGTTTTGGGGTAGCTCCCCGCGCTTGAGAGGATCGAGATACTCCAATTCGGGATAGCCGCCGAAGAGTCTTTCTGCGAGCGGCTCCACAAAGCGCCGTTCGAGTTCGTTTTTCCAGCGCGGTCGGGCGAGCGTGAGTGCGGTGAAAATATGCAGGTTAATGGATGAATCACGGCTCGCACGCCGGAAGAACTCGTTAACAAGATGATTCGCCTTGCCGAGTCCGAGCGGTGTGCCCAGGGCAATGCGACGGCCTACCTTGCGGAGCGTCTCCTCTACGCAAGTCTCCACATCTCTGTAAAGCTTAGGGTGCTCGTTCATCGCTTTGCCTCCTGTTTGGCCTTTTCGTGAAGCGCAAGCACATGCTCCCGTAGCCATGCTGCTCCGGCATCCTGATCCAGAGACTCAGGTATCTGAACAGGCTGGCCGAACTGTACAACGTAGCGGCGGCGCGGCCACTTCCGTTCGCTCATCCAGACCGCAATCGGAACAATAGGTGCGCCTGATCTCCTATGAAGATAGATGACGCCTGGTGCGAACTCCCCGATGGGAGGCTCGCGCTTCTTCCAGACCTCTCCTTCGGGGAAGATAGCAACCACATTGCCCTCGTTCAGCGCCACGAGCAGACCCCGGAGCTTTTCAGGGAGGGAGCGCTCGTCGTACTCTTCCGGCGGCAACTCAATCACGCCTTCTAACCAATAGATGATTTTGATCAGAGGCTTGAACCACTGTAGAAGAGGGCTGCGAAAGTCCTGTGTCGCAAGCGTCCGAACCGGAACCAATGCGCGAAAGAGGCGGTAGCCCAACGCGACCATCAGTAGCAACGTATCAAGGTATGTTTGGTGAGTCGGTGCGAGGATAAGGCAGTGCTCAGAGTCGCGCTCAAAGAGTCCGGCGGGGCAGTGAGCGCTGATGGAGTAGCGCGCCCGTAGGAGTTGACCGAAGAGCCATGAGACGTATTGGCTCGCAACGACAACGTATCGGTAGCTGACGCTCTTCGTCACGGCTCGCCACCTTCCTTTGGAGTTGATTAGAATACTCAAAGTGTACATCACAGAGGACGGGGGGCGAATCGGAGAGAACCAACTGGGCGGTCACACAGTTTCCGTTTTTGGCGCGGGAGGGAGAGTTTACTACTATGCCCATCTGGATTCCTACGCGCTGAACATCGCAGAAGGCGATTACGTTACTCCTGAAACAGTCTCGGGCTATGTCGGCACGACGGGGAATGCTAAGAACACCCCGCCTCATCTTCACTTCGGCGTTTATACTTCCGAGGGAGCTATCAATCCTTTACCGCTTCTTTCAGATAGGGATGAGCATTAACGGATTGATCAATAGATGGGTTGCACAAGCGTCTCTTATTACTATCGCCGATAGCAATAATCACTCTTCTAAAACACGTAACCGCCGTGCGTATGGCCTGAAGCGTTATGCCTGACCTTGCAGGCGCGCCCCGGCAGAATTCACGGCGGTTACGAAAGGATTCTCCTTTATCAACTGCTTTTACGCCTGCCTTAAATCATTGTCAAGCATAAGGGCTACCCTAGCCGACGTGCTTGAGACTATCGAACTCTACATGACTTTGTTTAAAGTGAAAGAGGCCTTGCACAAATATTCAGGCGGAATGAATAGATACGCACGAATTATGCAAACCGTCTGAATAAATGTGCAAAGCAGGATTAAACTGCATTGGGATGCTTCCCTCTCTGCGTAAAGTTACCCAGCAACTGTGAGCTTTAACGCACCACTGACATTGCACAACAGATATGCCTGCTTATCTCAGATGAATTACTCGGAATCTCATCTCTCCATCAATCGGCACATGCGTTGCAATCTGATTCGTAGAAGTCCTGCTTGTTCTTATTGTAAGGAGAGATTTGAAATGGCAAAGATGAGAGCAAATGTTTTCCAGGGGAAGAATACAATCCGTGTGGAAGAAGTAGAACGGCCACGCGCGGGCATGGGCGAAGCTGTGATTCGCGTCACTCTCACGACGATCTGCGGCACAGACCTGCATATCGTGCGCGGTGAGTATCCGGTAAAGCCCGGTCTCATAATCGGCCACGAACCCGTGGGTGTCATCGAAGAACTCGGCGCGGGCGTTTCCGGCTACGCGGTCGGGATGCGCGTGCTTGTCGGAGCTATTACGCCCTGCGGCCAATGTCGTGCGTGCCTGTCGGGACAGCTCTCGCAGTGCGGTCATGGCGAAGGGTACGAGGCAATTGGCGGTTGGCGATTCGGCAACACGATCAACGGCGCGCAAGCCGAGTATCTGCTTGTGCCGCACGCGCAGGCAAATCTGGCAAAGATTCCAGATGAGTTGACGGACGAACAGGTGGTGCTGCTGGCCGATATTGCTTCTACAGGCTTCGGCGGAGCAGAGTCAGGCAGCATCAAGATTGGCGACGCGGTGGTCGTCTTCGCTCAAGGGCCAATCGGATTGTGCGCGACGGCAGGCGCAAAGTTGATGGGCGCATCCTTCATCATAGGGATTGACGGCGACGAGAACCGATTGGCGATGGCAAGGCGCATGGGCGCGGATGTGGTGCTCGACTACAGGGATGTGGATGTAGTTGCTGAAGTGCAGCGTCTAACCGGCGGTGGCGCTGATGTAGCGATTGAAGCGCTCGGCACGCAAGCTACGTTCGAGAGCGCGCTCAGAAGCTTGAGACCGGGCGGCACGCTCTCCAGCCTCGGCGTTTATTCCGGTAAGTTGCAAATTCCATACGAAGCTTTCGCCGCTGGCATCGGCGACCATCGCATTGTGACGACGCTCTGCCCCGGCGGCAAGGAGCGCATGCGCAGGTTGATGGAAGTGGTCAGGCACGGTCGCGTTGACCTCACGCCACTGCTGACTCACACATTTTCGCTAGATCAAATCACTGAAGCTTACGACCTCTTCGGCGAACGAATGGACGGCGTGCTCAAGGTAGCGATTAAGCCTTAGACGACATCTGCTCTGATCGAGCGCTCAGAGCAATTAGACAAGATTGCATGAAAGGATGAATCAATCTGTCTTCAGTGATTGAGAAATAGTTGAGGGAGCGTAAACGCGAAATGTCCGCTTCGGTTTGGGAACGAGACAAGGTGGCAACAAAGTGGCACGGTGAGTGGGCAATACTCTCTTACTCGCGAGAGACGTATATCGCCATCTTTGCCCTGATCGGGAGGTGGATTCAACTTGTAAGTGCAATTGCGGCAACCACAACAAGAGCGCAGAGCTAATACCAAGATGCAATGAAAAGAGAGGAAAAGATAATCCACGAATCCACACGAAACTACACGAAAAATTGTCTTGTTTAGTGACGTTTAGTGTGAATTCGTGGATAGCTTTTCTTCCTCTCTTTTCATTGTATCTTGGTATAATAAGAAGAGCAGCGCATTTTCATCAAAATTTAGCGAGTATGCTGCGGAGAATTCCGCAATAGTAAATAGAAGGGTGGAGATGATTACGTGCTCATCGGCAGGCGTATCGTGAAGGTTGAGCCACAGCCCGGCGTGGATTTAACTTCGACCTGCCCGCCGTGAGCGCGCACGATGCGGCGCACTGCCGGAAGACCCAAGCCCGTGCCTCCGCTCGTCTTTGTGAAGAAGGGATTGAAGATGCGCTCCATGTCGTCTTCAGCGATGCCGCGCCCTGTGTCCGTCACTTCTATGACCGCTTCGCCGTTAGGTCTCGATTCACTCGCGCGGGCGTCACGGCTCACTCTGACGATAACGCGGCCTTCCCGTTCAATCGCTTCGATGGCGTTCAGGAGAAGATTGAGCACCGCGTCTTCGATTTGCGCAGCGTCAATAGGGATGATGATAGGATCGGGCACGGGGCTGAATTCAATACTGACCCTGCGGCCACGCATGAAGGTGCTCGACGCATGATCGCGCGCAAGCACTACTGCGCGACGCAAGACTTCCGTCAAAGATGTAGAGGCAACGTTAAGCGCGCGAGGGCGTGCGCGTTCAAGTAACGAGCGCACGGTTGCATCAATGCGCACGACTTCACGGCGCATTCCTTCAAGCGCCACGCGCTCAGGGTCGCCCGCCTCGCGCCTGCGTATGAGAATATCCACCGCGCCCTGAATTCCTGCGAGCGGGTTCTTTATTTCGTGCGCAAGCCCTGCGGCCAGTTCTCCGATGAGCGAGAGCTGCGCGGCGCGCATCAATTCCGCTTCGAGCCTCTTTCGTTCCGTAACGTCCGTATTGACGATAAGTTTGTTTACGGGCTTGCCTTGCGAGTCGCGCACCAGAGTCCATCGGCTATCAACTATGATCTCGCGGCCATCTTTTGTTATCTGGTGAACTTCGCCGCGCCATTCGCCTTGCTCAAGAATGATCTTCTTCGCCTCGACGATTTCAGGCAGCAACTCAGCAAAGAGGAGTTCATCAGCCTTTTTACCTATCACTTCTGCGGCAGTCCAACCGTACATGCGCTCGGCGCTCTTGTTCCAGAAGAGGATATGGTCTTCAAGGTCGCGCACGAAAATGGCATCCTGCGCTTTATCAAGGAGCGCGGCCTGTTCTAGTATCTGCTCCTCTGCGCGCTTGCGCTCAGTGATGTCATAGCGAATAGCGACGTACTGATAGGGCTTCCCTTCCGCAGTCAAGAAAGGAACGATTGTCGTGTCCACCCAGTAGAAGCTCCCGTCTTTCGCGCGATTCTTAATTTCACCGCGCCAGACTTGGCCTCTGGCTATGGTCGTCCACAGGTCGCGTATGAACTCTTTCGGATGATAGCCCGAATTGATGATGCGGTGATCTTGACCCAGGAGTTCTGCTCTTGAATATTTTGAGATTTCGCAGAACTTATCGTTGACGTAATTGATGATGCCGCGCTGGTCCGTGATTGCGACGATTGCCGATTCGTCCAGTGCGAACTTTAAGTCCGCCAGCTCTTTCAAAGATTTTTCGAGCGCCTCTTCGGCACTCAAGCCATGACTCGCGTGAGTAATATCGCTCATCAATCCAGTTTCGCCGGTCGTCAGGTACTAAATCGAAACACGCAATGTTGGGACAGATGAAAAAGATCGTCCACGAATTCACACGAAATGACTGGAAGAAAAAGAGACGAAACCATTCTCGGTTTCTTTCGTGCCGTTTCGTGTGAATTCGTGGATCATTCTTTCTCCGTGTGCCAAGGCGCTAAGTTCTGATTTAGCCCGCGCTCATGATGCTTCGGTCGTGATGCTCTCAATCTGTTCAAGCTTTTTCAGCCTGTAGCGTAGCTGATCGCGCGAGATGCCTAGAAGTTCTGCCGCGCGCGTTTGATTGCCGCCGCTGCGCGCAATCGCCTGCTTCACAAGCGACATCTCCACATCATCAAGCATAATGCCTTCCGACGGAAGAGCGAAATCATATTTTTCAGCCGCCTCAATCTTCGCGCCCCTACGCATGCTTTCCCTCTTCTCCACGTTGAAGCCCGGCGGCAGATATTTAGTCGTAATCAGCGAGTCGTCTTCCAGTATAAGCGCGCGCTCAATCACATTGCGTAGCTCGCGCACATTGCCGGGCCAACTGTAATTGCGAAACGCCCCGGAAACTTCCGGCGTTAACCCGTGAACTCGCTTCCGTCGAAGACGCTCGTTGAAATATGCCACGTAATGATCTGCAAGCAACAGCACGTCATCTCCGCGCTCACGCAAAGCCGGTATGTCAATCTGTATGACTGAAAGACGATAGTATAAATCTATTCGGAAGCGCCCCTGTTCGCTTTCTGTTTTCAGATCACGATTCGACGCGGCGATGACGCGCACGTCCAGAGGGATGTCTTTCAGTCCGCCTACGCGCCGGAACATACCCTCTTCCAGAACGCGCAGCAGTTTCGCCTGCAAGCTCAGTTCTAGCTCGCCTATCTCATCCAGAAAGAGCGTGCCGCCTTCGGCCTGCTCGAACAAACCCTCTTTGCGCGCTTTGGCATCCGTGAACGCGCCCTTTTCGTAGCCGAACAATTCCGATTCGATGAGATTCGCGGGAATGGCCGCGCAGTTGATGGCGACAAAAGGCGAGTCCGCGCGATGCGAAGAGTAGTGAATTGCTTTCGCAACGAGGTCTTTCCCTGTCCCGGATTCGCCCTGCAAGAGAACGGATGAGACTTCCGATTCGGCCACTTTACGCGCCAGCACGATCATCTCGCGCATGGCTGGCGACTCGCCTATGATCTGATCAAAACTGAACCGCTGCGCACGTTCACGCCGTATGAGATTAACTTCCCTGCGCAGTTGCTGTGCTTCAATCCCGTTGCGAATCGTCACCTGAAGCTCATCCAGGTTGATGGGCTTGCCTATGAAATCGTAAGCTCCGCCGCGCAAAGCAGCAATCGTGTCGTCAATGAGCACGTTGGCCGTAATCATTATGACGACCGAATCGGGTTGGCGACGTTTGATCTCTCGCAGCACGTCAAGACCTGATCCGTCCGGGAGGTTTATGTCCAGGAGCACGGCGGCTGGCTGATCCGCCTCGAAAGCTGCAAGGGCGGCAGCAACTGTTTCGGCTTCGACAGGTGTGTAACCCCACCCGCGCAAAGATTCGGAGAGCGTCCAGCGAATCATCTGCTCGTCGTCAACTACTAGAATCTTATCTTTGAGCATTCCGGTGAGTGTCTCCTTAAAATACCTCCATTCAAACCGAACGATGCAGGGCAAAGTATATGCCAACGGCGAGAATCGGTCGAATCCTTAAGAAAGCGGCGCGCAGGCTTTTATCTCTTGGCTGTAAACCTGCGGAATCTTGCGCAACTAAGGTAAGGAATGAGGAATACTCCGCATCCTGCTTATATAAGATTGCAGAATAAAGTAAGGAAGAAGAGAGCGGGGGCAAGCCCGCCTTCCAGACCTATGAGGTTGAGAAGCTTGAGCGCTTAATCGTAGCTGCTCAACTATGAATGGCTCAAAGGTCTGGAAGGCGGGCTTGCCCCCGCTCTACTTGAACCAAAGAGACATCGCCCCGCCTGCGCGGACTTTCACGCAGGACTGTGGGGAACGCTACGCAACTTGGATTCAATCAGCATAAGAATTGCCCACAAAACGCCCGCGAATATTCCCGGCACATCTGTTGCTTTTTATAAATCAGAGACCCGCGCCGTCATCGCCCACAAGCGGACGCGCGACGACCAGTTGCAACCGCTCGTCAGAGCAGAAAGTGCAGGTAATGATCATGCCGAAAGATGACCGCGATATTCTAGACACACTCAGTTTTGAACTCGAATTCATCAGCGACGGGGGCTACGGGCGCTCCGTCAAAACTCCCTGGAAGCCTAACTCGATCTTTCAAGATTCCTTGAGTTGTCTCAACTATGGTTATCCGTACCGCGCCCACCCATGCAGCGAATGCCATTTGATTGATTTCGTGCCGCCTGAAAAACGTGATGACTGGATTCCGTGCCATCACATCCCGCTCAACGAAACGGGTGAGACCGTTGATACGCTTGAGATGGAAGATGACCAGCAGAAGATGGAAAGGGTCGTCAAGGAATGGCTGCGCGCCCAGATCAAGCGTATAGAGGATAAAAAGGCTGCGGCTCTGGACGGGTGAGATTACAGAACCATGAAACGTCAACACGTTACGATAGATGGAAACGAAGCCGCCGCTTACATCGCCTATAAAACGAATGAAGTTATAGCAATCTATCCCATCACGCCATCATCTGCGATGGGAGAATCGGCGGACGCATGGGCTACCCTGTATGAGAAGAACATCTGGGGCATGACGCCTGCGGTGCGCGAGATGCAATCGGAAGGCGGCGCGGCTGGAGCGGTTCACGGCACACTGCAAACAGGCTCGCTCTCGACGACCTTCACCGCCAGTCAGGGCTTGCTCCTGATGATTCCCAACATGTTCAAGATAGCGGGCGAGCAAACCTCCACGGTCTTTCACATCGCCGCACGCGCCATAGCCACTCACGCGCTCTCAATCTTCGGCGACCATTCGGACGTGATGGCTACGCGCTCTTGCGGGTGGGCTATGCTCTTCGCTAACTCTGTGCAGGAGGTGATGGACTTTGCGCTCATCGCTCAAGCCAGCACGCTGCAATCTAGAGTTCCTTTCCTGCATGTATTCGATGGCTTCCGCACTTCGCACGAGGTGATGAAGATTGAGAAACTTACGGAAGAAGACATACGCGCGATGATTGATGACGAGCTTGTTCGAGCGCACCGCGCACGCGCTCTTTCGCCGGATCATCCGGTGATGCGCGGCACGGCGCAGAACCCTGACGTCTTCTTCCAATCGCGCGAACGTGCCAACCCTTTTTATCTGGAAACTCCAACCATCGTGCAGCAGTTGATGAACAAGTTCGCCGCGATCACGGGAAGGCAATATCACCTCTTCGATTACACGGGCGCGACGGACGCCGAACGAATTATCATCATGATGGGTTCGGGTTGCGAGACTGCGGAAGAGACGGTTCAAGCTCTCTTGGCTCAGGGAGAGAAAGTTGGTTTAGTTAAAGTACGACTCTACCGTCCATTCTCAACGGAGCATCTGCTCAAAGCTCTGCCTGCGGGCGAGCCGCTCTATCAGGATGTGGTCACGGCCATCAGCGAAAGTTTTTCGGACGGCTCTGCACCTTTCAACAAATGGCCGCGCGTTATTGGCGGGCGCTACGGGCTGGCGTCAAAAGAGTTCACGCCTGCGATGGTCAAGGCTGTCTTTGATGAGATGACGAAGGAGACTCCTAAAAACCATTTCAGCATAGGTATCCGGGATGATGTGACGTTCACAAGTCTGGATTACGACGCGAGTTTCAGCACAGAATCTTCAGATCAAGTGCGCGCAGTCTTCTGGGGCTTAGGCGCTGACGGGACTGTGAGCGCCAACAAGAACTCTATCAAGATCATAGGCGAAGAGACGCCGAATTACGCGCAGGGTTATTTCGTTTACGATTCAAAGAAATCCGGCGCGATGACCGTCTCTCACCTGCGCTTCGGCCCGCGTCCCGTTCGCAGCACCTATTTAATTCAGCGCGCGAGCTTCATCGCCGTTCACCAGTTCAATTTTTTGGAGCGCTACGATGTACTGGGAGCGGCTGAAGAAGGCGCAACACTTCTCTTGAACAGCCCTTATCCTATAGAGGAAGTCTGGGAACACTTGCCGCGCTCAGTGCAAGAACAGATCATCGCCAAACACCTCAAGCTATACGCCATCAACGCCTACGCCGTCGCCAAAGAGAATGGACTTGGCAATCGCATCAACACAATCATGCAGACCTGCTTCTTCCGGTTAAGCAATGTGCTCCCGCGCGAAGAGGCGATAGCGAAGATCAAAGAATCAATCAAGAAGAGTTACGGAAGGCGCGGCGAGCTTGTCATCAGGCAAAACTACGCGGCGGTGGATGCAGCCTTGGCTCATCTGCATGAAGTGGCTGTGCCCGTCCATGCGACCAGCGAGTTTGAAATGCCGCCCGCAGTTTCGCGTGAAGCGCCGGAGTTCGTGCAGAATGTTACGGCGGAGATCATCGCTGGTCGCGGCGACCAACTTCCTGTGAGTGCCTTTCCTCTCGATGGAACTTACCCGCTCGGCACTTCGCAATGGGAGAAGCGCAACGTCGCGCAGGATGTGCCCGTCTGGGAGACTGAGTTGTGTATAGAGTGCGGCAAGTGCGTCATGGTCTGCCCGCATTCTACTATTCGCGCGAAGACTTTCGATAAAAGCGTTCTCGTTGATGCGCCTGAAGGTTTCAAGCATATGGCGGCGAAGTGGCGCGAACTTCCCGACGAGCTTTACACGATTCAAGTGGCGGTTGAAGACTGCACGGGCTGTAAACTGTGCGTTGAAGTTTGTCCGGCCAAAGACAAGAGCAACGTCTCTCGCAAGGCGCTCAACATGCACCCGCAACTTCCTTTGCGGGAACGTGAGCGCGTCAACTGGGACTTCTTCCTAAAAATTCCAGACATGCACAAGAACGGGCAGCTTCAGTTCAATTCGGTTAAGAACGTGCAACTGCTGCAACCGCTCTTCGAGTTCTCAGGCGCGTGCGCTGGCTGCGGCGAAACTCCATACATAAAACTTCTCACTCAACTCTTTGGCGACCGCGCCGTTATAGCCAACGCGACGGGCTGCTCCAGCATCTACGGCGGGAATCTCCCGACAACGCCCTATACAATCAACAGCGAAGGTCGTGGGCCAGCGTGGTCTAATTCTCTCTTCGAGGACAACGCTGAGTTCGGTCTGGGCATGCGTATGGCGCTGGATCATCAAAACGCTTACGCACGCCAGTTGGTCGAGCGCTTGCGAGCATTGATCGGAGAGGAACTTGCTGACAGTTTACTAAAGACAGATCAATCCACTAATGAAGCTATCAACACAATGCGTGAGTGCGTTGCAGAACTTAAAGAGAGATATTCAGGCAGTAACGAAGCAGCGACGCGCGATCTCCTAACATTGAGTGATGCGCTGGTGAAGAAGAGCGTGTGGATTGTCGGCGGCGATGGTTGGGCATATGACATTGGTTACGGCGGACTCGACCACGTTCTTGCTAGCGGGCAGAACGTCAATATCCTGGTTCTTGATACAGAAGTTTACTCAAACACGGGCGGGCAATCGTCTAAAGCGACTCCGCTCGGCGCGGTGGCGAAGTTCGCTGCGGGCGGCAAGCCCACTCCGAAGAAAGACCTGGGGATGACAGCTATGCGTTACGGCGACGTTTACATTGCGCAAGTGGCAATGGGTGCGAACGACACACACACGGTCAAGGCTTTCCTTGAAGCCGAAGCGCACAACGGCCCATCGCTCATCATCGCCTACAGCCAGTGCATCGCGCACGGCATTGACATAGCGAAGGGGATGCACCAGCAGAAACTCGCTGTGGAATCCGGCTACTGGCCGCTCTATCGCTACAACCCTGCGCTCAATGAGGCGGGCAAGAATCCGTTACAGCTAGACTCCGCCGACCCGAAGATACCTTTGCAGGACTACATCTACACAGAAGGCCGCTACCGCATGCTGCAACAGAGCGACCCGGAAGTGGCGAAGCTCCTTCTTGAGCGGGCGCAGAAGGCTGTGCAACAGCGCTGGCAACATTACAAACAACTGGCAGCGGAAAAGCAGGGATGAGAGATGAAGGATGAGGGATGAAAGAAGAGCTATTCAACTTGAATTATTATTCTTTCATCCTCCCTCTTCATCCCATTGCTGCGGCGCTTTCGATCATCCCGCGCAGGCTGACTTGCCCCGTGTAATTTCCAAAAAGAATTCGACCCGGTTGCGCGCACCATGTACGACGCGCCTCTTGCCATATTTGCGGGAGACGGACGGAGTAACGCGGAATCGCGCGAGGCCAGCGATTGATGACCAGTTCCAACGGCTCGCCTTCAATATTCAAAAGCGTCGCCAGTTCTTCGCGCACAGCCATTCTAATCTCTTCATCAGAAGCGGAAACCCATTGCGGTTGCGACGTTCCGCCAAATAAGATTGTGAAGGAAGCATGGCGTGATTCGTCAAAAACTCTCTCCTCAAATGAGCTTGAAGTGAAAAGGATTCCCAGACACTTGCGATTCTCATTTGCGGCGACGAGCGCGCCCACGCCTTTGATCGGTTTCGTAAATGATAAGCGCGAGACGAATACTGTTACGGAAACTAGAGGAGTGTACTCAATTTCCCGAAGCTTGTTGCTTAAAACAGGCGATTCAACCTCAAGCAGATTGGCGGCAGCATAAGCCGGAACGGCGAGCAAAACGTTCGGCGCATCAGGAAGAACGTCCACACGCACACCTTTGCGAAAACGGTCTCCAAGATTCCGCTCCAAGCGCTTCTCAAGGCGCTCCACGAGATCGCCCATCCCATGAAGAGGCGCGACCATACGCTTGCCTTCATCTTTCCTCTGCCTGTTCTCAGACGAAGAACGGCGCAAAGATTTTCGCAGCATCGCGCCCAGCAGTGTCGCGCCCGGCGCGAGTGTGAGCGAAGGAAAAGCGGCGGCCACGCCAAGCTCGTCTGGCTGGACTCCATAAATTCCTCTAACGAATGGAGTCAAAAGATATTCGAGCGCCGCATCGCCAAGATGTTTCCGGCCCCATGCGTCCAGCGTCAATGCGTCAGCGTGATTCTCTGCGCGAGCGAACGCGGCGCGGAATGCCGCGTCCGCAGCTTCTCTTATGCTGAGAGGAAATTTTTTTAGCTTTCCGTCTCGCACGATGTATCTTGCGCGCGAACCTTTGCGCACTTCGATAAGCTCTACACCCAACTCTCGACAAAATTCTCTAACGGCTGGCGTGGTAAGCAGAGAATGAGCAGCGGTTTCTGCTATACCGTATGCGGTTCTGCGTGTACTGATGAGGCCGCCCGCACGCTCGCTGCTCTCCAGCAAAGTTACTTGATAGCCCTTTTTGTCCAGCGCGTAGGCGGCGAGCATTCCGGCAATTCCTGCGCCGACGATTGTGACTTCACGCCTTGTCGAATCGAGTGAGCCTAGCACGACGCGGCCTCCGCTAAAATTGAGCGCAGCACGCGCGGAAACTCCGGGTCGCCGTTGAACGCGCGAGCGCGGTAGTAATGCGTGACGCCATGCTCGCGGGCCAAATCGGCATAAAGCTGATCCAATTCGTAGAGCGTTTCGATGTGGTCGCTAACGAAACTGACAGGGATGACGACGAGGCGGCGCACGCCTTCCTTTGCCAAACGCTTTATCTCGTCTTCAAGATAGGGTTGAAGCCACGGCAATCGTCCGTTGCGCGATTGGAAACAGAGAGACCAGGGATGCTCCAGGCCTCGCGTTACAGCTTTTATTGTTCGCTTGATGTCAAATGGATACGGGTCGCCTGAATTTACTATCTTCATCGGGAGCGAATGGGCAGAAAAGAGTATGTGAATGGGATCGCTGGCCTTTCCTCTTTCGTATTCGGCTTCAGCCACCACTTCATCAACAGTCCGTCGCAGCAAGCCTGTGTAGCCGTCATGGTCAGGCCAGTTGAAAATCTCTCGAAAGGGGGGATTCCAGTTCAAACGCTTTAGGGCATCTATCGCTTCGTGAAAGCACGTTCCGCTCGTAGTCGTAGAGTAATGCGGGAAGAGCGGTAGAAGTATCAGCTTCTCCGCGCCCCATTCTTTCAACCTGCGAAGCGCGCACTCGATTGAAGGCTCTGCGCTGCGCATTCCTATCTCAATGCGCACCGAATCGTCCAACAACTCGCGCAACCCTGCCGCCTGAACTTCTGTCCATTCGAGTTGAGGCGAGCCGCCGCCGATTGACTTATAACTTCTAATTGAAGACGGCCCTTTGACCTGCGCTATGGTGAAAGCTAGAAGCTGACGCAGTGGCGCAGGCACGCCAACAAGAACAGACGGGTTGACGAAGAGCTTGTACAGGAACGGCTTCACATCATTGAGCGTCCAAGGGCCGCCGAAATTCAGGAGCGCAACACCTGTTTTCACTCTTCCCGACTTCACTCTACCGGCGTTTACAATTCTCATTTTTCCTGGATTGCCTAGACACATTTCTTCTAAATCGTCCTGCTGAAGATTTGCGTGGCCGGGACTTTGCGCACTAGCCGCGCGTCGAATGCCATGCAGACGTTGCGCAAAAACGGCCTGCCGTCTGCTGTAACTTCACAACGCTTGTCTGAAAGTTTGACCAATCCATCACGTCGCATCTCAGCGAGTCTTTCGTTCACAGTCTCAAGAAACGGAACGTAAAGCTCGCGGCTCTCCCAAGAGGTCTCGAAGCGCGTCATCAGGTTGAGAATGTGGCGGCGAAGTATTCGGTCTTCTTTCGTCAATTGATGACCGCGAAAGATTGGAAGTTCGTCACGCTTGATGCGCGCCACATAATCTTCAAGCTTCTTCTCGTTCTGCGTGAAAACGCTCCACGAATCGCTGATTGAAGAGACGCCAAGTCCGATTAAAGGTGCGCTTTGTCGCGTGATGTAGCCCATGAAATTGCGATGAAGCGTACCCTCGGCGGAAGCCCGCCAGAGCGAATCTGTTTCGAGCGCGAAATGATCCATACCGATTTCACGGTAGCCCGCTTCTTCCAAAAGCGCTCGACCCAACTCATAAAGAGCGCGCTTCTCTTCGCCCGATGGCAAGTCCATCTCTGTGAAACGGCGCTGTCCCGGCTTGATCCAAGGAACGTGCGCGTAGGCGTAGAAGGCTATGCGGTCTGGCCTGAGTCGTCTGACGGCTTCAATAGTCTGCTCGACGCTTTTGAGGGTCTGAAACGGAAGGCCGTAAATCAAATCATAGTTGATGCTCGTGAAGCCTGCGGCGCGTGCCTCCATCGTCACTGCGCGCACCTGTTCTTCCGTTTGAATACGGTTCACTATGTCTTGCACGCGCGCATCGAAATCCTGAATGCCAAGACTCAGACGACGAAAGCCCAGACGTGCGAGCATCAATAGCTGCTCTTTCGTTGTCGTTCGCGGGTCTGCTTCTATGGAAAACTCCGCATCGGGAGTTAAAAGCGCGTGGGATAGAATCCCTTCGATCAGTTGGGCTAACTCGTCCGGCGGCAGAAAGGTCGGAGTGCCGCCGCCCAGATGTATTTCGGTTAAGGGAATCGGATGCTGACGCTCAAGTTTCCGGCGATAGAGCGACCACTCTTTCAGCACTGTCTCGACGTAAGGCTTGCTCGCTTCCGTGTGGCGCGTGATGCGCGTGTTGCAGCCGCAGTAGGTGCAGAGCGAGCGGCAGAAAGGGATGTGAATGTACAAGCCCGCGCCGCCCGCCACCCGCTCCGTCTCATCAAGAGCCTGAGCAACGCTCGCCGTCCAGTCTTCAACGGTCGGGTTGTCGTCCCAGTAGACGATTGTCGGATAGCTTGTGTAACGCGGCCCCGGCACATCGTACTTCTTCAAAAGCTCGGACGCCGCTGAAATCGTGGCCTGCATCGGAGAATCTCCTTATGACTCTTTCCGAGGCGCTACTGTGTCCCGGCAGTTCTAGCCGGTGCGGAACGCAGATTCTCCAAATCCGAGCGAAGCGAAGCGATAGCCGGATTGTTGGGGCTTACCTCTTGCAATTTGTTGAGCGTTGCCTGCGCTGCGCCCGCGTCGCCTTTGCGCGTATAAGCGACCGTCAGGTTTTGCAGCGTCTGCACGTGCGCAGCGTCGCGTTCGAGCGAGCGACGAAATTCCGAAATCGCGCGATCCAGATCAGCAGGCTCGCGGAACATGAAAGTCAGGCCGAGGTCTGTGCGGACGTTGACATCGTCCGCCTTCTTTTGAAGCGCCGCCGTGTACCATCTCTCCGCCTCTTCGTAGTGAGTTGCATCGAAGTTCACGTTGCCCAACTGTACGATTGTCTCGTAATCTTCGGGGCGCAACTGATTCGCGCGCTTCAAAAATTGTAACGCATCGTCGTAGCGCTGAACCTGATAATAAAATTCCGCGACCTTCGTCTGCGCCTCGAAATTATCCGGCTGATCCCTTGCCACCTTCACGGCAGCCTGCACAGCCGCCATGTCCGGCCCCGCTTCCTGACCTGTGTTTGAAGTAATCGGCGGATGATTGGGCGGCAGCGCTGCTGCTTGCGACATTTGCGCGAGCGGAGCGGCACTGCTGCGCTGGTTGACGCTATTGGCGAACATGAAGCCCACGATCAGGCCGACCAGTAAGCCTATAATTGCAAAGAGGACGTTGTCTTTATTCATAAATCACCTGCTAGCTTGAAGGAAACGATCTCAATATACGGGCACAAAGACGCTGCGCCATCGGTTCACTCGCTCAACCTGTCCCTCATCAAAGGAGCGCCGCATCTGCTCTATGACTGGATTCGAGATCTTATTAATAGTAGAGATGAGCAACGCTTCGACGGCATGTTCCTGTTCAGGACTGAGTTGGCCCAAGCGCCGACGTTGGCGCGCCATCTCCGCGCGTGCGATCTCCTGTAGCTGATCTTGAATCGCGCTGATCTCCCGGCCTAAATCAATTTGCCGCAAGCTCTCATCTGATTTTCCCGCTTCAATTTCCATAAACTGTTTCGGCGCGCTCGCGCAACCGCTAGCCGTCTCTCTCACGCATACGAGTGGAGGCCGGGCAACAAGTAGCTGACTCCCAAATATGTAAAAATGATTAGAAGGAAACCTACGATTGCGAAGTATGCGGAGCGTCTGCCAGTCCATCCACGAGCTATGCGCGTGTGCAGGTAAGCTGCGTAAGTTAGCCACGCTACTAATGCTCCTACCTCTTTAGAATCCCAACTCCAGTAAGCTCCCCATGATTCATTTGCCCAGATAGCTCCGGTAATCAAGAGCATTGCCAGCAGAGCAAACGTTACGCTCGCCGTCTTGTACATGAGCGAATCTAGCTTCTCCAAAGCGGGCAGCGCTTCACGAAGACGTTCTGTGCGAAAGCTGAAAAGGATGACGAAGAACGTGGCCGTCAGAGCCGTGATGAGAGCGGAAAGCTCTACTGGATTTCCATTAGTGCTCAGCGCTAGCATCTGCCCTTTCTGCTGCACGAACTGCTCTGCGGCCTGATAAAGCTGCGCGGAGCTAATTTGCGCCACCTCGCCCGGCCTCATCCCCTGCTGCTCAAAGAGCCACTTGCCGAACCATGCGTACTGGCTAGTGCTGATGTGAGATGTGATGTTCGTCAAAGACTTGATTTGAGAGATCAACGTTGCGATTCCGATACCTTGCGCAACGAGCGATAGTCTCAAGAACCAGTGGCCGATGGCGCGCATCTTCTCATCATTCTTCGCCAGATAAATTCCAAATGTAACAATCACGCCGACGAGAAGGAGCGCGGTGATAACTAGGATTGGCCCAACGAAAGGAATATCAGCGCGTAGCGGAATGGGCATACGCCTTCCGCTGCTTCCCATCATCATCGTCGAAGCGCTGTACGTCGCTGAAGTGAGCACGGAGAACTTGCTTATCGTAGCGATAATCGAGAGCGAGAAGATGCTCGTCCATATAGCCATAGCCTCCGGCTTCGTCCTGTCTTTCAAGAGATAGACCACAGCGACGGCGAAGCAGACGAGCGCGACGCCGTAAGAGAGCGAAGCTGTGCCAACGTGAATCGGTCGCCAGTAGGAATCCAGAACGGGCGGAAGGTTAATCAACTCGTCGCCAATGAAGCGCGCCAACACTAGAATCAATGAAGCGAGCGGCAGAGAGAGTGCGCCCAGGAATCTAAAATTCTTGCGATGCGCGATGAGTAGCGTTGTTATTCCAGCGCCGAACGCGAAGGCCAGACTCAGATCGTAAAGATTTGCGAACGGGATGTAGCGGAAGAACCAAGGGATTTCGCCGCCGTTGCGCAAAATCACAGCGACTTCCTGATCGCGCGCGTTGACCCAGCGCACCAGCCAGCTAGACAGGTTGAAGAAGACGCCGGACGTTGCCAGCCACAATCCAAATCTCTGCGCGGTTGTAGAAGGCGCATAGAGGTTCGTCAGGTGAAAAACTGCTGCGGTCAAGTAGCAGGCTAATGCGAGAAGCATCAAGCCGCTGTCGGCTATGAAATGAGCGCCGCCGAATTGGATTCTCAAGATGAGCATCAGTAGCGAAGCGGCGACGGCCAGAACGGCTGGCATGTAAGCCTTGAAATCCGGGCGCTCTGCGCTTGTTGTTTTCAAGATAAAAGGCTTTTGGAGAACTTCACTCATGATTGCTTTTCCTCATCTACTCGCGCGCCGATCATCTCGACCAGTCGCTTGAACTTGTCTTCAAAGCCCAGCTTGTTGCGGTTCGTGTCGCCGCCCATAACGACTTCAAAATTTCCATGCTCCTTCTGCTCAATACGCGCCCAGACTCTCTGGTGCGAGAAGAAGAAGACCGAACAGAGCGTGAGCACTAGAAAGGCGCTTCCCAGATAGAAAGGAAGGCGGCCCGGGTCGTGCTGAACGGAGAGTATGTGCGCCTGTGCAGCCCTCTCGAAACTCGCAAGCTTGAACTTGTAGCCGCCAAATGGCGCGCCAACAGGCGCACCCTCTGGCAACTCCATTGCGAACGCATAAACCGTTTTGCGCTCGCCCGAAGGCGTTGTTACTTCCAACTGAGCGGCAGGCTTGTTGTAATCCTCTGAGGCCGTGTCAGGCTCGCTCCCCTGCAAAGTAAAGTCTGGATAAAAATTCAGATACTCAATCTTCGTCCCGTCAGAAAGCATGGTCGAGCCGTTGCGTTGGATTGTGACCTCAATGGGCTGGCCTCCAGCTTGCGGAGTCAAACTCAGCATGATGCTCCGCGCGTTTCCGGTCGAGACGAAGCTGGCTTGAAAGAAGCGATAGCCGCGATAATCCAGCGGTGCGTTCATGTGAACAAGCCCCTCGTGCTCGCCCCGCTCGTCCGTGATCTTAATGCGCGTGAGCCAGTCAATCGTGTTCATGGCGTTGATTGGCCCATCTCTCTCAATAAGCTTTTGCTGAATGTCCGTGCAGGTGACTTTGAAAGGCAGAGGCACTGTCACCTGCGAGACTTGATCCAGGTGAAATGAGAGCTGCGTAATCTCTGTCGCACTGTCGCCGGGCGCTAGAGGCATCTGGCCTGTGTGCCCCCAGTTGGCCGTCATGAAGAAGCCTAAGAAGATTACGAGCAGCGCAACGTGAACGGTGTAAGCGCCCAGACGATTCCATGCTCCGCGCTCTGCGAATATGTAATTGCTATTTCCTTTTCCTGTGACGGTTGCTTTCCATCCCAAGTCTCGACATGCGCTTGCTATTCGTTGGGCCAAAGACGCGCGGCTCTCGTCTTTGACTTCAACCGTCTCACGCTGCCTCTGGCTCAGGATGAATTGGCGCGACGCGCTCAGTTTCTTTTTCGAGATGTACTTCCATGCGCCCGGAAAACGGTCAATGGAAGAGAGCACTATGTTGAGCGAGAGCGTGAGCAGAAGGAAGTTGAAGTACCAGGAATGATAGATGTCGAAAAACCCCAGGCTGCCGTAAACCAATCTTTGCGCGGGCGTCAGTTCCGCGAAATACTTATCGAACCCTTCGACGGATTGCTGCATGATAATCATTCCTATCATGCAGGCCGCCGCGAGCAGTATGAGCAGTATGATGCCGAAGCGAACCGAACTCAGGAGTTGAATGAAGCGCGTAATGATGGAGATCGAAGGTTGAGCTTCGGTCGCTATCTTAATTTTTGTTTTCAGGTCTGTTTCTTGAATCGCTGACATGATTTTCGTTATCTGAGGCCGTTCTCAAAAAGAGCGTTCACTTCCCGAAGGACGGAAGTGCAATATGCGTTCCTTTCGTGAATGCGTGAAAAATGGCGGTTTAGATAGAAGGTTTGGTGCTTTGTGCGGAAAAATCCGCAGACGCGGCGAGGATTTTCGCAGGCTGGCCGAGAGGGTCAAAACATCTATCGCCTTGCTTATCTTAAAGCCGGAAACGGGCTGACGATTCTCTGCGTCTTTTCTTTGCGTCTTAGCGTCTCCAGCGTGAGGATATATCTCACGCTGGAGACGCTAAGGAAGAACGCAAAGCGGCTCTGAGATGTTTTCTAGCTTCTCCTGTTCGCGCCCGGTCTCGAATGGCATTCGGAGCACTTGAACTCCGAGATATTGCCTAAGTTGACGGGGTGCTGGAATGTTCCTGCCCCTTTGTGGCAGACGGTGCATTTGAGCGATGCCAGATCGCCCAGATCAACTGGATGCTGGAAAGAACCGTTCTGCGAGGCTGTAGTCGTGCCTTCGTTAGTTTGATCCAGCACGGTATGACAGATGTTGCAGTCGTTCCTGATCATCTGCCCTGTACTGCTCACGTGCTGGCCGTCGTGGCAGCGGAAGCAGCCCTGAAAATAGTAGTGGCCTATGTTGTCGGGATGCGTTTGCCAGTCGGTTCTCATTTCGGGGAAGAAATAGGTCTGATAGATGCGCTGCACTTCCGCAATGGACGATTTGATCGCATCGCTCTGACTCGAATAAACGTCTGGATAGTTCGTGCGATAGAACCCGTCTAGGCCGGAGGCTATGGAGTTCAAAGCTTCGTCCGTTGTCGCGTAAGGTTTCGAGAGAACCTCGACAGCCTGCCGTTTGAGAAACGGTAAAGATGCATCGAGCTGCCCTGCTACGAAGGACTCGTCAACGGCGCGGTTCGGCGGAACATAGACGTGCGCGGGTCTGTTGTGACAGTCAACGCAATCCATCTTGCGCTTGGGCGCGGCGGCAATCTGTTGGGGAGTTAGCTGCGCGTTCGTAGCAGTGTAGACAGTGACACGTCCCTGCCAGTCTCTTATCTGAACCCAGGGAATATTCTGGCGGTGGTCGTCCGCGGCGAAGTAAGTAATCTCGTTGGCTATGTTCATGTGCCAGTGGATTCCTGTGACAGGCCCTGCCGAAGGACTTCCGCCGCCTACGTGTATCAACAGTCTCGCTTGAGTCGAAGTGTTGTTCTCATCGTAGCTATAATGATTGAAGACTCTGAGTTGATCGCCGTAGAACTTTTCGGGCCAGTGGCATTGCGCGCAGGTCTCGTTCGCCGGGCGCATATTATGAACGGGCGAGGTGATTGGCCTAGGATATTTATGAAACGTCACGGAGTAGAGTTGGTACGCGCCTGTAATTTTCGAGCGGACATACCATTCGGCTCCACCGCCAACGTGACAATCAACGCAGCGCAGGCGCGCGTGCGGCGAAGATTGAAAGGCCGTGAACTCTGGCTTCATAACTGTGTGGCAGGTTTTTCCGCAGAAAGCTACGGATTCGCTGTATTCGTAAGCGCGATAGCTTCCGAACGCGCTCATGAAGATGAAAAGGAATGAGGCGACGAGGAAGGCCATGAAGTTGCGGCGGCGTCGCGGGTCGTTCAGATCAATTATCGGATAGGCCGCAATCTCCGAAGGCGAGAGTTTGCGCCGCCTGCGCCGCTCAATCAGCATCCCTGCAAAAAATATAACTAGCCCGAAGATTAATCCGCCCGGAAGAATTATGTACGTGAGGATTCCAAGATAAGGGTTATCGTTCGCCCCGGTTATATCAACAAGAATCAGCAACAGAATGCTTGCCAGACATGCTACGACGATGGCTGCGCCTATCAGACTGATATAGTTTTTGTAAAGTCCCGGAACTTTTCTGGCCTCGTCCATCTCCTCGCTCATAACCATCCTCCGCTCTTGCCCGATTTAAGTTCTGTTCGTAGCTAAAAAAAATAGCTCTCATGCTGCTGCCGAGCGACAGGCATGAGAGCTATAAAGCACGAGCTAGAGCCAACAGCTTTGGCTCTGAAATCGGTCGCGTGGCTTTCAATCTTCCTGAGCTATTGTCTCAAAGATTTCATGTAAGCGACGAGCGCCTTCGCCTGGTCTGCGTTTATGCCCTTCGTCTCAAAGGCTGGCATGTTGGGCGGCCTCTGAGCCTGTTTGCCCTTCAGCACAACCTCTACCATCTGGTCGTCAGTCAGCGTAGTGTCGAAGTTCTTCTCGGCCTTCAGGCCGTGACACATCTTGCACTTTGCTGCGTACGTGGCTGTGGCATCCGTAGTCGCCCCGCCCGTGTCCTGCGCCAATACTGAGTTCAGCAGAACCATTGCGAGCACCGGCAGAGCAATTAAGGCAACTGCAAAAATTTTCAATCTATTAATCGTTATTCTCATGACTCCATCTACCTTTCTAGGAACTCAGCGCCACAGGAAACCACTGCGTTCCTGTCGCATTTCAGAAAGAGCAACCCTTGTGCCGAACTGTCTTCGTCAACAAATCGCCGAATTCCAAGTAGAACGCATGGAATCTGAGACCCATCCGCCCACACGCACTGTGGGCTTTTACGCAAGCGGCTGCGAAACTTTTCGCAAAGCCCTTGAGTCAGTTTTCAATTCCGCCACTTCAGCTTGCGATGAAGTTTTCCATTTCAAAACCTGTAGCAGTAGCTTAACCCTTAGCGAGCTTCAGTCTTTCCTTTGCGCCAGAGAGCGCGACCCCTCAAGTCTCTTAAAAAGCGAGCTTCAGTCTTTTGCGAGAAACTGCAACTTCCGATGAAGCTCGCTAAGATGTTTTTGAAACACGCTCTAAATCAAACCACACGAGATTGGGACACAAGCAGAGATGGTCCACGAAGCCACACGAAATGGCACGAAGCAAAGCTCAAGAAATCCCTTCGCGTTTCTTTCGTGTGGTTTCGTGTGGAGCGCGTGGATGGTCTCTTCTCCCTGTCCTAATGTCGCAAGTCTCGATTTAGGCAGCTTCGTTGCTAGAAAGACCTCCTCCCGCCTCACGGCTCTCAATCTCCCTTACTTTGAGGTAGATCAAAGCGGCAAGAAAGAGTATGAAGAAGAGCGAGACCGCAAGACCCTTTCGCCTGTAGCTGCGCTCGACGAGCGCAGCTACTCCGGCCTGATAACCCTTCTTCGCTATGTCAAGCCCGGGGCCTGTGACTTTTTCAACCTCAGCCGTAGAGGACGTGTGAATCAGCACGCGCGCGTGCGTCAATTCATCAATGGCTTCGCGCATATCGAACTTCGGTCGGCTGACTTCCATCCCTGCACGCTCTGCACGGTTGAGAATCCCATTCGAGCGGTCAATGCTTGCCGATAGATCATCTATCTTCGAGCGCATCGCAGCCGCAACCGCGTACCCTGTGTCTCCCTGCTTGTGGCAATTGATGCAGACCGCGCCACTGCCTACGCCGAGCATCTGGTCGCCCGGCTGCTTGATGCCGTGATTGCTATGACACCCTATGCACTCGCCTATCTGCCTTTCATCGAACACGGCCTTGTGCGGGCTTGACTGGAAGAGTTCCGACTGGCGTGCGTGGCACTGCCCGCAGACGTTCGCAACTGAAGCCACGCCGGGCGGCGTAGCTCCATGATTGCCGTGACAGTCGTTGCAGGTCGGCGCGGAAACGTCCTGCCGCTCGTACAACGCCCTCGCGTGTACGCTTGTCTTGTAGTTCGCGTACTGATCCGTTGGAATCTGATAGCCTCGCATGTAATCGGCGTTCGCGTGGCACTTGGCGCAGGTCTCTGCGACATTAGTTGCATAGACAGAAGAGAGCGCATCGCTGACGGAGCGAATGTTATGAGAGCCGTGGCAACTGATACAGGTTGCGACCCGCTGGTCTCCGCTTTGGAGCAACCTGCCGTGCATGCTTGTGAAATACTCCTGCTCCTGGTCAACGCGCAGCGCCGGGTTGAATTTTTTCATCAGGTAAGCGTCGCTATGACACTTCCCACAAAAAGCCGGAACTTGAGCGGGCTGCGGTCTGGCTATGTAGCCTTTTCGGGGATCCATTGAAGCGCGCTCGTCCTCCAGCGTCGGGTCGCCGCCGTGACAGTCGTTGCAGGAGAGTCCGCGCTGGTGATGTATGCTGTCGTTCATCTGGCTGACGGGCGCGGATAGTCTTCCCTCCAAACCCGCCATTGAGATAAGCGCGAGGCTACAGCATCGTTTGACGGCGCGTGGCAGTAGAAGTCCCGCTTTTGAGATGAGCGAAGGCTGGCGTTTATAAGATTCATTCTCTTGCTGATTCATATGGCCTCCGTCAGGTCAGATAGCCGACGATTGTCATCACAGCTATGTAAAGAAGCGCGAGCACGCCGCAGAGGTTGAAGATGAGTCGCCTCTTCGGATGTACCGGCGATTTGTCCAGAAACGGAACTAAGAACAGGAGCAGCCCGCATAATCCGAACGCTAAGATTCCTATCACCTCGCCGTCGAAGATAAGGATTTTGGCAGGTATGAACTTGAGCGTCTGGAACATGAAGATGAAATACCATTCGGGCTTGATGCCAGCAGGCGCAGGCGCGAACGGGTCAGCTTTTTCGCCCAACTCCCAGGGGAAGAGAGCGGCCAGCGCCGCCAGAACTCCAATCGCCAGAATCCAGCCTATGAGATCGCGCAGGAAAAAGTTGGGAAAGAACTTCATCCGCTTTACGCTCTTCTCATCGTAGCGCGCCGGCACACTCATGCCGTGCAGTTGAACCAGAAGAACGTGGATGGTTATCAGCGCCGTAGCCATCGCAGGCAAAACGGCAACGTGAAATCCGAAGAAGCGCGTCAGCGTCCCGCCCGTCACATCGTCGCCGCCGCGCAAGAATCTGAGCACCGGACGGCCTACTAAGGGAACGACTCCAGCGATCTCCGTTCCGACTTTAGTTGCGAAGAAGGCGAGCTTGTTCCAGGGAAGCAGGTAGCCGCTGAAGCCGAAGCCTATGGCTATGAAAAGCAGCAGCACGCCGCTCAACCAAGTCATTTCGCGCGGCGGGCGATAAGCGCGCAGAAAATAGACGCTGAACATGTGTATGAAGAGCGTGGCGATCATCAGATTGGCAGACCAGCTATGAACGGAGCGAATCAGCCAGCCGAACTTGACCTCCGTCATGATGAACTGCACGCTCTCGAAAGCATTCTCGGCGCTAGGCCGGTAGTAGAGGAGCAGCAGTATCCCCGTCACGACCTGCACAGTGAAGAGAAAGAGCGTCACGCCGCCGAAGTAGTACCAAACGGTTTGGCGATGAAGCGGAATCTCCTTGTGGCGTGCGGCTTCGGCTAAACTGTTGATCGCCATTCGCTCGTCAAGCCAGGCTCTTATGGTCTCTGCTCTCATGGGTTACAGGTTGTCTCAAAACAGAAGAATCACCATTCTGGGAGTTACGCAGTTGAAGAAGGCTTTTGTTTTCAATAAAGAGTTAGCGGAATTGATTACCTCTGTAACTCATTGATTCTTCCTTCATCTGCCTATCTCCTACATTCAATCACTCTGCGCCTTTCTCTGCGTCTTGGTGTCTGAGAGCGAGAAATTATTCCTCACGCTCTCAGGCGCTGTAGAAGCAAAGAAGAACGCAAAGAGGTTTTCAATCAGCTCTTGGTCACCACTATCTCGTCGCCGCGAATGTTTACGGCGTACTCTTCGAGCGGGCGCGGCGGAGGGCCGCCAATGTTCTGGCCGTTCAGGTTATACTGGCCGTTGTGGCAGGCGCACCAGATTTGCTTCGTATCGGAGCGGTACTGGACTATGCATTCGAGGTGCGTGCAGACGGCTGAAAAAGCTTTCAAGTCTCCCGTGGGCGTGCGCACAAGGATGCCGGGCTTGCTGCCGAACTTGAAAATCTTTCCGGCGTTTACGGCCAACTCGCCCACCTTTCCCGCGATGACCGAGTTCTTGGCGGCCTCTACTATCTGCGGCGGCGAAATGAATCTGAAGATTGGGTAAAGGATGGCTCCCAGCGTTGCCAGAACTGTTGTGCCCAGCAGGTAATCCAGAAACCGTCTTCTGCCCGGCGTTCCAAACCTTGTGACCAAGATGCCTGTGGCAACCACACAACTCTTTGCGTTCTTCTTGGCGTCTGAGAGCGAGAAATTATTCCTCACGCTCTCAGACGCTGTAGAAGCAAAGAATGCGCAAAGGGGTTCTTAAACCCGCTCTGAATTTTCAAAGGCTCAGTACGCGAGGAGGCGCTTTGCTGCTTCAGTCAATCAACGCCGCGATGGTTTTTCAAGCTTTGCAGAATGTTTCGTTCAGCTAATCCATAAATTCCCCTGAAATCAGAAATGCCATGTCGCCCCCCGATGGCATCTCGTGCAAGTCGAAAATTCCGTTTCGCCAAAGGCGCGCCTGCCGTTATGGCAGGTCATGCAGCTCTGCGCTCCGGCTGGCGCGTGATGCATGAGAGGCTGTGGCTTCGTCACCTGCATTCCCTGCCCGGCCCCGCTTCTTACGTTGTGACAGTCGCCGCAGCTCAACCCCCGACGCGCTAGATGCGCCGCGTGGCTGAAACTCTCTCTGTAAGCCACAGCCGTCGCTGAAGTGCGCGAGTAACTCCCAAGCTTGTGGCACACGCCGCACGAAGAGATGTCTTGCCCTCCGGGGCCTTGCGTGCGCGGCGTGTGACATTGAAAGCAGATGGTATGGGCATTGAACCCCGCAGGGATTGAAAGGCCGACGCCGCGCCTGTCCGGTTTATGACAGGTGGCGCACCCATTCCCTGAGCGCGCTCTGGTTACGTGCAACTGATGATCGAACCGTAGATTGAAACTCTTCAGCGGCGGGAAGGGTTTCAGCGCGCCCGTCTGCACGTCTGTATGGCAGATAGTGCAAATGGGGCTGCCGGAGTCTGTGAACTGCTGAGAGTGGCAACCCGCGCATGGCATGTGCCCGTTGCTTCCCGGACGAGAAGGTATGGGAGAATTGGTCTCGCGCCTGTGGCAGAGCAGACAAGGAAGCCGCGCGTGCATGGGGTTTGTGTGCGTGAACCTGGAAAAATCCCCGCCCGGCACTTGAACGCTTGCCTGACTAAACTCCGCCTTCAAAAATTGCTCTCGTGACTCTGACGTAGAAGCGCTAGAGTTGAAAACTGCGAACGAGATAAGACCTGTAAGCCAGATGACAAGAACGACGAGCGAGAGCAAGCGATTCTTTCTTCGTGCGCGCCGGGCGGGCGCTCTCTTCAAGTCTTCATCAAAATTTTCTCTTACGTCGCTCACAATTCGGTTAATGCCCCTGCGCCGCTCGGACGGCCTGTATGTGTGATTGCGGAACGGGTTCGCGCCCGAAGGTTAGATGGCATTTGGTGCATTGAAAAGAGGAACTCCTCTTACGCTGCTCCATCTCAGCGTTAAGAACGGCTTCGTCCGCGCTCGCCCCTATGTGACAAAGGTTGCAACTCATCACAGGGACTCTCATAGTCCTATCGTCAGTCGTGTTCATCTCCGTCACGTTGTGGCAGGACGCGCAAGCTTGATCGGGGTGCGCCCCGCCTTCGTGACGGAAAGTAGCGGAAGACTCGCGCCTTCGCCATCTCATCAACATGATTGGGTCTGTTATCGCAACTGCCGCAGGCGCTCGCGGGTCGAAATCAACGCGCGCGGGCGCAAGCTGCGTGAGGGGAGTAAGCTTGTGACACGTAGCGCAGTCCGACGACTTGGGCGCGATGTCTGCGTCCGCAGAGTGGCAGGTGAAGCAAGTGGCGTGAGTGGTCAGAACGGTTTTGAACGTCCCCTTTTTTAGCCAGAAGGCGTCGCCTAAGTTTGGCGGCGGCTTCGTCACATATTCTTCGTTTGAATTCCCCTGCGGCTTGTAAGTCTGGTGACAGACGTTGCAGCTAGACTCGTTGGGAGTTGGCGCGGGCGTTGGGCTTGGCGTCGGATGCGCTGCTGCTTCCGATTGCGCCGCCGCGCGCACGTAGTGTGCGGCGTAAGCTTCTCTGGAATCGTTCTGAAGTTGGCTGACAATCTCTATGTGTGTAGCGTGCGGGAAATTGATCCTAAAATCTGAAACGAAATTTTGTCCACGCTTCGAGGCGTAGAACGTATCTCCCAGACTTGGGAACGGCCAGCGTGTGGTGTTGCGCGGCGAATTAGCTACATGGCAGACCGAACAGATGGCGGGCGCGGGTCTTTCGCGCGCGAAGAACTGTTCGCGGTGACATTCAAGACAGGACGAGTGCTCTGGATATTCCGTTACGTCTGGAAAGGCAGCGTCGCCCGTGCGCACTTTCTTCCAGTTTGCCGACGGGAATTTGTGGCAATCGTTGCAGGCTCGACGGTGTTGCTGAGTTTGATGAGAGAAGCTTGAATAATTAATGCGGCGCGTCGGCGCACTAGCTCTCGTGGCGCGCCCTCTTGTTTGCGGGCGCTGCTGCGATTCGCTTTCAGCGCCCGGCATGGCCGCTTTTGAGATCAGGCGCGGGGCAACAAACGTCAACAAAGCAATCACTATGAACGCCACGAGCGAGATCGCCCTGCATCTTCTTCGATTATCGTGTGACCCGTGTGCCATCCCAATTAAGGGATGAGGGATGAAAAGAGGACGCGGAGACGCGGGGATAGGGCGACGCGGCGAAACTGCTTTACTCTCCGCATCGCCTCGTTCCCCGCGTCTCCGCGTCCCTTCATCCCTCATCCCTACCTCTCTAGTCACGACCTCCCAAGTAGATGCGCACCGACACGTATGGCAGGTGCGCATGGTAGTTCTGCGGCGAGACGTTCGCAGGAGTCAGGCTCTGCGGGTTGATGAGCACGTTCAGCGGACTGAGGTACGTTTCGTGATATGCGTAGTATTGATAGCCGAAATTCCAGTCCACCTTGTTGCTCAACTTCCATGTAAGGCGAGCCTCCGGCGAGACCAAGCGCATAGGGTACGAACCAATGATGACGTTGTTCGCTGTGGGAAGCAGACTTCCCTGCCCGTTGTCGTCGTTAATGCGGTAGCTTGCGAAGAACGAAAGACGCGGGTGCGGTTGGACAAAAACGTTAACGAAGAAGTTGTTGTCCCTCATGAAGTACTGGCTAGTGCCCACAGTCTCCACGTTGTTCAGGAAGAGAATGATGCCAGCGTTGCTGGTAACATTCATGCGCGTGTAGCCCGTCGAGAGCATGAATCTCTCGTTCGGCGTCCAGTCAATCGAGCCGTCGAAAACGCGCGACTTCACTCTGACCTCAAGGTTCTGCGGCAGAGCCGTGGGACTTAACTGCAAGTCCTCTGTGAAGGACGGATTGGTGTTGTTTCTGGTGAGCAGCGACATGCTGATCGAGAGTTTACGGCTAGGCGTGATGCGACTGCGCACGCGGAAGTTGGTCACGTTGTAGTTGGCAAGTCTGGTAAACACGTTGTCGGCTGTCCCGTGGTCAACGTCTGCCCACAGCGTCCACGCGCGAACGGGTCGCGCCTTGAATCCTGCTATGAAGCCGTGCGTGCGGTTGTTGAATAGATCGGAGCCGGTTGCCGAAGTTGCCGGAACGCGCGGGTCGCTGAACGTGGACGAATCAATATTAGCGAGTTCTATGCGCCTGTCCGTGAAGCGATAGCCGACGTGCGCAGCGTAATCCTCATTGAATTGGTAATCGCCTTCAATCAGATTCGAGAACTGGCGGCTCTTCGTCCGACGGTATCCGAACGTTCGCGTCGTCAGCGACTGTGCTCCGACAGGAGCGGGTCTAGTAATGGACGCGACCTCTGTAAGGAAGTCGCTGCCGCTGATTCTGAAGTTGTTGAAGCGGAAGGTCTCGGAAATCCTGAACTTCGGAGTCACCAGCCAAGTCAGGCCAAAATCGCCCATGCCGTTCAATCTCTTCGCATTGCCCGTAGAGCGCGAGTCAAAGAGGTTGATGGTGTTGGGTGAAGCGTAAGGCTGCTGCGCGGTCGGTATTCCCGTTATGGTTGGCCCGACGAAGTTGTTGCCCGTGATCGTCTCTATCATGTTGAAGTTCGATCTAGAATTGAGGTAGATGAGACGCCCCGTGAGATCAAGCTTCTTGGCAATCAGCGTGTGTGCGCTGAAGCGCGTGAAGTCGTGGCTGCCCCTTGCGGGGAAGTCGCGGCTGAATGTGTTTAGCGATCCGTTGGCCGTCGGGTTGTTGCCGGGGTTGAAGCCCCTTATGAAGAAGTTGCTATTGTCGTGAAAGCGGCGGAAGCCTTGCAGGAACGAAAGGTCGAATCCCGCCACACGCGCGTCCGCCCCAAATCGGCAGTTGTTCGAATGTACGCGATAGTCCGAGATGATCGGAAATTCGTCGCGCGCGAAATCGTAAGTCGTGAACCTCGCTCCGCTCTCGTAATCGGGCGCGTAGCCTATGTTGAACTTGATGCGCCTGTTTTCGGGTAGCAGTATCAGGTCGAAGTCCGCGAACTTGTGGTTGGTGTTCCAATTGTGTTGATTGAGCGCTACGGTTCTGAGGTCGTTGAAGTACCGTATGCGGCGCGCGTTCATGTCGAAGCGATACCAGCCGTGGCGCTCCGCGTTGATGCGGATGTAGCCCTGTGGGTCTGCGCCGAACCCCGTGGTAGTCATTAGAAAATTGTCGAAGAGGCCGCCCTTGTGCCCTTCGCGCGCGCGTATCAGAACTCTCGAATCGAAGAGCCGTATGCCCGGCTCGTAGTTCAGGTCGCTCCTGTAACGGTTCGTATCGCCACTTATCTTCTGGCCGCGCACGCCGACCTCGAAGCTCGTCATGACTTCGTAACCGCCCCAGATGTCCACGCCGCCATGAGTCTCAGGGCTGGGACTGGGGCTGGGACTTGGTCTGGTTTGCTGCGCACGAGCGCTTCCGGCGATGAGCACAAGGCCGAGCAGAAGTAAGAGGCCAAATGTAGTTTTGCTTTTCATAAAAGACTTTCCTCCTCAGCGAACGTCTGCGGAAACTCGCCTATTTGCCTCTCGCCATTACCGGAAGAAGGTGCGATTGACGTTCGACCCATGAATCTTCGCATGGCACGTCGTGCAGTTCTGGAATCTCACAGTTGCCTCGTTGTGGAAATTAGGCGTGTTCGGCGCGCCGATCTCGTGCGCGTTGCTGTGGCATTCCAGACAGAGCTGACGAATTTGTGTGCGAACGAGAAGGCGAGGATTGTTCGATCCGTGCGGTGTGTGGCAGATCGTGCAGCCTTCGGTTTTGACGGGCGCGTGCTCGAAAACGAACGGGCCTTGTTTGTCCGCGTGGCATTTCAAGCAGGGCGCGTCCGTTCCACTAGCGAGTCGCACCTGTCTTGTCTCAAAGCCGCCATGCGGGTTGTGGCAATCCGAGCACTTCATTGCCCCCTCTAGCACGCGATGGCGGAAGGGCATGTTGAACTGCGCCCTCTGCTCGCTGTGGCACTTCAAACAGATCTGCGGCTCGCTCGCACGCAGCATGTAGAGCGAAGTTGATTCGGGGTTTCGCCTCACGTCCCCCGTGACTAGCGTCGTAGAGCCTGGCCTCGTAGGGACTGGGCTTGGGTCGTGCGGCGCGTGACA
Source organism: Acidobacteria bacterium 13_1_20CM_3_53_8 (assembly GCA_001920415.1). Classification (GTDB taxonomy): domain Bacteria; phylum Acidobacteriota; class Blastocatellia; order Pyrinomonadales; family Pyrinomonadaceae; genus 3-1-20CM-3-53-8. Next base: position 5,664 of record MNJR01000153.1, on the reverse strand, counting down.
ATCAACGCAGCCCACGTCGTTGCGCCAGTGCGAGCCGCGCCGGAAGTTGTTGTGATCGTCCGATCCGGCGTGGCACGTCAGGCAGCTTTCTGAAGACGCCTTGGCTGACAGCTTCTTGGGGTTGATTATCTTGGTGGGGTCGCCGCCCGCGTCAACGTGCGCCTTGCCCGGCCCGTGACACGATTCGCAGCCAACGACTCGCCCATGCCAGCTTGCCTCTTGTTCAAGTCCAGCGTGTGGTGTGTGAGAGAAGTTCTTGAACTGATCTTCGTGGCACATCCTACAGGTTTCGCTTCCAACGTAGTTGGCGTCTGCGACCTGCGCTCCAGCGGGCGAAGCGCCTTGGTGCTGGTTTTGTGCCTGCGCAGTCCCGGTCGAATGAGGTAGATGGCCTGCGCCCACCCACAGTAGCAGACCCAGAAGCCACCCGCCTATCAGCAGCGTTTTGGTAGTTTTCAACGGCTTCATAATTTTTCGCCTCCACGGGCGTCCGCGCCACAGAGTGCCTAATTCAAACCGAAGATCGCTGGCCCTCGCCCGCGCGGGATATAATTGCGTAGGTTGAAAAGAACTAGAGTCCTACAGCCTGCATGTTAGGTTGGGCTTGTAAATAAGTCTGTGAGTGTGGTCACGGGCGAGTGTGACGCGCGTCACATTTACGGAGCTAGAAATTTCTCAAACAGGAAAGCTTTTGCGAACGCTGGCAGGACTTTGCGACGCTCTCCAATTCAGCCAGATTGAGAATCAGAAGCGTCGCCCCTTCAAGTTGGATGATCTGTTTGCGCCTGAACTCGCCGAACGCGCGCGTCACGGTTTCGCGTGAAGTTCCAATCATGCGTGCAATCTGTTCGTGCGTCAGCGGAAGTCTCAAGCGGATGCCTTCGTCAGTCTCTTCCCCTCCAGCGCACCAACTGAGAATGAGATGAGCAAGTTTTGCTGACGCTGGCAGAGTCTTGTCGAAGAGAGGAAATCGCTCATAGCTTTCATGTATGGATTGGCCTAGCAACTGAGCCACTCGGAAACAGGTCTCCGGCTGCTCACGTAGCAAACTGAGAAAATCATCTCGCTTGATGAAGCCAACCTGACATGGTGTGAGCGTCTCGGCTGTTACTTCGTAAGGCTCACCGGAAATGGTCGCGCTCAAGCCCAGCATCTCTCCCTGTTCTGCGATTCTGATAATTCGCGCCCTCTTGCCCTTAGGGCGCATAACCAGATTCGCGCGCCCTTGCGAGAGAAGATAGACGCCACGCGGACGTTGCCCCTCAGCGAAAATCATAGAGCCTTCTGGATAAAGAACAATCTGCTTCATGGCTTCAAAAGCCTTCACTGCCTCCGGCAACATGTCTTGAAAGAGTTGATCCTCGCGCAAGCTTTGAGAGTTGAAGAAATATTCAACCGATCCCGAATCGCGCGCCCGTGACATCCAGATCATTCCTCCTCAACGCTTCCAGCGTATATGCTCCAACTTATCTGGGCCGAGATTCTATGACACAGGTCACAGTCGAACGTGACCTGCGTCACAATTGGGATTAAGAACCGAAGATGAAAAGATTATGGAAGTTAATGCGAACGAGGTAATTCGCCTGTGAGCATTTTAGGTGGGAAAGATTCGCCGTTAGTTAATCGTTTGTGATGGCTTCCAGAGCGGCTCGGTCGCGCACGATAAGGGTTGAACCTTTCAAGTAGATCGTTTGTCTGCCTTTCAGATCACTGAAGAGACGAGAGACCGTTTCGCGGGAAGTCCCGATCATTCTTGCTATCTCTTCGTGAGTCAATGCGAGTTTCAGACGAATCCCCTGCTCTGTGTTCCTGCTGTTGCCATTACACCAGTCGAGCAGTAGCCGTGCTAACTTCTCCATTGCCGAATGCGAGAGTCCGAGCGAGCGAATCTGCACATAAGCCGTGTGATAGTTTTGACTGAGGTGCTGCGCTACGCGGAAGCAAGCCTCTCCGTGCTCGCGCAGGAAGCGCAGGAAATCATCCTTTCTGATGAAATTAATCTGGCATGGTTCAACTGTTTCAGCCGTCGCTTTATAAAGCAGGTCTGAAACTGTAGCGCTCAGACCTAAAATTTCTCCGGGTTCGGAGACTCGCAGTATCAACATCTTGCCATCAGCAGAGCAGACGGAAAGCTTCACGCGCCCCTGGCAAAGCATATAGACGCCGCGTGGGGTTTGGCCTTCAACGAAAAGTACAGCGCCTTTCGGGTAGAGAGTTGTCAGCTTGATGCTTTCAAAAGCCTGCAAGCCATCTTTTGAAAGATTGCAAAAGAAGCTCTCAGAACGCAGAACGCAATCCTGACAACTCTCGACAGCTTCTAAACCATGTGGTGAACGCATCACGTATCCAAAATGTTTTGCCGTTAACTACGTTACTGTTAAGCCGACCATCGCCTATCGCGCGACATAAATGGCGAGCCGCTTACGAAACCTGACGCGACACCTCTCTTTCAAAAAGGTCGCTGTATTGTCCTGCGACGCACTTGGGCTTGAGCGGGTGCGCGACGAGAACAGGGCACGGCGCTTGTCTGAGCACGCGGTCGGCGTTCGAGCCGAAGAGCGCTTCAATGCTGAAGTTCTTGCCGCTCGCGCCTATGCAGATGAGATCAATCTCCTCTTCTTTGGCGTAAGCTAGAACCTCCTGATACGGCCTGCCCCAACGAACCGCGTGCTTGACTTTGCACCACAGTTGAGCTTCCCCCATTACAGCTTTTTGCAGGCGGCGCGTAGCTTGATGATAAATGCCCTCTATACTCGCAGACCCCCATGCGATTTCCGGCCCGTCTTGTGTCGGCTTAGGCACGACATGCAGCAGGTGTAGGTCTGCTTGATACTCTTGAGCGAGCGAAAGACCGAAGGAGAGGGCGCGCTCCGCGTCGTCCGAGAAATCGTAAGCGACCAGTACGCGCTTCAGATTAATCGCGCCGGTCGTCAAACCTACCCACTCGCGCTCATGCTGGTGAGTGACTAGAACCGGGCAGGGCGCAATTCGGCAAACAGCTTCGGCGGTCGAGCCTAGAAGTGCTGCTCTATGTGGCCGACGGCGCGAGCGCATCACTATCAAGTCAACCCCTCGCTCGGCTGCCGCACACGCGATTGACTCTGCCGGATCAATGCTTCCTTCGATTAACAAGCCTTCCCAATTAACGCTTGCGAAATCAACTTGACCAAGATGCTTGACGATTAAGTTGGTGAATAAGCCCTGCAAATTATCTGGCGTAACGGTCGCAAGGGACTTGTCCGCAACAGTGGAACTATCGGCTGAGTGACAGAGATAAAGCTTAGCATTGTAGGTATGAGCCAACGCCAGAGCATAACGCAGCGCTTCGGCAGACCCTTCGGACAAATCTGTGGGACATAAAATTGTTTTAAGAGTAACCATATCTAATCTCCTTCGCAGATGCCCGTGAGCCTGCTGATGCGTATCCGAAAGACTATGGGCGCAGGCGCACCCGCATCTTCTACAATGAAGGATTCGACCGGGGTGAGTTGCGGGAAGCGTGAAAGCAAGAAGGCGAGCGCCCTTGCGCGTTCGTCCTGATTAGTAATCTCTTCATAGTGGCCGAAGGCCAGCACGCTTTTCCATCTCAGATCGTCCTCTATCTCATCAACCTGCAAACAGGCGCGTGGATGCGCGCGCATCGCGTAGATTTTGTGGCCGGGCAGCGAATGCATGTAAGCGCATTCACCGTCGAAGATGTAGCTAACGGGAACAACATACGGCTCATCGCCAGCGATGCAGCCCAATCGCCCTATGCGACACTTGCGCAACAGTTCACGCGATTGCTCTTGACTGAGTTGTTTAATCATGACCTTATCTTGACCAAACCATCTGTCGGGCGAGCACCTTCATCTCTTCGGGCAGCGCACGATTTCAACTGAGCACTCCGCATGCAGAGCGACCGTTTGCGAGACTGAGCCGAGCAGCATTCGTTCCCAGCTACGGTATCCGTGCGAGCTTACGACAATCAGGTCAGCGCCCCACTTCTCAGCCTCTTCTACGATGACGCGCTTGGGCGATCCCGTTAAAACTTCCGTCGTGATAGAAAGCTCTCTGCTCCCTTTGCCCTCTCGTAATTTTGCTGACGCACGCTCAAGCGACTTTCCCGCCTGACTGCGTTCAGCCGCTTCCACTTCCTTCAAATAAGTTTCGGGATTTATCCAAGGCTCTGAAGTGAGCGGCGTGGGAAGATCTATGACAGAGATGATGCGCGCTTGGCTATCATCAGGCCACGGTCGCCGCGCGACTTCATCCACCGCCACCTCGCTACAGGCTGAACCGTCTGTGGCTAAAAGAATTCTCATCTTGACTCTTCTCCTTTACGTTATCCGTCACCGCGTCGGAGGACGCTCTTGAAGGCATCGAAAGCAACGGGCGTTCCTCGTCAAGAACCCTTAAAAAAGCATGGGCAGAACTATTTTCAGTGCGTACTTCTTCACAGTGCTCTGCGAAAAAATTCGCTCTTCGTCGAGGTGAACTTGATGAGTCTTTGCCAAATAGCCCGTAAGCTGCGACTGAAAGAGCATGGCACGAATCTTGAACAGTAAGGGCTGAATGCGGACGGCACGATTGAATTGCTGCGCTTAAAACGATGGGACAGCACGACGTTTATCAAGAGGTGGACGAGCAGAAACAGAGAGCCTACATGATGGCTCTGCTCGCAGACCTGCGCGCACTTGAGTTGATGCTTGAGACGGGCAGGATAGAATCAGGCGTGCGTCGCATAGGTGCCGAGCAGGAGATGTTTCTGGTTGACCGCAATCTCAATCCTGCGCCTGTGGCAGAAGAAGTTCTGAAGCGCGCACGTGATGCGCGGCTCACTACAGAGATAGCGCGCTTTAATCTGGAGGCCAATCTATCGCCGCTCGCGTGGGGCGGCAATTGCCTAGGCAAGATGCACAGTGAACTTGATGAAGTCATAAGTTTGGCGCGCCGGAGCGCTAGAGAGTGCGAAGCAGATGTGCTGCTTGCGGGCATCCTGCCAACGCTACAAGTCTCCGATCTCTCCCTTGATAATCTGACACCCATCCCACGCTACTTCGAGTTGAACCGATCCGTCAGCCAGTTGCGCGGAGGCGCTTTCTCAATTCACATAAAGGGCGTGGACGAGCTTCAGATCATGCACGACAACATGATGATGGAATCGTGCAACACCAGCTTCCAACTTCATCTTCAAGTTGGCCCGGCGGAGTTCGTCCCGCTCTACAATCTGGCACAGGCGATTACTGCTCCCGTACTGGCCGCTTCGGTCAACTCGCCTCTGCTCTTCGGCCATCGCCTGTGGCAGGAGACGCGCCTTGCGCTCTTTCAACATTCCGCCGACACGCGCTCAAGCGCGCTTCAGATGCGCAGCCAGCCGACGCGCGTGGGCTTCGGCGAGCGCTGGCTCAAAAATTCTGTGCTCGAACTCTTGCGCGAGCAGATCGCTCGCTTTCGCGTCATCATGATTGCAGACGCGGACGAAGACCCTTTGCGCGTCATCGAGCGCGGCGAGGTGCCGCAACTCTCGGCGCTTCGCCTGCACAACGGAACGGTTTGGCCCTGGAATCGGGCCTGCTACGGCATCGCCAACGGTCGTGCTCACCTGCGCATAGAGAACCGCGCGCTTCCCTCCGGGCCAACCACGCTGGACGAGATGGCGAACGCTGCACTCTTTTTTGGCTT
>MNJR01000107.1 GCA_001920415.1 Acidobacteria bacterium 13_1_20CM_3_53_8 | reverse complement strand
TGCAGAAACTTTTCAGTTTCGAGAATCTTCGTGTCTATACGAACAATGATCTGATTGGAACAGAGCTTGGCGGCGCTACGAAAAATGTTATGGCGATTGCTGCCGGAATGGTCGCAGGACTTGGCCTCGGCTCTAACAGCGTAGCGGCACTCATTACGCGAGGGCTTGCAGAGATGATGCGGCTGGCGGTCGCACAGGGCGCAAGAGTTGAAACGATGATGGGGCTTGCCGGTCTTGGCGATCTAGTTCTCACCTGCACGGGCAGCCTCTCGCGCAATCGCTTCGTGGGACAAGAACTGGGACGTGGTCGTAAGATAGAAGAAATTTTGGGTGAGATGCGCGAGGTTGCGGAGGGCGTGAAGACTACAAAGGCCGTCAAACGTCTTGCCGAAAGTTTTAATGTTGAGATGCCCATCACTGAAGAAGTGAATGCTGTTATCTACGAAGGCAAGAGTGCGCGCGACGCTGCAAGCGAATTGATGTCTCGCCCCTTGCGCGTAGAGTTTGAAAGTTGAGTTAGATTTTATAAATAATGGCTTCAGGTAAAGAGGAAAAAGTTCTGGTCACGAATCGCTCGGCGTTTCACGACTACCATATTTCGGACAAGTACGAGGCCGGGATGATGTTGACGGGAACGGAAGTTAAGAGCGTTCTGGAAGGGAAAGTGCAGTTAAAAGATTCTTACGTGGCTGTGCGCGACGACGAGGCGTGGTTGTTTAATGCACACATTTCGCCTTATTCTCATGGCAATCGCATGAACCATGACCCTATGAGGACACGCAAGCTCTTGCTGCATCGCCGCGAGATTGATCGTCTTGCGGAGGCAGCAAGTCAAGATGGTATGACGCTCATTGCGACGCGCGTCTATCTCAATCACGGGCGGATTAAGCTTGAGGTGGGCGTTGCGCGCGGCAAAAAGCTTTACGATAAGCGCGAGACGGAATTGCGAAGAACTATTGATAGAGAGACGCGCGCGCAATTGAAAGAGCGTTCGCGTTAGATAGTAGAATAGGTTTCAAGTTTCAAGTTTCAAGTTTCAAGTTCATGAAGCTTTTCTAACTTGAAACCTGAAACTTGAAACTTGAAACTTATCCTGGAGAGAGAGGATTAAGATTATGGAGATTCAGGGCAGCGCGGGGCGTTTCGCAGAACTGGACGCGCAGGCTTTGGCCGTAGCCGTTTTCAAAGACGAGAAGGCTGACGAAGGAGTTCTTAAAGAACTCGATCAAGCAACGGGCGGTGTCGTCCGTTCTGTTATCGAATCCGAAGAATTGAAAGGCAAAGAGGGCGAGACCGTTTACGTTCATCTCTCTTCAGACGGGAGCGGAATTAAAGCGCGCCGTTTGCTCCTGATAGGCGTAGGCGAAAGAGGCGAGTACAACCGCGCTGGCGTATCACAGATGGCCGGAACTGCCGCTCGTTTCCTGCGCGGCAAGAATGTGAAATCCGTAGCCATTGTCCCACGTGCCGAAGGCGATGCTGAAATAATTGCGGCTGCTGCGGCTGAAGGCTCGGTCATCAGTCTCTTCGATCCAGATAAGTATCGAACGGTCGAGAAGGAGGAGAGAAGTATTGACCGCATCACTATCTCTGTCGAAGGCGCGGACGAAGATGCCCTGAAGCGTAGCGCTGAACGAGGTCGCATTATTGGCGAAGCCGTTAACTTTACGCGCGATTTGGCGAACGAGCCGGGCGCGTACATGACGCCTACGGACATGGCCGAACGCGCGCTAGATATTGCCAAAGAGTTTGGATTGAGCATTGATGTGTTGGACGAAGCACGCATGGAGCAGGAAGGCATGGGCGCTCTCTTGAGCGTCTCGCGCGGGTCGGATCAGCCTGCAAAGTTGATAGTCATGCGTTACACGCCAACAGGTGAGGCGGCGCAGCAGGACGGCAATCTGCTTGCATTCGTCGGCAAGGGAATCACGTTTGATTCCGGCGGCATTTCGCTCAAGCCCGGCGAGAACATGGAGTTGATGAAGTATGACATGACCGGCGGCGCTACCGTGCTGGGAGCTATGCGCGCCATTGCGCAGTTGAAGCCGCCCATCTCTGTGCTAGGCGTCGTGCCTTCTTCGGAAAACCTGCCTTCCGGCAAAGCAACGAAGCCGGGTGACGTTGTGAAAGCGATGTCCGGCAAGACCATTGAAATTATTAACACAGATGCGGAAGGGCGCTTGATTCTGGCTGACGCAATCGCCTATGCGAAGAAAATCGGGGCGAAGCGTATTATTGACATGGCTACGCTGACGGGCGCGGTTTCAATCGCGCTCGGCGATGTCAACACGGCTATCCTGGGAACGGATCAGGCGCTGATTGACGAAGTAATCGCGTCGGGCAAGGAAGTCGGAGAAAAATTCTGGCAGTTGCCGTTAGACAAAGAGTACACGAAGCAGATTAAGTCCGACATAGCAGACATCAAGAACGTCGGAGGCAAAAAAGGCGGAACGATTACAGCCGCAGCGTTTCTTAAAGAGTTTGCGGAAGACATTTCATGGGCGCATCTGGACATAGCCGGAACTGCCTGGGCTGACGATGCGAAACCATACCGCTCGAAAGGCCCAACAGGAATCGCTGTCCGCACACTCATAAATTTCGTTGACCGCGAAGTGCGCAAGGCAGCTAGCCAGAATGAAGGGGATGAAAAGCAAGGATGAAGGCGGAAGAGACGCGGGCGAAGAAGGCAAAAGGCAAAAGGTAAAAGGTAAAAGTGAGGGGAAGCCAATCTTTTTATTAAATCTGGTTTCATCCTTTCTTTTGCCTTTTACCTTTTGCCTTTTTACTTTCTTCTTTCGCCGTGTCTCCGCGTCTCTTCTTGCTCTCCACTGTTCAGCATCAAGTGTCTTAAGTTGTGTACACGTCCGTCTACAACTGTGAACACAAATCTTGCTCGCAGGTCATTAATATGTTGAAAATTCTGCCATTTCACCGCGCGCGCCATGATGGCACGGGCATTGCTGAAATAGTTCTAGAGCCAAAGGGCGCGGACGCACGCATCTTCACTTTTTTAAAGTCCTCGCCCCTCCCCCGATACCGCATAGGGGGTGATTATACCGATCCCTTTGGCTCACCTCCTCCTAACAAAAATTCTCCAAACAATACTTCAATCCGCTAAAGCCCATATCAAATAATTTTGGGCGAGACGTTTCTTGCCAATTAGTGTTATATTATTTATTCCGTAGGGCGACCCTCCCGCCCCGTTTCAATCGGTGAAAACCGGGGCCGTAGCAATCGCTCGCTTTTGTAAGGAGTAAGTGAAAAGCGCGGTGGTTGATTACTATCACATTCTTGGAGTCAAGCGAACGGCTTCGCAGGCCGAGATTAAATCGGCTTACCGTAAGCTTGCTCGTAAAAAGCATCCAGACGTTAATAGCGGCTCGGAGCACGCGGCGCGCGAGTTTGCCAGAATAGCGCTCGCCTACCGCACGCTGAGCGATCCGCAGGAACGCTCGTACTACGACGCGCAGTACGAGAGATTGAAGCGCGCCGCAACTTCTGTTCTTCACTCAGACAACATTCATGCACGAAGGATGCGCAGCATGGCCGTGCAGATGCGCGTCAACCGCGCAGTTGATAGCTGGATTGAAGACGGGCGGCGCGAAAACTTCATGCTACAGCAGGCGGTCTTCCCAACAGTCACGCTCTACCTGTCTACGTTCTTTGCCGTGATGCTCAAGCCTAAATTCTGGCAGGGTTTTGGGTTGACGGGGCGCTCCGTTATCGTCGTCCTTTCGATCATGGGACTGTACCACTTAATCTCGCGCCTGCGCGTCTGCTTCGACCGCTACACCTATAGGCCCAAGACCATACAGGATTCTTTGATGGGCGACGAAAAGCCCGACAAGCCTTTCACGCGGCGCACTGCATTCGCCTTTCTCTTCATAGCGCTTGCTGCAAGCTTGGCCGCAGGTCTTCTAGTGGGCGAACAGATGCACTACGCCATACTTGAAGACATGCCTTACTTCTTCGACCAGCACGTCAAACCTGAACTGCTCTTCTATCCACCCATAGCTGTGCTCGTCATTGACAGCATGCACGCGCTCGCCACGAAGCTGGACGTGAGCATATGACGAGCGGGACTCCCAGACTGGTTGGGGTCATCTCAGACACTCACGGTAAATTGGACGAACGCATCCCGGCTCTTTTCCAGAGCGTTTACAGGATCATACACGCTGGCGACATAGGCGATGAAGATTTGATATGGCAGTTGGAGAGCATCGCTCCTGTGATAGCCGTGCGCGGCAATAACGATTCACCTAAAATGTGCTTCCCCAGAGAGCGCATGGTCGTCTTAGAGAATAAAACCTTCTACATACGCCATCAGTTTGCGACCATAGAGAAGATGACGCCCGCGCAGAAGCGCATCATTGAAGAGCGCATGCCGGAAGCGGTCATCTTCGGCCACAGCCACAAAGCTTACGTTGACGAATGGCGCGGCACTCTTCTTTTCAACCCCGGCGGTGCTGGCCCCAAACGCTTCAACCTTCCGCGCACCGTCGGCCTTCTCACGCTTCACGAAGATCACATAGAACCTCACATAATCAACCTTGAAGACAGTTTTCAGTTTTAAGTTTTCAGTTTTCAGCAAAAGCAGTTCGCTCCTTTCTGAAAACTGAAAACTGAAAACTGTTTCTTGCCTTGCCGTCGCCTTCTCGTGTATATTCTGAGCCGCTCCATTACTGAACAAGCCGGAACGAAGTGGGTCGTGCGATCTGGAAGTGAAATGACTGCACGACCGAGCGAAAGTTCCTGATGTCTGGAGAGTAACCGACTAGAACTGATGAGCAAACTGAAAACCACCTCGCGCTACAAATAGTTCCGCGACGGCCTTTAGAAACCGGTCGCCCGCGCGCTTCGGACATAACCTTTTGAAGCGTCATGCGATTTGGCCGTCGCCCTTTGCAGAGAAGGAGCAAAGGAGATGGCTGAACGAATCAACGAGCGGCAACGTCTCGCCCTAAAACTCGACACACTGAATGATGCAGAAGTTGATGAAGTCCTTGACTACATCTCTATAATGGAGTCAATGCGCCGAGCGAAGGCTATGCCATTGGTCTGGGAGGACGATCTTGTGGCGCACCTTGCGAACGCGCCAGAGAATAAGCGAGCGCGGCAGGCATATGAATGGGAAGCCGCACGCCGTCGCGCCGAACGCCGAGCAGCGATGCACCCTGCGCGATTGTAAAACGAATGAGACGAGCCGGAATTTCCCGTCCCCCTTCTTCAATCGTGCGCACAAAAATTTTTTCGTGCGCGCTCGTAGCATTTCTAGGCTTCGCCGCCGGAACGAATTTACAGGTTCTAGCGCAGGGCACACCTTCTTCTCAATCGCTTACCCCCCTACAACGTGAGATAGAAAGAGAGCGCCAGCGCTTCGCGTCTTCAAGCACAGAAGAGCGGCGTGATGCTGTCATGCGCCTGGGAGCGATGCATCGCCCTGATAGCTCGCGTGCGGCTGCGGCGGCGCTTCATGATCCGGCAGCAATAGTACGAGCCACAGCCACGCACGCAATCCTCTCGCTCCCGTCCGACGAGGCCGCAGGATTAATCCTTCCTTTACTCAGAGACAGAGACGAATTTGTACGGCGCGAGGCCGCATATGCGCTCGGCGAAACGCGCAGCCCGCTCGCCGTTCCCGATCTGATTACGCTTCTGGCTGACGATAAAAAATTTAGCGTGCGCGCTTCCGCAGCCGTCTCGCTCGGCATGATAGGCGACGAGCGCGCGGTTGTTCCTCTAACTGAGGCGCTCGCCAAGGGGCCAGAGAACACAGGACTTCTGAAAAAGATTCGCGGAAAAAAGAGTGGCGAGAATGAGTTCGTTCGCCGCGCCGCCGCAGTCTCGCTTGGACAGATTCGCAGCCGCGCCGCCGTCCACGCTTTAATAGCCGCGCTGACAAACGAGAGGGAAGCAGACGATGTCAGGCGCGAATCGGCACGCTCACTCGGTTTAATAGGAGACCCTTCATCCGTTCCCGCTCTGCGTTCTGCACTTACGGCACATGACCCTTATCTCTCGCACATTGCCTATGAAGCTTTACGTAAAATCTCTTCGGCTGAAGCTACAAGGCCCGCGTAGAAGTTGTCCGGGGACGTAATAGAAAAAGAGCGACCGATATTTTTGTCGGTCGCTCTTCTCTTTTCTCGACATGGTTAAAGATTTAGCTTTCGGTCTTCTCGCCGCGACCTTGCCCTTTTCGCGCGGCCTTAGTCTGCGGCAGTGGCACGCCTACGCCGCCGGATTTCGTCTGCTCTTCTGTAGGCTCTGCGCTCTCCTCGAACGTATCGTGAATCAACGCGCCGCCTGAGCGTTTCGAGAACGTGAGCTTGCCCGTCTCATCGTCCAGGTCTATCTGAACAAGATCGCCAAGGCCTATCTGGTCTGTCGCAACCAGATTCGAGAGCGGGTAAACCAGGAATCGCTCAATCGCACGCTTCAGGTGGCGAGCGCCATACTTGAAATCAATTCCTTCACGAAGAAGCATATCCTTGGCCTTGTCCGAGCATTGGAAAACGAACTTCGTCCCGGCGCTCAACATTATGCGATCCTGCACGGCTTGAAGCTCAAGCTCAAGAATCTGGCGAAGGTGATGCTCTTTCAACGAGCGGAAGACCACGACCTTGTCAATACGGTTCATGAACTCAGGCGAAAATTTCTTACGCGCAGACTCAAGCGCCGTGCGATAAATCTTCTGGTCAACGTCCGTATCGTTCGGGTTCTTTGTAGCCTTGCTCGATGCGAAGCCTATGCCGCCGGAAATGAATTCACTCATCTCGCGCGCGCCCAAATTCGAGGTCATAATCACCATCGAGCGTGAGAAATCCACGCGGCGATTGTCGCCCAAAGTCAGTGTGGCTTTGTCCAGTATGCCCAGAAGAAGCTGCCAGAGGCTATCCGATGCCTTCTCAATCTCGTCGAAGAGAATTAGCGAAAGCTTCGTCTCTTCCGTTTGATAACGATCAAGGTTCTCCTGCGTCAGCATAGGGCTTGTCTCACGGTGTCCAAGGTATCCCGGAGGCGAGCCTATAAGCTTCGCAATCTCGTGCGAGTGCTGAAACTCTGCGCAGTCGATTTTCACAACGGCGTTCTGATCGCCGAAAAGAACTTCTGCGGCGGCTTCGATGACGCGAGTTTTGCCAGAACCCGTTGGGCCAAGAAATAGCATAGTCCCAATGGGACGGTTGGGCGGGTTCATGCCCGCAAGAAAAATCTGGTAAAGACCGCTCATGCGCCGTACGGCGCGCTCCTGTCCCACTATGCGAGCAGAGAGTTTTTCTTCAAACTCCTGTGCACGCGGACTCTTCTGGTCAGGGTCAAGGAAGACCATCTCCATAGTGTCTTTAGTTTTTTCCATCTCCATTTCTGCAATCATGGTCGTCCTCCTTCGCATGAGCGATTGAAGCTATTTCGCGCAAGGCCGGAAAAGTTTATGACGAACCCGCTGGCTCATCTCCTAAACTTTTCAAAGCGTACTTCCGATTATTGGTCGGAGTCGGCTGCGTTTACCTTACGCGCGCCGGGCGGGATACCTTCAGGCATCTCGCCCATTTAATCCTCATGCAAAGAACGAACCGCTATTACAATTGATGCGTTGTCACGATGTTTCGTTTCCCGGCTGCGCGAGTCACGCAAGCCGCCTTTCCGAAGACCGACACTATATATACGACATTAACTCAATTGTCACCACAAAATATCCATAGTTAGCTGCCAGCGTAAAATTCTGCGTTCCTATTTTGACTTGATGAGGTAACAATTTCTGGCAGAAAGATTCTGCCATTAACTGTCCTTATTCAAAATTCTGAAGAGCAAGAGGGCAGAAGTTTGCACCAAAACGCCACCCGCATGGCTCAAAACGTATCGGAGTTTTGGGCGTGTTTGAGTAGCTGCAATTAATAGAAGAAAAGGCGCGTGTGCTAATTGCTCCACGCGCCTTTCTCTACTGCTATGGGCCAATCTTCAGTCGTAGTATTCAAGTCCCAGATGGGTAATCAAATCTTCGCCGCGCAGGTGTCGAAGCGTGTTTTTAAGTTTCATCAGTTGAATGAAGATGTCATGCTCCGGGTAAAGCCCGGGCGCTGTCTGCGGCGATTTAAAATAGAAGGAGAGCCATTCCTGCACGCCCTTCATTCCTACTCTTTGAGCCAAATCCATAAAGAGCGCGAGGTCTAGAACGATTGGCGCGGCCAGTATGGAATCGCGGCAGAGGAAATCAATCTTTATCTGCATGGGGTAGCCCAGCCAGCCGAATATATCTATATTGTCCCAGCCCTCTTTATTGTCGCCGCGCGGCGGATAGTAGTTAATGCGAACGACGTGCGAAAAATCCTTGTAGAGTTGCGGGTAAACCTCCGGCTGCAAGATATATTCTAGAACGGAGAGCTTAGACTCTTCCTTCGTCTTGAAAGAGTCCGGGTCGTCGAGCACTTCGCCGTCGCGGTTTCCTAGAATATTCGTAGAGTACCAGCCGTGCAGACCTAGCATGCGCGATTTCAGCCCCGGCGCAATGATTGTCTTCATAAGAGTCTGCCCGGTCTTGAAATCTTTGCCGCAGACGGGAAGATTGTTCTGCTGCGCAAGCTCAAGCATCGCGGGAATGTCAACGGTCAGATTAGGCGCGCCGTTGGCGAAGGGCACACCGGATTTCAAAGCGGCGTAGGCGTAGACCATAGAAGGAGCAATCGCTTTATGGTTGTCGCGCATAGCCTGCTCGAATGATTTAAGAGTCTTGTGAACGGCGTGCTGTTTCAGGAAAACTTCGGTCGAGGCCGCCCAGATCATAACAAGGCGCGAGCACTTATTCTTTCTCTTAAACTCCGCGATGTCGGTCATCAACTGCTCGGCCAGTTCCATCTTGTTCGCGCCGTCTTTAACATTCGTGCCGCTCAGCCTCTTGACATAACTCTGGTCGAACACGGCGCTCATCGGCTTGATTTTCTGGAGCGCGGTTTTCAATTGGGCCAATAGCTCCTTCTCCAGTACGCCCGCGTGCATAGCAGCCTCGTAAGCTGAATCGGGAAAAATGTCCCACGCGCCGAAGACCAGGTCGTTCAAATCTGCCAGTGGGATGAAATCCTTGACGAAGGGGACGCGGTTGTCCGTCCTTTTGCCCAACCGAATCGCGCCCATCTGTGTGAGGCTTCCGATTGGCTCAGCCAAACCCTTTTTGATTGCCTCGACGCCCGCGATGAAAGTCGTGCTGACAGCGCCCAGACCAACAAGCAACACGCCCAGCTTTCCTTTTACCGGTTCAATCTCCGCGCCTTTTTTAATCGCCATGCTCTTCACCTTCTCCTTCAAGAAATGTTTGAGCGCAATCATAGAAGGCTTCTAATGTCCGTGTCTCAGCAAATCTTGCTCAATAATGGCGATGGATTGCTTATTAAGGCAAAGGAAAGGCAAAAGGTAAAAGTAAAAAGGCAAAAGGAAGGCTGAAACCATCTTTTAATTAAAGATGTAAAAATGCTTTTCGCCTTATCCCTTTTGCCTTTTACCTTTTTACTTTTGCCTTTCTACACGCGTACAAGCGCGGCGCGAAATGCTCTTGGGGTGAGTCCGGTCGCGTGGCGGAAGGCTTTGGTGAAATGGCTGGGGCTTGAGTAGCCTACGCGCGTGCCGACTTCTGTGATTGAGAAGTCTGTTTCGGCAAGAAGAGTTTGGGCGCGCTGGGCGCGCAGTGTTGCTAGGAATGCGTGCGGGCTTGCGCCTGTCAATTTTTTGAAGAGACGCGAGAAATGGAATGGTGAAAGATGCGCGGCGGAAGCAAGCTCTTCGAGCGGCAGGTCTTCGTCCAGATGAGCGTGCATCAACTCGACCGCGCGGCGTATGCGGCGATCAACGAGACCTACGCGAGAGAGTTCAAGCGTGTCAGCGCGGCGCACGTTCGCGTGGCGTCTGAGAAGGTGAATAACCACCTGTTCGACAAGCGCTGAGATGACCATTTCTTGACCGGCTTCGGCTTCAGACAGTTCTTCCGCGATGTCTAGCGCCAGACGCTGAAGGCGTTCGTCGTCTTCGACCAAGTTCGAGCGGAAAGTCACTTGCGCCTGCGCGCTCACCATGCGCGTGCGCGTGGCTGTGTCTAGCAGATAGGAGGGCGAAATTGTGATCGTCAAATAATCAACGTTTGTGCCCGCAGCCGAAGCCGTGTGCGAAGGCTCAAGCAGAAGAGCGCCCCCCTCTTTCATCTCCGTCTCAAATTCATTGACGCGAGCGAGTATGCGCCCGCCTAGAGAAAAAAGAGTTGTGTAATCTGCGCGCGCCTCGCTTGTCCAGCGCATTCGTCTGGCGCTGCTTAGATGAAGAGAGAACTGTGTGCGTAGGAAAACCTTGTCCATCGTTTCCAAAAAGTTAAAGAGTGTGAGGATAACTGAAAGGAGCTTGAATCTTCTAGGTTCGGACTGAAATTAGCAGAGCGGGATTGTTCGTGACGATGGCGCGTATTCCAGTGGAGCGCGCGCGCTCGACCCACGCATGGTTATCAACTGTCCATACGACTGTTTCAAGCCCGCGCTCTTTGGCTCTTTCGACAATTCGCCTGCCTGCTAGCGTGTAATGAAGAGAGATTTCATCTGCGCCGCAGTCAACCGCGCGTTCAAGCAGTTTTCTCTTCAATCGAATCGGGCGCGTGACCTTTCGATCAAACAGCGCGGCTGTGCGAATCGTGTGATCCAGCAGCTTCACATCCTTTATAGCTTCTAGAAGAAAACTTTTGACGACGACTCTACTGGCGAGGCCATATTCGTGAATCAGATTGATCGTGGCCTGAGCTAGAGAGAGCGCTTCGTGCGGCGCGCATTTCAGTTCGACGTAGAGAAGGGAACTGTCGTTCTTGAAGAATTGGAAGACTTCAGCAAGCGTTGGAATCTTGGAACGCTCATATTCAAGGTTTGCAGCCGAAGGGAATTTGAGATTAAACCAACTGCCCGCGTCAATTTGGGCTAATTCGGAAGACGAGAGGTTTGCTATTAAACCTTCCCTCAATCCTGTGCGGCGTAAGTCAGGGTCGTGTATAAGGACAGGAACGTGGTCGCTCGCAAGCCTCACATCAAACTCTACGCCGTCAGCGCCGTCTGAGAGTGCGCGCTTGAATGAAATAATTGTGTTTTCAGGAGCGACGGCTGCCGCCCCTCTATGGCCTATGATTAGAGGAAGCTGCTGCATGGCAGAAGCTATGCTATCAGCAAACGGGATTTCGATGCAGTTGCGTGGGCGAAGAATGGAGAAGTTAACTCACGTCAAAGACGTGAATTAAAAATTCAAAATAACTGTTCTGTTAATGTGATCTGTTTGGACGTGAGCTTGAGAATCTTTTGAGTTTGATGTTGAGTGTGCCCATGCTGTTCTTGATGTTCGCTTGAACGGGGATGCGGTTCTCGTCATCTGTGAGCCATATGCTTATCTGCCCGTTGCCGCGAAGAGGTCGGTTGTCGCCGAACATCTCAGGCTCTACGCGCAAGGCTGCGATTTCGCCCAGCACGGATTTAATCTTCTTGCGCTCCATGACCTTGACCGGCACGTGGTAGATTCGCCCAGAATCGTTCACTAGAACCTCGAAGCTTTGACCCACTGCGAGCGGCTGCGCTCGCAGATAGTAGATGAGCGAGGCTAGGTCTTGCGTCTCTTCGTTGAGGTCACTCGTTACGACTCGCGGCGGGCGAGACGGGTCGTTTGGGTCGCGCTCAGTCCAGACGAGCTTGTGCGCGTTGCGGTCATAAAGGGTCTCGCTCTCGCGCCGACGATCGCCCTGCTCGTCCAGCTTCTTTGTCTTCAAGACCAGAAAAGAGCCGGGTTCGACCGTTGATTCGATCTGCTGGTGAAAGCGCACGCCGAAAAGTTTTCGCAATAGACCCTTCGATTCGGCTTCGACATGTAAATTAAGGCGTGCTCCAACGTTCCTCTGGCCTGCACGGTCACTTTCTTCCGAGCGGTTGGCAGTCAGATGAAACTCCGCAACGTCAAGTCCACGAATGAGCGCGCGTGAAAGCTCGGCCTGATAAACGAGTTCTTCAGATTGTGGGAGAGAGAAGTTCGTAGTCGTGACTGCCAAACGATTCTGATCGGCTGAAGCGCCGACCGCTAGAAGCAGGCAGACGAGCGATAGTAGAAATGTTGGCAGAATTTTTCGGAACATCGCAAGCTATTTAATCAACATGGCGCGCAGCGCTAGCAAAGCCCATGCGGCGATGAAGCCTAGCGTTGCGCGGTATTCCCTGTAACGCAGATAAAGCGAAGGGTCGAAACTTTCTTCCACGCTTCGCTCTTCTCTATACGGCCAGAGTTTTGGAAAAAAGAGCGGGACAGCGCGGCTGTAACGCTCATAATCCTCGCCGAACAGTCCTGCGAGGTCGGCAGATTCGACGCGCATCACGGGGAAATAGATGCCTAAAAAGAGGGCTGCGAAAATGAGGCCGAGCACCCAGCGACCAGATGCTATGCTGAACCCTAAGCCAATTAGAAAGCTTCCCAAGTAAAGCGGGTTGCGCGTGTAGGCATACGGCCCAGTGATAGCAAGCTGCGAATTTTTTCTTATGTGACCGGAAGCCCATGCGCGCAAGGCCAATCCGATAAGAGCGACCAAGGCTCCGATGATGAGAGTGCGCGGGCTGGGCTGCGCGAAAACGAGAAAGATAATCGCGCAGATGAAGCTGAGCGGCACGCGCCAGCGCTGAATCCATGTCCCGCCTCTACGCTTCACACGGAAATCTCCGCATTGTCAAAACAGAAATTAGCCGTGCTCAAGGCACAGCAAGAGAGCGCGCCTTGTTCGGGCGCAACTGAAATTGATCCGATTAATCCCTGAAATCCTGGAATGACATCGAAGGTTGAGGCGCGATGCCGACGTAACTGCTGGCGCGGTGCCGGCAGCGTCTCCCCAGACGACGACCCGCGCCTCAGTACCTTCGTGGACATTTCGATGAGGCGATCTGGCAGCAGGTTGTCTTCCGAAATTTTTGTAGAGAGCAGTTTCATAAAAAAGAAGTGATGAGTGATAAGAAACAGTTTTCAGTTTTTAGTTTTCAGTTTTCAGCAAAAAGCCAGTTCGCTTCTTTCTGAAAACTAAAAACTGAAAACTGCTCTTATTCACTCATCACTTATCACTTATCACTCTATTAATCATCTCCGTGCTCGAATGGTCTTTGGGGTCGCCTACAATCGCCACGCGCCCGCCGTAGGCTCTTACTACGTCGCGCTCCGGTACGGTCTCTTCGGTGTAATCAGTCCCTTTGGCGTGAATGTCTGGGCGAATGTCTAGGAGGAGCGATTCGACGGTCGGCTCGTTGAAGATAGTGACAAGATCAACAGCCCTGAGCGCGGCGACCATCTCGGCGCGTTCTCGCTCAGGGATGAGCGGACGACCCTCGCCCTTCAACTTTCTCACCTGCTCGTCCGAATTGATGCCAACGACGAGCAGGTCGCCCAGCCGCTTAGCCCCTTCCAGATAACGCACATGGCCTACATGAAGCAGGTCAAAGCAACCGTTGGCAAAGACAATACGCGCCCCGTTCTTTCGGGCGATTGCCACACGCGCTATCAAACGATTGCGGTCTAGAATACGCAAAGAAGCATAGGCAGAGATGGAAACAGATTCTTTAAAGCGATTACTCATTCGACTTGTAGAACGCTGATAGATTCGCGCTGATTCATTACTTTCACCATCTATATTAACGCTTGATTGAAGCCAGCATCTCATGCCGCGTTGTTGTGGCCGTGCCGCGCTTCATAACGACCAGACCGCCAGCGTAATTCGCCAGGCGAGCGGCCTCTGCGAAACTCGCGCCGGAAGCGATTGCGAGCGAATAGGCGGCTATGACCGTGTCGCCCGCGCCCGTAACGTCAACAGGCTCGCGCGAGCCTACGGCCTCTATGTGCAGCGGCTCACTGTCCTTTTCAAAGAGCACCATTCCACGACTGCCGCGCGTCACCAGTAGCGCACGGTAATCCAATTTTTTTCGCAAACGGTCTCCGGCTGCCTCCAACTCCTCGTCACTTTTAATAGGCCTGCCGTGCAGGTGCTCGACCTCGTCCTCGTTCGGTGTGGCAGAGGTGAATTTTTGGAAATCCGAGAGGCGGAAGCGCGAATCAACCAGAATTGGTATTCCGCGCTCGGTTGCTCTCGTCCACGCTGCTGCTGCGATTGCAGCATCAACCACGCCGTAATTGTAATCGGAGATAATCACAGCGTCCGCATCCTGAATCTCTTCACGAATACGGGCAAGCAAATTCTGTCGGACTTCCCGTTGAAATGAAGTTTCGCCATCATAGTCCACGCGTATGACCTGCTGCTTGGTCGAATGTGGCTGGCCTGCGAGTATACGCACCTTTGTGGTCGTGCGGTGTGCTGGCAGAGTGACTATGCCGCCGCACTCTACGCCGCAGCCGCGAAGTCTTTCCAGCAGAGCGCGCCCGGATTCATCTTCGCCAGCGGCGCCAAGTATGACAGCGCGCGCGCCCAGAGACGCAAGGTTCGCGGCAGCGTTCGCAGCGGCGCCCGGTATGGTCTCGGTTCGCTCGTGCCGAAGAATAAGCACAGGAGCCTCGCGTGACACACGGCTAATCTCGCCGTAGAGAAATTGGTCAGCGACCAGATCGCCCACGACTAGAACTTTTCGCTGAGGAAAGCTCTCAAGCAGCGTCGCCAGACGCTCGCCCCTAGCCACATGCTCCTCACTGCTCACTCACATACCTCCATAAGAGCAGTTTTTAGTTTTCAGTTTTCAGTTTTCAGAAGAAGAGCGAGCGGGCTTTTAACTGAAAACTGAAAACTAAAAACTGAAAACTGTTATCTGCTTGATGGCTTCAAGAAAGTTCTCTGCAACTAGATCGGGTTGATGCTTCCAACTCTCTTTTTGATATTCCCACTCGCCGCGTCCGTAGCCGCTCAGGACGAATGCTGAATGGACACCAGCGTTGCGCGCCAATTCAACATCGCCGTAGCGGTCGCCGACCATCCAGCTATCTTCTAAATCAATATTAAACTCTTCGGCAGCACGAAAGATTAGACCGGGTTTAGGCTTGCGGCAATCGCAGTCGAAACGATAAGGCGGCTCGCCCACTGAAGGATGATGAGCGCAATAATAAACGGCATCAAGATGCGCGCCGCCGCTTTCTAATTCGCGCCGAAGAATTTCATGCACCTTCTCTATCATCTCTTCAGCGAAATAACCGCGCGCAACTCCTGCCTGATTTGTAACTAAAATCGCAAGCCAGCCATGCTCGTTCAAGAGTCTGACTGCCTCTGCCGCGTAAGGATAAACTTTGTAACGCGAAGGATGATTGACGTAGCCGACTTCGTCCGAAATAGTCCCATCGCGATCAATGAAGACTGCGTGCCGCTTCATTGCCTGACCTCCGCGCGAACCTCGTTCATCATCAAGAGCGCTCTGTTGAAAACTTCATCCGGCGTTATCGCAGTCATACACCTGTGGTCAATAGGGCAATCTCTCAGCATGCACGGCGCGCAATCCGGCGGGCGTCGAATAATCTCTGCTGTCTTTGAGAACGGGCGCGTAGTCGTAGGGTCAGTCGGCCCAAAGATGACTAGCGTCGGACGGTTCAGGGCAGAAGCGATATGAGCCGGGCCAGTGTCGTTCGTAACCAAAACGTCAACCAGACTCAAGATAGCTATGGCCTCGGCAAGCGTAGTTCGACCTGTAAGAATTTCAGGGCGGTTGCGCATCTTCATTGAAACTTCATCCGAAACATCTGCCTCGCCCGGCGAACCTACAAGAATGACGCTAGCATTCGCCTCTTCAATAAATCTATCCGCGATTGCTGCGAAGCGGTCGGCAGGCCAGCGTTTGGCGCGGCTGTTCGTAGAGCCTGGACAGAGAGCAACGAGCGGGCGGTCTAACATGACGCCGTTAGCGCGAAGCTGTGCAGCAGCATCTCGTCGTCGCGTTTCAGAAATTTCAAGATTGATTTCAGGCTCGTGTCTCTCAATTTCAGAAGAGTCGAGCAGCAGCTTTTCGAGTTCGGCCACGATGTTGAGATAGTAAAAAATTTCGTGCCGACTGTTGTGCCACGCGGGGCGCGAGAGCGTATGAGTCAGGAAGAGGCGACGACCTTCTGTTGCGTAGCCAATGCGAGTGGGTACGCGAGCCAGAAATGAGATGAGCGCGGCCTCGAAAGCATTCTGAAAGAGAATTGCGCAATCGAAGCGATGCTCGCGCCACTCTGTTATCTGCTGGACGATGGCGCGTCGCGGGTTCTTCAGCCGATCGTAAGTCAGAATCTTGTCAACGAAATCGGCGTCAGCGAAAATCCCTTCGGTCGAAGAACGAGTTGCGAGCGTGATGTGCGCGTGCGGCAGGAGACGGCGCAACTCGCGCAGCGCGGGCACGCTCATCACAGCGTCGCCCACCCAGTTCGTACCACGCACGACGACACGCTCAATCTCTTCCGCTCTTAATCTTCGACCTTTCAAAAAAATCCTATCTTACATCTTAGGCTAACGTTAGAATTTCAGCCCGCGAGAGCGGGCGACAGCATAAAGCCCAGTGCGTAAGCGCTGGGATAAAGATAGCAGTAAGATTATCAAAGCCCGCTTTAGCGGGCGACAGAGCGTAGTAATCAAAGGGCTGTCGCTATCTTCGATAGCTCGCTCTTCATTCTTTCACTCTAACCCGGCGCTTACGCACCGGGCTTTATGCTGCCGCCGTCTAAAGACGGCTGAAAACTTCTGACCGTTTAATAGACGCGGAGCTTTCATATCAAGCTTCTTAATCCCTCTTCCATTCCGATTTCAGGTTGCCAGCCAAGCTCACTGCGCGCATGACGCAAATCAGAGATGTAATTCAGTGGGACGGGCGGCGGCAAGTTGGCTTCCTCATCAATCACAGGCTCACACTGAATTATGCGCGCGACCACGTCAATTATCTCGCGCAGGGTTGCTGAATTCTCTCTGCCTCCGCCTAGATTATACAGCCCGCGCGGGCTATTTGAATCAACGAACGCACGGCACGCTCGCGAGAGATCGTCAACGTGCAGTATGTCGCGCACGGGTCTACCGCTTAGAGGCAAGCGTATAGGCCAGCCGCGTTTTACGGACTCTACGTAATGAGTGACGAAGCCCGGCTCATTGCCTTCTGAAGGTCTGGCATAAACTGTCGAGAGGCGAAAAATGCAAGCGCGAAATCCTAACTGGCTCGCATAATATTCCACGTAGCGCTCGCCGATTAACTTTGACCATTCGAGCGCGGTCTGACCACAGTATTCCGTCGGACAAGTTTCAGGCACTTCTGAATATTTATCTGCGAAAGCACCGTACACATCTTTCGTAGAGGCGTAGATGAAAACAGAGCTTGGGCGCATGTTGCGCAGGACGTTGGCCGTGCCTTCTGCGTTCGTGCGAAAACAGTTTTCCGAATCCGCAGGGTCTTTGCTAAGGTACGCGGCCAGATGTATGACGACATCGTAATCGGCTACGAGCGCACAATCGCGCGGGTTGAGTATGTCAAGGTGCGAGCGGCGAGAAAAATCGTCGGCATTAAAAAAATGGCGGACGTGTGTGCCTAGATAACCGCTCCCGCCTGTCACAAGAATCTTCATTAAAAACAGTCATTCCGATTTTGGATTTTAGATTTTGGATTGAAAGACATGCCATCGCTTTAGCTCAACCCGTTCGCTAATCCAAAATCTAAAATCCAAAATCCAAAATTAGTCAGACTCCAGACTTGATTTCTCCCTTCGCCTGCGCGTTTAGCTGCGCGAGCGAGTCTGCGCGGCCTATGGCGATGAGCACGTCGCCCGCTTCGATTATAGCGTCGCCGGACGGATTGAAGAGTGTGCTGCCGTCTTTGTGGCGTATGCTGACGATTACTATGTCGAGTTCGGATCGTATAGATGTGAAACGAAGCTTTCGCCCTACGAGCGTTGAGCCGGCTTCTATCTCGACCTGTTCGGCTGAAACGTCCAGGTCTTCTGTTGCCAGTGAATCAAAGAAGTCGTCAACGGCAGGCTTCATCAGCGCCACAGCCATGCGGCGACCGCCTATGATAGTCGGCGCGACAACGCGGTTCGCGCCCGCGCGAATCAGCTTGGCGTGCGCCTGCTCTTCGGCTGCGCGAGCGACTATATGCAGATTTAGATTAAGCCCGCGCGCCGTTAGCACTACGTAAACGTTATCTGCGTCATTTGGAAGACAGGCCGCAAGCCCGCGCGCGTGTTCGGCTCCAGCTTCTATCAATGTCGCTTCGAGCGTGGCGTCGCGCACGAGCACGATTACGCCGCGATCTTCAAGAACAGCAACGTTCGCGGGATCATTTTCGATGACGACGAAAAGCTCGCCCGCATGCTCGATGTCGCGTATAAGGTGCGAGCCGACGCGACCCGCTCCGCAGATGATGAAATGGTTGCGAAGCTTGCTCATACGCTTAGTCATGCGACGCTCGCCGAACGTCGCCAGCATCTCGCTTTCTACGACAGAGCGTATTGCTGTAGAGAGCGAGTAAGCGACAATGCCAACGCCCGCGAGCATGAAGAGAATTGCGAAGGCTTTCCCGACAGGATGAAGAGGATGAACTTCGCCGTAACCAACGGTCGTAACGGTCAGGACAGCCATGTAAAGGCTATCCTCCCACGTCCACCCTTCAATCAGATGAAAGCCCAGCGTGCCAACTGTCAGCGCCGCCGCGAGCGCCAGCAGCGCGTAGCGAAAGCGAAAACTCGGCCTTCTCAAGATGCGTGCCCGTGCGGCGTCCGTCAAACTCATGCTTCACCCTGAGCATCAAAAACCTTTGGAAACATCAAGAGGCTCACGGTATCGAAAACAGAAGCCGAGTGTCAATTGAAGCTAGACAGTTTTGAATTAAAGTGATAAGTGATAAGTGATGAGTGATAAGAGATAAGTGCAGTTTTCAGTTTTCAGTTTTCAGATAAAAGCTTTTCTCTCTTCTTCTTTCTTATCACTTATCACTCATCACTTATTACTGCATTTTTATGTCTGTTCGTCATCCACCGGAAAATCGCGTCCCGCCGGTAGCGCGCGCTAAGAGGGCGCGCCCCGTATCGCGCATAGTCAAATATAGCGAGCCGGAGCCGAGCGTCTGGCGTCGCTGGCGTCGTCGCATCTTTCATCCATACGTCATCATAGGGGTCTCTTTTCTCACAGCCATAACAATTGGAGTTATGGTTTATTACTGGTGGATTTTCTCCGCGCGCATTGACCGCCTTCTTAGCGGCGAGGTCTTCACGCGAACGTCCGGCATCTACGCCGCGCCGAAAGAGATTTACACGAACGAGAACATTTCGGTTGACGACCTGACAGCATATTTGCAACGCGCGGGCTATGTTCCAAAGGCGCAGCAGGCTGATACTGCGCGCGGTCGTTACACTGCGAACGGCGCGACGCTGGACATAGAGCCGAGCGGCGATGGCCGCATTGACGGTCGCGTCATCTATGCGCGCCTTCGTGTGCAGTTTGGGCGCGGGGGAAAGCCAATCGCTTCAATAACGAATCTGGACGGCGGAGCGCGACTGGATAGGGCACAGCTTGAGCCTGAGTTGATAACTTCCGTTACGGGGCAGCAGCGCGCCAAGCGCAAGGTGATTGGATTTCAGGATTTGCCCCCACATCTTGTTCAGGCAATCGTGGTCACGGAAGATCGCTCGTTCTTCGAGCACTACGGCGTAAACTTTCGAGGCATCTTACGAGCGCTCATACGCCGCTACGATGCAGACCCGAACTCGCCCATAGCGCAACAGGGCGGCTCAAGCATCACACAGCAGCTAGTCAAAAATCTTCTGCTCTCGCCCGAACGGACTCTGAGACGAAAGCTCGCAGAAGCTTACATGTCCGTCATACTCGAAACCAGATTGTCGAAGCAGCAAATCTTTGCGCTCTATTGCAACGAGGTTTATCTGGGACAGCAGGCCGGGTTTTCTATTAACGGTTTGGGCGAAGCTGCGAATGCCTATTTCGCAAAGGACGTGACGGCATTGACGCTGCCTGAATCTGCGTTCCTTGCCGGACTGATTCGCAGCCCGAACCGTTACAATCCTTATCACGATCTTGAGACGGCTACGAAGCGGCGCAATCAAGTTTTGGAGAGCATGGTTGAGGCTGGCACGATAACTCAGTTGGAGGCTGCGCAGGCAGAGGCCGCGCCGTTGAAAGTCGCTCCGGTGGGTGGGCGCATTGATGTGTCGGATGCGCCTTACTTTGCAGACTACGTGCAATCGCAGCTTGAAGGTTTGGTTGGAGACCCAAGCGCTGTGCAGCATCTTCGCGTCTACACGACGATTGATATGGATTTGCAGCGCGCCGCATACATGGCTGTGAAAAAGCAGCTTGAGGCGCTTGACCGTGTTGAAGCGCGACGGGTTCAGCCGGGAACTGTTCAGGCCGCGCTCGTTGCCATGAACACGAAGACGGGCGAGATAGTTGCTATGGTCGGCGGGCGCGATTACGCGCAGAGTCAACTAAATCGCATAGAGGCTATGCGACAGCCGGGTTCTGTCTTCAAGCCATTCGTGTACGCGACAGCGCTAAACACCGCTTATGATCCAATCCCGCGCGTAATCACGCCCGCCACGATTTATCAGGACGCGCCGAAGACTTTCACCTTCGACAACCAGGAGTATTCGCCCGGCAACATGGGTGACCATTATTCAAACGCCCCTGTCACCTTGCGCGATGCGCTGGTTCATAGCCTTAACGTGGTGACGGTTGACGTGGCTATGGAAGTCACAATCGGTCGCGTGATGAACTTGGCCGCGAAGGCAGGATTGCCAAAAGTTCAGAAAGCTTATCCTGCAATGGCATTGGGAGCGAGCGAGGCTACGCCGCTTCAGATAGCTTCGGCTTACACTGCGTTTGCAAACAATGGTTCGCGCACAACGCCCGTCGCAATCAACCGCATTACCACTGGCAACGGCACAACCGTCGCCGCGCCAACCGCTCAGCACAGCGATGTCTTGAGGCCGGAAGTCGCTTACGTGATGACTTCGTTCATGAAGGAAGTCATCAATCGCGGGACGGCTGCAAAGGTTCGCGCGCGTGGATTCAAGTACAACGTGGCGGGCAAAACCGGAACGTCGCGCGATGGATGGTTCGCTGGCTACTCTCCTAACCTTGTGTGCGTCGTGTGGGTTGGATTCGACGACGGCTCGCAGCTTGGATTGACGGGCGCAGATTCGGCTCTGCCCATTTGGGCGGATTTCATGAATGCTGCGCTCGCTGCGCACCCGGACTGGGACGGCGACTGGCAGATGCCTGAAAACGTTCAGCAGGTCGAGATTGATCCCGCGACGGGAAAGCTTGCCACGCCAGATAGCGCCAATAAGCGGCTTGAGCTTTTCATCAATAACACAGCGCCAACAATAGAGGGGAACGAAACCGACGACAACCAGGCCGAGCCGGAGGCTACGCCGCAGGGAGAGAACGAGGTGGAACCTCTACCTCTGCCTCTGCCTGAAATCTCGCCGCTGCCATCGCCGTCTCCATCACGCGGCAAGACTTTATCCAGACAAGAAGGGCGTGGTGTGCCTTCAGATGATGGCACGTCCGGGTTGCAAGGTACGATTACGCTTGAGATTGACCCTACGACCGGACTGATAGCAGACCCAAGTGTGTGCCCTATCATTCGCACAAAGACTTTTGTAATCGGCACGGAGCCTAGACAATACTGCGGCCCGCAGTATCATCCGAACAGACAGGCCGCGCCGCAGACACGCCCGCGCGTCGTTTCACCCTGATAAAGACAGGACGCGGGGAGTGGGAGACCGAGGTGACGCGGCGATAAGAAGAGACTGGTTCACTGTTTCTGCTTTTCTCCCCGCGTCACCTCGGTCTCCCACTCCCCGCGTCCCATTAGGCTTAACAAGGAGAGAAGGATGTTTCTGAAAAGATTGCTGGCCTCGCTCGTCCTGGCGTCCCTTTTCGTGTCGGTTGTCAGAGCGCAGATGCCTGCGACTCGGACGGATTCGACCTCTGTCTTAGATCAGCAGCACTTGCAGGAAGATTTGAAGAAGAAGGCTCTTGCGCTTCTGGATGAAGTCATAAAAGATATTGACGGCCTGAAAGTTCCAGAAAACCGCATACACTTCAAGGCTGTCGCGGCCGACTTGCTCTGGGAGCATAACGAGCAGCGTGCTCGCACGCTCTTCAGAGACGCGATTACTGAATTCAATCAACTCTCAAGCATCCCGCAGACTGACGACGACTCGGATGGTATTAATCTGATGCCGCCGGGCATGTCAATCGCATCGCTAAGGCGCGAGATTCTTTTCGGCATGGCTCGTCACGATGCGCGCAATGCTAGAAATTTTCTTCGCTCGTCGCGCCCGTCTTCACAAAATTCAGGAGTTCGGGGGGTAGAACCGGAAGAGAATTTGGAGTTGAATCTTGCCGGACAGATTTCACAGCAAGACCCGCAGCAGGCTCTGGAGATGGCTGAAGAGAGTTTGAAGAAGGGCTATCAGCCTGGCCTTAACGATGTTCTGAGTACGCTGTCTGAAAGAGACCACGAGACCGCCACGAAGCTCGCCGAAGATGTTTTTAATAAACTCAAGAGCGATAATCTAGCAACCAACCGCGAGGCGTTCGATTTAGCCGTGAGACTGCTGGCACAATCACAGCAGTCGGAAGGAACTGGCATGGCGACAGCCACTGTGCTGAGCGGCACTTCGGTCGCAGTTGTGACAAACGCCAATGCCGGCAATCAAACGACCGCACAGAATTCCGGTAACTCAGCCACAACTAAAAAGCCAGAACCTATATTCACACAACAGCAGATGCGCGACCTGTCCGAGATGGTGATTGCTGCGGCGATGAGCAGACCGCGAAACGATCCCATGACAATAATATCGCTCGGCCAAGTCTTACCGCAGTTGGAGCAATACGCGCCTGAACGCGCAGCGCAGCTTCGCAGCAGAATGACTACATCACAGCGAACTCGTCCTCAACAAGTCCCCGCAGGGGAAGAGGATGAGATTTCAGCAGAGCCAACTGAACGGATGGGCGGTCAGTGGGTTAAGTACCAGCAGATAGTCCAGCGCGGGAATCTGAATGAAATTTCAGATGCAATTAAGACTGCGCCGCCGGAGATGCGCGAGTTTCTTTTGAATCGCGTGATTGAGGTGGCAGATTCTCAGAGCGATGGCGAGCGAGTGCGACAGCTTATCAATGATAATGTCACAGACCCTACGCGGCGCAACGCACTGCTTGCTTTGCTGGAGCAACGATTGTTCACGAAAGCCGCTAGCGAAGGGCGCATTGAAGAGGCGCGCAGGCTTCTCGGAAACATTCGTAATCCTCAGCGTCGCGCTCTGGCGCTTGCAGAGCTTGCGGGCGCGGCTATGGCTGCCAACAACAAGAAGCTTGCTGTAAGTCTTCTTGACGAGGCGCGCAATCTGGTCAATTACCGCGCAAAGAATTTCATACAGTTGGGCGTGCAGCTTGAAGTCGCACGAAGCTACGCGCTGGTTGATCCCGTGAAGAGCCTTTCAATGCTTGAGCCTATAATAGATCAACTGAACGAGCTTATTTCTGCCGGGAGCGTCATTGGCGGCTTCATCTCAGAGGAGTTTGTGCGCGACGACGAGATAGTAATGCTGGAACCCATTGGCGAGCTTGTGGGAATGTTTTCAATGCAGTACGGCAGGGAATTGTCAGCGCTCGCCACAAGCGACTTTGCGCGAACGAAGGCCGCAGCCGACAGATTCCAGCGACCGGAAGTTCGCCTTCTCGCGCGCATGCTCATAGCGCGCAGCATACTCGCGCCACAGAGTATGCAGGAAAGAAGACCCGGCATGGGCATGTTTGGGCCGGGGAGCAATTTTTAAGTGAGCGCAGTGAAGAAAATGATTGACGTGGGTTGGATATAAGCCTTGAGGAGAAAAGAGCAAATGAATTATCCACTAAATCACACGAAGCAACACGAAACGAGCCGTTCTCTTCGTGTCGTTTCGTGTGGTTTAGTGGATAGCTCTCTCTCTTTCGTCTTTCTCTCTTACATTGAACTCACGTTTATGATTGAAGTAGTTCGACTGAAAAAAATAGTGCTGGTAATGTTCTGCGCCTTTATTGTGTGCGTGGCTTCAACTGCGCAAGCTATTTCTTCCGAGGTTTCTGTTCAATTGGTCGAAGAGCAAGCCAGTCAGGGCGCTAACCGGGCGGAGGCGCTTCCTTCGGATTATGTGCTGGCAATTGATTGCTCTGGCTCTATGCGCAGGCAGTTGGATCAAGTTATAGGGCTTGCTAAATCTATAATCGGCCACAACACTGTAGACGACCAGACGATGCTTCTGCGCTTCATTGACAGTCCACAGGTCGTTGAGGATTTCACTTCGGATAGAGGCGCGCTCGAAGAGGCGCTCGATTCAATGTACATAGAAGGCGGGCAGACTGCCATTTACGATGCGCTTGAAGCTGCTGCGCAACATCTGAAGCAATTCAATCAGGGTATCACTGGAAGAAAGAAAGCCGTCGTGCTCATCACTGACGGCGAGGACAGAAGCAGTCATCGCACTCAGGATGAGATAGTAAAGTTGCTGAAAGAAGCGAACCTTCGCGTATTCGTCATAGGCATTCCGGGCGATTTGAGAAGCTCACGACAACGCGCGAACTCTTTCATAGATCGTGTGGCAAGAGAGACTGGCGGCAAAGCTTATCTGCCGAAAACGAGCGCAGACTTCAACACAGCGGCTGAAGAAATTTCACGGCAGATTCACCAGTAGTGGCTCAACTGTTTCAGCCGTTGTCATCACTCATTTTCATTCATGACATTAAGAGCGGCGCGAAGCGTTTCGATGGCTAGAGCCGCCGCGTGCTGCTTGCGCGACGGCAATCCATCTAGCGTACGCACAATCTCCTGTCGTGTGATTTGCGCAGCCTCTTCCACCTTCATACCTTCAATCATTTCCGCCAGAACGGAGCCGCACGCAATCGTAGGCGCGCATCCGTAAGCCAGAAAACGCGCAGCCTCAATCCGCCCGTCCAGCACGCGCAGCATCAAACGCAATCGGTCGCCGCACACAGGGTTCGTCTCTTCGGCGACAGCGTTTGCATCTAGTAGCTCGCCCGCATTTCGTGGGTTGGCTAAATGGTCTTTGAATCGTGCAGAGTAAGGCAAGATGTTAAGAAGGCAAAAGTAAAAAGGTAAAAGGCAAAAGTGAAGACAAAGTATTCATCTCTAATTTTTAATCTCTAATTCACGCCTGCAAGGCGTGTCCTAACTTTTGACTTTTGACTTTTACCTTTTGCCTTTCCTTCATTAGCAGGCTCAGTCGCGCACGCGCGCTCTGCCATTGCTCTCTGATAGAGCGGCGAAAGTTTTCGGAGATTTTCGACCGCGCGCGGCAATACTTCAAGAACATAATCAACCTCTTCGTCCGTGTTGTCTTTCCCGAAACTAAAACGAATAGAGCCGCGCGCTAATTCGTCGTCACGTCCGAGCGCGCGTATCACTGGCGATGGCTCAAGCGAGCCTGACGAGCAGGCTGAGCCTGTAGAGACGGCTATGCCTTGCATGTCCAGATTAATCAGTAGACCCTCGCCTTCTATGAAGCGAAAAGAGATGTTTGAGAGATGAGGAAGGCGCTTCGTGCGGTCTCGAACCTGTCACGAAGCTTGCGCACATGCTCTGCGCGCTCGTTCATCTCAAGACGAGCGAGGCGCGCAGCTTCGCCGAATGCCACTGCATGAGCGACAGATTCTGTGCCAGCGCGCCTCTCACGCTCTTGATGCCCGCCTACAGTTTGCGAAACGAGCCGGACGCCGCGACGAATGAAGAGAGCGCCCGTGCCCTTCGGCGCGTAAATTTTGTGCGCTGAAAGAGAGAGCATGTCGCACTGGAGCGTTTCAACATCAACGGGAATTCTTCCAGCCGCTTGAACAGCATCGGTGTGAAGCCATAAGTGACGATGCCCACGCGCTCGCTCTTCGCGCACGAGCGCGCCTATCTCTTCGATGGGTTGAATGGTTCCTATCTCGTTATTGGCGAGCATCAAGGAGATGAGCACTGTATCTGGTCGTATGGCGCTTTGAACATCTTCAATGCGAACCAGCCCATCGTCGTAAACTGGCAGGCGCGTCACTTCCCATCCGCGCTTCTCCATAGCGTCGCAGATGCCGCGCACCGATGGATGCTCGATTTCAGATGTGATGATGTGGCGACCGTGAGCCTCTGCGGCTTCGCACAGCCCGCGCACGGCCATGTTGTTGGCTTCAGTTCCACCTGAAAGTAGAACGATCTCGTTAGGTCTGGCTGAGATTAGAGATGCAATTTCGCGTCGCGCGCGATCCATGGCCGAGCGCGCCTCCTGCCCGAAGAGATGAACGCTCGAAGCGTTGCCGAATTTTTCTGTGAGATACGGGAGCATGGCGCTTAGGACGCGCGTGTCAACCGGCGTCGTTGCGCTGTTATCCAGATAAACTCTGCGAACAGAAGTCATGTTAATTTCACTACGGCAAGAAATTATGGCTCTTTCTACTTATTTTGCACCAACCCAGGAGCTATAATCAGACATCAAAAGCGTTCAAGAGCGTCTCTCCTGCAATCTGAAACCTTGCGCTCTTTATTTCAGGCTGAGCATTTTAGCTTAAACTACCGAAGTCGAGTCTATGGCTCGACTCTTTACAGCGTCAAGTGCTGAAAAGATTGTCGCAGTTAGCAGTCGTTTCTGGTAGCATCTGCTTGCACAGTCCTGAAGAGAGAGCGCGGGCTTTCAACCTTGCGCACTCAAGAAGCTAATTCAGAGATTCGATTCCGAGAGGACTCCTTATGAGACAATTCCCAAAATTCTTCGCGGCCACAATCGCTTCGCTCTTTCTGTGTTTGACAATCGCGCAGGCTCAGACCGGTTCCAGCGTACAAGCTTCCGCGCAAGCGTCGTCCACGAGCGCGCTTGAGCGCGGATACAGAACGGGATATTCGGACGGCTATCCGGCAGGGTACAATGATTCCGCATCGGGCGCGCATCGAGACTTTCGCAACCATACGGATTATCGCCGCGCGGATCGCGCCTATCAGGTAACTTACGGTGATCTGGAAGATTACCGCGACGGATACCAGCAGGGTTATGAAGCAGGATACAACTCTGGCTATGACCGCCACTCTTTCGACTCTACCATTCCAGCGAATCTGGCTAGACGCGGTGTCACGAACGATGCGCCGAATGCTGGCGGAACTGTGATAGTAAACCCCGGCAGCAACGACAACAACAGTTCGGTCAGCGCAACCGTCAACACGAGCGGCAGTTCTCAACAGCAAACCTCTCAACAAATCCCTCAACGACAGACAAGAAATGGCACGCTTGTTATTCCGGCGAACTCTGTCCTCGTAGTCGAACTGCTTAACCGCATCTCGACCGACGTTAGCCAGCGAGGCGATCGCTTTCAGGCGCGCGTCGTTGAGCCAGCCGAGTGGCAGGGCGCGATTATCGAAGGCCACATCGCGCAAGTGAAGCGAGCGGGAAGAGTTCGCAGCACTTCAGAACTACAATTAGCGTTCGACCAGATAAGTCTCAACGGCGGTTGGACGAAATTTGACGCGCAGGTGGTTGAAGTCTTGGCGGCGAGCGGGAGCGTCGGAAATGTTGACCCGGAGGGCGGCGTACATGGAACTGATTCGACAGGCCATGATGCCGCACGAATAGGCACGGGCGCGGGCGTAGGAGCCGTCATAGGAGCCATTTTCGGTGGAGCCAAAGGCGCAGCCGTAGGCGCTGCAATAGGCGCGGGCGCTTCGACAGGTGGCGTGCTTACTTCGCGCGGCAGAGACATTAGTCTGGCAGAGGGACAGCAACTCAGAATACGAACGTCAAGCGAAGCAAGGCTTTAGTGAATAAGCGACAAGGAGACGCGGAGACGCGGAGACGCGGCGAAAAAGAGACGCGAAGAAAAGGCAAGCCCGCGCAGCTAGACTCTCTTTTTCGCCGCGTCTCCGCGTCTCCACGTCCCCGCGTCCCGCTGATTACTCTCCTTACAGACTTCGGAACCGCCGACTATTTTGTTGGCGCTATGAAGGGCGTCATTCTTTCTAGAAACGCGGCGGCGCGCATCGTTGATATCACACATGAAATTCCCGCGCACGACATTCAATCCGGCGCTTTCACACTTTTTGCCGTCTATAAAGATTTTCCAGAGGGCACGATTCACATCTGCGTTGTTGACCCCGGCGTAGGCTCTTCACGACGCCCCATCCTTGTAGAAGCGGGCGACTATTACTTCGTCGGCCCGGACAATGGGATTTTCAGTTTCGTCTACGAGCGCGAAACAGATTGCAGGGTTTTCCATCTAACACGAGCAGAATTTTTCCGAAAGCCTGTCAGCAATACCTTTCACGGGCGCGACATCTTTGCGCCAGTCGCGGCTGCTATTTCAAAGGGTGTGAAGCCCAGTGAGCTTGGCGAAGAGATTACGAATTATGTAAGGCTTAATTCTATCTCGCCCGCACGCATGGGCGATGGTGAACTCGAAGCCGCAGTCATACACATTGACCGTTTCGGCAACTGCGTTACCAGCATTAGACGCGAGCATCTACCTGACGACTTTGCTTTAAGTAGCGCGCGCCTGCTCGTTAATGGTCAAGAGATAACTTCCCATCGAAATCATTTCAGCGAAAGTGAAGATGCGAACGATCGTCTTTTTACAATCTGGGGCAGCGCGGGCTTTCTTGAAATAGCAGCCTCACGCGCCTCCGCCGCGAAGATTTTGAACGCCGAACGCGGGCAGAAAGTGAAAGTCAAAAGGTAAAAGTAAAAAGGCAAAAGGGATAAGGCGGAAAGCGTTTCTATTAAATCCGGCTTCCTCTGAACTTTTGCCTTTTTACTTTTACCTTTTGACTTTCCTCTGTTATCTTCCAAGCATTCCAACGCTGAAGGACTCACAGGATGGATAACGAAAAAAAAGTAGCGGTGACAGGTGCGGGACTGCGCGGCGTGGCGGCAGCAAGCTCATCAATCGGCGACGTGAACGGCGAGAAGGGTGAGCTAATTTATCAGGGCATCAACATTCACGACCTTGCAGAGCATTCTACTTTCGAGGAGACGATATTTCTGCTCTGGAACGGGCGGCTGCCTAAAAAAGTAGAGCTTGATGAATTGCAGAAGGCAATCGGCAACTCTTACGATCTTCCGGCGGAAGTCGTCGCATTAATGAGAAGCTTGCCGCACGATGCCGAGCCAATGGATGTTTTGCGCACGTCCGTTTCTGCGCTAGGTCTTTACGACAAACGAGCGCGTGAGACTTCGCGCGAAGCGAGCCTTGCGCTTGCAACCCGCCTCACGGCGCAGATGCCCACGCTCGTAGCCGCGTGGGAACGTATTCGCAACGGTCTTGAAATTTTAGCGCCAAAGCCTGAGCAGAACATTGCGACCAACTACCTCTACATGCTCAAAGGCGAGATGCCGTCCGAGCACGATGCGCGCCTCTTCGACGTTTGTTTGATTCTCCATGCAGACCACGAATTGAACGCTTCGACATTCACCGCACGAGTCGTTGCTGCGACGCTCGCGGATATGTACAGCGCTGTGACCGCAGCGCTCTGCGCTCTCTCTGGCCCATTGCACGGCGGCGCGAATACTAACGTGATGAAGATGCTTCTGGAAATCGGGAGCGTTGACCGCGCAGAGGAGTTCGTCAAACGAGCGCTCGCCCAAAAGCGCAAGATCATGGGCATAGGGCACGCCGTCTACAAGACAGAAGACCCGCGCGCCACGCATCTCAGGAGATTTTCAAAGGAGATGGGCGAGCGCGCAGGCGACATTCGATGGCATGAGATTTCCCGAAAGATTGAGGAGGTGATGCATCGAGAGAAGGGCATGTACGCGAACGTGGATTTCTACTCGGCCTCGACCTACTACATGATGGGAATCCCGCTTGACCTCTACACGCCAATCTTCGCCGTGAGCCGCATCAGCGGATGGACAGGCCACATACTTGAACAATACGCCAACAACAAACTGATTCGCCCGCGCGCAGAATACATTGGCCCAAGAAACGTCCCATACGTTCCGATGAGTGAAAGAGGCTAGAAAGCAGAGGTTAGAGATCAGTTAAAAGCTTTTGCTGACCTCTAGCCTCCAACCTCTGACCTCTTCTTTATTGCGCTTGCTGACTTATGGACTGATTAGGAGTTGCTCCGGTCAGGTAATACCCTCGACGTGCAGTTACCGCTAACTTTCGCTTCCTATTTTGCGCGTTGGTTGATTTGATCCTTACCTCTAACCGATGCATACCCGCGTTTGCGCTCTCCTGCTCGCTTAAGGTAAAACCCAGACTGTAGCGCGCAGCGAGACCGCCGACGATCCGGCTAATCGCTTCACTGAATTTCTGTGGACTGTCTGCGGTTACGGCTTCTCCTCCTGTTTCTCTGGCAAAGTAGGAGATCGTATGCATTCGCATTCCCATAACGGGCGAAAGCATTTCACCTAAAAGGTTCGCCGCTCCGCCGATAAAATCCCTCTTCACAACTATCGAGCTGACGATCACGCCGGATGTATTCAGTTTCCGTGCTATCGTTGAGCTTCTGCCTCTGAAATCCGCCTCCAAGTCATCAGAGATGTTTGCAATCACCAGTTGCGAATCCGGTCGCTCATTTGCGGCCATTGAGGGCGCACGCTCAATTATGTTCTCGAAATCCGGTGCCATGGTTATACTAATAGGCGCTGCCTGGGGATCAGGATTCATCAGCCCCGCTTTCAACCCTGCCTTAAATAGAGATTTCATCGAGAAAAAGATTTTAACTTGAGGGAGGTTCTGCTTTGCGAACTGCTGCACTCCGCGTAAAGCCGCAGATGTTCTTGCGCGATCACGTGTGAGACCTTCAACCATCTTCGACCTGAGTTGAAAGGAGAGAGGCGTTGGCCCAGGCTCATACCATGTCTGCATCACGGCCACCTCATCCTCTGGTTGTAACTTTGATAGAGCAGAGATTATCTGCCCCATCACTTCAGATTTTTCGAGATAAAGGATTGCTCCCGTGCTTAAATTCAACACCAGCACAAGGGCCAGAGGCCTTCTGGCAGTGCCCTCGTTGCTGAAGTAAGAGAGAGCGCGCGGGCTGCCATTGTCTAAAACCTCAAAGTCCTCTCTCACTAAATCTGTAACAGGTTGCCCCGTTTTCCTGTCTCTGACCAAAGCGCTTACAAAAACGGCGCGTGTATTAATTCGTACAGTATCTTCAACGCTCCCTTGCGATAAAGTTAGAATCGGACAGCAAAATAAAATTAAGACTAATGCCAGTAATTTTTTCCTCATCATCTCTTAGCTCCTCTCAGATTCAATGCGATTCTCCCGGCGCGACCGAGATCAGGACAGGAGCGCAAACAGCCCCTTGCCCTGACCTTATTTCAAATTACAATCCCGCGTGGAATCCAGCATCTGACCTATTGCGCCGAAGCGGTTTCCGTAGCGTTCCCCGGCATGAAGTAGCCGCGACGTGCGGTCACGTCTAGCCTGCGCGTTCTGCCTCTAACGTCTTGGGCGCGGACGCGGACTTCCAACTGGTGCATGCGTCCGTCCGTCTGCTCGTTCTCGGAAAGCGCGAAGCCCAGGTTGTAGCGCGCGGTCAGGTTGCCGACTATTCTTGAAAGCCCGCGCCCGTAGTCTGCGGAGCTGTGCACGCTGACGGCTTCGCCTCCTGTTTGCTTG
>MNJR01000035.1:14456-65782 GCA_001920415.1 Acidobacteria bacterium 13_1_20CM_3_53_8 | reverse complement strand
CGCGGCGTCAATGTACGCGTGACGAACAGCAGTTGGGGAGGCGCGCCGGAGGCTGGGGGCTTCGATCAGGCGCTCAAAGATGCGATTGATGCTGCGGGCAATGCCGGCATCATCAATGTCTTCGCCGCAGGCAACGGCGCGAACAACAACGATGTCACGCCCTTTTATCCTGCCAGCTACGATTCGCCCAGCATCGTCGCGGTCGCCGCCTCGGATCAGAACGATAACCCTGCGTCGTTCACCAACTATGGTGCGACGACAGTTGATCTGGCCGCGCCCGGCGTCAGTATTCTAAGCACATGGGGGCCGAACACTACAGACTATACCTACAGCAGCGGCACTTCTATGGCCGCGCCGCACGTAGCCGGAGCCGCTGCGCTGCTTGCCGCAATCAATCCAAGCCTGACCGTCGCCTCAATAAAATCCATACTCATCAATACTGTTGACCAGTCACCGCAGTGGTCAGGCAAGGTTGTCTCATCGGGTCGTCTCAATCTGGCACACGCGGTTCAGGCAACGTTGCCGACAGCTTCGTCCACAGTCATCAGTGGACGGATTACAACTTCAGACGGAGCGCCGCTCGGCGGCGTGGTCGTTACGCTCAGTGGCTCGCAGAGCGCGCGTGCTATCACCAACGCGAGCGGCAACTACACATTCAACAACGTGGGCGCTTCAGGTTTCTACACCATCACGCCCGCGCGCGTTAATTATGAGTTCACTCCGGCCAGCCGTTCGTTCTCAATCGCGGGCAGCAGCGCAGATGCGCCGTTCATGGCTCAACCAATAGCCGAGATAGCCAATCCGCTAGATACTGCGGAGTTCTTCGTCAGAGAGCAGTATCTAGACTTTCTTGGGCGTGAGCCGGATCAAGGAGGATTGGATTTTTGGAGCGCGAAGCTCTCAGCATGCGGCGCAGATGCGAGATGTTTGAGCCGCGAACGGGCCAGCGTAGCCTCTGCATTCTTCATGTCCTACGAATTTCAGGAGAGCGGCTATTTCGTCTATCGTCTCTACAAGGCCGCGCTCGGTCGTCGTCCGGGCTTCGACGAAGAGAGCGCAGACCGCGCGAAAGTTTCGGTCGGAGCAGACCGCGCGGCGTTCGCGGACGCATTCGTCGAGCGCGCCGAATTTTTGGGTAAGTACGGCAGCGCGACCACGGCAGAGAGTTTCGTTGATGCGCTCGTTCAAACTGTTCTTCAATCGAGCGGCGTTGATTTGAGCGGCCAGCGCGATGCTCTTCTGGCGAGCTACGGCGCGGGCACGAGCGTCGCACAAAGCCGCAGCCTTGCGCTGAGAAGCGCAATAGAGGAGAGCGCGTTCAAGCAGGCGGAATACAATCGAGCGTTCGTCCTGATGCAATACTTCGGCTACCTGAAGAGGAATCCAGACGAAGGCGGCTACTCGTTCTGGGTGGATGTGCTCAATAACAGAGTGGCCGGAAATTACCAGTCAATGACCTGTGCGTTTATCACCAGCGCCGAATATCAAAGGCGATTCAGCCCCGCCGTCACTCGCACAAACAGCGAATGCCTTTGAAGGGATGAGGGATGAGGGCGAAGGGATGAAAAGGAGGAGGCAGACGGCAGGAGCAGGTGGCAGGGAGATTGAGAGCCATTCATCTTTCCTGCCTCCTGCTCCTGCTTCCTGCCACTCTTTTCTTCATCCCTCATCCCTCATTTCCTCCCTCATCCCTTACTCTCATCCTCCGCATTCGTTGTTGGCATCGAGCGCAATCGGGAAGGTGCGCTGCTGATATTCTGCTGAAGTGATGTAGGAACAGACCATTCCGCGATAGTTGTTAGGCTCGCGGTTGTTGAGCACGTTGAGCCAGAAGGAATAGCCGCCCGTATCTGAATCGCGCCGCAAGTAGCCGAAGTATTCCGACAACACAAAGCCGCGATTGTATTCCGAGTTGGCGTATTCTGAGTAAGCTATGAGCTTGCGCAGCACACGAGCGCGGCTAGCCGTCTGTGTGCTCTCGCTGATGTACTCGTTCACAAGCTCCTGCCTCTTCGCGGAAAGATCAACGCCGGAACTCTGTTTGATGGAACTGAGCAGCGCGTTGATGAAGTCCGAGCCGTTCATGCCCGACGAATAAGAGGCCAGGAACTCGCCCCTTTGCACGAACGCTTCGCTGAAAGATTTGCGATCAGCGTCTGTGCCCGCGCCAAGCTGGTTGCGGTCCGTAGTGTACTGCGCGAAGTTTGGCTGCGCGCCCAAAGATGCCGCGCGCAGGCGATAGACGAAGAAGCCTGTTTGCTGAAACTCCTGCTCGACGAAGAAGGCTGCGGAAACATCCGTGCGCCTGCGCCTGAGACACTGCACGTCGTCGCCGCAAGACTCTATCTGGCTGGTCCAGTAATCCAATCCCCCTTGGTCAGGCTCGCGCGCAAGGAAATCCAGATAGTGATCGCGCACGAAGACCTTCGCGGCGCTCACACGCATTAATCGTCCCGTGAAAATCTCAGTCACGAAGATGTCGCCTGTGCGCGTGTCGCGCGCCATGCTCGTAGGCGTAATCAAACAATCTGAGATGACTACGGGCTGGTGGTTGGGCAGGCCAATCAGTTTCAGCAGACCCGGCGCGGGCTGTTGAGCCAGAGGGTCTGCGCTGAATTCAAGCGTGAGATAGAGGTCTGTGCCGCCGCGTATGCCAATGGGCAGAACGTCCATCATCATCCTCAACCCTTCAAAGAGCGTTTGCGTGTTACCGCTCGCCGGGTCAATCACTCGCACGCCCGCTTTGCCCGGCGGAAACGGAAAGCCTGTAAGGAGCGTGACGAGCAGTTGCCCTTTGTAGAAGTGAATGTTGTCGGGCACTGCTTCGGAGACAGGCGGGCCAAATGGCAGAGTGTTCTGCACGGGCGGAAAATTCACTAGCGTAGAAGTCGCTCCCGTCTGGCTGTCAACTTTCAGGAGCGCATTCTGGCTGGCGTCCGTGACATAAAACTGATCGCCCACCAACTCTATGCCGAATGGATTTGAAGCGCGCACGCCGTTCGGCACGCTCTGGCTGGGATTCGGTGTGTAATCGGGAAAATCCGCTACGAGCTTTATGGTGGCGCTCGCGCCCGTAGCGCTGCTCAGGTTCACGGTCGCGCCCGTCTTCAGATTCGTCTGATCGTTGAAAGTGAGCGCGAAACCGGAGACGCCGCTTTCAACATCAGCGTTTAGCTGAAGCCTGAGTATGGAGCTAAGAATGGGCGATGAAGGATTCGGATTTGGAACTTCAGAGCCTTGCGCGGGGCCGCTCTGTGTTGCGTCGCCTGAGCCTATCAGTATGTAGATGGTGCGCCCGCGCAACACCAATCCAGAAGGCCCGGAAGGATCACCGTTCGGCGGAGCAAACCCGGACGGCAGATTGTCAATCAACGTGCGGCGCGTGCCCGTGCGGTCAACGACCGAGACGCGACCCGTGTTCGCCCCGTTCCCTGCTTCGGCTACGAGCATCTGGCCTGCGGGCGTCATCAGAACTTTGTTAGGCGCTTTGAGTCCGGCTGCGAAAGTTGAAACAGGGCACTGCGCGAAGCTTTCGGTCTGAGACAAAGCGCAGATTAGAAACGCCATAATTGTGAGCAGCGTGAGTTTTTTGTAGCTCATAATATTCTCCTCTCGAAAAGGCGCACTTCGTTGGAGGAGAGCCAACATAGTTTGGCTCGTCCGCGAAGTCGCATAACTGTTCTCACTTTCTATAGCGAGAACTGAAACTAAATTCCCTCATCCGGTCTGAGATTTTTTTTAAGGCAGAAACGAAGCCGGAGACTCATGTTGAAATGGTGCTATAATCCGCCGCGACTTTATGAAGGCAAAAGTAAAAAGGTAAAAGGCAAAAGGGATAAGGATGAAGAGAGTTCTATTACTCTTTCTCTAATCTGTAAAAGTGGCTTCCGCCACACTTTTGCCTTTTTACTTTTACCTTTTGCCTTTCCTCTACCTTTTGACTTCGAGAGGATTTCCTAGATGGCCGTCGCTTCGTCAAATGAAGTGACTCAGTTGCTCGAAGAATGGAGCAGCGGGAAGCGTGAGGCGCTAGACAAGTTGACTCCGCTGGTTTACGAAGAGTTGCGACGGCTTGCGCATCGTTACATGAACCGCGAGCAGCCCGGCAACACGCTGCAAACCACTGCGCTCGTCAACGAAGCCTACCTGCGGCTGGTCAAACGCAAGAACGTTCGCTGGCAGAACCGCGCCCATTTTTTCGCAGTAGCCGCGCAGGTCATGCGCCACATTCTGATTGACCACGCGCGCGAGCATCATTACGCCAAGCGCGGCGGCGATGCCAGGAAAATATCTTTAGATCAGGTGACGCTAATGTCGCCAGAGCGCGCAAAAGAACTCATCGCACTGGACGAAGCGCTCGAAGCGCTCGCCAGAATTGACCCGCGCAAGAGCAGGATTGTAGAGTTACGCTACTTCGGTGGCATGACCATTGAAGAAGTAGCGGAAGTTCTGAAAATCGCCCCCGTCACAGTTCAACGCGAATGGCGCGCAGCAAAAGCATGGCTGTATAAAGCAGTGACAAGTGAGGACAGTTTTTAGTTTTCAGTTTACAGTTTTCAGAAGAAGAGCGAAATGCTTGTTACTGAAAACTGTAAACTGAAAACTGAAAACTGCTTTCATCCTTATGTCCTCCGAAAGATGGCGACAGGTTGATGGTCTTCTTCAGGCGGCGCTTGATTTGGCGCCGGAGAAGAGGCGTGCGTTTCTGGATAAGGCGTGTGCGAGCGATCCAACTTTGCGCGGCGAAGTCGAATCCTTAATCGCATCGTATGAAAAGGCTGGCAGCTTCATAGAGCAACCAGCGATAGAGGTTGACGCTAAAGTAATCGCGGGCAGTAAAAAGGCGTCGTCGGTCAGCGGCTCTCTCAATCAATACAAGATAGTCAAGCACATAGGCACGGGCGGCATGGGCGAAGTCTACCTTGCACAGGACACAAAGATGGGGCGCAAGGTTGCCCTGAAACTCCTGCCCGGCTATTTCACAAGCGAAGAGCAGCGCGTGCGCCGCTTTCAGCAAGAGGCTCGCGCGGCCATTGCGCTCAACCATCCGAACATCGTCACCATTTATGAAATCGGCGAAGCGGAAGGCCGCCAGTTCATTGCTACCGAATTCATAGAAGGCGAAACCCTTCGCCAGCGCATGAAGAGCGCGCAGATGAAGCTATCGGACGTGCTGGACATCGCCACGCAGTCAGCATCTGCGCTCGCCGCAGCGCACGATGCAGGAATCATTCACCGCGACATCAAACCCGAAAACATAATGGTGCGCCGTGACGGCATCGTTAAGGTTCTAGACTTCGGACTAGCCAAGCTTGCCGAGGGTGTGGGCGCGCACGAGGCAGCAGACCTTGAAGCCGCTACGCGTGAGATGGTCAACACGGACACAGGGATGGTGATGGGCACGGCCAGCTACATGTCGCCTGAGCAGGCGCGCGGGCAGAAGGTTGACGCGCGCACAGATATATGGGCGTTGGGCGTTGTGCTCTACGAGATGGTCGCGGGACGCAGGCCGTTCGAGGGCGAGACCAACACGGACACTGTTGCCTCTATTCTTCATCACGAGCCGCAGCCTCTGGCGCGCTTTGCGCCCGATGCGCCGGACGAGATGCAGTGGATTATCAAGAAGGCGCTGCGCAAAAAGAGGGACGAGCGATACCAGACTGTTGTAGAGATGCTCACGGATTTGCGCGCGCTCAAACAGCGTCTGGAGTTTGAAGCTTACTCAGGTCGCTCCGCTTCAACGGGTGAGAACGAAACTGAACGAATCGCAACCATCAGCAAGCAAGCAGCAGCTTCAACCGTAGGCGAACACCGGGCTTCGACCGGCGACATGGGAACGCGCACTGCGTCCAGCGCCGAATACATTGTCAGCGAGATAAAGCGACACAAGCGCGGCGTAGTCGTAGCTCTACTGGCGATTATAGTAGTCGGCGCAGCGCTTCTCTATGCTCTGAAATTCATGCCCAAGAATGCGGCGATCTCAGCCAAGCCTTTCGACAGGATTAAAGTCTCTAAGGTGACCAATAACGGCAAGGCAGGTGATGCTGTAGTTTCGCCCGACGGTAAGTACGTTGTTTATGTGACGGGCGCTGAAGGACAGCAGAGCATATGGATAAGGCACATAGCAACGGGCAGCGACAAGGAGATAGTGCCTGCGGTCAGCAACACAAATTATACTGGACTGGCCTTCTCGCGCGACGGCAGCTTCATCTACTACATACAGGTGACGAGCGATGTTGGCACACTTTATCGCGTGCCCGTTCTCGGT
Source organism: Acidobacteria bacterium 13_1_20CM_3_53_8 (assembly GCA_001920415.1). Lineage (GTDB taxonomy): Bacteria > Acidobacteriota > Blastocatellia > Pyrinomonadales > Pyrinomonadaceae > 3-1-20CM-3-53-8. Next base: position 59,514 of record MNJR01000035.1, on the reverse strand, counting down.
GGACACGCTACGAAACTTATCGAAAACATTGACTCGTCAATCTCGCTCTCGCCCGACGGAAAACGTCTGGCCTTCATACGCGGCACACTTAATCCGGCGGAAGACCTGCTGATGATAGCGAACTCGGACGGCACTGGAGAACAAAAACTCGCTCGTCATAAAGCATCATCGCTATATCCTTCGAGCCGTGAGTTGCGTAGCGCGTGGGGGCCTGCGTGGTCGCCGGACGGCGAGACCATAGTAATCGGCGTCAGAGCTTTAGAGAGAGCCGGATCGTCGCGCGATCTCTACGCCGTTAGCGCACGCGACGGTTCAGAAAAACAGTTCACGAACGTCAGTTGGTATTCAATCGGACAGATTGCATGGCTTGCCGACGGTAGCGGTCTAATAGTGGCTGCGTCTGACCAGACGGCCTCCGGGCTACACCAGATTTGGCACGTCTCATATCCCGGCGGTCAAACGCGCAAAGTAACCAACGACGCGAATAACTACATAGGCATCAGTCTTACGGCTGACTCCTCATCGCTGGCAACGATTCAATCCGAGCAGTTGTCGAACATCTGGCTGGAACAATCGAATGATGCTGGCAGCGCAAAGCAGATTACAACTAATAATCATGACGGACTTGCTGGTCTGAGTTGGACTCCTGATGGAAGGATTGTTTACACCACAAGGTCTAACGGCAACCCGGACGTGTGGATTATGAACGGGAACGGAAGCGACCAGAAGGCTCTAACTTCCGACGCAGCGATTGATGACCGTCCGTGGGTGACAGCCGACGGGAGCTACATACTTTTTCACTCGAACCGCACGGGCATGTCGCACGTCTGGCGCATGGGACTGGATGGCGGCAACCCTCTACAGCTAACCAACGGCAGCCACGAAATTCGTCCGAGTACGACGCCCGATTCGCAGTGGGTCTATTTCGCCGCAGACACTTCCGGTCAATACAACATCTGGAAAGCTCCCGTTGGCGGAGGCGAAGCTGTTCGCGTCACAGACTACATTGCAACCATCCCTGTCGTATCGCCGGACGGGAAACGGATCGCTTGCCTATTCTTCGACGAGCATTCTCAGCCACAGGCTTTCAAAATCGGCATCATCCCTGTTGAAGGCGGCGCACCTCTGATCTCATTCTCCATTCATCCTGCTCTGCCTGAGTACAGATGGTCGGCTGACAGTCGTTCCATCATCTATATTGATTCGAGCGGCGGAGGGGCAAACCTCTGGAGCCAGCCCGTTGACGGCTCGTCTCCAAAGCAGTTGACCAATTTTTCTACAGACCAGATTTACGCATTCAATCTAGCGCGCGATGGCCGCACAATCGCTCTCGTGCGCGGGAACGTAATCAGAGACGTAGTTCTGATAAATAGCGAAAGGTAGCAGTCTTCGCGCCCCATGGGTTTAAAGCGATTTCGTGTTCTTTATCTCAATCAAATTTGAATATGGTAGACATCTCATCAGGCACAAAACTTGGACGCTATGAAATCCGCTCGAAACTGGGCGAAGGTGGCATGGGCGAAGTTTACCTTGCGCAGGACACGCAGCTTGACCGCGTGGTCGCGCTGAAAGTTCTGCCCGCAGAAATAGCCTCAGACCAGCAGCGTCTTCATCGTTTTCTGCAAGAGGCTCGCGCCGCGTCGAAGTTGAAGGGCGCGAACGTCGCGCACATATACGAGATTGGCGAAGGACGCGGCCTGCGCTTCATAGCTATGGAGTACGTAGAAGGCCAGCCGCTCAACGAGAAGATAAAAGGGCGACAGATGCCTGCGGCAGAGATAACACGCATCGCTGTTCAGATGGCACGCGCGCTCGAAGAGGCGCATTCGAAAGGTGTGACGCACCGCGACATCAAGCCGCAGAATGTTATCGTCTCGCGTGAAAGCGAAGTTAAAGTTCTAGACTTCGGATTGGCAAAGCTGGACGCGATTCCAGCAGCGACGAATGATACACCTGAGAGCGAGCTTGCGACGAGAGTGAAGACAAGTCCCGGCGTTGTGATGGGGACAGTGAACTACATGTCGCCTGAGCAGGCTATGGGAAAAGAGGTTGACCAGCGCACAGACATCTTCTCTCTTGGCGTGGTGCTCTATGAGATGGCAACGGGGCGCGTGCCGTTCTCAGGCTCAAGTTTGACGCAGACGATTGACAGGATAGTTCACGCTCAGCCCGAAGCTGTGGCGCGCCTGAATTACGATATACCAGCAGAGCTTGAAGTCATCATCAAGAAGGCTCTTCGGAAAGATAGAGACGAGCGTTACCAGACGGCCAGAGAGATGCTTGTTGACCTCAAAGCTTTGCAGCGCGAGCTTGATGTCACATCTCATCTTGAACACTCAGCCTCGCCTGATTCAAGGAGCAGTCTTATCCCTGAGGCCGCCCTCTTGCCGAGCGGCGAGCAGCCGACAAGCATCCTCACTGCCGAGCGACAAACCGAGAGCACTAGTGAGACCACAGCGACTCGCACAAATGTTTCAAGCGCCGAGTACATTTTCACGGAAATCAAGCGACACAAAAGAGGCGCGGCTCTTGCGCTTGCTGCTCTGGTAATCGCCGCAGGAGCGTTTGCTCTCATCTGGTACAAGTTCATACGACAGAGCAAAGCCACGGCGTCCGAGCATCAGATGAAGATTACGCGGCTCGTCACGGGACTTACAGGAAGACCTGGCAGCGTCAGCATCTCGCCCGACGGTAAATACGTAGCCTACGCGCTCTATGATGCTGGCAAGGTGGGCTTGTGGGTGAGACAGGTATCGCAAGATACTTCAGTGCAAATCGTTCCGCCCGCTGAAGAGGCATGGATTAGCGGCACGACCTTCTCACCCGACGGCGAGCTTATCTACTTCGTCATGGGGAACAATAAGACGAACACGCTTAGCTCGCTCTACCAGATTCCAGTGCTGGGAGGGCGCGAGCCTAAGAAGATTCTGGATAATCTCAGCTTTGCAATCTCCTTTTCACCCGACAGCAAACAGTTCGTTTTCGCTCGCAGCTACGAAAGCACTGGTGAAACCGCACTCTTTATTGCTAACACAGACGGCAGCGGCGAGCCTAGAAAGTTAGTATCACGGCAGGGCAACGACTGGATTCCCGGAGGATTCGCGTGGTCGCCCGACGGTAAAAGAATAGCCTTCATCGCAGCGACTACTACTGGAGGCGCAAGCAACATGCTGGTCGAGATAGCTGCGGAAGGCGGGCAGGAGAGGCTTATCACAGATCACAAGTGGACGAATGCAGTTTTCCGCGTGCTCTGGGTAGAAAATGGCAGAGGTCTGATTGTGAACGGTATGGAGAGATCGGACGATCCCGTACAAATCTGGCACATCTCTTACCCGGATGGCGAAGTAAAGAGAGTCACCAACGACCTGAACGACTACGGCGGTGCGAGCCTAGGCGTGACTGCGGACTCCTCTACCATCGCCACAATTTTATCCGAATGGTCTTCAAGGATATGGCTCGCAGCGCCGAATGACGACGAGAGCCATGCGAAGCGAATTACGAACGGCAAGCAGGACGGAATTTGGGGATGTTCTTTTGAGCGAAGCCGCTCACGTCCGATGCTTTCACCGACAGTCGGCCCAAAGTGTCGCCCGACGGACGCTACATAGTTTACCAGTCCTTCCGCCCTGATAACGTCCTGCACATCTGGCGCATGGACGCGGACGGCGGCAACCAGAAGCAGCTTACTTCAGGAACAGAAGATCATAATCCGGCAGTTTCGCCCGATGGACGTTGGGTAGCCTTCCACTCTTTTCGGACAAGCAAATCAACTTTATGGAAAGTGTCTATTGACGGGGGCGAAGCCGTGCAAATCTCCGACCGCGTTGCCCGCAACCCCATCTTCTCGCCCGATGGAAAACTGCTCTCTTGCTGGTATTACGATGAATCCGCCAGCCCGCCCAGATACCGTCAGGCGCTCATCTCCTTTGAAGACGGCCAACTGGTCAAAGTTCTCGACATGCCCACCACCGCAGGTAACGTCATGTGGTCTGGAGACGGCAGAGACTATATCTACATTGACTCGCGCAACGACATAGGCAACCTCTGGAGTCAGCCTGTCGCTGGTGGTGCTGCGAAACAGTTGACGAAATTCACTTCTGAGTTCATAGGCAACTTCGACGTATCGCGTGACGGCAAGCGCTTCATTGTCGCGCGGTATACGGGCAGCAACGACATCATCTTGATTAGAGATTTCAGATGATTGATGAGTGAGGGAGATTGGGGAGTTACGGAATCTGCTCGCAGTTCGGCACAGTCTGGAATGGGCGAACAACATCTTCTCACTCGAATTTGTATGCGAACTCAGAAGAACTCAGTGATACTCAGCTATACTATAGCGTGTTGCAAATGAATGCAGCCTGTTTAGAGTTCACGCTTTAGCGTGCTTGGCTGAAGCTTGAATTCTAAACATGGGACACACCCAATCGCAAACAGCTATAAGAGCGCCCGAGGGGGTTGTGTTACGCTTGGGCTAGATTAATGTAGGTGACGAGCGTGGCCTTCGCTGCCTACTTTCAAAAATTGAGCTTCACTGCGAGTTGAATCAGCCGCGGATTGTTGCTCGTCGAGATAATGCGCCCGAAATCACCTGCACTGCCGGGAATGATCTGGCCGCTATTCTGATTGATGCCAGATGAGGGGACGGCGTTGAGATTGTTGATAGGATTTGCAAAGTTTACATGATTGAAAAGATTGAAGAACTCGGCGCGGAACTCTATGTTTTTTGATTCACGAATCGGCAAACGCTTGATGACTGAGAAATCCACGTTGATTTGACCGGGGCCGCGCAAGACGTTGCGACCAATATTGCCGATGTCGGTGCCTAGTGCATCCGCTCGGGCTGTACCGTTTGAGCTTGGAATCAGTTGATTAGCTTGTACGAAGGGGCGAACAAAGGCAAATGGGTTGAAGAAATATCCAGCCGGGACGTTGCTGGTCGCGGTGCTGCGCGTCGCGCCCGATGCCCAACTTGGCCGCGCGAGCGTAAAATTAGTGCCGCTTAACCCATAGAGCGAGCCGGCCCCGGTGTCCACAATGTCAATCGGCAGACCGGACATAGCGGTGATGATCCCCGCCACTTGCCAATTGGACAGTAGAAGGCGCCCGACGGTTGATTTTCGGGCGAAAGCCGGACGCGGCAAGTCCCACAGATAGCTCAAGACAAAGCGATGCGTGCGGTCAAAGTCAGATACCCCACGATTGGCGCTGGATTCAAGCTGGTTACCGGCAATGCTGGCCGCATCCGCAGCAAAGTCTCCCGTGCTGTCACTATTGCCCGAGGCGTTGTCGAGCGACTTGGCATAAGTATATGACGCGAGCAGTTGCACCCCCTTAGAGAGCCGCTTGGTCAAACTCACCTGTAGCGAGTTGTAAGTTGATTCAGCGGTGGACTGAATCTGATTGAAGCCAGCTACCTCGACACCCTGATACGGCGCTCGAAGCTGCGCGTTCGCGGGCGTGTTGGTTGTAATCACCTGCCCGGTGACTTCGTTTATTACGGGATGCTGCAGGCTGGCAAGCCGCGCCTGGTTGATGGCGATGCCGCGAAATAGATTTAGCCCACGCGTGCCAACGTAGGCGACTTCAAATAGCAGGTCATTACTCAACGCATACTGAACACTAGCGTTGTATTGTTGGACGTAAGGCGTGCACAGACGGCGATCAAACGCAGTGTTGGCGAGAGCGACGCCCCTCACGAACGTGGGGAATTGATCTTGCGATGGCAAAGGAAAGAAAGGGTCCGCCAAACGAACCGTCGCGCCGGTCGGACTCCGGCGAATGGTGTACATTGGCGGGGAGACGGTCGTAAAGCCTATGTAAATTGTGGATGGCCGCGAATAGAAGATGCCGTAGCCGCCGCGCACGACCAACCGCCCTGAATCGAGCGGCGAGTAGGCTAGCCCCACGCGCGGCGCGAAGTTATTTGGATCAACGCTCGTGAGGAGGCGCTTGCCGACGTTTGGCACATCAGGCAAGTCGTATTGAGGAATCACGTTGCCTGCCTGCACGAATCCGCCGACGGGAGGGCCTACGGGGTTGCCACTGCTGTCCACCTCCATTCTCGGTTTATAAAGCGCCGGGTCAAAAGTCGAGATCGCGCCGCGCGTCTCGTAAGGCGGAAGGTCCAACTCGTAGCGCAAGCCCAGATTGAAGGTCAGCTTACGCGAGAACCTCCAATCATCCTGTAGGAAGAAGCTATAGTCAGCGGCGCGCAAGATTCGAGTGTTAATGCCGTCTCCGTAGGTCGAGAAGCTGGCCGTACCGAGCAGGAAATTGTTGAAGCTCTGGAAAACTATCTGGCCGCGCCGGGCGTTATTCCACGTAAAAGTGGTTCGGTAATAGATGACGCCAGCGCCCGTGCGAATGCTGTGACGCCCACGCGTGGTTGAGAGAATATCAACCAGCGTAGTCGAAGAGTCATTGACCTGTATATCTACATTCGTACCGGAGTTGCCGATAGCCACCGTTCCCGCCGCTCCGATGCGAATCAGCCCAAGTCCCGGGTAGGCGTCGGCGTTAGCCCTCCTGATCCCGAAGTCCGAATCCCTCACAGGGTTTCGCCCGAATGTGGCTTGGCGAATAAAACTGTAGCCGATGCGCGCTTCGTTGATGGTTCTAGGGCTGATGGTGTGAATGTCCTGGAGCGAGACGAGGCGGTTGTTCTGCTTTCGGTTTGCGCCGAAGCCCGGAACGTTCGCACCGCCATCAGGAAGCGCAAAGAACTGCGGCGCGTTCGAGAAGAAAAACTTTACCGCCAACCAGTTGCTCTCGTTGATGCGATAGTCAACGTTTGTGTTGAATTGATCTTCACGATAAGTGGAGATGGCCGAGCCGGAGTAACGACCGTCGGCCTGCGGCGTGGGGATCAGGAATTGGCTGTCGGGCAGTCTCGCGTTCAAGAGAGCCAGCGCCACCGAATCGATCGAGGTCGCGGGCAGTCCGTTCGGAAACCGGGGCATGAAGGTTGAAAGCAGGGTTTGTTCTGAACGATCATCGGTTAAACCCTGTGCGACGAGGACGCTGGACGTGAGACTATTACGCGACGCGCCGTTGCGCTCGCGCGTCGCCTGGTACGAGACGAAGAAGAACAACCTGTTAGTTTTGACGGGGCCGCCGAGCAGCCCGCCGAACACGTTGCGCCGCAGTGTTGGCCGCCGCACGCCTGCCGCCTTCAGGAACGGGTTGTTGGCGTTAAGCGCGTCGTCGCGGAAATACTCATAGACAGCGCCGTGGAAATCGTTCGTGCCGCTCCTAGTGATCGCCTGAACATTGCCGCCACCGCCACGCCCGAACGTCGCGTCGTAAAGCGAGGTCTGAACCTTGAATTCCTGAATAGTCTCAGGCGCGGGCACGGCCAAACTCGTCGCGGAGTTTGTATCTATTTTATTGGCATCAATGCCATTGATCTCGAAATCATTTTGGGTCACGCGCGCGCCGTTGACCGAAACATTTTGTGAGTTGCGGCCCAGGGCCGTGTTGTCAGGGAGAGCCACAGAAGCACCCGGCGAGAGCGCCAGAATCTGCGTGAAGTTGCGCGTGGCGAGCGGCAGTTCTGAGACTGCGCGCGAGTCAACAACGCGCCCCATCTGCGGGCCGTCCGTTTGGATGAGAGGCGCAATGCGCACTATGACTGGATCAACGATTACTCCTGCGACTGTGAGTTCCGCATTGACCGTAGTGGTTTCGGTGATGACTACCTGGACAGAATCGAAGAGAGCCGAGTTGAATCCGTTGGCTGTGACTCTTACGCTATATGTGCCCGGAGGCAGGAACGGCACGGCGTAGTTGCCTTCCGCGTCAGTTCTAACCTTTCGCTCTTCGGCAGTGGCAAGGCTTGTGACGGTTACTTCCGCCCCGGCGATGACGGCTCCTCTTTCATCCTTAACTGTCCCGACAATGCGGCCTGTAGTTTGGCTTTGACCAAGTGCACAGATAGAGGGTGAAAGAAAAAAGGCAAAAAGCAAAAGTGAAGCAACTGCTTTTCTGGCGGTCATTATTCCCTCTAAATCAGTCCTCACGAGATTGGGACAGAGGCAGAAAAAGCTTTATCCACGCGCATCACACGAAGCCCCACGAAATAGCACGAATCATTCGTGGTTTTGGTTTGTGTCGGTTCGTGTGATGCGCGTGGATAAAGTTTTCATGTGTGTCCCAATCTCATAAGGTTCGACTTAGTTCAGAATCCAACCTGAGGATTGGACTCTCTGAACTTTAGCTTCACGGCGCTAGGTGCATACGCCCTAGCAGATCTACGTATCGAGGGTCTGAGCGAAGCGTGTCGAACATTGGGTTCACTTTCAGTTCAACCAGTTCGAAATTGTGCGCCTCATAAGCATTGTCAAGCCACGCGAACGCCTGATCTTCATTCCCCAGCGCCGCGTAGATGGCAGCGATGTGTGCCCCTAAATCATAACGTTGGCCGGTTAGCCCCTTCACTTCTTCGAGTATCTTGATCGCCTCATCTCTCTTACCTGCGGCTGCATAGACAGACCCGATTCTCGCTAGGTGCCTGGGCGATTTAACTAGAGGTCTCACCTTGAGCATCTCCGCGAGAGCTTCCTCGTATCTTCCTTGCTTCACGTAAATCTCTCCGAGACCTAAGTGCGCTTGTATGGAATCGGGATTGTTCTCTAGTCCTTTCCGGTATTCTTCAATTGCCTCGTCGTACCGTCGGGCATTATAGAGAATGTGTCCCACAACCACCTGGAATCGCTGGGATCGCTTCGCCTCGGCGACGGCTTCATCAAACCGCCCCATCCCATCTAAGAGGAAAGCATACATACCGTGTGACTCTGCATCTGCAAATTCTGGGTTCAACTCAATAGCGCGCTTGAATTCTCGCTCGCCGCCCAGCCAGTCCCAGTCGTACCACGCCTTGACCACCGCCAATGAAAAGTGGGCTTCGCCGAGCGCGTCATCAATTGCTAACGCCTTGACCGCCGCCTCCTCTGATTTCCGCAAAGCTTCCTTTGGCGGCATTTGACCATAGAATGCCATCACGGCGTAGTAATCCGCCAATCCGGCATACGCCAGCGCGTAGTTCGGATCTCTTTCGATTGCCCTCTGAAAATAGTCGCCGCTTTTGATCCGAGCCTCATCCGTACCCTTATGCCAGTAATAGCGGCCTTGCAGATAAAGCTGATAGGCTTCGGCACTTTCGGTGTGGGGCTTAGCCAGCCGCTCGTTTTGTTCGCCAGTCAGCTTCAGTCGTAACTTCTCGGAGATCTCCCGCGCGATCTCACCTTGGAGGTTGAGAATGTCTGCCGACTTTCGGTTGTACTCCGCGCCCCAAAGTCGTTTGTTGTCTCTTACATCAACAAGCTCGGCGATGATTAAAAGATCATCGCCGCGCTCGACGAGTCTGCCCGTGAGCACGGCACGGACGTTCAACTCGCGCCCTACAGACTGCGGGTCTATCTGCTTTCCCTTATAACGCAAGACCGAACTGAACGGGATAACTTTTTTGAGATTTGGCAACTGCGAAAGGCTATTGATAAGACTGTCGCTTATCCCGTCCGAAAGATATTCCGTGTCTGCGTTATTGCTGACGTTCACGAATGGCAGGACCGCAATCGAATCTATCGCCTCGCCGCCCTTGGCGAAGTAAAAATAGTAGCCTGAGACTGCGACCGCTATGATCACACACGCCGTCGCAAGAATCGCACTCCGCCTGTGATACTTGACCTTGCTCACTAGGTATTCAATGCTCGACGTTGTGCGCCCTGCCCTAATATCAGTGGGCACCGTCTCACGATGAGTTGCGCCGGTAATTTCTGCTCTGCCGATGGGCGCGGCGGGAATACTTACAGCGACAAGCTCGCCATTTCGCACGATATTCAGATCGTGCGCAACCTGCTCGATAGTTTGATAACGCTCGTCCGCGTCCTTCGCCAGGCATTTGCCCACAATATCTTCCAGAACTTTCGGTATGCCTGAATCAATTGACGAGAGTTCGGGCGGCTGCTCGTGCAGAATCGCCCCAATAGTTTCAGCGTCGCTCGCGCGCGCGAAAGCTCGCTGGCCGCTCAACATCTCATAGACTACGACGCCGAAACTGAATATGTCTGTGCGCATATCAACAGGCTCGCCGCGCAGTTGTTCGGGCGACATGTAAGGCACGGTTCCAACTATCATGCCCGGCGTTGTAAAGATGCGCTTCGTTTCGGCTTCATCCGGCCCGACTAAAGCGCTGCTTGCTGTTTTCGCCAGACCGAAATCAAGAGCTTTCACCTGGCCGCGCGCTGTGAGCATGATGTTTGAAGGCTTGATGTCACGGTGAATGATATTGTGCGCGTGCGCCTCTGCAAGTGCGTCTGCGACCTGCACGGCGATATTCAGCGAGTCGTCAACGGAAATTCGCTCTTTAGCCATCCGCGCTTCGAGCGTTTCACCTTTGACGTACTGCATTGCTATGTAGCTGCGGTCGCTCGCTTCATCAACTTCGTAAATGGCGCAGATGTTCGGATGATCGAGCGCCGCCGCCGCTTGGGCTTCACGCAGTAAACGTCTGCGCGCCTCCTCGTCGCCGCGGTCGGCGGGCAAGACTTTGAGCGCGACCTTACGTTTCAGTTTCCTATCTTCGGCTAGATAAACCGTGCCCATGCCGCCTTCGCCCAGTACGGAACGAATCTCGTAATGACCAAGGGTCTCGCCCGGCTTGAACTCCTGGCCGTCCACCAACATTTCAGCCGCAGCTTGGAATGCGGGTGAATCTATAAAATGATTGGATTGTTCGTGCGAGGAGATTAACGACTCAACTTCTCTGCGCAACGAGTCATGACCTCGGCAGGCTTCGGCTAAAAAGGCGGCGCGCCGTTCCGGCGCTCGCTCAAGCGCAGAACGAAAAATCTCTTTGACCTGTTGCCAGCGTTCAGGGGTCATAAAAAACAGTGACAAGTGACGAGTGACAAGTGACGAGCAAGAAACAGTTTTCAGTTTTCAGTTTTCAGTTTTCAGAAAGAAGAGCGAAAAGTTTTTACTTAAAACTGAAAACTGAAAACTAAAAACTGTTCTTATCACTCGTCACTGCTTTTTTGAGCCAGGCTCTGGCGAAAGTCCAATCACTCATCACTGTGCCGGGCGAAACCTGCAAGAATTCAGCCGTCTCCTCTATGCTCATGCCACCGAAGAAACGGAGTTCTACAATCTCGCTCTGTCGCGGGTCAATCGCCGCCAGAGACTTCAAGGCATCATCCAGAGCCACCAGGTTAGCGGCCTGCTCCTGCGGCACGCTAGACGCTTCGTCCAAGGGCACCTGAATCATGCGGCCACCCCGTTTATCTGAGTGACGCCGTCTAGCGTCGTCCACGAGTATGCGTCGCATCAAGCGAGCAGCGATGCCGAAAAAATGTGCACGGTTCTGCCATTGTACTTGTGATGCATCAACGAGACGCAAATACGCTTCGTTGATCAGCGCAGAGGTTTGCAGCAGATGGCCCGGCTTTTCGCGGCGCATGTGTTGACGGGCCAGCCGATGCAACTCGGCGTAAACCAACGGCATAAGCTTGTCCAGCGCCGACTGATCACCATCGCTCCAAGCTTTCAGCAGTTTAGTTACTTCATGCGATGCGGGCATCATTGAGCTTCCATCCTGAGAAGAAGCGGATTGAAGTATTGAGGAGGCAATCGCCCCGCAAAGAGCATTCATGCGTCACCTGGCGAAAGCCGCTTGCCACCTCTAGAGGTTTCGGCAGCGATTCGCGCATTAGTAAGTGGAGCGAATTTTAACAGAACTCGCATTGAGCACGCTAGCTCGACGAGTAAAACGGATTCCACAAAGAGCGTGAGGCTTAATTTCACAGTGGAGTAAGGGGTAAACAGTTCTGCACGGTAAGGAGAAACAGCCATGATCTACACACGCACTCGAAGACGCCCCATCAAGCGCCTGCTCGATCTAGCGCTCGTCTCAGCAGGTTTACTAGCTTGTGCTGCCCTCTTACCGGAACGGGCGGGGTTATCTATTGCGCAAGCTACTGCTCCGAGTTGGAGCTACACCGGCTTTCTCAACACACCACGCAACGGTCACACTGCGACGCTGCTGCCCAACGGCAAGGTTTTGGTCGCAGGGGGCAACGGTGATGGCACCTTCCTCAACAGCGCAGAGTTGTACGACCCTGCAACCGGGACGTGGAGCTATACCGGCAGTCTCAACACGGCTCGCCGATATCATACGGCGACATTATTGCCCAACGGCAAAGTCTTGGTCACCGGGGGCTTGGGTACTAATGGTGCTCATAGCTATCTCACACTCAACACCGCAGAACTCTATGACCCTGCAACCGGGACGTGGAGCGTTACCGGCAACCTCAACAGATCTCGCCAATTTCAAACGGCGACGCTGCTGCCCAATAGTAAGGTTTTGGTCGCAGGGGGCTTTGATACTAAAGGTATTAATAGCTATCTCACACTCAACACTGCGGAACTCTACGACCCTGCCACCGGGACGTGGAGTGGGACGGGCAGCCTCAACGTAGCGCGCGGTTTGCATACTGCGACGCTGCTGCCCAACGGCAAGGTGCTCGTCGCCGGGGGCAATAATACTAATGGTATAAATAGCCCTCTCACACTCAACAGCGCGGAACTCTATGACCCGGCAACTGGAAGGTGGAGCGCTACTGGCAGCCTCAACGTAGCGCGCAGTTCGTATACTGCGACGCTGCTGCCCAATGGTACGGTTCTGGTCACAGGGGGCAACGGTAATGGCGACCTCCTCAATGGCGCAGAGCTGTACGACCCGGCCACCGAGACGTGGGATGGGACGGGCAACCTCAACACGAGCCGTGACTTTCACACAGCGACGTTGTTGCAGAACAGCAACGTCCTAGTTGTGGGAGGGTTTAGAGGAGATTACGATTTCGGTATCTATAGCGCGGAGTTGTACGACTTCGCCACAGGTACTTGGACCAACGCCGATAACGTAGACAACGGCGGTGAACACACAGCCACGTTGCTCCTCAACGGACAGGTTCTTATCGCAGGCGGCTTCAACGATGGTAGTGGCAATTCCGCCATTCTATACAACTCTGGCAACAGTTCCGTGCCTAATCCTATAGACGACTCTCAGTTCTTCATACGCCAACAATATCTAGACTTCCTGAATCGAGAGCCAGATCAAGGAGGCTCGGACTACTGGACAAGCCAGATCACAGAATGCGGCACAAATCAGCAGTGCATACATGATAGACGCATAGCAGTCTCTGCTGCCTTCTTCATAGAGCAAGAGTTCCAAGACACGGGCTACTTCGTCTATCGCTTCTATAAGGCTTCGCTTGGTCGTCAGCCAAATTATGCAGAGTTCACTTCAGATAGAAGCAAAGTCATAGGCGGAGATGATCTTGAAACCAGGAAGCAAGCTTTCGTGGCTGAGTGGACGCAGCGTCCAGGCTTTCTGCAACAGTATCCGCTCTCCATGTCAGCCGAAGATTTCGTCAACAAGCTGTTCGACACAGCTCAACTGATGTCTTCGACGACAGAGCGCAAGCAAGAGATGGATGCGCTAAACGATAACATAAAGACGCGCTCGCAGGTCTTGAGAGATGTCGTTGAGATGCAGGAGTTCGAGACCCGCGAGTACAACGGGGCATTCGTCCGCATGCAGTATTTCGGATACCTACGCCGTGACCCGGATACGGGTGGAGAATCCTTCTGGCTGGATGTGCTGAACAATAGATTGCCGCAGGACGGGAGCGGCTATCGCTCAATGGTCTGCGCCTTCATCACCTCAACGGAATATCAGTTGAGATTCGGAACGGTCATTACCCGCAGCAATCAGGATTGTACACCGTAGCTATATGATTAAGATGACCAGACTAAATCTCGATAAGGGGGGCAAGCCAATTAACTTTGCTGTTCGCCCCCTTATACAACAAGCCTACAGGCGGTTTGTAAATAGAAATGGTTGAGGCGGCCATAAAAACGCGGGACTCGTAGCTACAAGTGGCGCGCCCTCTAAGTATTTTGTATGCGAAATGTGTACGAACTCAGATGAACTGAACGATAGACAACCCTCCCGGTTCTGAATAACCTGTAAATAAGTAGGATGATTATTAGCAGCCGCGTTCAATAATTATTGACTCAGTCTATTAACCTGTAATATTGTCTCGCCGCTCTACAGATACGCAGCCTAGCTAACTGGCCTTGCTCGATGTGGCCTACCCTGATTGAAGACCGACTGGCTCTTTGGTCTTACTTTCCCAACCCCTAAAAGGAGAACCTAATTATGAAGAGAGTTAATAGCAAATTGGTGCTAGCCTTAATCGTCACTCTATCTGCCCTTGCGGTCTCTGCCGCAGCGCAAATCCACCGCTACTACTCGCCCGGCACTGTGTGGACTGTCACGACCATAAGGATAAAGCCCGGCATGGATCAGGCTTACTTCCAGTATCTAGACGGTGAGTTCAAGAGGGAGTCGGACGCTCAGGTGAGCGGCGGTTTCATGAAGTCCTATAAGGTACTGAGAACGATGGATGACAGTGATTCGTGGAACCTGCTCATCCTTCGAGAATACAAGAGCATGGCCTCTATGGAAGCCGATGAGGAGCGTTCCGACGCACTCTCACAGCGAGTCACCGGGAACGATCAGACTCAGATGCATGGCTACGAGGATCGCTCGAAGATACGCGAAGTGCTCGGCACTAAGACCGCTAGGGAATTGGTTCTGAGATAGTCACCTGCTCAGGGACAGAGAGTTGGCTGGTGTGACGCTAGGCGGCGTCATGCTGGCTGACTCTCCCACTGTAGAAAAATGTAGTAACTCTTTGCGCTTTTCACTTGAGTAAGGGCGTCTTTTCCCAGTTAGAGTCCGTGTCAGATGGCTTCTTGAAAACTAAAGATAACGTGAGTTCGATATAAGACGAAGTGCGAGCAAGTGAACTATCCACTAAACCACACGAAACTACACGAAGAGAAGAATTCGTTTAGTGTAGTTTCGTGTGATGCGCGTGGATAGTTCTCTCCTTTTCGTCTTTCTCTCTTACGTCGAACTCACGTTAACTGAACACTAACAACAAAGGAGCAAATAAGATGGCAAGACCTTCAAAATTGGCACACGTCGTTTATATGACTAGACGCTTCGAGGAAATGATCAATTGGTATCAGAAGGTTTTCGAGGCGAAGGTGGTCTATCAAAATCCGGCCTTTGCCTTCCTTACCTACGATGACGAACATCATCGCTTCGCCTTCGCTAACATGTCTGTGCTTAGTCCGACGAGCGACGTGGATGAAGGGCCAGCCAAATTGGGCGTGAACCACGTAGGCTATACCTATGCGAACGCAGGCGAACTCCTAGAAACCTACGCGCGCCTCAAGCAACTCGGCATCACACCTTATTGGCCGGTTCATCACGGCGTAACGCTTTCGATTTACTACCAGGACCCGGACGGAAATCGTATGGAGTTTCAGGTTGACTGCTGCGCCACGTCTGAAGAGGCACACGCCTTCATGCACAGTGATGCTTTCGCTGCGAATCCGGTTGGCGTGGAGATTGACCCAGAGGCATTGCTGGCGCAATACCAGAGCGGCGTACCATTAGAGACGCTCCTAGTGCAGCCTGAAGGGACTGCTTCTCAAATCCCACACGAACATGGGATGTCCTGACGAACAGAGATGAATAGAGAACTATCTGCCAACACGACTTTGTCGCATTACCGCATTATCTCGAAGATTGGCGAGGGCGGAATGGGTGAAGTTTATCTTGCGCAGGACACGCAACTGGATCGCCCCGTTGCCCTAAAATTCCTGCCGCCTGACGTGGCCGAGAATCAGAAACGTATGCAGCGCTTCATACAGGAAGCGAAAGCTGCTTCGGCTCTGAATCATCCGAACATTCTGACTGTTTACGAAATCGGACAGGAAGACGGCACACACTTCTTCGCTACAGAGTTCGTTGACGGAGTGACATTGCGCCAGCGCATGAAGGGCGCACCGATGAAGTTATCGGAAGTGCTCGAAATAGCCACGCAGGTCGCCTCTGCTCTCGTAGCCGCTCACGCCGCAGGCATTGTCCACCGCGACATAAAGCCTGAGAACGTGATGATACGCCGCGACAGTTACATTAAGGTTCTGGACTTCGGTCTGGCTAAGCTAACCGAGAAGCAAACTTCTTCCGTTGATTCAGAAGCTGCAACGCGCGCCCTTGTCAACACAGACCCAGGCTCTGTCATGGGCACAGTCTCTTACATGTCGCCTGAGCAGGCCGTAGGGCGCGAGGTGGACGCGCGCTCTGACATATGGAGTCTGGGCGTTGTGATTTACGAGATGGTGACGGGGCATCTTCCGTTCGAGGGCACAAGCCCAAGCCACGTCATCGTCGCAATCACAGACAAAGAGCCGCCGCCTCTGGCGCACTACACGCCGGATATTCCCGAAGCGCTCGAATTGATTGTGGCAGAAGCGCTGACGAAAGATAGAGAAGAGAGAACGCAGACGGCGAAAGAGATGTTAGCCAAGCTACGCCGTTTGAAGCAGCGCATAGAGTCTGGCTCTGACCTTGAACGCTCAGTTGCCCCGCATTCATCGCTGACGACGGACGCCATCTCGACTTCATCGAAAAGCGCAGAGCAGCAGACCGTTGGGCCAAGCGCTAGAACGACCGCGCGCTCTGGCGAGATTGGAACTGTGCCTACAGTGTCGAGCGCAGAGTTTGTCGCGGGCAAGATAAAGAGTCATAAGACGGCGGTTGCTGTCGCGCTCGTTCTCGGCATCGTGGTGCTCGCAGGAGTGGTTTTTGGAATTTACAAGTTCTTCGGCTCGAATAAGCAGCCGTCGTCAAAGACTATGAAGATTACGCGTCTAACGACTGGCGGAATGATTGGCAGCGCGCGGATTGACGGCGAAGCGACCATATCGCCCGATGGCAAGTACGTTGTCTTTGCGACGAATGAAGCCGGGAAGACCAGCATCTGGCTCAGGCAAGTTTCTTCAAACAGCTTGGTGCAAATCGTGCAGCCCGCTGAAGGCTTCTGCCGAGGGAACGCATTCACGCCTGACGGTGAATCCATCTACTACACCTTTGGTGATAAGAACAATCCAACGGGCGCGCTCTATCAAGTGCCCGTGCTCGGCGGGACTTCCCGAAAAATTCTGTCGAACATTAACAGCGTCGTTGCTTTCTCTCCCGATGGGAAACGAATCGCTTTCTTGCGCTACAACCAGACTACGAACGAGTCCTCTTTAATTCTTGCTAATGCAGACGGGAGCAACGAGCAGCAGATAGCCACGCGCAAACGCCCCGATTACATCACTGGCAGCGGCATGTCTTGGTCACCCGACGGTAAGCTTATAGCCTGCGGCGTCGGAAGCAGCACGGGCGATATTAACTCCACCGTCATGGCTTTCTCGGTTGAAGGCGGAGCGCCCAAACCGCTCACAACTCAAAAATGGGGCAGAGTCTATCACGTCATCTGGCTCTCGGACGGAAGCGGTCTAATAATGACAGCCACTGCGGACGTGACGACGCCGAACACGCAACTCTGGTTCGTCTCTTACCCGCAAGGTGAAGCCCGTCGCATCACTAATGACCTGAGCGGCTACGGCGGCGTGAGTCTAGGTCTCACTGCCGACAACTCTACAATCGTCACTGTGCAGGAGGACACTTCATCGCAACTCTTCATAACCGTTGCGGGCGAGGATGCTAGCCGCGCTCGCCAAATCTCTCACGGGAAATACGACGGTCGCTTCGGTCTCTACTACGCTTCGGACGGTCGCATAATCTACTTCGCGCAGTCAGGCGACAACGTTGATCTTTTCAGCGTGAACGCAGACGGCTCAGGCAGCAAGCAATTGACGAATGATGCCTTTCAGGAGAACTGGCCTTCGGTGACGCCGGATGGTCATTACATAGTGTTCACGTCCAACCGCTCAGGCAACTGGAACATCTGGCGCATAGATTCGGACGGCAGCAACCCTAAGCAATTGACCGAAGGGGCGGCGCGTGATGATTCGCCATCTCTCTCTCCAGACGGTCGCTGGGTGATCTTCAATTCGCAAAGGTCCGGCAAGAATGCTGTCTGGAAGGTTTCGATTGACGGAGGCGCGCCCGTCGAGTTGAATGACGTGAACTGTTACGTAGCCGTGGTCTCGCCCGACGGGAAGTTCATCGCCTACCTCTATACTGAAAAGCAAGGCGGCGAGCATCCTGCCATCGGGTTGATGCCTTTCGACGGAGGCAACCCCGTCAAAACGTTTGACATGCCCTTGACGCTCAGCGACTGGGCAGGACTGTGGTGGACGCCGGACGGGCGCGCTATAAGCTATGTTGATAATGCGAACGGCGTCTCGAACGTCTGGAATCAACCTGTTGACGGCAGCCCGCCCAAACAGGTGACCAAATTCACCTCCAACATCATCTTCAACTTCTTCTGGTCGCACGACGGCCATCAACTCGCAGTCTCACGCGGCACGACCACTGACGACGTAGTTCTAATCAGAGATTTCAGATGAGGGATGAAAAGGGATTGATAGATTGATTCATTGACTCATTGATTCATTGATTCATTGATGTTACGCATCAGTAACTTTGTCGAAGTCGCCCGAATGAGCCTGCGCTAGCAGGCGGCCAGAGTAAAGCCCCTGACGGAGCGCTAGCGTAGTCTGGGGTAAAGAACGAGAGCGACGGTCGGAGTCTGCGATAGCAGACGACAGATGTTTACTCTCTCTACAAATATTCTTCGGTCTCTTCTCTGTCGTCTGCTCGCGCAGACTCTGTAGGTTCATGTGATTGCTGACCCCAGACTCAGCTTTCGCTTCGTCAGGGGCTTTACTCTGTCCGTCTGCTGGCGCAGACTCATTGAGCGCTTTCTTTCAAATATTTCAACTGCGTAACATGAATTACTCATTGAATCAATGAGTAAATGAATCAATTCTTCATCGCTGAAGCATTGATGGGGCATAATGGTGTCTATGTGTGTAGACAGTTTTTACTCTGGATGTCAACCAGTGTAGATATGCTTAATTGATCTTCCCTATAAAGCCAGCTTGTTTCAAATGACTTATAAAGTTATTTATCACTGGAATAGAGATTGCGGGTAAATCCACAGCTATTGAAATGAAGTGGCAAATACCCCTTGACCGGGAGAATGACAGGCTGGCAAGACTGCTTCACTAGAATTTGCTGATAATCACTTAGAATATAGCCTCTGACCTTTCTTCGGCGTCTGCCTGTCAGTCTCCATCACTAGCGCTGCGCCTTTCGCCTCAGCGTTCTGCTTCTAAGGAGAGTAAAAATTATGGCAGCCAAGAAAACTCAAAAACGTGACGCACGCTCCCTGCCGCCGGGGCCGATGCGTGCGCCTCTGGCACAAGCGGCGGGTGTAAACAACGCAGAGGTTTGCGAAAGACTTGAGAATCTGGTCAACGACTTGATTCGCAGGTCTTGCGCGCAGAAACAGTTTGAGTTGACATCCGGGAATTGCCGCAGCAAGGAATGCCAGACAGTCCAAGTACCCAAGATAGTGCCCTGCCTACGCCTGCGTTGGGGCGATGGCCCGCAAGACCACCTCGAAACAGACGATACAGAGGTTCTCTGCATCACAGTCTGCAATCCCTATTCGAACGTGGTGCTCAAGAACTTTACCCTGCAACTCGTTGTGACCACTGCGAGCGGCGGCGCGGTCCCGAATCAGGCCGACGGTACTCCTTCGGTTATCATCAAACCCAGCTTCATGATCTGCTTCGACGACATTCCGGCGTGCAATCCCCAGAAGCCCGGTCAATCCTGCGTGTCGCGCGAGGTGGTAATGATAAATCGCGGTGCGATACCGGGCACGTACAAGATATTCGTCGTCTATTGCTTCGAAGCCTGCTTCACTGAACTCGGTGCCGAGGTAGCATTCCAGGTGGAACTGGTGGCGAGCTAGGGCATAAGAATAAGGCGTCACTTCCCGACAGCTTTTCGCCACTCCTAGACGATGAAGTGGAGCGCGCGTGCGAGTCTAGCGAGCAATGTTTTCAAGCTTGCGATGACAGTCAACTTACGCGCGTGCGCAAAACCAGAAGTTTCCAAAGGTCATGCCCCGGGACGGTCTGCGCTCTCCATGTCCCGGGGCTTTTTACCTGTTACTCGTCGGTCAGCCTAATCTTCCTCCTGTGGATGCGCCTAATCATCCGACCCGATAAAATTTGCTGGCATTTCGGCGCGTGACCATGTATTAGATAGCTAAGCGGGCGTAATACATGACGCCCATTAGTACATCTAATTATAGTTATCCGGTCTGCGCCGCTAGCGCGAGAGGTATGAGATAATAAATTGCTCATCGCCGCTCGCTTTATTGAATAGAATAGAGAGTTGAATTGTTTGACTACGCGATTTGAATCGCAGATTGAATCTGTATGCTAAACCAATCGCTATACAGCGTGCGCTCGCGGGCGACACATTTGGCGCGCCAGATAACAACTCAATCAACCGGACGCTCGACTTGCAATTCTCTCAAGATTATCCTTTGATTCGGAGGTTGGATGCTTGCTCTCGCGCCGGTTAATTCGAGCGTTAGGTGGTCTTTCTAGGATGTGTCTATATGATTAACTACATCTTTGATAAAGGCCACATCATCTTGATGTGGCTAACCAGCAAGGCAAATCGACTTCGTATTCGCGGTGCCAGAATTGAAGTTATTGCATTTGTGCTCGCGCGCTCGCCTGTTCCATCGGTTCTATTGGTCGAGTCCGCTTACGCAAAAACCTGGATGCCACCTCAGGAAGGGGTCTACCTATCAGAGGCATTCCAGGAAGCATTCTATCGTTGCATACATGATGAATGCGGCGTCAATATACCGTCAGACCTCAGCGAGCGTAGAAAATTGTTTTATTTGAGGCATGTTGAGTATCTCGATATGTTAAAGCTACCTCGTGAGCGTTGGGGTGAACGCCTAGTAGCAGACGATGCAGCTGACACTCCTCTTAGCAGCATCAAACTCAGAAGAAAAGCCTATTGGGCAGCAGTAGCTATGGTTAAGGATACATCTGATATTGTCCTCAAACCGGATGGTCGTGAGATTGTAAACATTGGTTGGTTCACATTCGATAAAGCCTGTGAGCTTATACAGAGTACGAATAGAAATGAAAAAGCTGCGATTCTCCTCAAGGGACTTCAATTATGTCGCAAACATTTGAAAGGTGCAGCGGAGACCACTTAACAACTCATTCAACCGGAGCGCGAGTTAGCTTATCTTTCATTGAGGACTTGTCCGTCGCGGCGTTGAATGCGCGCCCGGTTAATTCGGGCGTTGGGCTTCTTCGCTTTGTGATGTAATCTGAGACTTATGGAAAGTATGGTGCTAAAAATTATACTTGCTCTGCTGATTGTGTTGAGTATCGGGATTGTTTCTGTTAGTTCCGCTCAACAAACCGGAAGATATGAAGTTGCGGGCATAGATAATGCTGCTGCGGCTGAAAGTTTCTTTTATAAATTGCAGCGAGCCGTAGCAGAAGACAACCGTGCTAAAGTTGCATCCATGATTGATTATCCTATTTTCGTAAGGGTCGCAGGGCGCAGAATTAGGCTGAGGCGAAAGGTAGACTTGTTGGGGCGGTACAATTTGGTTTTCAATCATGGAGTTCGACAGGCTCTTGCTAGACAGCGAGTTTCCGAGTTATTCGTTAATTGGCAGGGCGTAATGATTGGCGATGGCGAAATATGGTTCAATCAGATGCCAAACAGTAGCGCATTCAAAATAACGGCAATCAATAATTGAGGTGTCTGCTAAAGATGACACGAAGCCCAACAAGTCATTGGAGCCGACCGCGAGTTAGCGTGCCTCTCATCGTGAACTTGAATGATTTCGGGATTGAATGCGCGGCGGGTGATGCCGGGCGTTAGGTTTTGGAAACTCGTCGGGTAGATTTATGTTGTAGAAGGTCGAAGAAAAGTAATCTTGTGGGGATGCTTATGAAAGCAATTGTATGCACAAAGTATGGGCCGCCGGAGGTTCTTCAGCTCAAAGAGGTGGAAAAACCTACGCCGAAAAATAATGAAGTGCTCATAAAAATCTACGCCACAGCAGTAACGGCAAGCGACTCCCTCATGCGCCGCTCTGACTTGCCTGGCTTTGTGCTGGCGGGAGACGTTGAAGCAGTAGGCAAAGACGTAAAGCTCTTTAGGCAAGGCGATCAAGTTTATGGCTCAACCGGTCTTAGGCAGGGCGCTTATGCCGAGTACACGTGTATGCCGGAAGCAGGGACGATGACCGGCTGTCTAGCAATCAAACCGGCTACGATGAACTATGAGGAAGCCGCCGCAGTCCCTTATGGCGCAATGTTAGCGTCGCATTTTATGAACAAAGGGAATATCCAAAGCGGACAGAAAGTGCTGGTCTACGGAGCTTCCGGTGCTATAGGAACAACCGCCGTGCAGCTTGCTAAGTACCTTGGCGCAGAAGTCACTGCCGTTTGCAGCACGACGAATTTAGAGTTAGTGAAATCTCTGGGCGCAGATAAAGTGATTGATTACACCAGAGAGGATTCTATTAGCAGTTTAGAGCTTTATGATTTTATCCTTGATGCCGTCGGAAGAAGGAAAAGCTCAAAATTAAAAGTACAGTGCAAGAACGCACTGGCGCAGGGCGGAAAGTACGTCTCGGTAGACGGTGGAATGCCGTGGCCGCGCGCCGAATACCTTGTTCGACTGAGACAGATAATTGAAGAGGGCCATTTTAGAGCGGTCATAGATAGGTGCTATCCGCTGGAACAGATCGTCGAGGCTCACAGATATGTGGATAAAGGGCACAAAAAAGGGAATGTAGTAATAACTGTGGGACATAGCAACAAAACCTAACGCTCGGCATGCAGCGGACTCGCGCCACAGCGCCTCTCTCATCAACGTCGGGCGGGCGCTCGCCGCTGATGCCTGGCGTTATGCGCAGAGACCGCTCTTGCCTTGATCCGACTAAAGGCGGTATTGTTCTTTCATGATTGATTGGTCTTCATGTCCCGCAGTAGAGCGAGACCCAGAAAGGGTTAGCGGTTCATGGGTCTTCCGTAATACTCGTGTCCCAGTAATCGCGCTATTTGAGAACCTTGAAGGTGGGGCATCTATTGATGACTTTTTATTGTGGTTTCCTGGCGTCACTAAAGAACAAGTAGAGGCTATCCTTGAATATACAATTCAAAGTCTCAAAGCTGATCTTCAAGCAGCATAGTAATGAAAATACTATTTGACCAAGGAACTCCCGTTCCTTTACGGAATTACCTACCGAATCATACAATCGAGACAGTCTATGAAAAAGGATGGAGCAATCTCAAGAACGGTGATTTGCTAACTCAGGCTGAAGCAGAAGGGTTTGATGCTCTTATCACAACGGATCAGAATCTTCGTTACCAGCAAAATCTGTCAGGTCGGAGAATCGCTGTGGTAGTTTTGCTGACGACAAATTGGCCTCGGATTAAGAACAATGTTGCTCTGGTTGTTCAGGCAGTATATAAGTTGCGTCTTGGTAGTTATGAAGAGATAGATTTCCCTTGAATCTTAGAGACTGCGCCTAACAACTCATTCAGCCGGAGCGCGAATAGCGGGCCTTTCATCCGCAAGATCGAATGCTTCTCTCAAAATTTACCGCCCGGTTAATTCGAGCGTTATGCCGCTTTCTCTCTGGTTTCTTACCGGACATTAATTCAGCTTGAATACTCGTTAAATAACCTTCATAATCCACATAATGAGTGAAGAAAAAACAGAAGATATGAGTGGTAGTCGCTCCTTTGAGGAACGAGTTTTTGCTCGCTTTGATGCTATAGATGCCGGATTGAGTGATTTAGATTCACGATTACAGAAGCTTGAACAAAAGTCCTATGATACAAAACCAATTTGGGAGCGCGCACTGGCCGAGATTCTAGCCGTGAGTCAAAAACTTGATACAGTTGAGCGCAAGCTGAATGTGCTGAGTCAAGACATGCTTACGTTGCGTGCCGATCAAACACGAATAGAAGATCGCATGGATAAACTTGAATCTAAACCTATGCAGTAATTGCTCTCCATGCAAAATGATCCTCACTGGCATAGAGTCTCATCGCGGGCAGCATAACAACTCATTAAACCCGACTGCCCTAAGCTTGCCTTTCATGAACATTTATTGATTCAATTCGCGTTGTTGCTCGCGTCGGGCGGCGGGTTCGGGCGTTAGACGCTTGCCTGTTGACTGACACTCTGTAATCACATAGATTCTCAGTGTTGATAACAAGAAATTAGTGTGAAACAATGCCGACTGTACTGAGAAGCGGGCCATATAGATTCTTCTTTTATGCTGGTGATCGTGATGAGCCGCCACACATTCACATTGAGCGGGATGTTGATAAAGCTAAATTTTGGCTGGAACCTGTAAGATTGCAAAATAGTGGAGGCTTCAGCAGGCCTGAAATTAATCGCATCCATAAACTTGTTGAAGAAAATCGAGACGATTTATTGAGGAGTTGGAATGAGTATTTTAACGGCTGAAGTCAAAGCGCAGAATGTGACCGTCACAGATGATACTCTTGCAGTTGATCTAAATGACGGGCGTACTATTTCGGTTCCCCTTGCGTGGTATCCCCGGCTATTACATGGGGCACAAGAGGAACGGCGTAACTGGCGTTTTATAGGAGATAAAGAGGGGATTCACTGGCCTGACCTTGATGAAGACATTAGTGTCGAAAATCTGCTGCTGGGGAAGCCCTCTGGTGAGAGTCAAAGTTCATTTAAGCGATGGTTGGAAAAACGCGCAACACTTTAGCAACTAATTTTGATTGCGCTTTACTCACACCCCGCGTCTAACAACTCATTCAACTCGACCGCCCGATAGCAATACTTTCATGCTTGTCTTTACACCTGAACGAAAGGCCGCGCGAAACTTTCACTTCTCAATCGTTCGGCCAGATGCCAGCCACTGACCCCCATCAACCACAATGACAGCGCCGTTGATGAAGCTTGCGGCTTCGGAGCAGAGAAAGACCGCCGCGTGTTCTATATCTTTTATTCGACCGAAGCGCCCGACGGGGATGCTGCGCAGAAGTCTCTCTTTAATCTCAGGCGGGACTAGCCGTTGCATTCCTTCCGTGTCTTCAATAGGGCCGGGCGCTATGGCGTTCGAGCGAATACGGTAGCGTCCCCACTCTACGGCGAGTTGACGAGTCAAAGCATCAACGCCAGCTTTCGCAGCAGAGACGTGAAGCTGAAGAGGCGTGCCCACGTAATGGAGCGTAGCAGAGATGTTCAAGATTTGGCCGCTATGTTTTTTGAGTTCTGAAAATGCAGACCTACAGACGTTGAACGTGCCTTTCAGATCAATGTCAACCACAGAGCCGAACGCATTGGCTGACATCTCAACATGGCCGAATTTTTCGACTGTCGCCGCAATCGCCCTCTCAACTTCATCGTAATTCCGCACGTCAGCCGCAACTGCGAACGCTTCCCCGCCGCGAGCGCGAATCCGTTCGGCAGCAGGCTCAAGGTGCTCCATCTTCCGGCTTATGAGCGCCACACGCGCGCCAGCCTCAGATAAAGCACGCGCCACGCCACCAGTTATCCCAGTACCGCCACCCGTCACAAATGCAACGCGACCGTTCAGTATTCCATCAGCAAACACACTCATAAATTTTCGTCACCAGCAAGAATTTCTCAAGAAGCTAAAGACTCAACTCATTGCGAGCTTATCTTTTATCTTTGCGCCTTTGCGAGAACCTGCAATTCACCTAATACTTAAGATTCATGCGCGTTGCATGTTCACGCAAAGGCGCAAAGGGAAATACTTAAGCTCGCTAAGAGTTCTTACTTTTCATCAATGAGATTTTGCAAGCGGAACGGATGAACTCGCGGATGCGCTCGGCCTATTCGCAGCGCCACCCTGGAAAGGAAGCGGTGCAGGCTCTTGGCCCGGCTCAGGCACTTCGCGTCCCATCTGCTTCATTATCATGATAATCATCGCAGCGTTCTGCTGCGCATCGCGGTTTTCAGGGTCGTACTGCAACGTGCGGCGGTAATCGCCCAGCGCAACGCGGTACTGTCGCGCGTCCCTCAAAGCATTCGCTCGCGCCAGATAAGCATGAGCGAGCGCAGAGCGTGCACCAAGATCATTCGGTTTCCTGTCCGCCTGCTTCTTCGCGCTATCAATCGCCGCGTCATACTTCGACGTATCAATCGCCTCGCCTCCGCCGGATGCCTGAGAAGCAGCAGGGGCTGATGCTGCGGGTGGATTAGCCGAAGAAGCGCCCGGCGCATTCGTGTTCGACGCGACATTCCTGCTCACTTCCACAGGCTGATTCCCACACGCGCCGAAGACGAACGCAAGAGAGCAGCACACAGAATATAGAAATATTCGTTTCATTCTTATCATCAAAAGCAGGGATGAGCAGAAGACGCGGAGACGCGGTGACACGGGGAAAAGAGAAAAGCGGTTTTGTTTTATCTCCGCGTCGCCTCGGTCTCCCCCTCTCCGCGTCTCCTCTTCATCCTCCAGCAATGTACGGCCTGGATTGCACTATGTAAATCTGGCCGCGCATGTAGGCCCATTCTATGTCCTGGTCGCGCCCGCCGAAGACGCGCTTGATAAGGGCGGCGGCTCGCACCAGATCGCGTATCACATCGTCTGTAAGCACCTTGCGCTCGCCCGCGATTGGAACTTCGCGCACGCCGCCTGCCTCGTCGAAAGTCAGCAGGCTGTCTTCTTCAGAGCGAGTCAAGACCTGTATTGCGTTCGCGCGCGGGCGATAGATTATCTGCTCGGCTATCTTCTGACCTTCGACTACGCGTATGCCAAGGCCGCGCTTGGCGCTGATGTAGATTGCGTCGTGGTTCTCGCGGTCGAAAGGGTCTGCGGTAATCATCACGCCTGAGCTTTCCGAGTTGATGCCTTCCTGTATGAGCACGGCCATGAATATTTTCGAGTGGTCAATGTTGGCTCGCTCGCGCGCCTCGTATGCCTCGAAATTCCAGACCGACGCCCAGACAGTTTTTATAGCTTCGATGATCTGTTCATCCGTGCGAACGTTCGGCACGGTCGTGTAAAGCCCCGCGCCGTTAAAATTCGGCAGGTCTTCGCTATTGGTCGAGCTGCGAACGAAAAGCCCTTTGCCCGGAAAACGCGCATGCGCCATGTGCAGAACTTCAGCGCGTAATGCCGGATTCACTTTGCCCTGCTGTATGCGCTCACGAAATTTTTTCAGGTAGTCGCGCCTGTACGCAGGGTCATGCACGAATTTTTGATCCTGAAGCATCTCGTACATGGCTTCCTCAAGACCGTTCTCCTTCATGAACTGATCGAAGTAGTAGAACGGAAGCGTAAAGCCATCAGGCACGGCTATGCCCTGAAGATGTGCGTTCATCACCTCACCCAGATTAGCGCTCTTCGCGCCGTAAGCGATGACGGAACTTTTACGCTGTTCGCGCAAAGATGCGATTTTCTGGACGGAGAGATCGGAGTGCGGCTTCATCACATCAAGCCGCTCGCGCAATCGTCGCTGGTATTCGTCCAGAACGTTGTTGTCAGCCTTCTTGACAGTGTAACTGTCGTGCTTGGTCTCCAACACAACCCACCAGCCGTCGTACTGCCGGAAAAGTTCCTGAGCGTTCTTGATATAAGCGTTAGGCACGCCCCATGATTTCGCCAGAAGGTTTATGTGAGATAGCGGCGTAGAAGGTTTTGTTGTGATGATGCCTGCGACGGGCGGCAAGTTCACAGGCACTTCGTCTAGGACGAGGATTTCGTTAGAGCCAATTTCGACGTGATCGTCCAGGTGCGGAATGATATGAATTCGACCTACGCCGCGCGCCACGTTCAGCGGCTCGTACTCCTGCTCGCGCGCTATGTCGCTCTGGAGCACGCGGTCTAATCCCTCGATTGAAGCAGACTCCTGCTCCTGCCTTGTAGAGTTTGGCTTGTACGCCACCGCCTCAAAAAAACTCTTCTTGATAACTTCAGCCGTGAGCTTTACAAGATCGGGCGTTATCAGATCGCCTTCCCAGAACTCGAACGTCCATCGCCTGATTGGAGTTTGATATGCAATCGTGCCGAGGATGAAGCGGCGGTTGGGTTTTAGATAATTGTTCTCGAAAAACTCCTGACCGCGTTCGAGCGAAAGATACGTGCCGTTAACAAAGTCTTTATGAAACGGGTAGCGCTTCGTGTTGACGTAATAAATTTTATTGTTGTCGCGCCGGTCAATGACAAAATTAACGTGCGGCAGCGCGTAAGGCGTATTCGGATCGTAAACGCGCGCAAGCTCGTCAAACTCTGCGCGCGTCTTTATCTCTGCGAGCGAGCGCGGCGCACCGTTTTGCGCGCCCGAACGACTAAAATTTGAGAAGACAAGGAGAGAGATGATCGTCAGTACAAAGATTTTTGTGAATCGCAACATCATTTCCATGTCACCTCACTTCTATAAGCTTGCGGCTTTCGCGCCTGAGTAATTCTACCAGATCATCAACGTGCCTGCGCTCCGTCAGGAAACTATTGATGTTCACGCGCAAGGCACGTCTGTCTTTCAGCACAGTTGTCGAAATCCATGCTTCGCCGCTTCGTTCCACGCGCTGCTGAAGAGCAAGCTGCAATCTGTCCTGAGCTTCATAATCTTTTTCTCCAACTTTTTCGGGGAGAAAGCGAAAACAACAGACGGCTGTTTCGACCGGACTCACGCGCTCGAAATCTTTCATCTCGTCCAAAAGGTTCGCAAGATATTCTGTTAACTCTATCTGCCTATCAATAATTTCAGCGTAGCCGCGTGTGCCCAGAAATTTCAGCGCCATCCAGATTTTCAGCGCGTTGAAGCGGCGCGTTCCCAACTGTCCGTAGCGTAAAAGATCGAACTCAACATCATGCCCACCTCTATCTTCGCTCATATACTCCGGCGTGATGTCGAAGCCGTCGCGCAGCACGCGCCCACCGTCGCGCACAAGCACAGCGCCGCACGCGAACGGCACGAACATCCACTTATGGGGATCAATCGTCACGGAATCCGCGCGCTCAATCCCGCGAAGTTTTTCGCGGTGCTTCTCTGAAAGAGCGAGCGCGCCTCCATACGCCGCGTCAACGTGAAACCAGATGTTGTACTCGTCAGAAATGTCCGCCAGTTCATAGAGCGAATCAATCACACCAGTAGAAGTCGCGCCCGCAGCGCCAGCAATGCAAACGGGCGTGTCGCCGCTTCGTAAGTCATTCTCAATCTCGCGGCGCAGCGCGTCCGTTCGTATGTGAAAGCGGTCATCAGTCTCAATTTTCCTGAGATTCGCGCGCCCAAGGCCAAGTATGTCAACGCTCTTGTCGAAAGAGTAATGGCACTGCTCCGATGCGTAAACAATGAGATTGCCACGCGCTGTCGAAGAGCGCACGCCATTGTCTCTTGCTCCTTCTGCCGCTCTATCTCGCGCGCATTTCAATGCGATGAGATTCGCTTCAGAGCCTCCGCTGGTGAGCGTGCCAAAACTCTTCTCCCCGTACCCAATGATTTCGCAGAGCCAGCCGAGCACGCGCGTTTCTATAACGCTCGCCGATGGCGAGTTGCGCCACACAGCGCCGTTCTGGTTGATAGTAGAAGCAAGAGCATCAGCCCAGACGCCTATGGCTAACGGCGTAGGATTGAACAGCCCGAAGTAGCGCGGGCTTGGGATGTTCATAGCGTGCGGCGCAACGTCCAATCTGAATTTTTCGAAAACCTCTTCGGCGCTCATGCGGTCGCGCGGCAAAGGTTCGTCGAAAAGTTTTTCAAGCTGGCTTGCGGTCGCCTCAGAGCACAGGCGCACTTCATCCAGCGAGCGTACGTAATCAATAATCCATTCGACGACCCATTTGCCCAATCGTTCGTGTTCGGCTATGAGCGATTCTTTCATCATAAAAATTTTTCGAGGACTGTATAATCAGACGAATGATAAAAAGCTCTGACACGCCGGACGATTTCGCACGCGCGCTCGAAACCAACGCGGCGCGTTTCTGTATTAAACTGACGAACGAAATCATCTCAGGCTTAAGAGAATACTACGAGACGGTTTTTTCGTGGAACGCCCGGCTGCATCTTGTAGCGCCCTGCTCTGCCGAAGAGTTCGCCGTGCGTCACGTGCTCGAATCGCTCGTTGCGCTCAGGTTTCTTCCTAAGAAGATCGCGCGCGTCGCAGACATAGGCTCAGGCGCAGGACTTCCAATCATTCCGTGCCTGATTGCACGCCCCGGTTTACAAGCCACGCTCATCGAATCGTCAATGAAGAAAGCTGTGTTCCTGCGTGAAGCTTTGCGACGATTGGGGCTGCAAGACAGAGCGCGCGTCGTCAATGAGAGATTTGAAAAAGTGGCAGCGCCCGAAGTTGATTTCATCACGTGCCGCGCTCTCGAACGCTTTTCGGAAAAGATTTCAGAGATGGTCAAGTGGTCTACGCCCGCTAGCACGCTTCTTCTCTTCGGAGGCGAAGCTGTTCGAGAAACAATCGAAAGCCTCTCGCTTCCATACCGCGCCGCCCGTCTTCCCAAATCCGAACGCCGCTTTCTCTTCATAGTCCAACACAAGTAAGTAGATTCAAAACCCGCTTTGCGAGCTTATCTCTTATCTTTGCGCCTTTGCGTGAACCAGCAACTCTGGCTAGCTTGAGCTTTAATAGAATTGCATGTTCACGCAAAGGCGCAAAGGGAAATGCTTAAGCTCGCTAAGGAGTTGAAGAGTTTCCACGAATCAAAGTAAAAGCGAGGTGAGAAATGAATCTCACCCCGCTTCATGTCATCAAGTTGTCTGAAAGTTTCAGCGCACTACGTCAATGCCTATGAGTTGCTGGCCGGAGATGACGAACTCTGCGGGCGGTAACTCCTGTTCGTAAATCGGCGAGAGAACCGTAGGCGTGTAGCCACCGCTGGTGCGATCAGAGTTGAGCGTTGCAACGACAGAAGGCGGCAGGTTCGGCAACTCGCTCGTGCCTATGACAGCGCCGTTCGTGATACGGAAGAGTTTCACATAGAGACGGTCACTCTTCTTCACCTTGTTGATGGCGTCAACGAGTTGGCCCAAATCCTGCGGGACGAAAGCCTTTGCAGCAGAACCTTCCTGAAGCGCGCTGCCGTCGCCCACGAAGACCAGCAGTTGACCCAGTGGAACGTCCTGCGGAATCTTTACGGGGATTCTCTGCACAAACTGCCTGCCGGAATCCGTGCGAACGTAAGCTTGAATCTCTACAGTTTCGCCTCGCCCCGTTTCAGTTCGGTCTAGCGAAATGCGTTCGAGCGTGCCCGTATATTTCGTGTCAGATGATGTGATGTCCAGATTGATTCCGCCTATGCGAACATTATCGAAGCCGCTCGTCATTAGCGTCGCGAGCGGCACGGCGACAGAGCCTGCCGCCAGCACTGGAGCGTTGCCCGATGAAAATCTTCTTTCCAGATGAACGGGCTGCTGCCCTGCGATATCAATCTGGCCGCTCACTGCGATGGTTGAATCGCCCATGCCGCGCTCGCTCGCCATGATTGTATTGTAGACCGTCAGGTTCATAAGGAGCGGAGTCAGACTATCGTCGTTCGCAACCTCGAAGTTGTAAGTGTCCGTGTGGTTGCGGCTCGTATGTAGACTGATCTTAACGGGAATCATCTTCGGCGCTCGTCCCAGTTGCCCAAAAATTCCTGTCGAGCGATCCTGCGAGATTGAGCCGACCATCTGGCCCGGATTCGAGAGCTTGAACGAATTGTTCATGTTCGAGATGACCGTCACGACAGAAGCTTCGGACATTGGCATGTCCGATTGCCCAAGGCTCAGAAACGGGTGGCCGAATGCGTAAATTCTCTGCGCGTCGCGATAGGTGACTGTGCCGAAAGCGGCTATGGAATAGTCGCCGCGAACCAGTTGAACGCTGACCGATGTGCCGGGCGCAAGCGTGTGTTCGTTAGCCTGAGCGAGCGGCGTGATTGCGGCAGCGCCGCCAACGCCTGAAACAGGCAGAAGACCATGCGCAACGAGTTGCGGAGCGAATGATGCTAGCGCGTCCTGGCTGATTCCGCCGAAGACTACGGGCGTGGCTATGGGCTGGAACTGTTGGCCCAAAAGACCTATGAGCGGCGAGCCTTGAGAAACGGGCGCGATGAGCGGCATTCCTGTCACTGCGGGCTTAGGCAGAATGGGATGCCAGTCGGTCGCGGCCAATTGCGCGAAAGAGACAGAGTGCGGCTCCTGCGGCGACCGCGTGTTGCGCTCATCTCCCTGCTCGAAAACATCCAGCATCTGCTTGATGGGAGTGATGCCCGCAATCGGCTCTCTAGAAAACGGGAAGCTGAAGGCGATTGCGCCCACAAGGCGCCCGTCAATGTAGACGGGTGAGCCGCTCATGCCCGCAAAAACTCCTGTGCGCTCGACATTCGCGCCCACTAGCCGCGCGATGATTGCGGACTGGCGCGGGCCTGGAAAGCCCGGCAGCACGCCCAGGATTTCTACGCCGAACTCTTCAGTTTCTGAGCCGGAAAAGACCGTTCGAGACACGCCCTTCATTCCGGGCTTGATGTCTTCAAGCGGAAAGAAACGCGAGTCCGCTTGATTGGAAGACTGTGGCGGAGTGGTCGTTCTCTGCTGGGCTACTGCTGCCGTGCAGATGACGGAAAGCGTAAAACTGAGAGCGATGACGAGAGTGACCGTTCTCTTCATTAATCTAAAATTTTTTATCATTTGAGCCTGTGGAAACATTTCGTTCGATTTCGGTGGAAGCGCTTCGCCCGAAAGGCCGCGTGCGCGCGCTAGGAAAAGGGGGAACCGTACACCTAGGCCGTCAACGAATATAACTATTGTCTTTCCGCCCGGTCAAGCATTATGAACTTTTAATAGCAGGAAAGTCGAAAACAGTTAGTTCCGTAAACCCCTCTGAACCTTAGACAGCAAACCTCTAGACCTCTGCTTTGATGCTATCGGGTCGCAAAACGTTTCTCTTGCCGCGCCCTGCCTTCGCATGTTAATTTGCGATGCCAGTGGCCTTCGTTCGTAAGGCCAACAGCCGCCAAAAGCATCTTTTATTTTCAGCAATCTGCCCCCTACTGTTTCGGTCTGGCCGTAAAAGGCTTAAACTATTGGGAGCGAAAAGAATTTTTCCATCAATCTTTGCCCGGCGCGCGAGATGCGGCTGACGGATTTTGTTCGGCGGAAGATGCATAACATTGAAGGTTTCATCTTGGTGGGCGGCAGGTCTAGCCGCATGGGAAGGGATAAAGCTCGGCTGGTTCTAGGCCAACAGAGTTTTGTAGAGAGAATTTCCGGGGCGCTCTCTCGAATTACAACAGGAACGAGCCTTGTCGGAGCGAGCGCGTCATACTCGCTTCAGATTGCGAGCGTGCCTGACGTTTTCGCAGAATGGGGCGCGCTCGGAGGCTTGCACGCAGCGCTGGCGAATTGTCAGGCCGATTGGTGCGCAGTCGTTGCATGCGATCTTCCGTTTGTCACAGCAGAGCTTTTCAGCCGTCTAGCTTCTTTGCGCGAGGATTTCGATGCGGTCGTGCCCATACAGGAAGATGGTCGGCAGCAGCCGCTCTGCGCGCTTTACCGTACAGACGCTTGTCTGGCTCGCTCTGAAGAATTAATAAAGGCAGGCGAGCGCCGCCCGCTAGCATTGCTCAACGCGGTCAGAACGCGCCGCGCCGCTTTCAACGAGCTTGCTGATTTACCGGGCGCGAAACTTTTTTTCATGAACATCAACACACCGGAAGATTACGAACAAGCGAAGGAGGAATTAAAGTGATAAGTGATAAGTGATAAGTGATAAGAGAAGCGGTGAATGGTAAATGGTTAATGGTGAATAGAAAGAAGCAGTTCTTCCATTTACCATTTACCATTCACCATTTACCTTCTTATCACTCATCACTCATCACTTATCACTCTCCAATTTTGTCTCCTAGAAGGCGACCGGGAAGAAGGATATTGAAGGCGCTGCTGCCTGTGGCGCTGCTTTTAGTGCTTGCGCTCATAGTAGCAGTGGGTTGGCTAGCCTATTGTGTCGCGCACCCGCATCGCGGCTCTTACCTACTCACGCCCGAAAATTTCTCTCAACTGAGCAATCGCGGCCTGAAGGCTACGGACGAAACTTGGGACAATCTGGATGGAACTAAAGCGCGCGGCTGGTTGCTCAGAGGCTCGGAGGGCGCGCCCGCAGTTATATTGCTTCACCACTACGGCGCGGATCGTTCGTGGCTGCTCAACATGGGCGTCAAGCTGAACGAGACGACCAACTTCACTGTGCTCTGGCCTGACCTTCGCGGTCATGGGATGAATCCGCCTGTGGCTAAATCATCGCTGGGCGCGCGCGAAGCTGATGACGTTGCTGCGGCTGTGGCTTATCTGCGCTCGCTCAAGACGCAAGCCGGGCGGCCTCTAGTTGGAGGTGAGATTGGACTGTACGGCGCTGAGCTTGGCGCTTATGCTGCGCTGGTGGGCGCGGCGCAAGAGAGCAGCGTGCGCGCGCTCGCTCTTGATTCAGTTCCAGCTTCCGGTGATGACATGCTGCGTGTTGCTGTGAAGAAGTGCGCCGGGATGGACAACAACTTTGCGCTGTGGCTGGCGCGCATCGGAACACGAATCTATTTTCTGGGACTAAAGACCGGGAACACGCAGTCTTGTCAGGTCGCCGCGCAACTTGGCAATCGTCGCGTGCTTCTGCTCTCTGGAGAGGGCGCGGGTCGTTTGCGTGCTTCAACCGCAGCGTTGGCTCAATGCTTTCCCACTCAGGCGAGCGTTGAGGTAAAGACAGACCTTCCTTTGACCGGACTCAACCTGCCCACGGCCACCGGCGAGCAGGGCGAAGCTTATGATCGTCCCGTGATTGACTTCTTCGACCGCGCGCTCAATTCCAATCCACAGAGTCCACCTCAAAACCCATAGCAGTTCAACTCCTTTGCGGTCTTTGCTCTTTTCTTTGCGCCTTTGCGTGAACCTGCAATTCTATTAAAGCTCAAGATTCATGTTATACCAGATTGCACAATAAAATAAGGAAGGAAGAGCGGGGGCAAGCCCGCCTTCCCAACCTATGAGGTTATGGAAGTTGAGCGCTTTAAATTCCAAAGCTCAAGATTATTAATCTCACTGGTCTGGAAGGCGGGCTTGCCCCCGCTCTTCCTTCCTTATTTTATTGTGCAATTCGGTATTGGTTGAGGGTTCACGCAAAGGCGCAAAGGAAAATGCTTAAGCTCGCAAAGATGGTTTGAATTGCTATCGCGCGCGAACTGCGTAGAGAGCAAATGCGCCGTTGTCGCCTATTTCCTGCGTGATGATCTTCGGCGATTGATAAAGCTGGTAAGAGAATTTCGAAGGAACGAGCACTAGGATTGTGCCGCGCGCGCCAGCCTCGCTCTCCACATAAGAGACATCTTCCAACCTGAGCGGCTCGCCGTCCTGCCCGTAAGCGAGTCTTCCTGCGGCGTAATATTCCGACGAGCGTTCGGCTTCATGCAATTGAAACAGAGGCGCCGCGCCGTAGCCTTTCGCTGTCGCCGCTTGAAGCAGGTCACGCACGGAATCGCGGCTCGCTACTTTTGTCATATCGCAGTTGACCAAAAGTGCCGGCACTAGAAAAAGCACTGCGCCGCAAGAGACTACGCAAAGCTTTCGCAAACGCGGCGCGATGAGTGAGAGCAAGCCTGCTGCCACAAGAGGCGCAACGACCACCAGCGCGCAACTCCACGACACAACATGCGTGCGCGCAACGTATTGAATGCCAAAGACGGCTAACAGAAATAGCAGAGCGCCAGTCGCCCTCATAATCCAATTTCTATCTTCGCCTTCCATAAAATTCTTCAGACGTTCACCTACGAGCACGGCGGCGGCTGGCAGAACTGGAAGGATGTATGCTGGAAGCTTTGAGACAGAGAGCGAGAAGAAAAGCACAGGCAACACAAGCCACGCGAGCGAGAAGACGCGAAGACGTGCGTGCGGCGAGTCTTCGTGAAAATCCCAGCGACGCGCGCCAATGAGTGAGATGATTAGAAACAGAGTCCAGGGGACAAGTAGCATTAACAGTATAGGCAAGTAGAAATAGAATCGCTGGGGATGGTGATACTTGTTCGAGACGAAGCGCGAGAAATGGTGTTGTATGAAGAACTGGTCAATGAACGTCCAGCCGTGCCGCGCAATTACGGGCGCGTACCACACGCCCGCTACAAGAAGCGAAACCGGCGCGCCCCAGATTAAACTCAAAAGCGTTTCTCTACTGGGGCGCTCGCGCCGCAAAATAAAATAGCTACCGGCGACGCCATATGGAATAACCACGCCGACCAATCCCTTTGCCAGAAGCGATAAGCCGACCGCCGCATGAAACCCTAGCAGGAGGAGGCGACGCCGTTTCGCATCCCGTTCAATCTCCGAAGCGAAGAGAGATGCGAGCGCAGCCGTCACAGTCATAGTCAAAATCATGTCCGAGCTTGCCGCGTGCGAAAAGACTATGCAGCCTGCGCTCGTCGCAAGCGCCGCCGCAGACCAGACAGCAAGACCCTCGTCCTCATTCTTCTCAACACGTCTGACCATCCAGTAGAGAAGTAGTATGGTCATAACACCGCCGAGCGCCGACGGTGCTCTGGCGCTCCATTCGTTCACGCCGAACAGGCGAAAGAATGCCATCATCATCCAGTACATCAAGGCAGGTTTCTCGAACCATGTATGACCGCCGAGCGTGGGCGTAATCAGTTCATTGCGCGCCAGCATCTCGCGCGCGACTTCGGCGTAGCGCGGCTCGTCAGAACCGAGCAGAGGAAGTCTGCCCAGTCCGTAGAAGTAGAAGATTAAAGTAAGAATCAGAAGCGGTAGCTTGAGACGCTTGGCAAGCTGAAAGGATTGCAAGTATAGTCACCTGTGGAAACAGTAGTCAGTAGGCAGTAGATAGTAGTTAGTGGTTAGTGGTTAGCATGAAGAGGTTGAGAGGCTTGCTGTCTTGAATCATTATCTCTCAACACAGAATGCTCTATAAATCTACTACCTACTATCTACTGCCTACTACCTACTGTCTACTTTACATCAAACAGGAAACTTGTAAACCTTGCCGCTACGAACAGCAGTAATTGGTGTTGGTCATCTGGGACGACAGCACGCGCGCATTCATAGCGCATTGGCTTCGGAAGGTCTGGCGGAGTTTGTCTCGGTCTGCGATCTGGTTGAAGAGACTGCGCTATCAATCGCTGCGGAGCGCGAGACAGAATGGACTACGGACTGGCGCACACTAATTGGTCGCGTTGATGCTGTGAGCCTTGCAGTACCTACGGAATCGCACGCGGAGATAAGCGCGGCGCTATTGGAAGCGGGCGTTCATGTGCTGGTGGAAAAGCCAATCTCGCGTAACCTTGAAGAGGCAGACAGGATGATTGCTGCGGCACAGAAAGGGCGTGCGCTGCTTCAAGTCGGCCATCTTGAAAGATTCAACCCGGCACTCGCGGCGCTGCGCCCGCATGTTCGCGGCCCACTCTATTTCGAGATTCACCGCATAGGCGAATTCACAGCGCGCTCGCTGGACATTGACGTTGTGCTTGACCTGATGATTCACGACCTTGACATAGTTCAATGGCTGGTGGGCGAAGATATTGAAGTAGTGGACGTGCGCGCTGTTGGCATACCCGTCTTGACGCGAAGGGTTGACGCTGCGAATGCGCGGCTTGAATTCGCTTCCGGCGCTGTAGCCAACATCACGGCATCGCGCATAGGCACTGAGAAAATCAGGAAGATGCGTTTCTTTCAGCCGCACGATTACATAGCCGTTGATTACGCTACGCGTCGAGCCTCTATCAGCAGCCTGGTGCCAGCGTTCGGCGCGACTGCGCGCCCCGGCGTCAACACGCGCCATCTTGATGTAGAAGACATCGAGCCGCTGCGCGCAGAGATTGAAGCGTTTCTCGTTGCCGCGCGAGATAATCTTCCCTCGCCCGTCTCAGGCACGGAAGGACGACGCGCGCTCGCGCTTGCGCTACGCGCTCTTGAACGAATTCACGAGCACGACGAGATGGCAGGCATTAACGCCTTAAAGCCCTAATCAATTGCGGATTGCGGATTTAAGATAGAGATTAAATTCTTTAATTTTAAATTTCAAATCTGAAATCTCAAATTTGAAATTTAAAATTAAAGCTTTTCAATCCGCATTCCGCGATTCCGCATTCCGCAATTGGCATGTTCCGCAATTTTGATGATGTTTGCGCAGAATGAAAAAATCTCTTCGATGCTCGCCGAGCGTATAGCTGCGGGCGACTTCCCTTCCGCCGTTTACGTTGTAGCTGAAAAGGGTCGCGCACGTTTCGCAGATGCCCTGGGTTACGCTGTGCATGAGCCTGCGGAGCACCGGGCGACGCTCGAAACCGTTTACGATCTGGCATCGTTGACGAAGCCGCTCGTCACTGGATTGCTCTCTGCAAAGATGATTGAGCGCGGGCGTTTGAAGTTGGATGAAGAAGTGCGTGCTTATCTCCTAGAATTTGACCGTGATGACAAGCGCGCAATCACCGTTCGTCAACTTCTCACGCACACTTCCGGTCTTCCTGCATGGCGCCCGCTCTATCTAACGGCTCGCACGAAGGAGAACGCGCTCAGCGCAATCGCCTATGAACCTCTTCAATACGAGCCGGGCACGCATGTCATCTACAGCGACTTAGGATTCGTAACGCTCGGCCTTCTCCTAGAAAAATTGTACGGCGCGCAGCTTTCTGAGATAGCGCGACGCGAAATCTTCGACGCGCTCAATCTCACCAGCACTTTCTTTAATCCCGCAGCAGCGCTCAGAACAGGCGTCGCGGCGTGCGAAACAGGCAACGCTTACGAGCGCGAGATGTGCAGCGCGGAGATTGAAAAATACGGCGCGGTAAACTTTAGGGAAAATGTCATCTGGGGAGAAGTTCACGACGGCAACGCGCATTTTCTTGGCGGCGCGGCAGGGCACGCAGGACTTTTTTCGACTGCGTTGGAAACTCTGCGAATGGCAGATCAGTTCCACGCGAATCTAACCGAACTGCTTCGGCCAGAAACCTGCGCGCTCTTTCATGAAAACATGACAGAAGGAATGGAGGAAGCGCGTTCGCTCGCATGGCAACTCGCCGCGACGAAAGATTCTACGGCAGGTGCGAGCTTGCCGCCCGACAGCTTCGGCCATCTTGGTTTTACGGGAACAAGCTGCTGGAACGATCCCCGCCATGAACGCACTTTCATACTCCTGACCAATCGCACGCACGCACACACGCTCCCCTTCGTCAACATCAACAGCGTGCGCCGCCAGTTTCACACTCTGGCGGTCGAAGCTCTAGGAAATAAGGCAAAGGAAAGGCAAAAGTAAAAAGTAAAAAGGTAAAAGTGTGGACACGCCTTGCAGGCGTGAATTAGAGATTAAAAATTAGAGATGAAGGCTTTCCTCTTACTTTTGCCTTTTACCTTTTCACTTTTGCCTTATCCTAGTCGGTATGTTTCCAAAAATGGCACGAGAGGATTTATCTCAAAATCAATTATCATGGCGCGTGCGCGCAGCAGATTTCCTGAGCCTTGAGCGGAATGTCACAGTAGCATCGTCAGCCGTTTTCCTGCTCGGCCTTGGCGAAGAGCTTTGGAAGAAATTTCTGCCGAAGTACATGGAAGCGCTAGGCGCGGGCGCGCCAACGGTCGGGCTTTTCGGCACGGCTGAAGATTTCTTCGACGCTATCTATCAATATCCGGGCGGCTGGCTCGCAGATCGCTGGGGAAGACGACGCGCATTTCTTTTCTTCATAGCCCTGGCTTCCGTAGGATACACCGTCTATCTTTTCAGCCCCTCCTGGCCTTTCGTCTTCGTCGGCCTGGCCTTCGCAATGGCATGGCACAGCATGGCAAGCCCTGCCATCTTCTCTGTCATAGGAGACGCGCTGCCGAAAGAGCGCCGCGCCATGGGCTTCACAGTTCAGTCTCTGGTAAAGCGCGTGCCTATGATTATCTCGCCCGTCATAGGCGGCGCGCTCATAGCTCGCTTGGGCGTTACGCGTGGCGTGCATATTGGACTTTGCGCCACACTCGTTCTAGCAGTGTTGACCGCGCTCCTCGTGCTCACAATCAACATTCGCACCTCTGCCGCAGAGGGCGTGAACATAGGCGGCGTCTGGCGCTCGTTTCACAGCGCGCTCAAACGACTGCTCATCTCAGACATCTTCATACGCACCTGCGAAGGTCTAGCGGACATCTTCGTCATACTTTACGTGACGAATGTTCTTCACATAAGCGTCGCGTTCTTTGGAACGCTCATCGCTATACAGATTTCCACTTCGATAATAGTCTATCTCCCGGCAAGCAGAATCGCAGACCGCATAGGGCGCAAGCCTTTCGTCATAGCCACCTTCATCTGCTTTTCGCTCTACCCGCTCGCGGTCGCGCTCTCTTCAGGGTTCGCTTCGCTTATCTTCGCCTTCATCATTGGCGGCCTGCGCGAAATCGGAGAACCGTCACGCAAAGCCATGATCGTTGACTTTGCAGAACCAACTCTGCGAGCGAGGACTGTAGGCTTGTATTACCTCGTTCGCAGCCTAGCCATCACTCCCGCCGCCGCCATAGGAGGGCTGCTTTGGAAACTGACCCCACAAACTCCATTCTTCACAGC
Organism: Acidobacteria bacterium 13_1_20CM_3_53_8; assembly: GCA_001920415.1. Classification (GTDB taxonomy): domain Bacteria; phylum Acidobacteriota; class Blastocatellia; order Pyrinomonadales; family Pyrinomonadaceae; genus 3-1-20CM-3-53-8. The sequence goes on along the minus strand of MNJR01000035.1, from coordinate 19,040 downwards.
GAGCGTCATCGGCCTGATTGGCACAGTGGTCTTCGCCATCACTGTCGAGGAGCGATACGCGAGTTGAGACGGCGCGCCGGGTGGATTTGCTCGTCACGGCGGAGTAATATCCCTAAGCTCCTCAAAAAAATTTAATAAACGTGAGTTCGATATAAGAGAGAGAAAGAAGAAAAAGAGAATTATCCACGAAACCACACTAAACGACACGAAACGAGCCTTCTCTTCGTGTAGCTTCGTGTGATGCGCGTGGATAATTCATTCGCTATTATCTTCTTAAGGCTTATATCGAACTCGCGTTAATAAAGAGGAGACCGCTCATGCGAGCTTCATCCTGGGTCATCATCCTTTCATTAACCTTTATTTCATTGCTGTCCTCGAATCTCTTTATATCACGCGCGCAATCACGGCCAAACGATTGGAGCGGCGTCGAGCAGGCTATAGGGAAAGCCGGTACTGTTCAGCCGGACGGTGTGTACAAGATAAGCCTGCCGCGCAGTGACCTACACGTGCGCGTCCGCGATGTCGAGATAAGGCCAGCACTGGCGCTAGGCTCTTGGCTGGCGTTCGTGCGCACGGGTAACAAAACGATGGTGATGGGCGATCTGGTCTTGACGGAAGATGAAGTGACTGCTGTTCTGACAAAGTTGCAGGATGGAGGCATAGAGCAGACGGCGCTACACAACCACGTGCTGAATGAAACGCCGCGCATTATGTACATGCACATCAGCGGGAACGGCGATGCCGTGAAGTTGGCTCGCGCAATTCACGATGCGCTCGCTCTCACTCACACGCCTTTGACTTCACCGCCTGCTGCGCTGGCCGCGCAGAACATTGATTTGAATACGAGCGAGATTGATCGCATCATGGGGCGAAGCGGAAAGGTGAACGGCGGCGTTTACCAGTTCAGCATCCCGCGCGCTGAAGAGATACGCGACGCGGGGATGATTATTCCGCCCTCTATGGGCGTCTCGACAGCGATTAACTTTCAGCCTACGGGCGGCGGTCGCGCAGCAATAACCGGCGACTTCGTTTTAGTCGCAAGCGAAGTGAATCCTGTGATACGTGCGTTGCGCGCGAGCGGCATAGAGGTCACGGCGCTTCACAGCCACATGCTCACAGAACAGCCCAGACTCTTCTTCATGCACTTCTGGGCCAACGACGATGCCGCGAAACTCGCGCGCGGTTTGCGCGCCGCGCTCGACCGCACAAATTCACAGAAGAGCATGGTTCACTAAGAGAGCATTTCAAAACCCGCTTAGCGAGCTTATCTCTTATCTTTGCGCCTCCAGCGTGAACCCTCAACTATTTCTAAGCTCAAGGTTGTGAAGGTTGGGGGTTCACGCTGGAGGCGCAAAGGTAAAACTTAAGTTCGCAAAGCGGTTCGACTTCTACAGGGTTTGAATGAATTTGTAGTAGTATGAGGCATCAAGGCGGCACTGTTGCTCTCCTTCCGAATTTTCGTCGCCGCTTCTTAAAGGTAAATGCCAAAGGTTTTCAGGAAGACGCTCGCATGTTTTGTCGCCATCCTGCTCTTCGTCTCTTCGTTTGCGCTTGCGCAGAATTCATCAGATCAGACACGACCGCGACGCGCTGAGACGCAAACTCAAACAGCAACGCCTTCATCTTCGCAAATACCGGACGCGAGCGCCGAGCCTCTGATTCGCATAGGCCTTTCGACGGACGCGCGCTCGGTTTCTATAACAACGAGCGGTCGTCTCATGTACGCTCTGAGCGAGACGGCGCAGCCCGAACCGCTACAGATTGCGCGTGTCAGACTCGAAGCCCGCGCTCTCTCGCCTGATTTTCCTCAGCCGTCGCCTGATGCGAACTATCACGTCGAAATCGCTGGCGCGGCTACGCGCATTGATGCAGAGCGTGCGGCTACGGAAATTAAGAGCGCCACGAACGAAGACGCGCAAATCTCTCAAGATGCGCGCACGAACACTTGGCGCATACAGGTTGGACAAAATGGAACGCGCAACGAGGCAGAAGATTTGCGCTCGCGTCTTCAGGATGCAGGATTCGTGAACGCTGCGGTTGTACAGACAGGAAGCATAGGACACCCGCCCGCTACCGCAGGCGGTACTGACACAAGCGCTTCGATGAATACAAGAGGAAGCGGCGCGCAGCCTTCGCCTTCAGCATCCCCTGCACAAACGGCGCGCTCATCAACTCTTCCGCGTTCCGCCAATGCGGGCGGCATGGTTCGACCCGTAACTCGCGCGAGCGTTCCGACGCGCGAACTTGTAGCCTTCTCCACAGCAGCCGCTACACTGTTTCGCGCGCGTGCGCCCGTTCAATTCTCTTCCGACAATGAACAGAGCGCGCCTGTTCGCTTCAACGAAAAACCTTATCGCGGTCGTCTTGAAGTTTTCGCAAACGAGCGCGGGACGCTGACGGTCGTGAACGTGATTCCGCTGGAAGCCTACGTGCGCGGCGTCGTTCCGAACGAATTGTCGCCCGGAGGCTACCCTGCGCTGGAAGCTCTCAAAGCGCAGGCCATCGCAGCCAGAACTTACGCCGTAAAAAATCGCGGGCAGTTTGCATCCCAAGGCTTCGATCTTCTGCCGACCACGCGCTCGCAGGTTTATGGCGGAATGTCAACGGAGCACCCGCTCACGGACTTCGCAGTCGAATCAACGCGCGGGCTTATAGCAACATACAATGGCGAACCCATCAACGCGCTCTACACTTCCACATGCGGCGGGCGCACAGAGGATGTCGAGAACATCTTCAACGAAGCGACGCCTTACTTGCGCGGGCGCGAGTGCGCGGCTGAAGGCAGGGCAGCGTTTGCGCCGTTCACCATAAAGAGTTCGCGCGACACTGCCGACATTCGTGAAGAGCAGAACGCGCAATTAGCGCGCGACGCTGCGCTACTGGCAGTGCATAGCTTTCAAATTCCGCCACGCATCACAGACGCATGGCTCACAGCGCCCGTCACGCAGACGGAAGCGCGCGGCTGGTTGCAAAACGTCGCGCGGCTCTCCCGTCAGAACGCGCTGGTCACAAACGACGACATAACACATGCACCTGCTTTCAGTTCCGCTCTTATGCTCGCCGTCTTCGGTGAAACGCGCGCGGACACTTTATTGAACAGCGCGGACGTTGAATACCTTCTTTCGTTCCGCGACGCCACAGATGTTCCGCAGCAGAATCGCGCAGACGTTGCAATGCTCTTGCGCGACGGATTTTTGGCGCTCTACCCGGACGCGACCTTGAGACCGCGCGAACCATTGACGCGCGCACGCTGCATACGCACCATCGTATTGATCATGGAATCGCGCGGCAATTTTCAGTTGCAGAAGGGCACGACGCGCCCCGCCAGTAATGGCGCGTTGATAGTTCGCTCCGCGCGCAATCACGATCAGCCGATTCAGGTAAGCTCGGACGCGTATCTCTTTCGCTCTTTCGGCGACAATTCTTACCCTGCGCGCTCCGTTGTCATAGTTGGCGGCGAGCCTGTGACCTTCCACGTTAATGCCGTGGGCGATGTTGATTTTCTAGAAGTTCGTCCAGCGCCGAACGGAGCGGCGGCAGATCACTACTCGCCTTTCTCTAACTGGACTGTGCAGATGTCTGTGGCAGAAGCCCAACAGCGTCTTCGTCAGGTCAACGGAATTTTTGGGAACTTGCGAGACCTTCACGTAGCCGCGCGCGGATCATCGCGTCGCGCCATTGATCTTGAAATAATCGGCACGAACGGCACTGCTCATCTTCGCGGCGGTCGCATACGTTCTATCCTGGGTTTGCGCGAACAACTCTTCGTCATTGACCGACGCTACGACGATGCAGGTCACATCATAGGCTTCACCTTCATAGGTCGCGGCTGGGGTCACGGCGTTGGCATGTGTCAGGTCGGCGCGTTTGGACTGGCGCGCATAGGCTGGACTTACGATAGGATTCTCAAAAATTATTACACCGGTATAGAGTTGACGAAACTTTATTAGGCCAGAAATAAAGTAAGAAAGAGAAAGACGAAAGAGAGAAACATCCACGAAGCCACACGAAAGGAGACTAAATGGATTCTTCTATTCGTGATGGTTCGTGTGATTTAGTGGATCATCCATCTTCTCTTATCTCTTCAAGGCTTACGTCTAACTCACGTTAAATATGGTCGGCTATTCTCCGCACGCTTTGGCCCAAACTCTTTCGGGATTCCCTTCATGCATATTAAGACCAAACTTCACGACGGCCGCAAAATTCTTGTTTACAACTTTGTAAATCAGGAATAGAATGGCGCGTCCTATCAACAGGTATTCAGCTTTCAAGGAAGTTCCACAACGTAAAGTGATCCTTCGCGCAATGACTGAGTGACCCAGTTCCGTCATTAAAGCGTAAGTTTGTGTGGGAGACTCTTCTCTTCTCTCGGAACACATCGCGTTTCTGTTATCCGTCTGCAAAACCTTGCCAATTTAGGAGAAGTCCGATGAACAATCATAAAAGCCAGACTGCCCGCAAACTCGGAATGAAACCGAAGACGCGAAAATATATTCTGAGAGTTTCTCTGATTTCTCTTATCGCCTTCGTCTGCGTGTTTCTATCAAGGCCTGTAGAGGCACACATTACTGCGCTTCGAACGGG
>MNJR01000035.1:0-14433 GCA_001920415.1 Acidobacteria bacterium 13_1_20CM_3_53_8 | reverse complement strand
CAACGGCGGGTCGTTCACGACCGACCTGGGCGGCGGCAACACGGCGACCTTCGCCAACATTGCCACGATTGTGACCAACTTCGGCACGGGCAGTAACACACTCGTACTGAACTTGCAGCAGTTCGCCTTCAACGTCACGGTCGCCCCGAACGTTAGCAACACCCAGCAGACCGACATCACCCTGACAGACACCGGCACAGGCCACTCGGTAACCATCAACACCACGAGCGCCCAGGTGGTCAGCTTCACGGGCGTGAACAACAACGATAACCTCACGGTGCAAAGCGGCACGGGCGACTCGACGGCACGGATACAGAACAGCCCCGGAACTTTCACGGATGAGGTGATCGCAAGCGATCTCCAGCCGCGCATACAGTTCGGCGCTCCCAGTTTCAGGTCCTTCAACAGCTTCACGTACACGGCGGCTCCGAGCACATTCGGGACCAATGTCGTCACCTTCGCCACGCAAAACCTAGAGTCCACGGCCACCTACAACGTCAGCTTGGACAACTTGGACACACTCATCATCGAGGGCGACGACGCTGTCAATGACAGCTACACCATAACCCGTCCCGCCGCAGGGCAAGTGCAGGTGACGGACACGACACCGGCTCCGACTGTTGCAGTCACACTCTCTAAACTCGGCGGCGGCAGCCCGCCGTCCGTGATTGTCAAAGGGCTTGGCGGCAATGACCAGCTAAACATCAACGTCGGGGCCGCAGTCGGGTCGGACGTAATACCGAACCCTATCACTTTCGATGGCGGTGCGGGTAACGACCTTGTGGACGTTTTCGGCGCGTCGCCCACAGCAGTGGACAACGTGACCCACACTCCCGGCCCTAACTTGGCCGAAGGCCACTTGCGCTATGACAACGCTAGCGGCACACAGTTAATGAATATTGATTTTTATAATACGGAAGCGGCGGTGGACTTGGTGGCGGCGACGAAATTAACCGCCAAAGGAACGGACGCTGCGAATGCCATCAATTATTCAGCAGTACAGATCATAGGCGCGGGCGGACGTGTCTCTGTGGACTCCCTTGCGCCCATAGAGTTTTCCAACAAGACGAACCTAATAATAAACGCCTTGGGCGGCGGCGACACAATAAACATCAACAACCAGGCAGGTCGCCCGCCGGGACTCGTGGGCATCACCATTGATGGCGGCGACCCGACCTCGGGTAGCGATACGCTTATTATAAACGGTATCTCTGGCGGCATGAGCGGCACTACGAGTGATGAGCTTGTTGTGACCCCCACCGCCACTGGCAGCGGCACGGTCGCTGAATCTGCTTCGGCTGGAGCAACGTCACAAACCAAATTTGCGCCGTTGTCGTTCATCAATCTCGAACACCTCATTCTGGTTGGGCAGTCTGCCGACCTTGACCAGATCACCGTCGCGGGAACGTCCGTCAATGACACCTTTGATATCAGCCAGGGGCCGACACCGGATTCCAGCTCGATCACAGGGTTCTCAAGCTCTTTCTCGTTCGTGCCGGTTCAGTTCTCAGGGTTCACCACACTGAACCTTAATGGCAACGACGGGAGCGATTCTTTCAAGATTGTGCCAAGCCCGGCGGCAACTATAAACGTCTTCGGCGGCAATCCAACTCCGCCTGCTTCGCCCGGCGACTCCCTCAGTGTTAATACAACTGGCACGACAGGTTTCTCTTTATCAAATTCGAATACACCGTCCGGGCAAACGGGCAGCTTCACATTCAGCAATCGAATGCCCGTTAACTTCCAACAGATCGAAACGCTATCGCCGCTAGTGGTCTCACCGACGACGATCAATGCTTTCGAAGGTGTGCCCCTTAATAACGTGACTGTTGCTACGTTCAATGCTGGGGCTATAGCGGCCAGCAACTTCAGTGCAACGATCAATTGGGGTGATGGGACTGCGTCTTCTTCCGGCGTGATAGCTTCCAATGGCAGCGGCGCGTTCACAGTCAAAGGCAGCCACACCTATCTGGAAGAAGGCTCCTACAACATCCTGGTTAAAGTTACTGACTTAGTATTTGGCACCACCCAAGAAGTCACCAGCACGGCCATAGTGGCCGACGCGCCGCTCGTCGTCGCTCCGCTCAGCGCAGGCGCGAACCAGACGTTTAGCGGTGTGGGCGGCAACAACACGTCCGTCACACCGGGCACGGCCAACAAAGCCTTGACGGATTTCGAGACGGCAATCGGCGGTGTGAATAACGGTGCCAACCCGCCGCCGCAAGCCACGGGCTTCCGTGTGATTAACTGGGATGCCGTAGCTCTCGACGGTACAGACTTTGGCGGCAACACCACAGTCATTGTGCCTAATAATACAGTGGGTATTCCTACAAACCGCTTCCAGGCGCGCGGCGTCAGCTTCGACCGAGTCCATGCTGTGAGCGGCGACGGCTTCGTCACTGCCAATCCGGGAGTCGCGGGACAGTTCCCGGCCTTCAGCCCAACCAGGACCTTCTCGTCCTTCAACAACAACGTCATCAACGTCAAGTTCGTGCTGCCGAGCACTGCTAATACTCCGCCCATTCAGGCTGTCTCGCGCGGCTTCGGCGCTATCTTCCTGGACGTTGAGACGCCGAACACAACTTCAATCGAACTTTTCAGCAACGGGACAAGCCTCGGCAAGTTCTTTGTCCCTGTCGGCACAAGCGGGCAGGCAGAGTTCTTCGGCGTTCTCTTCCAGAACCCCGTCGTCACAAACGTCCGCATCGAACTTGGCAATGCCACGCTCTTCAGCTTCGATGGAACGACCGTCACCTCAGGCCCTGCGGACAATCCTGGCGGCGGCGTTGATCTGGCCGTGACGGATGATTTCGCATACGCCGAACCGACTGCCGTTTCCACAGGCATCAACATCAACGCGATTGCTGGTGCGCCCGTGACCGCTAGGGTGGCGTCATTCACTGACACAGACCCGAACGGACAATTGAGCGATTACACGGCGACGATTGATTGGGGCGACTCTACGACTTCGGCGGGCACGATCACGCCGAACGCAAGCGGCGGGCTCGACGTGACGGGCACGCACACCTACGTTGCGACAGGCACGTTCACTGTAACGACCTCTATAAGAGATACAGGGGGCAGCAGCATCAGCGCTAAGAGCACTGCGACCGTTAGCGGCCAGCCTTCGCTTTCAATCGGCAACGCGACTGTGATCGAGGGCAATAGCGGTTCAACCAATGCAGCTTTCACCGTCACGCTCTCGGCTGCAAGCACTCAGGCCGTAACCGTTGATTATGTTACTTCGGACGGCACAGCCACAGCGCCATCCGATTACGATGCTCAAAGCGGCACGCTAGTGTTCACACCGGGTCAGACGACCAAGACCATCAACATCGCGGTCAAGGGCGACACTCTGCCAGAGTTGAACGAAACATTCTTCGTCACTCTCTTTAATCCTGTGAACGCCACAATCGCTACTGCTCAAGGCACAGGCACTATCACGGACGATGATGAGAGTGGGACGGTTCAGTTCGGTGCAGCCACAGCGACCGTTGCAGAGAACGCGGGAAATGTTTCGATAACTGTGACGCGCGGCGGCGATACTTCGGGCGCGACGAGCGTGAACTATGAGACATCGGACATCACTGCACAACAGAAGTCTGATTACATCTTCGGCTCAGGCGTCATCAACTTTGGGGCTGGAGAGACATCGAAGACCATACAAATCTTGCTGGTCAACGATGTCTATGTTGAAGGCCCTGAAACCTTCAAGATCACGCTCAATAGCCCGTCCGGCAACTTCATCATCGGCGCGCAGAATTCAATCGCCGTCACGATCACGGATGACGACTCAGTAGCGCCTACGACCAACCCGATTGATGATGCAAACTTCTTCGTTCGCCAGCAATACCTGGACTTCCTTAACCGCGAACCCGATGCGAGCGGACTAGCTTTCTGGTCTGGCAAGATCACTGCCTGCGGCTCGAACGCTGCGTGCATCAACCAGCAGCGCGTGCTGGTCTCTGCGGCCTTCTTCCAATCAGCAGAGTTTCAGGACACAGGAGGTTTCGTCATACGAGTTTACAAAGCTGCGTTCGATGGCAACACAGGAATAAGGCCCAACTATCTTGAGTTCATGCGAGATCGCGGCAAGATAGTCGTAGGCAGCGGGCAGGATGCAAGCAAGACTGCTTTCGTCAACAACTTCATCACGAGGCCGGAGTTCTTGCTGGCATTCCCGTTATCGTTTACTCCGCAGCAATACGTTGACGCATTGAACGCCAACACGGGCAACTCTCTGACACAAGGTGAAAGAGATGCTCTCGTGAATGGCTTAATCAACAGCACGGAGACTCGTGCGACTGTGTTGCAGAAGGTTGCTGACAACGCTTTGTTCAAGCAGCGTCAGACCAACTCGGCATTTGTTCAGATGGAATACTATGGCTATCTGAGGCGCGACCTTGACTTGAGCGGCTTCAACTTCTGGCTGAACATTCTGAACACTACGGGCAACTTCCGCTCTATGGTCTGCGCGTTCATCAACTCTGCCGAATACCAGCAGAGGTTCAGTCCCGTCGTAACGCACAATGACTCAGGCTGCGGCGCTGTCTTCGCTGATCTGGTGAACGGGAACGCGCCGTCTGAGCCTTAAACCTTCTATCATTGCCGTCGAAGGAGCGGCTGATAGTTTAATAATAATCGCCGAAGGCAAACCCGATTGCCTTCGGCGGTTATGCGTTTGAGTGAAGCAATTGCTATAACATCTGTCCCTGTAATTTTATGAATTTCTCACGCGCACAAATCATCGGCGCGATTGCGCTACTGCTGCTCATACTGCTGGTCGTCCTCGTGCGCCTGCTCTTATACTAAGTCGCAATCAAATAAGAGGAAGGAGGCGATCCACGAATCCACACTAATCTACAGGAAACCACAGGCTCTTTCGTGTAGATTAGTGTGGATTCGTGGATTATCTTTTCCTCTCTTTTCATTGCAGCTTGGTATTATACTCGCACACGTGACTTCACCTCTTCATTCAGAAAAACCTATCATCGCAATCGTTGGCCCAACCGCTTCGGGCAAAAGCGAGCTTGCGATTCGGATGGCGCTGCGTTTTCGCGGCGAGATAATCAACTGCGATTCCGTGCAGGTCTACCGTGAGATTGAGATTGCTACGGCGAAAGTTCCCTTTGAAGAGAGGTGCGGCGTCGCGCATCACTTGATTGATTTCGTGCCGCCAGAGGTCAATTACACTGCGGGCGATTGGGCGCGCGCGTGCGTTGAGAAGATAGAAGAGATTGAAGGGCGCGGACACCTTGCTTTTCTAGTCGGCGGCACGGGCTTTTATCTTCGCGCGCTGCGCCACCCGTTCTTTCCCAGCCAGCCCACGAATGAAAATCTGCGACGGCGTTTGACTGAGATTAGAGAGAGGCATGGCGCGGAGCATCTTCACAAAATGCTGCGAAAATTAGACCCTGCGAGCGCTTCAAAACTTTACCCGCGCGACTGGCCGCGCGTTCAGCGTGCGCTCGAAGTTCTATTTCAAACAGGCAGAGCTTTTTCCGAACAACAGCCCGCACGCCCAGCGCCGCACGAGAGCGCCGCCAGAATTCATGTTCTCGCGCTCAATCCGCCGCGCGCAGAGCTTTACAAAGGAATCAACGCGCGCACCGAAACTCACTTCAATGCTGGATTGGTTGATGAAGTGCGAACTCTTTTAGAAAGAGGCGTGCCCGCAGAATCCAGCGCGCTGGGTTCGCACGGCTACCGACGCGTCGTTGAAAGCTTGCGCGGGCAGCGCACCCTTGCGAGCGCAATCGAGCAGACGAAGCTGGACGTTCGTCACTACGCCAAGCGACAGATAACGTGGTTCCGGCGCGAGCCTGGCGTTGTATGGTTCGACGGCTTCGGAACTGAGGCGCGAGTGCAGCAGCAGGTTGCCGAATACATTGAAAGGCAAAAGTAAAAAGGCAAAGGGAAGGCAAAAGGAAAAAGTAAAAAGGCAAAAGTTAGGACGAAAGCAATTTTTAATTTATAATTCACGCCTGCAAGGCGTGTCCACACTTTTGCCTTTTTACTTTTTCCTTTTGCCTTCCCCTTTGCCTTTTACCTTTCTTTGCCTTTCCTTTTCCTTTTTCCCTTCTTAGTGTAATCTGAGCGCATAGCATCTGCTTCCCGACGGAGACCAAGGGTGGATACGAAAGCGACTCCCCAGAACATTCAGGACGGATTCCTGAACACTGCCCGGCGCGAGCGTAGTACGGTTACGATTTACCTGCTGAACGGAGCGAAGATTTCAGGACGCATCAAAAGCTTCGACAAATTCTCGCTGCTACTGGAATCAGGCCAGCAGGATCAACTGATATTCAAGCACGCCATTTCGACTATAACTTACGCGCGTCGCCCTACGGGTGAGTTTCGTACCCCTTCACAGCAAGGCGCAACTGCAACAGATAATCCCGCACAAGGCGCGAACGAGCCTTCCGGCTCTTGAAAATTTTCCCAAAAATTTCATCTTCAGAAAAATAAGAGTGGCCGGAGCATTCATAACCTTTGAAGGCATTGACGGAAGCGGCAAGTCCACGCAGGCTCGCCTTCTTGCCAGCGCACTTCGCCTGCGCGGATTTGAGGTCGTCACCACGCGAGAGCCTGGCGGAACGCCCCTGGGCAAGCGTCTGCGCGCAGCGCTACTTGATACAGAAGAGCATGTTGACCCGCTCGCAGAGCTACTTCTCTACGCCGCTGACCGAGCACAGCACGTGCGCACGCTTCTTCGTCCCGCGCTCGAATCGAATCACATAGTTCTATCGGATCGTTACGCGGACGCGACCGTAGCATATCAGGGCGCGGGGCGCGGCTTTCCGCCTGAGCTAATCGAGCAGGTCGTCGCGCTAGCGACCGGAGGTTTGAAGCCAGACCTCACGCTAATCTTCGATCTTTCAGTTGCGGCTGGCATGGTGCACACCAGCCGACGCGCCGATAGCAGCGCGGCGAAAGGCGACCGTCTTGAGATTGAGGACGCAGAGTTTCACACGCGCGTGCGCGACGCCTATTTGCAGATAGCCGCACGCGAACCCCATCGCGTACGCGTCATTGACGCCACCGGCTCAATCGAAGAGACGCACGCGAGAGTGTTGGAAGTGGTAAGAGCAGTTTTCAGTTTTTAGTTTTCAGTTTTAAGTAAAAGCAGTTCTCTTCTTTCTGAAAACTTAAAACTGAAAACTAAAAACCGTCTTTACGTATGTTTTCAACTTTAGTGGGAAATGAGCGTGTGAAAGAGGTGCTGCGGCGCATGTTGGAGGCGCGGCGCGTGGCCGGTGCGTTGCTGTTCGCAGGCGAAGAGGGCGTGGGCAAGCGTCGGTTCGCGCTTGAGTTTGCGAAATCCTTGAACTGTCGAACGCCGGTAGGCCGTGAAGCCTGCGGCCACTGCTCTGCGTGCGTGCGCGCTGAAGAGTTCGTCTTCCCTCCCTCGGATGATAAGGACGCGCACAAGAAAATTATCTGGAGCGCGCACGCTGACATAGGGATGGCGATTAGCTACAAGCGCGCCATACTGGTTGATGCGATGCGCGACCTTGAGCGCGAAGCAAACTTTCGCCCCTTTGAAGGTTCGGCGCGCGTGTTCCTGATTGAAGAGGCTGATAAATTGAACGAAGCCTCTTCCAACGCGCTTCTGAAAACTCTGGAAGAGCCGCCCTCGACATCTCACATCATTCTTATCACTGCGCGCCCGGCAGCGCTGCTGCCCACAGTTCGCTCTCGCTGCCAGACCGTGCGCTTCTCGCCGCTCGCGCCTTCTGAAATAGAAGCTCATCTTTTGAAGACGAAGAAATTTTCTAAGGAGGATGCGCGATTGCTTGCGCGTGTGGCGCACGGAAGCGTTGGTCGTGCGCTCGGCACAGATTTGGAAGAATACCGCGAGCAGAGGAATGCTATGCTGGACGTTCTGAGCGCGCTGGTGCTGAGAGGTGACCGGGCGAGTCTTCTTCGCGCCTCGGAAGATATAACGGACGCTAAGCGAAAAGACGAATACGAGCCGCGCCTTGACGTTCTCGAAACTCTAATACGCGACGTGTGGTCGCTCGCGCTTGGCTGTACGCCAGAGCGTGTAGTGAACGCCGATGTGCTAGAGCAACTGGAAAAGCTTGCGGCTCGCGTCGAGAGCCAACGTGCCGCACGCTGGATCAGAGAGATTGAGCGCCACCGCGAGCGCCTTGACGTTAACATCAACCGCAAGGTCGCAACCGACGCACTGTTTCTAGCGATGACGGAATGACGCGAATGAAGAGCAAGTAAGAATTGGGAAGCATGAAGGCGGAAAAATAACTATCCATGTTGAATAGTAATACCGAAGTCAGCGGGGGCAAGCCCGCCTTCCTCACCTGTGAGACTTTCACAGGTGAGATGGTTTATCTGAACCACTCAACTCTCTTAACCTCGAAGGTCTGGAAGGCGGGCTTGCCCCCGATGACTTCAACCTTATTTTGTTTTGCAACTTGGTATAAGTCTTTCATCCTTCATCCTTCCACCTTGCTATTCTTCCCTACGCTTTCTCTTGAAAAGAAAAGAGCCGCCCAATTTCAGGTGGCTCTTTTCTTCTCGATGATTCTATCTCTATTTGATCGTTACAAGCTGCTCTGTCTCTTCCTTCTCAGGAACGCCCTCCGCTAAAAGCTGCTCTGTCTCTTTGACGAACGCTTCAACTATGTCTTCGCCTGCGACTTTACGAAGCGGCTTGCCGTTCTTAAAAATCATGCCGACGTTGCGCCCGAATGTTACGCCAAGGTGTGAATCGTGCGCCTCGCCCGGCCCGTTCACGGCGCAGCCCATTATGGAAAGATGCAGAGGTTCTTCCACATGAGCCAGGCGCTTTTCGATTTCGGTCACAATCTCAACGAAGTTATCAATGTCCAGCCGCCCGCATGTTGGACAAGCTACGACGGTCACGCCGCGCTTGCGCAACTCAAGCGATTTAAGTATCTCCCACGCGACGCGAACCTCTTCCTGCGGCTCTGCGGCGAGCGAGACTCGAATCGTGTCGCCGATTCCTTCGTACAGCAGAATACCCAGTCCTATGGAAGATTTTATAGTCCCGCCGAAAGCAGTGCCAGCCTCGGTCACTCCCAGATGAAACGGGTAATCAACTTTTTCAGCGAGCAGGCGATAAGCTGCAACAGTGCGGTGAACGTCCGAAGCTTTCAACGAAATGATCGTCTCTGTGAATCCTAAATCTTCCAGGATGCGAATGTGGCGCATGGCGGATTCGACCATAGCTTCGGGCGTGGCTGTTCCGTATTTCGCCAAAAGGTCTTTTTCGAGCGAGCCGCCGTTGACGCCAATCCTTATGGGAACTTTCTGAGCCTGCGCCGCGCGCACAACCTCACGCACGCGCTCAATCGCGCCTATGTTGCCCGGATTCAGACGCAGTTTATCAATGCCCGCATCGAGCGCCATCAGCGCAAGCTTGTAATGAAAGTGTATGTCCGCAACCAGCGGCACGTCCGGCACACGCTTGCGAATCTCTTTGAGCGCGATTGCAGCCTCTTTGTCCGGCACAGCAAGGCGCGCAATCTCGCAGCCCGCGCGCATCATCTCTTCTATCTGCGCCACCGTCCCGTCAACGTCAACCGTATCTGTCTTCGTCATGGACTGCACGACTACGGGCGCGCCGCCGCCTATCTGAATATCTTTAACTTTAACTGCTTTTGATTGTCTCATCATCAAAATTTTGGATTTTAGATTTGCGATTTTGGATTGAAAGACAACTGATTTTCTAATCGGCAATCCAAAATCTAAAATCCAAAATCTTCTTGACTTATTTCTGCGGCGCGTTGGCCGCCGGTTGATCGTTCTTCGAGCCAAAGTGCACGGACGCCTGTTTGATTATGTCGTTCGTAATGACGAAGACCATCAACAATAGTAGTACGACGAAACCGATCTGCTGGATTCGTTCACGTACGGTCATTGAGAGCGCTAGCCCAGCCATTCCGAGCGCGGCTTCCAGCAATAAAATAAAGATTGCGCCGCCATCAAGCACGGGGATGGGAAGCAGATTGAAAATCCCCAGGTTCAAGCTCATGAACGAGAGCATGAAGAAGACGCCTTCCCATCCATACTCGTTCGCAGCCTTCGACGATTCGCTGGCTATGCCTATAGGCCCTGAAAGCGTGTCTCGCAAAGAGCGCTGTCCTGTGAACGCCTGCCCCAGAGCCTTACCCGTCAGGCGTAGGATTTCAATATTAGAGTTAACTGCGTATTTGATAGCAACGACCGGCCCAACGGCCTCCTGCGGCCCTTTGCTGAAGCCAAACCCAAGTTTGCCATCGGCCAGACGCCGCTCAGGCGTGGTCAACTCTAAAGTCTGGCCGCCTCGCTCGACCTTGAAGTGAATGGGCTGATCTCTGTGCAAAGTCACATACTCTGTGACTTCGTTCACGTTATGAATCACCTCTCCGTCAATCGCAACGACGCGGTCGCCCGGCTTCAAGCCGGTTTCAGCGGCGGGCGAGTTCTCATTCACTGAGCCAACGATGACAGGCAGAGCGCCGTAGTCAGGCTCCATGTCCAACTGCCCAAGCTCGTGCCCCTCGCTAGTGATTTTCGTAGGCTTTACTTTGAGCGGGATATGCTGGCCGTTGCGCTCAACTATGATTGGTATTTCATGGTCTGGCGAGAGCATAGCGTCGTCGCTTATGCGCTCCCATGTAGGATTCTCCGCGCCATCGAACGCAACGATGCGGTCGCCGGGCTGTATGCCTGCCGTCTCTGCTGCGCCGCCAGCCTTAACATGGCTGATGATAGGCGCGGGCATGACGGGCACGCCTGAAGTCATAGCGCCTACGAATGGAATCATCAGCGCCGTCAGAATGTTCATCACAGGCCCGGCCACAGCTACCATAATTCGCTGGTAGCGCGGGCGCAGACTAAACTGCTCTTCCGGCGGAATATCGCTCTCGCCCGCGCCTTCAATCGCCGCGTTCGATTCGTCGCCGCCCAATTTAACGTAGCCGCCCAAGGGGATTGCTGAAACGCGATAGTCCGTGTGCCCCCAACGTTTACCAAAGAGGCGCGGGCCAAAGCCCACGGAAAAAGTTTCGACGCGAATCTTCAGGAGCTTCGCCACTATGAAGTGGCCGAACTCGTGTATGACGACTGCCGCGCCCAAAATAAAGATGAAAGCAAGACCACCGATTAAATAAGTCATACCCGCCGAACCGATCTCAAAATTTCCAACAAATATCTAGCCAAAAATCATCCACCAGCTTAGTGCCCCAGACACCATTCGGGGTTGCTCAAACGAGTTTACGCGGCGCTGCTGTTAAAAGCAAAGCATGAAAACAGTTTTCAGTTTTGAGTTTTCAGTTTTCAGAAAAAGCCTGCTTGCTCTTCTTTCTGAAAACTGAAAACTCAAAACTGAAAACTGTTTTTCGTCGCTGCTTTACAATTTTCTTCGATGAAGGCGGCGGCGTCTATGCGGGATTGGTGATCGGCTTTGAGAACAACATCAAGGTCTGTGACGGGCTGCGTTTCGTGCTTATCCATCACCTCTTCTATGACGCGCGGAATATCTGTCAGGCTTATCTTCTCTTCGAGAAATGCTTTAACGGCCTCTTCGTTCGCTGCGTTCATGGCGGCGGGGAGTGTTCCGCCTTCGCGCAAGGCTCTGTAGGCGAGCGAGATGCAGGGGAAACGATCCGTGTCCGGCATCTCGAAATGCAGAGCCGAGAGTTGAGCCAAATCCAGCGGCGGCAGTTCGCAAGCGTGACGTTCGGGATAGGTGAGCGCGTACTGAATCGCGTGGCGCATGTCTGTCACGCCCATCTGCGCTATGATCGAGCCGTCAACCATTTCGACCATAGAGTGAACGATTGATTCGGGATGCACGAGTATGTTTATCTGCTCAGCGCCGAAGCCAAACAACCAGCGAGCTTCTATGACCTCAAGCCCCTTGTTCATCAGCGTCGCCGAATCAATAGTTATCTTCGCGCCCATGCTCCACGTAGGATGACGCATGGCTTCTGCGACCGTCGCTGCCTGCATCTCGCTCCGGGTCTTTGTGCGGAAAGGCCCACCAGAAGCTGTGAGAATCAGGCGGCGAACTTCCCCTAAATTCTCTCCGCGAAGACATTGATGAAGCGCATTGTGCTCGGAATCAACTGGAAGAAGCTCTGCGCCACTTCTCGCCGCTGCGCGCGTCATCAATTCGCCCGCCATCACCAGCGTCTCTTTGTTCGCAAGCGCCACGCGCTTCCCAGACTCCAGAGCGCGCAAAGTCGGCACGAAACCCACAGCGCCAACGGTCGCCGACACAATACAATCCGCATCAGCGTGCGTGGCTACTTCAACCAAGCCTTCTTCGCCAATGACGATTCGCGGCAGATCAACGTTTCTCTTAAAAAGCTGCGCGCGCAAACTCCTGGCGTTCTCTTCAGATTCTACAGAAACGAGTTCGGGCAGGTGACGCTCGACCTGCTCCGCCAATCTTTCTACATTTCGTCCAGCCCCCAGCGCAACCACGCGAAACCTGTCGCCGAGCGATTCAACAACGCGCAACGTATTGCACCCGATTGAGCCTGTCGAACCTATTATTGCGATACCTTTTGAAGACAAGAAGAAGTCTGGAGTCTGGAGCCAGATTAATTTTCGATTTTGGATTTTAGATTTTCGATTTAAAAAGCACTCCGCTTCTTCCAATCGAAAATCGCAAATCTAAAATCCAAAATCCTTCCGGCTCCAGACTTTCCTTTCATCCAAAATACAAGCGACCAAAATAGTAGATGAGCGGCGCGTTGAAGAGCAAGCTATCCAGGCGATCAAGCAAGCCGCCATGACCGGGAAGAATGTGCGCGGCGTCTTTTGCGCCCGCTCCGCGCTTTAGCGCGCTCTCTGTCAGATCGCCCAGAACTCCAAAAACATTCATCACGGCGGCGAGCGCGAGCGCCCACTTGAGCGGCAGGTCTGGAAAGAACCAGTAGTGCGCCAGCACAGCCATCAACAAACTCGCAGCTATTCCGCCAACAGCACCTTCCCATGTCTTCCCCGGACTGATTGAAGGCGCGAGTTTGTGCCGTCCGATTGCGCGCCCTGTGTAGTATGCGCCCGTGTCCGAACCCATTATGACAAGGAAGAAAAAGGATAGAAGCGCGGTTATATGAGCTTGAAATCCAGGCTCTGTGTTTATGCCTGTCCGCAACGCGACTAGATGGCCGCCGAGCAGCGCGACGTACATCACTCCCAAAACGGTCGCGCCCAGAGACGCCAACATCTTGTCGAAAGGCGCGCCGCGCAGCATAGCCGCAATCAGCGCCGCGATGATGAAGAGCAGAAGAATGAGAAGAAGAAATTCGAGCGCGTTGAAGTAAAAAGCCACGAAGAGCGCGGCAGCCGCCGCATAGCCCACGACCACATCCGGCTTCATCTGCTGCTTGCGCGCAAGCCACCAGAATTCGTAAAGCCCCAGCACCATAGCCACGAGCGCCAGCGCCACAAATAGCGGCATCAGTTTCTGAAAAAGAATCGAAGCGACGAGAATCGGCAGCAGTATGATTGCGGTGATAACGCGAGACATGTTTGTAAGTGATAAGCGATAAGAACAGTTTTCAGTTTTAAGTTTACAGTTTTCAGTTAAAAGCTTTTCGCTCCTTATCTGAAAACTGAAAACTCAAAACTGAAAACTGTTCTCATCATTCATTCGCTACAAGTTTCAGGCCGCCGAAGCGGCGGTCGCGGCGCTGGAAATCAATGACGGCTTCCAGCAGGTGCGTGCGGCGGAAATCAGGCCAGAGCGTTTCTGTGACGTAGATTTCGCTGTATGCCACCTGCCACAACAGAAAATTCGAGATGCGCATCTCGCCGCTCGTTCGCACCAGCAGGTCAAGCTCCGGCAAATTCTTAGTGTAAAGTTTTTGGGCGACTCTCTCTTCCGTTATCTCTTGCGGAGGCTTCCCTTCCGCAATAAGCTCAAGCGTGGCGGCGCGGGCTGCGTCCACTATCTCAGCGCGCCCGCCGTAGTTGAGCGCCACGCTCAGAATCATCCCTGCGTTCGCCGAAGTACGCTCTGTAGCGCGCTCGATTTCGCGTCGCACGTTTTGGGCCAATGCATCTGTGCGGCCTATGGCTTGAAAGCGAATGTTCTGGCGATTAATCTCGTCAATCTCAAGACGAATGTATCGCCTCAACATACGCATCAGCGCATCAACTTCAAGTCGTGGTCGCTTCCAGTTTTCCGTCGAAAAAGCGTAGAGCGTCAGCGCCTTCAATCCAAGACGCGCGCCTGTATCAACCGCCGCTCTGACGGCTTCGACGCCTGCACGATGACCCGCTATGCGCGGCTGTCCACGCTGCGCAGCCCAGCGACCGTTGCCGTCCATGATGACGGCCACGTGGCGAGGCAACCTGTCCCACGCGATTGCGTGCAGAAGCTTCTCGTCGCGCGAACCCTTTTTTACTATCTCTTCAAAATCTGAAAGCATTGAAGAATTTTCAGGCGAGCCG
>MNJR01000100.1 GCA_001920415.1 Acidobacteria bacterium 13_1_20CM_3_53_8 | reverse complement strand
TACAGATCGCAGGCTTGGTGAGCCATTACCTCACCAACAACCTAATCTGCCGCAGGCTCCTCTTCAGGCGCGAGGACTCGAAAGTTCCCCCGCTTTAACAACTGTCACCATGTGGTGCCGCTGCATTATGCGGTATTAGCAGCCGTTTCCGGCTGTTATTCCCCACCCAGAGGTAGATTACCTACGTGTTACTCACCCGTGCGCCACTCTACTCAGCCCCCGAAGGGGCCTTTCGCGTTCGACTTGCATGTCTGAGGCACGCCGCCAGCGTTGATTCTGAGCCAGGATCAAACTCTCGTTAAGAAGTGTTGATTCTGGAACATTATCTTCGTACTGGTTAAAGTATTCCGATAATGACTCTTTCGCAGAGTTTTGAACGCGAGCTTTATCGCTCAACGTTTGACTCTCAAAGTCATTAACAGGACACGCTCTATCTAGTTTTCAAAGATCGCTTCCAATTTTTGCGAGTCAGACTTAGTTGCGTCAAGACCCGATAGGGTTGCCTCCACAGGAGAAAGATCTGCCCGAGAAAGCACCAATTTTCAATAGGTTTGAGTCAAGCCGAAACCAGCGCGAGGACTCATTTTAAGCTTGCCCTACAGACGACTTTTTCTCGTCCCAAGCAAACGCTGATTCTAACGAATCAATCCTCTTCTGTCAAGCAAAATCTTTTCTTTGACGAAACAGATTTCGTAGATGAAACGACCACTTCTCTTTAGCGGACTTCGCTGAGAAGTGGTCGTCAAAAGCTGTTTCGATAAGTTTAGAATTTCAACTGCCCAGCTTCAGGCGAAAGGGCATTATAGGCATTCAGTCCGTTTTGTCAAGTGCACCTCGCCCTTTACTTTTATCTTCTATGTCTTTCTCTAGGCGGCTCATTCATTGCAGTTACTTTCAAAAGCCCTCTATCATCTCTGTAGACTTTATATCTAGCCTCCGTAATCTGTCCATCATCACCCTGAACTCTGATAACGAAGAACTTTTCACTGCCCTGTGTTTCGACGCGCAGCGGCAAATACCCTTTTATGTCCGGGCTGCGATACGCGGTGTAATGTTCCTGGTTAACTTTGTCATAACCCAGAACGTAAATGCGGTCGAAGTCTGGCTCATCAATTTTGTGCGGCTCGTTTGAATTGCTTCTCTCAAGAATCACCCAGCTTCCGGGCTTGGCTTCTCGCGCAGCGTCTCGCGTCCCCGATACGTTCGTATCGGCTTCTTCATCAAGCCTGTGCCAGGCGACAAACTCGCGCCCCGTGCGGTAGAAAATAATATCGCTCGGAACTTTCAACTCTACCTGTTTGCCGTAAATCCATCCGGCTGGCGCCGGTGAAATCGAAGGCTCCAATCTAACCTTGTACCAGAGTTCGTTAGTCTCTTCCGGCTCCTGCTGTTCGTCGCTCTCGCCACGACGTTGTCTTCCGGTGTTCTGTTGCACAGTGCCCGCTCTAGGTGCGATGTCCGTTTCCGTAGTCTCCGATGACTTCGGCTTTGGCACACGCTTCCAGCCGACTATCTCAAAGGTCGAGCCGCTTTCAAGGCGCATTAAGATGTTGTCGTTGTTGCTGCGATCAGGCGAAAGCCGCAGGTTCGTGCTCGCGCGTAACTGCCCGGAAGCCTGTGCAGGAATGTTCGCTTCCTGTTGGGCCACCTCGCGCGCGGAATCAAGAACTTTCTGCGTCATTATGTTGCGCGCTTCTATCCAGCCTTCCGTGCCCGTCTCGTCGTGCACACGAACGCGCAGCCAACGCTCGCCGTTATCAGCCGTGTCCGAGTCTAAAATATCAACCTGATCGCCGCGATTCACTGTGACAAGGTCTGCGGCGACGGGCGCGTAAGAGCTTCTGACCATAGCGCGGCGCGCCAGCACCACGCCCGTCTCCTCTTTGGGCGTCAGCTTTTTGGCGAGCGTGCTGCATCCAATTAAACAGCCCAACGCGAATAGCATGAGTGAAGCTGTCAAATAAAACGAACTGCGTTTAGATTTCATATCAAAAAGATTAGTGATAAGTGATGAGTGATAAGTGATAAGAGAAGACGCAAATCGTAAACGCGTGAATCGTGAATAGAAAAAGCTTTTCGCTCCTCTTCTTTCTTATCACTTATCACTCATCACTTATCACTTATCACTTCCTTAAGCGTGTCCGACTCTATCATTGTAACCCAATTTCCGTAGCAAATCGCGTTGCGAGCGCGTCAGAGAACCTGCGACTCTCACGATTGTGTGTGCGCCGAGGCTTTGCGTTGTCAAACCGAAAGGCGCTATCGCGGTACTCAAATCTATAGCGCTGGCTCGCTCTATGTAGCGGCGCGTGAAATCCTGCATCCCGTCCTGGCTTTTCAGCGCAGCGAGCACAGCAGCATTGCCGTCACTCCTAGCCGCCCCGTCCGTGTTGTATCTAAAGAGAGAACGATATACATCGTCAAGCGTGCGCTTCCCACCCGAAATCTGTCGCAGAGTCAGGTCGTAGAGGAAAGCCACCATGAGAGATTTCTGGTAGACAAGTGAGCCAGCCCCACTCCAACGCCGCTTCGACGCTTCAATTAACGAAAAGTGGTCGCGGTCGTTCACTGATTGATAAATCTCAAAGGCGCGACCCAGCGCGTTTAGATAATCTTGAAATGTCAGATACTGCAACTTCACTCCAACCCTTAGAGCTTGATAGAGTGTGAAGCCTTCATAGAACCAGTCGTATTCGCCATCTAGCGCGAGCGCGTTTGGAACCCAAAGGTGAAACAGTTCGTGCGTTAGCGGAACGCTCAATTGGGCCAACGCAGCAACCTTAGACGGCGACTGCCCCGAAAGTATCATGACGGTTTCGCCCCTTGTCTCCGCAGCCCACCTTTCAGCGCCTAATTTTTGGGGGAAAGGCGACAGCATCAACATCGCGCGCTTGGGCATCGCGCCGCCTACCGCAGTCGCGTGCTCTTTCAGAATGTCAGCGGCCATGCTCAAAACGTTTTCATCTGTGAAAGACCAGTCGCCCGTGATGGCGATTGTAAAATTGAGCGCTCCAACAGTCCTATTCCTCTTGCGCAAATTCTGGCCAACGAAGAGTACCGCATCTTCAAGTTTGTTGACTTCAAACAACCCGTCCGCTCTTCTGGTTTCGGTCGTTGCGACTGTCCAGCCCGACGGCGTGTCCAAACCAACAATTGACGCGGAAACATTTCTTCCCTGATCGCTCACTAGCGGCAGCAGGTCGCCAAGCATCAAGAAGCCGCGCTCGCCTGCTAGCCATGAAGCGTGGGCTAAATCAGTTGGCACGCTAGGCGCACTCAGATTCACTTCGTAGCTGAATCGTTTGGCCTCGCTCTCCGATTCATATTCGCCCGAAGCTAATTTCCTGACAACGACGTTTGCTCCGCTCGCATTCTTCAACGAGAGATTTTCGATTCTCTCGCCCAGTCCTAATAAACTCCCATACGCATTTCGGAAAGACCAGGCTTTCGTCCCTCGTGCGCGCTCGCCTTCTACTTTCAATCGTGCTGGAGAAAGTGAAACGATAGTGATGCGAGCGGTCAGGGATTGAGCATCAGCCTGTGACGTGAAAAAAGCTTGAAATGCCAGCAAACAACAGGCAACGTATAGAAGACGAGCGCCAACTAACTCTCTTCTTAAAGTTTGACAGTACAGCACATTAGTGTTTACTATTGCTTTCAATCAATCGGACTTTAGCATAAAGCTCAATTAAGTGAGTAGGCAGCCGGAAACAGCACAACCTCGCCGACACGCTCCAGTGGCGCGTCTGCTGGCCTTTGTATTATTGCTCTTCGTCTCTTACGGCGCGGTTGCTGAAGTCACGCACAAGCACGGCTCGCTTACGATAGCCACTGCTTCCGCAGCATCAACGGGAACATTCAATAATTCAGGCGACGCGGGATCAACTTCAAACCCACGCTCTACTGGCGAGTGTTTGATATGCCAGCTTCACCGCGATCTCTTCGTTAATCTATTTACTCCTCAACTCAACATCGCAGCGCCGATAGCGCATCTCTCTTATTCAGTAAGTATCGCACCCTTCTATCCTTCGCTTGCGGAAACTCCGCAACGAGGTCGTGCTCCGCCCGTAGCCTCTTTGTCGTAATAATCGCACAAAAATTTTCAATCCGGTCTTGCGCTCTTCATTTCAAGAAGAAGCTAGACGGTTGTGCTTCTCCACAAAGATTCTATTTCCGTGAATCCGCATGCGGACGGATGGAATCTAGGAGAAAAAGTTCTTCATCAGTGAAGAAACTTCAGAGAGGAAATCAAGATGATAAGAAAGAAACTCTATTTGCTGGCATTCTCCCTTGCAGCAGTCTTAATCTTCAGCGCGTCCATTTTCGCGCAATCGCTCGGCACGGCAGGAACCGTTTCGGGCGTGGTGGTTGACCCGAACGGTGCGGTCGTTCCGAGCGCTACTGTCACCATCTCTAATCCTGTTACGGGCTACCAGCGAACTGCACAGACCGGAACGGACGGCGCGTTTCGCTTTAACGACGTGCCGCCAAACAATTATGCATTAAGCGTGTCTGCAGCAAACTTTGAGACCGCGCAGCAGACAGTAAATGTTCGGACATCAGTCCCCATCAATCTGCGCATACCGCTTGCCGTAGGAGGCACGACGACTACCGTTAACGTTGTAGCAACCAGCGCCGCAGAGGTTATGGAGAACGTTCCTTCAGCTCATACTGATGTGGATCAATCGCTGATACGCAGGCTGCCTGTCAGTTCGCCGGGCGGTGGACTGAGCGACGTTGTGACGATGTCTGCGCCCGGTGTCGTAGCAGACTCAAACAATATGTACCATCCGCAAGGCGATCATGCGGAATCGCAAATTTCGCTTGATAACCAGCCCATCACAGACCAGCAAAGCAAAGCTTTCTCTACTCAAATACCCGAAAATGCCATTCAGTCAATGGAAGTCATCACGGGCGCGACTCCCGCAGAGTACGGCGGAAAGACCAGTCTAGTTATCAACGCCATCACGCGCTCCGGCCTGAATCAATTGAAGCCTACTGGCAGCTTATACTCTGAGTATGGAACGTTCGGGACGACGAGCCAACAGGCCGCGCTGGCTTACGGCACGGCACGTGTCGGAAACTTCGTTTCGCTCAACTACGAACGGTCGGGTCGCTTTCTGGATACGCCGGAGTTTACTGTGCTGCATGGTCGCGGCACGTCCGCGAATATCTTTGATCGCTTCGACTACCAGTTGAATGCCCAGAACTCTTTTCATCTGAACCTGTTTCTGGCGCGCAACAAATTTCAGATTCCGAACCAGTTCGACCAGCAGTCTCTCGGTCAAGACCAGCGTCAGTTGGTGCGCTCGGTTAACATAGCGCCGGGCTTCGTACACATCTTCAGCGCCAGAACCGTTCTGACCATCAATCCTTATTACCGGCGCGATCTGGTGAAATACTATCCAAGCGATAATCCCTTCGCAGATCAGCCTGTATCCTTCAGCCAGCAGCGTCACCTGACCAATGCGGGCATCAAGGTTGATCTCGCTTACGTCAATGGCATTCACAACGCCAAGTTCGGCGTGCAATTCCAGCACACCTTCTTGACAGAAGCCTTTCAGTTCGGAATCACTGATCCAAACTTCAACGATCCCGCAAGCCCTAACTTTCTGCCTGGCTTGTTGCAGTTCGATTTGACTCGCGGCGGGCATCCGCTACTGTTCAACGGCCATGCCGACATCAGAGAAGAGGCCGCTTACGCGCAAGACTTCATCAGCTTTCCCAATAACGTGACGTTGAATCTGGGTCTGCGCTTCGACAACTACAACGGCATCACTCGCGGACGACTTCTTCAACCGCGTATAGGCATCTCGTACCTTTACAAACCGACGAATACAATCTTGCGCGCCTCTTACACGCGCAACTTTGAGACGCCTTACAACGAAAACCTGATTCTATCGAGCGCGACAGGCATCAACGGCCTGACCGATAACACCATCGGCGGTGTTACAGCACAGGCTTTGCAACCCGGAAGCCGCACTCAGTACAACGTAGGCTTACAGCAGGCGATAGCGACGCACATAGTGCTTGATGCCGGTTATTTCTGGAAATTCACGAACAACGCTTATGACTTCAACACGCTACTGAACACGCCTTTGACTTTCCCAATTTCGTGGAGCAAGTCAAAGATTGATGGACTCAGCGTGCGAGTTGAGCTAACGCCGTACAAGAATTTCACTGCCTTCTTCATAGCCAGCCATACACGAGCGCGCTTCTTTCCGCCGGAGACGGGCGGACTCTTCTTCAACTCAGACCTGCCCGAAGGCGTCTTCCGCATTGACCACGATCAGGCTTTCCAGCAGACGACCAACTTGCAGTATCAATTTAACCAGTGGAAGGGTGTAGCTCCCTACGTAGGCTTAACGTGGCGCTACGATAGCGGTCTTGTCGCAGGGTCAGTTCCAGATTTCGCCACAGCGTTGACCTTTACGCCAGACCAGCAGCAGCAGATTGGTCTCTTCTGCGACGGCGTTTTCGCAACGCTTGCTAACCCGATAACGGTTTGCAATTCAACGAATCGCGGTGCGCTTCGTTTGCGAATTCCTGCCGACGGAACGGCCAACGACGATCATAATCCTCCACGTATAGCGCCGCGCCACCTGTTTGATTTGAACATCGGCACGGACAATCTCTTCAACACGGAGCACACGCGCATCACAGCCCGTGTGACGATTGTAAATCTGACGAACAAAGTTGCGCTCTACAACTTTCTGTCAACGTTCAGCGGAACGCACTTTGTCTCGCCGCGCACTATTCGCGGGCAGATTGGGATTACATTCTAGGGAAAAGAAAGGACGCGGAGACACGGTGAAAGAAGAAAGGCAAAAGGTAAAAGGCAAAAGGAAGGCTGAGACCATCTTTTAATAAAAAGATTGGCTTCCCCTAACTTTTTACTTTTACCTTTTTCCTTTTGCCTTCTTCGCCCGTGTCTACGCGTCCTCCTTCTTTGGACTTTTCTTGAAACTTTAATACTCTCTTCCGCGTAATGCCTTGCAAGCCAGAAATATGCGAATGCGGATAGTCATTTCGGCGTTGACAGACCTGCTGAGCGGCAACTAGAATGCGATTTGTTCTTCTCGCCTGACGTTCTTCTAAATCTTGAGCATATTGCTCTTCGGGCGTTTTCGGTTTTAGCTTCGGCCCCGAATGAGTCACCTTTCGCTCCGACCAACTCCCTCTCTTATAATCTTCGTACGCCTGTCTATCATCGCGGTTGTCACTGCTCTGCTTCTCTTCACTACAACAAAAACTCTAGCTCCCTTAGACACGACCGTCTACGCTCAGAACCAGAACGAAGATGAAGTCATACGAATGCGCACAGACTTTGTGATTGTGCCTGCGGTCGTGACCGACGCACGTGGCTCGCGCGTGCCCGGTCTGAGCCAGAGCGATTTCGAGTTGCGCAGCGATGGGCGCGAAATAAAAGTTGACTATTTCTCTGCCGGAGCAGAGCGCGTAGCATTGCTCTTTGCGCTGGATACTTCGGGCAGCACGCGTGATATTTTTGCTCAACAGCATGACGCTGCTCTTGCTCTCTTCTCTCGTTTCGGTCGCGGCTCGCGCGTAGCCGTTCTCTATTTCGGTGAAACCGCAAAGCTCGCGCTTCCCTTCACGACGGACACTAACGCCGTTTCTTCAGCACTGAATGTGCCGAGCGCATCTGAGCCACGCACGGCCATCTTCGACGCGGCGGCCAGTGCGCTGCGCTCATTCGACTCTAGTAGGAGCGACCCTGCGGAGCGGCGCATCGTTGTTCTATTAAGTGATGGGTTGGATAATGCCAGTGCAACCAGCCGAAAGACTGTGATAAAAGAGGCGCGCGAGCGCGGCGTCTCGTTTTACGTGATTCACCTGGCGCTGTTTGAGCCACGCGACGGGCGATTGGTGCCGCGCCCGGCAACGAAAGGTTTCCGTGAACTGGCCGAGCAAACGGGCGGAAAATATTTTATGCTGGGCGACGCGAGCGACGCATTGAACCCTCGCGCGAGTTACAATCTCGCGCCAGTCTTCAAGGCGATTGAAGAGGATTTGCAGGGACAGTACATTCTGGGCTTTTACCCTATGGAGTCTGCGCGCGACGGTCGCTTTCACCAAATAGATGTCACGCTATCGTCTCGTAATAAAAAGAGGCTGCGCGTTCATTCATTGCGCGAGGGCTTCGTGCTACGTTCACAATGAACAGCAGGCAGGTTTGATGCTTCTTTCATAAGGGTTTTCGTAAACATGAGTGAACAAACAACAGAAGGGTTACGCAAGATTCGACGCGCGCTTCTGAGCGTTTCCGATAAGACTGGTATCGTAGAGTTTGCAACCGGCTTGAGAGAGTTCGGTGTAGAGCTAATCAGCACGGGCGGGACTGCGAAGTCGCTACGCGAGGCAGGTCTTGACGTGCGCGAAATCTCGGACGTGACCGGCTTTCCCGAAATGATGGACGGTCGCGTTAAGACCTTACACCCGCGCATACACGGCGGCCTTCTTGCTCTGCGCGACAATGAAGAGCACGTAGCGGCCATGCGCAGGCACGACATTGAACCGATTGACATGGTCGTCGTCAACCTCTACCCGTTCGAGCAGACTATTGCACGTGAGGGAGTGACGCTTGAAGAGGCCATTGAGCAGATAGACATCGGCGGCCCGGCGATGATTCGTTCGGCGGCGAAGAATTATCAGGACGTGGCGGTCGTCGTCTCACCCGATAGGTATTCCTCTCTGTTGTCGGAGTTAAAACAGGCGGATGGCGCGCTCTCTCTCCCTACACGCACGACGTTGGCATGGCAGGCGTTTAAGCGCACGGCCTACTACGACACACGAATTAACAACTATATTGCTCGTACCGCCGACCCTGAGAAGTTTAATCAATACATGGAGGAAAACGCTGTTACCATAAGTAAAGAAGAGTTATTGCCAACATCAGTGGAGTGGCCCGCTTTCTCGCTCGAACTTGATAAGGTCACTGACCTCCGGTATGGCGAGAATCCGCACCAGACGGCTGCGCTCTACGACTTCGGTGAGCGAGGCGGGGNNCGTTTGCGATTTCAGTGAATTGGCATGCGCTATAATCAAGCACACGAACCCTGCGGGCGTCGGCATGGGGCAATCTGCGGAAGAAGCTTACAGACGCGCGATTGCTACCGACCCTGTTTCGGCTTTCGGCGGCATAGTCGCTTTCAACCGTAGGGTTGACGAAGCGGCGGCGCGTGCCGTAGTTCAGATTTTTACAGAGGTTGTCATCGCGCCCGAATACGACCGGGAAGCGCTGGAAATCTTGCGCACGAAGAAGAACCTGCGCGTGCTTCGCGCAGACATGCTGGAACAGGATGAAGGTTTGGAGTTCAAACAAATCTCTGGTGGAATGTTAGTTCAGACGCGCGACGCGCGACGCATGATGAAAGACGATCTCAAAGTCGTCAGCAGACGCGCGCCGACCGAGGATGAGATTCGCGCTTTGCTATTCGCATGGACTGTCTGCAAGCGCACGAAGTCGAACGCGATTGTCTACGCACGCGACGGGCAGACGGTAGGAGTCGGCGCAGGACAAATGTCCAGAGTTGATTCAGTGAAAATCGGTGCGATGCGTGCGCAGTTGCCGCTCGAAAATAGCGTGCTTGCATCGGACGCATTCTTCCCTTTCCGCGACGGCATTGACGAAGCGGCGCGACATGGAATCACCGCAGTGATTCAACCCGGCGGCTCCGTGCGCGATGCGGAAGTTATAGCAGCCGCAGACGAACACAACATCGCTATGGTTTTTACAGGCATACGCCACTTCAAACATTAACCCCACAAAATTTTGGAGGAACGAGATGAATGAAGTCGAGAGGATTCTGGATCAGTTGAAGCGAGCTTTTGAAGGCAACGCATGGCACGGCCCTGCTGTTGAAGAAGTTCTTGCAGACGTGACCGCAGAGCAGGCCGCAGCAAAGCCAATTCCAGACGCTCACAGCATCTGGGAATTGACCCTGCACATAGCTGCATGGGAAAGCGCGGGCACAAGACGATTGCGCGGCGACCGGGCGCAACTTACGCCTGAAGAAGATTACCCGCCCGTGACGGACACGAGCGAAGCTGCGTGGCAGGAGACTCGAAATCATCTGGAAAGAACTCACGAAGAGTTTCAGCAGGAGATTTCCAAACTTCAGGATTCGCAACTGGACGAGCCTGTTCTTGAAAGCATGTCTTCTGTCTACCGCACGCTTCACGGCATCATCCAACACGACCTTTATCACGCAGGGCAGATAGCGATTCTGAAGAAAGCATTTTGAAAGTAAAAATCCTCGCCGCAAGCAGCGAGGCATTTAAGCGGAATCGCTGCGCGACTTCTTTGAATTTGTTTTCTGACTCGGACTCATTCATCCCCACCGCAAGCAGTGGGGCATTCTGAGTCACTTCGTAAAAAGTAAAAAGGCAAAAGGAAGGCCGCAAACCACTTCTAATAAAAAGATTGGCTTCCCCTAACTTTTGCCTTTTACCTTTTTCCTTTTGACTTTTTTAGGATTTCGCTAATACTTGCCTTAAAAGACCGAAAGATTTTCAATCAAGGAAGAGTAGTTAATGGCAGACATTGAACCACGCCAGGACGAAAATAACGGCGACGCTATTCGCTGTCGCTACTGCGGCCAACTGAATCAGACGCGCGCTACAGGCGGGCAGGCCATTTGCGGTCGCTGCCGACTGCCGCTTTCAGATGCGCGGCACAAGAAGTTCGCCGAATTGGACAAGCACGAGTACATTCATCCTGCGGACAGTCGCGCGCTCGCCGCGCTGCGAACGATTCCGGGGATTGATTCTGCCCTGAGAAAACTTCTGAAAGTGACGGGCGAATCGGCAATTCGTGTGATATTTACGGCAAGCGCAGTCAAAGTCACGCCGCAGCAATGCCCAGACCTTTACGCCAAATTGCAGATTGCCTGCACAACTCTGGGCGTTGACATGCCTGATCTTTTCGTACAGCAGAACCCTGTCGTCAACGCATTCACGGGCGGCGTTGATCGTCCCATCATAGTGCTACACACTTCTTTAATCGAGCGACTGACGGACGAAGAGGTATTAGCCGTAGTAGCTCACGAAGTCGGACACATACACGCAGAGCATGTTCTTTATCTAACCGCCGCGCGTCTAATCGAAGCGCTAGCAAATGTAGCGCTCGCCGCTTCGCCACTTGCAGGCATCATCACTACGATTCTTTCGAGCACAATGCGCGCAGCGCTTCTAGCATGGGCTAGGCGAGCAGAGCTTTCGTGCGACCGCGCGGCGCTTCTCGTCACGCAGGATGCAGACATCATAGGGCACACCATGATGAAGCTCTGCGGTGGAACGTTCGCATCCAAAGTTGACTACGATCAATTCCTTGCGCAGGCTCGCGATTTTCAACGCAACTACGACGAGAAAGCATTAGACCGTTTCTGGGCAGACATCATCTCTTCGGGGCTGACGCATCCCTTCCCGGTCTGGCGCGTCTCAGAGATTATGAAGTGGGTCGAAAGCGGCGAGTATCAACGATTGATGTCGGGCGAACCTGAGAGCGCTGCGGCATAGAGCACGAAATGAAGAAGCTGCTTTCTAGAAGACGCATACAGTGGCTTGGCGCGTCTGCTTTAATTCTCGCAAGTCTTTATGCCTTGATAACTCTAACGCCGTGGTCTATTGGTATGTGCGGAGAGGAAAGCGTAAGCGAAGCCTATTCTCCTGATGGTAAATATCTGGCTAAGGTATTTGTTGGAAGCTGTGGGGCTACGGATGGTGTTGTCACTCACGTCAATTTACGTTCCAGGTGGAGCTACTTTAATCCGACCTTCCTTGGAAGGATTCAAGAGGGACAAGTCTTCGGTAATGGTTGTTTGAGTAGAATTGACCTCGTTTGGAGTGACAGTTCTAACTTAGAAATCCAATATTTGAGATGTGCTATCAATGATGGTAGAGATCACGCTTTCATGAAAATGAAAACATGGAAAGGCATCAATATCACGTATCGAGAATTACCTAATGAAAATGACAGTAAGCCACATTAACGAGAGTAATTATTTCAACGCAAATGTTGATTAATAGTTAATCCAAAGGAAACCTCTCCATGTTACAGAACAAATTCGGCATCATCTTCGGCGTTGCTAACAAGCGCTCAATCGCTTGGGCTACGGCTCAGGCTTTGCACGAGGGTGGCGCGCGTCTGGCTTTCACGTATCAGGGCGAAAGATTGAAAGAGAATGTTGAGAGCTTGACGAAAGATATGGACGGCGCGCTTGTTTTGCCGTGCGATGTGACGAAGCAGGAAGAGGTGGATCAAACTTTCGCGCGCGTCCGTGAAGAGTTCGGGCGATTGGATTTTCTGATTCACAGCATAGCGTTCGCGCCGCGCGAAGCTTTGGAAGGCGAGTACCTGAATACGACGCGCGAAGCTTTTCTGACCGCATTGGAAATCAGCGCCTATTCGCTGGCGCAAGTTTCACGTGCGGCAGCGCCGTTGATGACAGATGGCGGAAGCATAGTGACGATGACTTACTACGGGGCGGAGAAAGTTGTTTCGGGCTACAACGTGATGGGCGTTGCTAAGGCTGCGCTTGAAGCCAGTGTTCGATACCTCGCGGCAGACATGGGTCAGCGCAACATACGTGTGAACGCAATCAGCGCGGGGCCGATTCAGACGCTCTCGGCGCGCGGCGTCTCAAACCTTGGCATGATGATGAAGTATCACGCCGAAAAAGCTCCTTTGCGTCGCAACGTTGAGGCGCGCGAAGTCGGCAACACCGCGCTCTTCCTTTGCAGCCCGCTCGCCTCCGGCATCACAGGCGAAGTCATCTACGTTGATTGCGGCTACAACATCATGGGAATTTAGCGCGTATTTCAAAAATCTCCTTGCGAGCTTAAGGATTTCCCTTTGCGCCTTTGCGTGAACCTGCAATGCTCACTAACTTGAGCTTAGAGAGAATTGCAGTTTCTCGCAAAGGCGCAAAGATAAGAGATAAGCTCGCAAACGGGTTGAATGTTTGATCACTCTCTTAAGAGACGTATATGGAAGATGAACCGACTCCGAACATTCCTCCGCCGCGCACGACGCAGGACGAGCAGCTACTAGAGACTCCAAAGCACGACGAGTTCACGCACACAGACACCTGGCGCGTCTTTCGTATCATGGGCGAGTTCGTGGAAGGCTTCGATGACCTTGCGCACATCAGTCGCGGCGTAGCAATCTTCGGCTCGGCGCGCACCCCACAAGATCATCCGCAGTACAACGTTGCGCGAGAAACCGCCGCGCTTCTAGCACGCGCAGGTTTCGCCGTGATAACAGGCGGCGGCCCCGGCATCATGGAAGCTGCGAACCGTGGAGCGTTCGAGGCGGGCGGCATCTCGGTTGGGTGCAACATAGAACTCCCTATGGAGCAGAAGCCTAATGACTATCTAACGACCTATCTGAAGTTCAAATACTTCTTCGTGCGCAAGACTATGTTCGTCAAATACAGCAACGCCTTTATTATCTTCCCCGGCGGCTTCGGCACTCTTGACGAGCTTTACGAAGCGCTCACACTGATTCAGACAAGGAAGATAAGAGATTTTCCAGTCATACTTTTCGACAAAAAGTTTTGGGGCGGGATGGTAGAGTGGATTAAGAATATGATGCTGGCCGAGAAGAAGATCACTGAAAACGACCTGCGCCTTCTTCACCTGACGGACTCGCCCGAAGAGGTTGTTGAGATCGTCGTTAACAGCCAAAGCTCGCTGCGTAAGATTGAGCAGAACATTTCGGACGATCTGAGAATTAGCACTTAGAAAGTCTGGAGTCAGATTAATTTTGGATTTTAGATTTGCGATTTTCGATTGAAGGCAAGCGATTAGAAACAGCGCTCCTCTCGTTATCAACTAAATCGAAAATCTAAAATCTAAAATAACTAGACTCCAGACTTTTCTGACATCTGCTTTTCGTGTTTTTGATGTAGAACGCTGGCCGTGAGCCATTCAAGGTAGGGCGCAGAGGCCGCAATGATCGGTAGTGCAATAATTTCTGGAGTTTCGTAACTGTGAAGCGCGCGCACTTCGCTTTCCAGCATATCGAAATTCGCGCGCGTGGTTTTGACCAGAAGCAGATGCTCGGGCGCTCGTTCGACTGCGCCCTGCCAGCGATAGATGGATTCCATCTCAGGTAGAATCTGAACGCACGCGGCAAGGTGAGCGCCGACAAGCATCTCCGCTATCCGCGCAGCCTCTTCACGGCTTGCCGCCGTCATCAGAACTACAATCGCTTCCACGTCTCGGCTCATTCTTCTTCCGACTCAAATTCTTCCTCTTCCGAAGAAAACTCTTCGTCCTCTTCCAGCGTAGTGCCCGTTAGCGGCGTAGTGTCCTGGCCGAAGAAGGCATTGTAAAGTTCCATTGCCCGGTCATAGTCGCGTTCATCAACGAGCACCACAGCGCCCGGAGATGTTGAAGAGAGCAGTGGCGAGAACGCATCCATCCCGCCGGACTGAACGGCAGCGCGTATGCCGTTCTGCTGAAGTATGTCGCTGACCATTTCGGCTTCGGCGGGCGAGCCTATGTTGTGAAGCGGCACGAACCGCGCCTCGCTGCTGTCGTGCAAAGTATTTTCGGGCGTCAAGCGCTCGACCAACTCCGCGTCGTCATCAGGACAACGCTCTATACCCTTTTCATATTCCGATTCGCAAACAGGACAGAACATAATTACTCCAAAGTGATAAGTGATGAGTGATAAGTGATAAGAGTTTAGCTCAACAACCAGCACTTGTCACTTATCACTCATCACTTATCACTTATCACTGCTTTATTGTGTTGGCCGCGCTCTCGAAGAGAATTTCTTCAAAGTGTGTCATGCGTTTGAAGGCGCGGAAGCGGTCGTTGATTTCAGGATAGGTCAAACGGCGCACGCGGTCTGTGCCGAACTCCTCGACGTTGAAAGACGCCATCACGGAGCCGAAGATCATTGCGCGCCGCATCGCAGGCTCGTCAATCGAGGCTTGGCTAGACAGATAACCCATGAAGCCGCCAGCGAATGTGTCGCCCGCGCCCGTCGGGTCGAATACAGATTCCAGAGGATAAGCAGGAATTGCAAAATAGCTGTCGGGCGTGAAAAGCGCAGCGCCGTATTCACCGCGCTTCACTATCAGAGCGTTCGGCCCCATGCCAAGAATCTTGTGCGCTGCGCGAATCAGGTTCGGTTCATCAACTAGCTGGCGCACCTCAGCGTCGTTGATAATCATCACGTCAACGCCCTTGATAGTTTCAATGAGCGAGTCGCGCGTAGTGCTTATCCACAGATTCATAGTATCGAGCGCGACGAGTTCGGCGTCCATGACCTGTCCGCGAACTTCGCGCTGCAAGTCAGGCTGGATGTTGCCAAGGAAGACCAGACGGCAACGCTTGGATTCTTGCGAGAGCTTCGGCTTGAAGTCCGCAAAAACGTTCAACTGCGTGTCGAGCGTATGCGCTGTGTTCAGGTCGTAATCATACCGACCGCGCCACCGGAAAGTTTTTCCGTTTTCGACACGCTCCAGATCGTCCGTGTTGATGCTGTGCTCTACGAAGACCTTTTTTTCCTCTTCGCCGAAATCGCCGCCGACAACGCCTACGACGCGCACGTCCGTAAAGTAACTGGCCGATAGCGAGAAGTGGCTGGCCGAACCGCCCAACATCTTGTCGCGTTTGCCAAACGGTGTCTCGACCGAATCAAAGGCCACAGACCCGACTACGAGCAAGGACATAAGTTTCGTGTGCTCCTATTAACAGTCTGGAGTCTAACTGATTTTGGATTTTAGATTGCCGATTTTCGATTGAAAGAGAGCTTGTTCGTCAGATTCAATCCGTTTGCTAATCCAAAATCGGCAATCCAAAATCCAAAATCACTCTGACTCTAGACTCCAGACTTATTCTTGTGTTCCGCCGATTGATTGAAGGTCGCTTTCGGCCTGCTTGCGAAACTCGCTGTCGGGATAATCGTGTACGAGCTTCGTCAGGTATTCGCGCGCCGTATCACGATATTTCGCCAACATGTTGCCGGGCACTGCCTGCTTGCCCTTCTTCTGAGAAAGTAACAGGCTACTCTCGCCCGCTATGAAGAGAACTTCGTCCATGTGCGCGAAATTAGGGTTCCCGGCCATTATCTCCTCGCACCGATCAAGCGAAGCCTTATAAGCCTTCCTCAATTTGAAATACTGTCGCGCGACATCCAGATTGTGCCGGGAATCAGCCTCAACGTCCGGCTCGCGCTGTGTAGAAGGATCAGGCCCCCTACGCGCACGCCCCTGCCCACTGGCAGCCGACGACACCAGACAAACTAGCAACAGAAAACTAACGATGATTGCAAACTTTTTCATTTACACCTCCGTAAGAGCAGTTTTCAGTTTTTAGTTTTCAGTTTTCAGAAAGAAGCGAAATGCTTTTACTTAAAACTGAAAACTAAAAACTGAAAACTGCTCTTATCACTTGTATTTACCAATGATTGCTTCCAACTTCTTCGCGGTCTCTTCGGGCCAGAGGTCTGGCTGAGTGAAGATTGCGTTTCGGAGCGCGTAGCCGCAACCGCATGAGCGCGCTTTACTGCTCAGGTTCTTGACGGCTTCGCGCATGATTATCTGTGCGTTGCGAACGTTCTTGTTCAAATATTCTATGACGGTTTCGACTGTCACGGCATCGTGCCCTTCGTGCCAACAGTCGTAGTCAGTCACGAGCGCGAGCGTCGCGTAGCAAATCTCTGCCTCGCGCGCGAGCTTTGCTTCCTGCAAGTTGGTCATGCCGATTACGTCCATGCCCCACGAGCGATAGACGTTTGATTCAGCTTTAGTGGAAAAGGCTGGCCCTTCCATGCAGATATATGTCCCGCCTCTGTGCGTCTTCACCTCCGTCACTTTGCAGGACTCTTCCAAAACATCGCCAAGCTCGTCGCAAACAGGATGGGCGAATGTCACGTGCGCTACGATTCCTTCGCCGAAGAATGTTGATTCATGTGCGCGCGCGCGTGTGCGGTCGAAGAACTGGTCGGGTATGACCATGTCTAGCGGCGCGTAACGTTCTTGCAGAGAGCCTACGGCAGAAGCTGACAGGATACGTTCAACGCCGAGCAGTTTCATCCCGTAGATGTTCGCGCGGAAAGGCAATTCAGTAGGCGTGATTCTGTGGCCGCGACCGTGACGCGGAAGGAATGCAACGCGAACTCCTTCAAGCGTTCCCGTAATGAATGCGTCGGAAGGACTGCCGAAAGGAGTATCAACGCGCACCTCTTCAATCTCCTTCAACTCCGGCATCTGGTAGAGACCGCTTCCGCCAATGATTCCGATTTGCGCTATTTTCGCCATAAGATTTGAAAATCAGAAGCCGTTTCAAAAGCGCGAGCAGAAATTCAACCCTTTGCGGTCTTTGCTCTTTTCTTTGCGCCTTTGCGTGAACCCTCAACTGTCTCTGTCATGAGCTTTAATAGAATCGCAGTTTCACGCAAAGGCGCAAAGGAAAATGCTTAAGCTCGCTAAGGAATTTTGGAACGAGCAATTACTCTCCGATAATAAATCCATCCTAGCTTTCTTCAAATCCAACCGCGCGAAGCTTGCTGTCTTCTTCAATCACGCGGCAGAGCGGCGCTTCCGCATCGTGGTAGAAAAGACAGAGCCAGTTTTCGCGCGCCGCTTGCGGCAGCAGACGCTTCTTGGCTTCGAGCGTTTCGACAGGGTAAAGATCGTAGCCCATTATCCATGCCGCTGGAACGTGCGCGCGTGTGGGCACGAGGTCTGCAAAGCAAAAGAGTGTCTGATCGTTGCTATTCAAGCGCGCGCATTGCATAGTGCGCGAATGTCCCGCAATCGTTTCCATGCGTAGGCCGGGCGCAACCTCGTACTCGTTCGGTTTCAATTCAAGCTGTCCCGTCTCCTCGACAGGACGCCAGTTTTCCGATAAATAGCTTGCGCGGTCGCGCTCGTGCGGACGTTCGGCGTGCAGAGCTTCTGCGCGCGAGATGAAGTAGCGCGCGTTTGGAAAACTCGCAACCACGTGACCGGTTTCGTCAAGCCGAGTGTTGCCGCCCGCGTGGTCGAAGTGCAGATGCGTGTTGACGACTATGCTTATATCTTCGGGCGCGCAGCCCGTTATCGCTTTCAAACTTTCAGCGAACGGACGCTCGCGCGTTATACCGTAAAGGGCTGCCTGCTTCTCAGACCATTTTTCGCCTATGCCTGTTTCAATGAGTATGCGCTCGCGCTCGGTCTCTATGAACAGACAGTTCATGTTGAGACGTACACGGTTCTGCCCGTCCGGCTCTGCAACCTTCTGCCAGAGGTTGCGCGGGACGACTCCGAACATAGCCCCGCCGTCCAGCCAGAACTCCGTGTCGGGCACGACCTCAATGCGATAGTCCCCGAATAGCATCTCTCTCAAAAAGAAATAGAAAAGCCTGCGCTATCTTCTACGCTGCTGCGGCCTGGCAGGAGAAGGCTGAGCGCCCGGCCTCGTCGCAGCGTTACTGTTTTCGTGTGGATTGGGATGCGGCTCTTCAACCTGCTGCGGCAACTCCTCCTCTTCTTCTTCGCCCTGCTCTGTTGTAGGAATTCTGCCGCTGCCGCGCAATTCATCAGGCGAAGGCGGAGTGACAGTGAAGTTCTCCGCGACCGTGACGTGCGAGCGCTGCACAATCTCGTCAATCAGCTTCGCGGCCCGGCAGAAACTAGTATGTGGCGAGCGCGCACCTGCTCTTCCGGTTGGCCGTTCGCGCCGGGGCGAGTCCCGCGCTCCTCAACTTGAATGATGTGGAAGCCGTAGTTGGTTTCTACAACGTCGCTGGTCTGGCCGGGCTGTAGCGCGAAGGCTGCGTCCTCGAACTGCTTGACCATCTGGCCGTGACCGAACCATCCGAGTTCACCGCCCTTCTCTTTGCTGCCGGGGTCAGCCGAATACTGCTTTGCAAGCGCCGCGAAATCTTCGCCGCTGCGCACGCGCTGCAAAACTTCCTGCGCTTTGGCTCGCGCCTGATCCTGCGTCATCTCAGGATGCTGCTGCATGTAAGCTTTGACCTCATCGTCCGTAGCCTTCGTGCGCTCGACCAATTGATCCTGAGCATAACGCTCTACTAAAAAGCGCGCCTGCTGAAGCGTTACCTGCAACTCAGTAGCGCGGTCTCGGTCTGCACCAGCCTGAATCGCCTT
Organism: Acidobacteria bacterium 13_1_20CM_3_53_8; assembly: GCA_001920415.1. Classification (GTDB taxonomy): domain Bacteria; phylum Acidobacteriota; class Blastocatellia; order Pyrinomonadales; family Pyrinomonadaceae; genus 3-1-20CM-3-53-8. The sequence goes on along the minus strand of MNJR01000100.1, from coordinate 9,002 downwards.
GCGCTCGGCAATCATGACCTGCGCCCACTGCTGCTGAATCTGCTTCTTCATGTCATCAGAAAGAGTCGGCGGAATCTGGAAGCCAAGCCCTTGCGCGTCCTCCAAAAACTGTTGGAACTTCTGATCCTGACCAGGCTCTTTCAGAAAAGCTTCAATTTCTGTCGGAGAAGCAACGGCGAAGACGGACGCGGCTTGCGCTCCGCCCTGCTGTTTTGTGATATAGCTCTGCGCAATGATGAGCGAGCGCATCAGATCAAGCTGTCGCTTCACTTCAGGCTTGTTCGCGACACCTGCTGCGCGCGCGGCTTCTGCCAGAGAGAGCAGGCGCTTCAAATCATCCGCAAATTTTTTGCGCGCCTCAGCGTCTGAGGCCAGGCGCTGACGGTCGCGCGGCGATTGAAGCTCTGCCAGCTTGCTCATATCGTCAGCCGTCAGCGTCACGGCTCCTGAGCGCGTGGCTTTGACCTGCCACGCGATTAAGCCTGCGGCAAACAGAACTGCTACTGCGGCGGCTATTAGTGCTTTAGTTGTTGAAGTCAAGACGTTATAACTATCCTTTCAAATTAATGCTCAGGCCGGGCGGTGTGCTCTACTAATTCTACTAGCACGCCGTTAGCCGACGAAGGGTGAATGAAAGCCACAAGGCATTGGCCTGCTCCAACGCGCGGGCTTTCGTCAATCAATCTAGCCCCTTGCTCTTTCAATCTTTGAAGCGTAGCGCGTATGTCATCAACGCGCACGGCAATGTGATGAATCCCTTGTCCGCGCTTCTCCAGAAATTTCGCCACAGGCGAATCCGCGCCCGTAGGCTCTAACAATTCAATTCTAGGCTCGCCCACGGGCAGCATAGCGACACGCACGCCCTGCTCCGCGACCTCTTCAGTATGAACTACCTCAAGCCCCAGCGCGTCGCGCCAGAACCGAAGCGCATCATCAAGCGTATGCGTGGCAATTCCGATGTGCTCAATCTTCATATTTTAGATTTTGGATTTTAGATTTTGGATTAGCAAACGGATTGAATCTGACGAACAAGATGTCTTTCAATCCAAAATCTAAAATCCAAAATCAATCAGACTCCAGACTTTAATATCTCTTCAACCGCCGAATACGGGTCGCGTTGTTTTGCTGCGACTTCCTCGCTCAGACGGTCGAGAGTGTCTGATGCCGAATCTGCGCCTAGAGTTCGCGCCAAAAGGCGTTCACGCAGGAGTTCCAGAATGCGCCAGCGCGCGATTGCCTGACGACGCTCTTGCCCTGCTCCAGCCTCTTTCAAAAATTCCTGATAACGCGCGATTGCCGCAGCTAAATCCTCTATGCCCTTGTTCTCGGTCGCAATCGTTTTGACTATCGGCGGATTCCATTTGTCCTGCCGTGCGGCGAGCGACAATAACGCTTCCAACTCTTTTTCGGTTCTCAGCACGCCTTCGCGGTCGGCCTTGTTGATGACGAAGACATCGCCAATCTCCATGATGCCCGCTTTTATAGCCTGAATATCGTCGCCCATGCCGGGCACTAACACAACAATGGAAACATCCGCAGCCTTTACAATCTCAACTTCGTCCTGACCTACACCGACCGTCTCAACGATTACTTTGTCAAACCCCGCAGCATCTAAGATAGCAGCAGCATCAACGGTCGCTCGCGCTAATCCGCCTAGATTGCCGCGCGTAGCCATAGAGCGTATGAAGACTCCCGGATCAAGCCCAAGAGTCTGCATTCGTATGCGGTCGCCAAGGATTGCTCCGCCAGAGAAAGGGCTTGAAGGGTCAACGGCTATGATGCCTACACGCTCATTGCAATGGCGATAAAGAAGAGCGAGCTTGTCAACAAGCGTGGATTTTCCAGCGCCGGGCGAGCCTGTGATTCCTATGATTAGCGCGCGCCCTGTGCGTGGAAAAATCTCTTTCATCAATTCGGCGGAATCCTTTGCGCCGTCTTCAATCTTCGAGATCGCACGAGCGACAGAGCGCGTATCGCCGCCAAAAATCTTTTCAATAAAATGAGAGCCGCTCATCTTTCACCCCGGCTCAGTGCGCGTCTTCCCTGCTCTTTGCGACGAACTTAATCAGCTTAAGACGTGTGCCCGTCCACTCGTAATAATAGAGACCTGTTTTCGGGCTATCGCTATTCGCTTCACTTGCTGGCGCGCCTGATAGAACTAACAATCGGCTGTTAGGCTTGAATTGTAGCGCTTCGTCATTGTCATTCCAGAACCAGACCATAAAGCCTGCGATTTCGTCTGGCAGATAGACCATACCCGTCTTCGCATCAATGATGCCCGCATCAAGACAGCCCGCGCCGCAGCCCCACTGAACCATCGTGTAATGTCCCGCGAAATTTACCCCTTCTCTAGCGCCCTCGCGCAATCGCGTGCGGAATGAGCTTGCGCCCCTGGCGCTTCTCAAATTCACGGGCGCGAGCCTGCCCCTGTAAACTGGCGCAGAATAATCTTCAAAGCGAGGAACCGACTGCGGTCTTGCCAGAGAGCCTGCGAAGAGCAGACTGATAAGTTGAAACGCAACAAATATCTCCTTCATGGAATTTTGTTACATCATAAAAGAAGAGGGAGATTATCCACGAAACCACACCAAGATAGAACCTGTTTCGTGCTGCTTCGTGTGATGCGCGTGGATAGTCATCTTACTCTTTATTATTCTGCAATACTGTAATGGCTATTGCTTCAAAAGCTCACGCGCAATGACTATGCGCTGAATCTCTGAAGTGCCTTCGCCAATAGTGCAGAGCTTCGAGTCGCGCCAGTATTTTTCGGGCGGATAGTCTTTCGTATAACCGTAGCCGCCGTGAATCTGTATAGCCTCCTCGCAAACTTTAACGCTCATCTCCGAAGCGTAGAGCTTAGCCATAGAAGATTCTTTCGTGACCCTTTTGCCCTGATCCTTCATGAAAGCTGCGCGATACATCAAAAGCCGTGCGGCTTCGATCTCGGTCGCCATGTCCGCAAGCTTGAATTGAATCGCTTGAAATTCAGATATGGGACGACCAAACTGCTCGCGCTCTTTCGAATAGCGCAAAGCCGATTCATAAGCTCCCTGCGCCATTCCGATTGCGAGAGCAGCGATTGAAATTCTTCCGCCGTCCAGAATCTGCATTGCCTGAATGAAACCTTCGCCTTCGTTACCCAATCGGTTTTCATCCGGCACGAAGCAATCTTCAAATACTACGCTAGCCGTTTCGGAAGCACGCAATCCAAGCTTGTTCTCTTTCTTCGACGGAGCGAAACCTTTCATTCCCTTCTCGAAAATAAATGCCGTGATGCCTTTGCTTCCTCTTGAACGATCCGTCGAAGCGACCGCGACGCATGTGTCAGCGTGAATCGCGTGCGTGATGAAATTCTTCGAGCCGTTGACCACCCATCCGCCATCCTGTTGCACTGCGGTCGTCCTTGTCCCGGACGCATCCGAGCCGGCGCTCGGTTCGGTCAATCCCCATGCGCCTAGATGTTCACCTTGCGCAAGCTTCACAAGATATTTCCGCTTCTGCTCTTCCGTCCCGAAAGTGTAGATGTGATTCGAGCAGAGCGAATTGTGCGCCGCAACCGATATTCCAACCGAGCCGTCAACGCGCGATAGCTCCTCAATGATCGTAGCGTATTCGACGTAACCCATCCCGGCGCCGCCGTACTCTTCCGGGAAAATAACTCCCATCAATCCGAGTTCGGCAAGCTTCGGCAATAATTCAACAGGAAAATGCTGCGATTCATCCCACTCCATCACGTGCGGCGCGATCTCTGCTTCCGCAAACTCGCGCACGCTCATGCGTATCTGCTGCTGCTCTTCCGAAAGCTCGAAATCCATACCTAACTCCATAAAGCAGTGATAAGAGCAGTTTTCAGTTTTTAGTTTTCAGTTTTCAGATAAGAGCATTTCGTCTCTTGCTGAAAACTGAAAACTAAAAACTGAAAACTGCTCTTATCACTTATCACTCTCTTATTCTACCCTAATTTTGTCTTGAACCGTGACCCGCGCCGCGCGCTTTCGCTTTGCTCGTTTGACTATTTTTCTGCTTTTTACTCACGAAGCGAGAGACTTCCGATGGCGTGAGCAAGCGCCATTCGTTCGGCTTCAGGCGCTCGTCACGAAGAAATCCTATACGTGTGCGGCGAAGTTTTAGAACCGAGTGGCCTATGGAATCGAACATGCGCCTTATCTGTTGGTTGCGCCCTTCGCGCAGAGTGATTTCAAACCACGAGTTCGTATCAGTCTCGTCAAGCTTTTTGATTTCGGCTGGAGCAGTGCGCACGCCGTCTTCAAGCTCAATGCCGCGACGAAGCCTGTTGATGGCGGTATCGGTCGGCACACCCTTCACTTTAACTTCATAAACTTTGCGAACGTGATTGCGCGCAGACGTGATGAAGTTAGTAAACTCACCATCGTTCGTGAGAAGAAGAAGACCTTCAGTGTTGAAATCAAGGCGACCAACCGGATGAACTCGACCGAGCGAAGCTGGCAGCAAATCGGTCACAAGCGGTCTTCCCTCTGGGTCAGAGACGCTCGACAACGTGCCGCGCGGCTTATTGAGAAGCACGTAAACTTTCTCGCGCGATTTCAGAAGCGGGTTGATGAGACGACCACGCACCTTTATGTGATCGCGCTCAGGGTCGGCCTTCGTCCCCAACTCTGTGACGACCTCGCCGTTCACCGTCACCTCGCCCGCGCTAATCATCTCCTCTGCGTGGCGACGCGAAGCCAGACCAGCAGCGGCTATCAATTTTTGCAGACGCTCTTCCATAAAAAGTCCCGGTCAAAGCTGCTCAAGGTTGATGACTTCTCGGCTATTTGAGCAGGTCGCAAAGCACTCATAAAAAGTTGCGCGGAATTTTTTGCGCATCGTGAAGAATCTTTCAAACTCCTTCTTATCCGCTTCGAACATCTCCTGCAACCTGTTATCAATCCTGAAATAGACGTGACCTGTGCTGGGCAATTCCAAGATCAGATGAGTAATGACCGCTCCTTCCCTCTGAATTTCTATGAGCCTTACCACCTGCTCGGTCACACTACAAAGCTCCGGGTACTCTCCGTAGGAAGTAGCATCCAGAAGAGCCGTGATGTGACCGTTGTTATCGCGTCTGACAGTGGGGTTGGCCGTGTGCTGCCTGATTGTTGCTTCAATAAGGTGCGGCTGTGCTGTCGGCGTCGCGGCGGGTTGCTGCGCGGCGGAGAATATTTCTGCTCTTCGAGCACACGCGGGCGCGCCGCACATGGCAAGAAGCAGCAGCAGAGCGGAATAGCCTCCGTTGCGCATAATTCCTCCGAACACAGGAGAGGTTAGCCCATCTTATCTTAACCTACTCCACCAGCTAAATCTTCAAAGTCTTCTATGCTCGGCAGCTCCGACAGGTCTTTCAATCCAAACTGAATCAGAAACTCTTTCGATGTGCCGTACATCATGGGCCTGCCGATTGTCTCTTTGCGCCCTTTTGCAACGATGAGGCGTTTGTCCAGAAGAGTTTTGATTGCCGAAGGAGATTGTACGCCACGAATCTCTAAAATTTCGGGAACAGTGATTGGCTGCTTGTAAGCTATGACGGCGAGGGTTTCCAGTGCGGCCAGCGAGAGCTTTGCGCTCGGACGCGATTTCAAGAATGCGCGTACGTGTTCGTGGAATTCCGGGCGCGTAGCTATTTGCCAGCCGCCAGCGACCTCGCGCAATTGTAGACCGCCGTTGCGCTCGTTGAATTCCTGTGCCAACTCTTCCACTGCTGTCTCAATCCAATCGCTATCTTCTTTGAGAACGGCAGCAATCGTTTTGACTGTCAAAGGTTCTTCCGAGACAAAGATTAAAGCCTCTATGATAGCCATCAACTCGGCCATGCTGCGCACGCTCGGCAGGGCTTCTTCATCTGAGGAAGAAGCCTCACCTTTATCTTCCGTCGCATGTTTCGCGGCATCTTCCAACGCGTCTTCACGGTCAGCATCGTGAATCACAACGTCTACATCTTCCGCAAATCCGAACGCAAGATTTTCATCCTGCGAATCTTCGGAAGACTCAGCCGAATCAGCATTCGTCTCGCGCTCTCTTATTTCTTCACTCATATTTTTCTAGCCCGCAACACGGGCGACAATCTCGCCGAAAGTCTCTTTTTGAATCAAACTGATTTCCGTAGTGCGCACAAGCTCAAGCACGGAGAGGAACGCAAGCACAAGCTCTCGCCTGGAGCGCGCGCGCTCGAAGAAGACGCGCAGATTCAGTTCGCCCGAAGAGAGAACCATATTGCGCAAGCGTTCAAGCATCTCTGCCATGCTAATCTCTTCGCGCTCAATCTCAAGCTGAACCTCTTCCCTGTGTCGCGCCAGAATTTGATTGAAAACTTTCAGTAGATCGAACAGACCAACCGCGACTTCCGGGTTGTTCTTGTCCGTCTCAATCTCGCCGCGTTTGAAAACGGCCCGCTCTACGGTCGCACGAGTCCATAGCATCTGCGCGGCGGCTTTGTACTTCTGGTGTTCCAGAAGTTGATTAATAAGATCAAGGCGCGGGTCTTCCGTCTCTTCATCAACTGATGCAAGCGGGTCGCGCGGCAACAGCATCTTCGATTTCAATTCGATGAGCGTTGCGGCCATCACTAAAAAATCGCCTGCGATGGTAATGTCCAGTTCTTTCATCAACCGCAAGTAGCGCAGATACTCATCCGTGATTCGCGCTATAGGTATGTCGTAGATGTCCACCTGCTCCTGACGAATCAGGTAGAGCAGCAAATCGAGCGGCCCGCTGAATTCGCCCATCACAAGTCTAAGTTCGTCGCCGCCCGCATCCCCAATTATTTCAGGCTGCGCGCCAGCGACGCTGATAGTCGTTGTGGTAGAAGTTATAAGCGTGGATTCTTGTGTATCGCTCATCGTCTCTCCGGGTTAATGTCTGGCGCGTCGAACGCCTTTCAATCCCATGCGCTCTCTCACACTGCTAAGCGTACCGGCTGCGATTGATTCAGCGCGCGTGCAACCGTCTGTGAGTATGCGGTCGAGTTCGTCATCACCAATCGCTCGCAGGCGATCTTGAATCGGTTTTAAGAATTCGATTGTGACTTCGGCAAGCTCACTCTTGAGGTGCGCGTAACCCTTTCCAATAAAATGCTCTTCAATCTCTTCCGTCTGTTTGTCGGTCAGCAATTGGTAGATCATCAGAAGGTTTGTGATTGCGGGGCGAGCGTCGTCAAAGCGAATCTCCGTGCCGGAGTCTGTGACGGCGCGACGGAATTTTTTTGAGATGTCTTCGGGTGAATCAAAAAGATTGATGCTGCCGCTAGCCTCTTCGTCAGACTTTGACATCTTCTTCAAAGGGTCTTGCAAGGACATGATGCGCGCGCCTAATTTTGGAATGAATGGTTCGGGCACACGGAAGATTTCGCCGTAGTCGCGGTTAAATCGAATAGCAAGATCGCGCGTCAATTCAAGATGCTGCTTCTGATCGTGGCCTACGGGGACCAGGTCTGTCTGGTAGAGCAGAATGTCTGCGGCCATCAGCGCCGGATAATCAAACAGTCCGACGCCTACGTTCTCGCGCTGCTTTTTAGCCTTATCTTTGTACTGCGTCATGCGCTCAAGCTCACTCATGCGCGTGATGCAGTTCAGAATCCATGCGAGTTCCGTGTGAGCGGCAACGTCCGATTGAACGAAGATGGTAGAAACTTTCGGGTCAATGCCGATTGCAACGTAGAGCCGCGCAAGGTCTCTAATCTTCTTCGCTAAGATTTCAGGCTCTTGGGGAACTGTGATTGCGTGCAGGTCAACTATGCAGAAAAAACTCTCGTACTCGTGCTGCAACGAAATCCAGTTGCGTATAGCGCCCAGATAATTGCCAAGATGTAAGTTGCCTGACGGTTGGATTCCGCTAAAGATTCTCTTCATGAAGCTTCACAAACGACCGATTAAAACTGCCCTTATCGCGAGCGGCATAACCAGATTAAAAATTGCGCCGATTACGCCCGTGAACAGAGCTATGTAAAGGATTATAAAACCGAAGCGGTGCAATGCGTCCATCGCGGAATCAAAACTCGGAGGAAGAAAGCTGCTCAATATCCCGCTGCCATCAAGGGGCGGAATTGGAATCAGATTGAATACTCCCAGGGCTACGTTCAAAGTGAAAAGGATTTGAAGCAACTGCGCCGCTCCGAGTGCGATTAGAGAGTTGTTGTTAACAGGCGTTAACGGCCAGGCATTTATATCGTTTGGGAATCCCAGCACTCCAGCCTCGAACAAGATGCGAATCGTGATGCCTGCAACGATTGCTATAATAAAATTGCAGATCACTCCTGCGGCTGATACCCAGAAATTAGCAACATTCTTGTTTCGCCACTTCAAAGGGTTCACTGGCGTAGGCTTCGCCCAACCTATGACCGGGGCATGAAAGAAGAAAGCAATCGCAGGAAAAAGGAGCGTGCCGATTGGATCAACGTGCGCCGCAGGGTTAAGCGTGATGCGCCCTTGCAAGCGCGCCAAATCGTCGCCGAATCTGTTGGACATCCAGGCGTGAGCAGACTCGTGCACTGACAGCGAAAAGATCAGCGCCACCATGTAAAGAATGAATTGCCCGATTGCTTCGTTACTTACCATAACTTACGATAAAACCATTCGATCAAGCAGGCTCTCACTCACACTAGCATGCACATCAAATGCTGTCAAAAAAGTGAGCAGTAAGCAGTGAGCGGTCAGCAGTAAGCAGTTTAAATCAGCGCACACCGCCAACTTGTGCGGCTTGTCCATAATCGCCTCACTTAATTATTCAATGTTCATTACACGCGACAAACAGCTTACCGCTCACTGCTCACTGCTCACTGTAGCAGCGTCCCGTGAATGCCAAGCGGAAGACTATAAACTGCTTCGTTCGTGGCGACGATCATATCGCCCGTTGCGCCGAAAGCTAAGCCTACGACGTTCATTCCTGCGACGAAGAGATTTGCTTCACTTCCATCGGGCGTGATGCGCACGATGCCGCGACGCCCGCGCAAGGAAGCAGCGACGTATAGATTACCTTCTGTGTCGAAG
>MNJR01000111.1 GCA_001920415.1 Acidobacteria bacterium 13_1_20CM_3_53_8 | reverse complement strand
CTTTTTCGCAGCGGAATTTACCTCTGAGGAAAAAGGCGCTGGCGAGCATGAGCTATACTGGTTGGAGACAGATAAGATTGAGGAAGCGTTTTATCACCAGTGTCATGCCTGGGCCTGTCTTCAGTCTTAGAGAGCAATTCAAAACCGGAAGTGACCGACCACTTAGCGAGCTTAAGCATTTCTCTTTGCGCCTCCAGCGTGAACCTGCAACTAACATGAATCTTGAGCGTTAATAGAATTGCTGTTTCACGCTGGAGGCGCAAAGAGAAATGCTTAAGCTCGCTAAGAGTTTGACTCCTACAGGTTTTGAAATGAGTTATTAATATATCAGCGAGCAAACGCCGCAGCCGAAAGCATAGAACCCAATCATGAACCGGATTTTTCCTTCGATTAGCTCTTTTATTGACTACGAACTGAATTTTTGCTTAGATTCATTCCGTCTACACTTTAATGGTCTTTCAGTATTGGACGACCACATTTCCCAGGCGTCCTGCAATTGTTCGTACTTTCAACGCAAATTCTCAGCGCTCTCATGTGGCGCTTGATCTTGTCCCAAAGGAGTCTTTACAGATGAAACTCAAAGCTCTAATTACATCAACCCTTCTTCTATTATTTCTCGCGCTCATGTTCGTTGCACAGACTGGCAACAGTTCCGCAGCCGCTGCGCGCAGTCTGAGTTTTACGAACACGCCGCTTCTCAGGCCGGACGGTAACAGCGAGCCTGCCATCTCGATTGCCGGGAACGGGCAGATGGCCTTGTCCGGTCTTTCATGGCTGACGTTCGGGACGAATTACTGGACTGGCGCGTTCGGCTCTACGCCGACTTACCAGGGCGTGATGGACGCTACACTGCAAAAGCAGGGCAAGCGTGTGCTGGGCGGAGGCGACGCGGATATTGATCTGGGTTCGACTGGGGCGCTGCACGCCTCTACGCTTATTTTTCTGGTCAACCCACAGTTCAACGCGTATCAGCTAGGCGTTTCCGCCATCACATGTCCGAACGGCGCGTCACCCGGCTTCACTAGTAGCAACTGCACTTCGCAGATTATTGACACGACGGGCGCTGACCGGCAGTGGGTGACTTCCGACGCAGCGCACGTCTATATCTCTTATCACGATTCCGGCAACAGCACGCTCATACACCTACAGCGCTCGGACGATGACGGCTACACATGGCAGAAGGTTGCAAGCCCAGTCGTGGGACAGGGCGGCGCAACCGGCGACGCGACTTTCAATAACGATCAGGGGCCGATTGTCGCAGACCCCTTGACGCACAACGTCTATGATATTTACGCGGCGGGCGAAGCCGGGATTCAGAAAGCGAAGAGCGCGAATTTCAATAACATATACGTCTCGCGCAGTACGGACATGGGAAAGACATGGACTGCTACGCTGGTTTACCACGCCCCGCTCTTCACGGCGCTAAATAATATATTTCCGAGCCTTGCAGTTGATCCGAAGAACGGGAAACTTTACGCTACTTGGTCTGACGCTCATGCTGTCTACTTCTCAACATCAAGCAATCAAGGCTCTACATGGTCTGCGGCTGTGAAGGTCAGCGCCAGCCCTGCGACGACTGCAATCTTCCCATGGGTTGCTGCATACAACGGCACAGTTGATGTCGTTTACTACGGCACGACTGCGGCGAGCGATGATGATTCGAGCGCTGTGTGGAACACTTATCTGGCGCAGACTACAAACGACGGCGCGAATTTTGCTCAGAGCGTTGTTAGCAATAGACCGAACCACTTCGGCGTTATATGCGTGGAAGGAACTGGCTGCGCGCAGGGGACTAGAAACTTGCTAGATCTCTTCGAAGTTGCAATTAACCCGCAGAACGGAAAGGCGGCTGTCATCTACACGGACGACACAATCAGCAAGACGAGCACGGGCGATCCGCTTCCGCAGGTGGTGCTCGCTCTGCAAAAATAGTAGAGGAAATGTGTCATTAACCTGCGGCGCGCGCTCGAAACCCGCCGCAGGTTATTTCATCTCGGGTAAGGAGATTTCTTGATGAGCGTACGTCTTAAAGAGTTGCTCAACTTCGCGCGGCTAAATCTTTTTCGTTGCGCTTCTCTGGTCTTGATAACGTCAGCGCTCTCTGTCTCTTCCTTTAGCTCAACAGCGAAGGGCGTTCGGCGCATCAACTTCAAGCACGGGAAGACGCACATGAGCATACGCGGCCATTTGAATAGCATAACGGACGAAGACTATTTCGTGTTGAGAGCGAAGAAGGGTCAGCACATGCGCGTAGAGATTATCGGCGACGGGCCAACGCGCGGCGTGGTTTTATTCCCGAATGGCGAACAGGACGGCGGCCCCGGCGGAGTCGTTTACGACGACACTTTGCCAGCTACAGGAGATTACCGCATTCGTGTGACCGAGAGCAGCATGGGTGAAGCTTGGCGCGGCAACTTCATCTTAAAGATTGAGATACAGTGAAAGGAAAAAGTAAAAAGGTAAAAGGCAAAAGTGAAGAAGGTTGAACTCCTTCCTTACTTTTACCTTTTACCTTTTTACTTTTGCCTTCCTTTAAGGCACGCTGCGCAGCAATAACGAGCTTGATTCTAGAATCTGTTCGCTCAGCAGAACAGGCATCAGCTTAGAGATGCTTGACCTGAAATTCATAAGGCTTAGATTCTGCCGCGCTGCAACGATCGCCGAAGAGCCTTTACCCACAGTGCTGCCAGCCTGATTGCTCGTCCTCTCTCCAAGAGGAATCAGATGGTCTAGCGAGCCGTATATGGCAAGATACATCTGTGTTTCTGCTGGGATGAGCGAGCGCCACTCGGAGCCTCCGCGCCGCAGATAAAGAGGAAGCCGCACGGGGTTCGAGTTGTATCCGGCAGAGACTAACTCTGCCTGTGTCGCCAGCCCTGAACGAAGCGCGTCCTGCACGTCTTCACTCTTCGCTAAACCGTTCCAAGTGTCTTGCATGTAAAGCAGCATAGCTGTGAGCGCGTTCGAGTGGTTGCGCATGCCCGTTACAAAATCGGCTTCGAGCGGAACGTTCGGATGCTGCGCCCTTACCATCTGATAAGTCTGCGGAATCATCTGCACCATGCCGCCAGCGCCCGCAGTGCTGATGGAGTAGCGGAAAGTGTCCGGCTGGTTCAGAGCGTAAAGCGATAGTATCTCTTGAAATAGCGCGCCGCGATCTTCCGCAACGAAGCGCTTGTGATCCGTGTGCTCGACTATGCAAAGGTGCTCCGCTATGTCCACGATTTCGGGCGAAATCTCTACGCCTTCCGAGCGCAGATTGTCTGCGGCATTGTCCAGCAAAGTTCGCACGTAAGACTTCCCTTCACTCACCAGCGAAGATGAAAGAAGCGCTGGGTGAGCCGAAGTGTAGTAGGCCATCTCGCTCAGCTTTCCCTGCCTTTCAATAGGGTACTGCACTACCAAAGGCAGAAGCTGGCGGTTCAGCGTTGTGTCATAGACGGTGACGGCTGTGTTTACGCCGTTGGCGCGCTCAATAGAGACGCGAGCCGTATGACCCAGCGAAGTCTGCGCGATTGCTTCCGCACCGCGCTGCAAATAGACCTCTTTTGTGAGGTTGAGCAGTTGAAACTGCGCCGTCTGCGCGTCCAGCATCGCTAGTGTCACGGAATCTAGCGACGTAGAGGCCGCATTGGCTTTCAAAAGCTTTTTCGCATCCGCGATTCGCGCCGAAAGCTCGTCTGTGGAGAGCGCAGAAACAGGTTGCGCGTTGATTACCGGAGGCGCGACTGCGGTCACCGATGCGACTTGCGAATTTTCTAATGAATTCGTGCCTTGCGCTCTTGCGGCCAGGGGCGCGAGCGCAAAAATCAGGGCGAGCGAGGGGAACAATACACCTATTTTCATCGGATTCTTTACTGCTTTCCCGAAAGGCTGCTCTATTCGTTTGGGGGAGGAATCTAATAGATGCTCTGGCTTAGTCTGCGGTTGGCTGTGTATAAGAAGAATTTTATAGTACCATAACGCTCCCTAATGGCTAAGTAAAAGGTCGGTGGGCTTGGTGGCTAGGGCACTAAAGTGAATTTTGCTGCAATAGCTGCTCGTGCCATAGAGGCATATTCAGCATTATCCTGCACGGCTTGAGCAAGCAAATCTTTAGCCCTTTTACTCTCCGGTATAGCTGGAGTTCGGAAAGCAATTAGATAAAGTTGCTCTAGCAGTTCATAGCGCTCCAATCGCTTTTCGTTAAGTTTCTGCCTCTTAAGACCTAAATCTGTGATAGTGGTCTTACCTCTAGGATTGTTCTTAATCGGGTAAGGAACTTCTCTTCTAAAGGAGATATATTCTTCTGGGTCATCCAATGAAGGGTTAATAAAAAGCGGCTTCTCACGCTCAATTTTATGTTTATGTGACGTAGCCCGTGCGCTAGGGTTCACGAGAGGGAAAAGATTTTTCTTGAAGAGTTGATTGCAAAGCTGACAGGCCAAAAACAGATTGCTCCACTCATAAGCCAGCCAATAGTATCCGGGCTTTTGCAATGGATCACTTGTACTCTGACGATACGCAGCTTTTGGGCGGAAGTGTTCCACGTCTCCGAAAGCAATGTGAGTTATTTTTGATTCACAAAGAAAACACTTATCATATTGAGCGTTGATTAGTGCCTCTTTAACTGTTTTATGTCCATATATCTTAGAATCAAAAGTGAATCCTCTGACACCTTTATTATAGGCGGCAATATGTTCGCGTCTTCTAGGCTTACCTTTTGTTAATAAGATGGCGGGAGCTTTTGCAGGTTTTGTGACCTGAATCATGTGAGGTTCAGTATCCTTCCGATTTTAACCTTTCAGCCGCGCGACGAATTACATCCATCGCTTCCATATCTTCTGGTGTCTCGCCCGTAGGCAGTGAGCCGATTTCTTCTTCAATTTTCTCCAGTCTCTCTCTATCTTTCTTCGTAAGTTTTGCCTTTGAAAGAATCTGGGTGCGTTCTGCTAGGAGACTATCCAGTTGCGGCGGGCGCGCGCTTTCCAAACCAAATAGGTCACTGGTCAAAATCTGATCCACACGCCAGCCATGTATTGCCTTGACATCATTGTCAATGACAACGTGGTCGCTCTCTCTCCTTAGCAGAACCACGTTTGCATCGGTTGCAGCCTGAACTATAAGCGGGCTGTGTGCGGTAGCAATGAATTGCGTATTCGGGAACAATTCACTTAGAAAACTCATTAAATTCCGCTGCCACTTCGGATGAAGATGCAGATCGATCTCATCAACTAGAACTACGGCAGGCTCTGCAAGAGGATTTGGGCTATCAGGATATGTGTCAAACAGACGACTGGCTAAATCCACCATCCAGGCAATGAGAGTCTTGTATCCTAAGCTCAGTTCTTTTATAGATACCCAACCATAGGGAGTCTTTACTTCGATACCGGGCTTTAGCTGTTCTTCAGTGAGTTGAGTGAACTTAATATCATCCACATCCGGCAGAAGTTTTATCAGTATGCTTTTTATTTCGTCACGTCGGTCTTTGGCGCGCTTTTGCGCGCGGGAACTTTTAGAAGCATGAGCAGCATAATCAGCTTGTAGCAACCATTCCTCAGCATTTAAAAGGGCAACATTATCTGAAAATAAACTAGCATAAGGATCATCTTCAGCTTTCTCTGAAAGAGAAGTTTCTCCCATGCGCCTTGATGCACCATAACCGAAGCAAACAATCTCGCCAAGATCTTTGTAATTCTTTCCATTAGCCCTTTTTAACTTTCGGAAAATGTTCCAAGTAGTCTCATTTTCATTTGTTTTTACGTAATCTAGATTCCTTCCTACATACAAATCTTTTATCTCTTTACCTAGCTTTTTTTCTGATAATTCAGCACCCACAAAGAAATCCACTGACAAATAGAAATCATCATTACCGTATCGGAAAGGCTCCCATTCCATCCTTTTATCCGTAAAGTACCTTGGTACGACTTCTTTTCTGGTCTCTTCTTCCGCAAGTGTTGGGAATACAACTGGCGTTAATGCAACAATGCTTTGTAGTAGTGTTGTCTTCCCAACACCGTTATCACCTAAAATGATAGTCCATTGAGATGGTCGGCCTTTGCCATTCGATAAATCAAGCGTTTGTCTAGGCCCAAAACAACGGATGTTCTCAAGAGTGATTGATAAGAAGTAAGTAGGGCGAGTTTGATCGCCTTTCTTGCTCTCCACTCTTGATTCGATCTCTAAATTATTTTTGACCATTAGATGTGTCTCGTATTTCCGCTGCCCAAAAGGATGAGTCTTGTTCCAGATTATATAGCACAGCCGCGCACGTGTAACTAATGAAAGACCGGCTCAGAATAAATTCTGAGCCGGTCTTTTCGAGCAAGTTAGGTGTTGGGCGAAAACATCACTCCCATGCCTAGCCTTCAGTCAGGAGAAACTACTCCTCTTCGCCGCCCGCGTTGCCGTCGCCGACCGCGCTGACCGGTGCGCGTGCGGCAGGGACGTCAACGCCGCCGACTATTTCAGGGAACTCCTCAAGGTCACGCTCGCGCGATTGCTCAACGGTCTCGTCGCGCTCTATCTTGACGTTGCGGTAGTATTCCATGCCCGTTCCGGCAGGAATCAGGCGACCCATGATGACGTTCTCTTTCAGGCCGCGAAGGTAATCAATGCGACCCGAAATCGCTGCTTCCGTCAGCACGCGCGTAGTCTCCTGGAACGATGCAGCAGAGATGAACGAGTCTGTCGAAAGCGAAGCCTTCGTGATGCCTAACAAGAGAGGTTCGGCCTGTGAAGGCTCGCCGTCCTCTGCAGTCACGCGGGCGTTCTCGTCAGTGAAGCGGAAACGGTCAACCTGCTCGTCTAACAGGAATTCCGTGTCTCCAACCTCTTTGATCTTCACCCAGCGAAGCATCTGCCTGACGATCACCTCTATGTGCTTGTCGTTAATGTTCACGCCCTGCAAGCGATAGACCTCTTGAATCTCGTTCACTAGATACTCTTGCAGACGGTTCATCCCCAAAACGCGTAGGATGTCGTGCGGATTCAAGGGGCCATCCATCAGAGCTTCGCCTGCGCGCACGCGGTCTCCCTCCTGCACGTTGATATGCGTGCCGCGCGGGATGTCGTACTCGCGCTCTTCTCCGTCGTCGCCGGTGATTATTAGACGACGCTTGCCCTTCGAGATTGGGCCAAGCTTCACTGTGCCGTCAATCTCGCTCATCACTGCGGTTTCGGCAGGCCTGCGAGCCTCGAAGAGTTCGACTACGCGCGGCAATCCACCCGTGATGTCCTTGGTCTTAGTGGTCTCGCGCGGAATCTTGGCGATGATGTCGCCGGGTTCCACAACGTCGCCGTCGCTGACCATTAGGTTGGCGCGAACTGGCATCTGGTAGGTCTTCAAAACCTTGTTGCCGCTGCGTATTTCGAGACGCGGTTGGCGCTTCTCGTCGGGCGAATCTTTAACCACCCAGCGAGACTGCCCCGTAACTTCGTCCACTTCTTCGTCAACCGTCACGCCCTCTTTCAAGTCCTGATACTTCACCGTTCCTGCGACTTCCGTCAGGATTGCGAAGGTGAACGGGTCCCACGTTGCGAGCATTTGATCTTCCGTGACGCGCTGGCCGTTTTCGACCTGAATGTGCGCGCCGTAAACTATCTGGTAGCGCGCAACTTCACGACCGCGCTCGTCAATTATGGTCAGAGCGCCGTTGCGATTCATTGCGATGATCTCGCCGCGACGGTTTTTCACGGTCTGAAGCTCAACGTACTTGATAGTTCCATCCATGCGCGCCTCGTGCTTCGACTGCTCTTCCAGACGAGCGGTTCCGCCTATGTGGAACGTGCGCATGGTAAGCTGCGTGCCGGGTTCGCCTATGGATTGCGCTGCGATGACGCCGACCGCTTCGCCAATGTCAACCATCTGACCCGTAGCGAGGTTTCGACCGTAGCATTTGACGCAGACGCCGCGACGCGATTCGCAGGTTAAGACCGAACGAATGCGTACGCGCTGAACGCCTGAGCGTTGAATCTCTGCCGCGAGGTCTTCGTTTATCTCCTCGTTGATTTCGACGATAACATTGCCTTCTACAGGATCAATGACATCATCCAGGCTTGTGCGGCCAACGATGCGGTCGCGTAAGGATTCAATCTCCTCGCCGCCTTCCACAATCGCCGAAGCCCAGATGCCTTTCAATGTTCCGCAGTCAGGCTCAGACACTATAACGTCCTGAGCAACGTCAACGAGTCGGCGCGTCAGGTAGCCTGAGTCCGCAGTCTTGAGCGCCGTATCTGCCAGACCTTTTCGCGCGCCGTGCGTAGAGATGAAGTATTGAAGCACGTTCAAGCCTTCGCGGAAGTTTGCGCGAATAGGCGTTTCGATGATTTCGCCGGAAGGCTTAGCCATTAGACCGCGCATGCCTGCGAGTTGGCGAATCTGTTGCGCAGAGCCGCGAGCGCCGGAATCACTCATGATAAGAATCGGATTCAACTCGCCCGAACTCTTCTCGCGCTCGTCCATAGCTATAAACATCTCTTTCGCCACACGGTCTGTCACCTCAGACCAGATGGCTATGACCTTGTTGTAGCGCTCGCCGTTCGTGATAACGCCGTCAAGATACTGCTGCTCAACGTCAATCACATCGCGGTCTGCTTTCTCCACAAGACCCTTCTTCGCATCCGGCGTGACCAGATCGTCAATGCCGATTGAAATGCCAGCCTTGGTCGCGTAGAGGAAGCCAAGCTGCTTGAGATCGTCCAACATCTTCACGGTCGTCACGTGGCCTAGGCGTATGTGGCAGTAGTTGACAAGCGACTGCAAGCCTTTCTTCTTCAACGTTCCATTGATGAATCCCAATCCAGCGGGAATCTGATCGTTGAAGATAACGCGACCGACCGTTGTGTTGATGACACGGCGCACGCTCTCCTGAACTGTGGCGCGCATCACGTCCTGCGGGTCGTGCTCTTGAGTCAAATCAAGCAGGTCGCCTTCTACCCTCAGCTTAATCTGCGTCTGCGTCGTCACCTCTTTAGCGTCTAGCGCGAGCAGAACTTCGTCGTTTGAACTGAAGAGGCGGCCTTCGCCTTTCGCGCCTACGCGTTCGCGCGTCAGGTAGTAGCAACCCAAAACGATGTCCTGCGAAGGTACTGCGATTGGCTGACCGTTCGCCGGACTCAAGATATTATTTGAAGCGAGCATCAGCACAGCAGCTTCAATCTGCGCTTCGGGCGAGAGCGGAATGTGAACGGCCATCTGGTCGCCATCGAAGTCCGCGTTGAAAGCTGTGCAGACGAGCGGGTGAATCTTGATTGCCTTGCCCTCTACGAGCACAGGCTCGAAAGCCTGAATGCCAAGACGGTGCAAAGTAGGAGCGCGGTTCAAGAGAACAGGGTGCTCGCGTATCACTTCCTCTAAAATGTCCCAGACGACAGGCTCCTGGCGTTCGACCATCTCGCGCGCCTGCTTGATTGTTGCCGCGTGCTGCTGTTTTTCAAGCTGGTTGTAGATGAACGGCTTGAACAGTTCCAGAGCCATCTTCTTTGGCAGCCCGCACTGGTGTAGTTTCAATTCTGGCCCAACGACAATCACCGAACGGCCTGAATAATCAACGCGCTTGCCAAGAAGGTTTTGGCGAAAACGTCCCTGCTTTCCTTTGAGCGTACCTGACAAAGATTTCAGCGGACGATTGTTCACGCCCCTTAAGACACGACCGCGCCGACCGTTATCAAAGAGAGCATCAACGGCTTCCTGAAGCATACGCTTCTCGTTGCGCACGATGACTTCGGGCGCGCGAAGCTCCATCAACTTTTTCAGACGGTTGTTGCGATTGATGACACGACGATATAGGTCATTCAAATCCGAAGTCGCAAAGCGCCCGCCGTCTAATGGAACTAGCGGGCGAAGCTCAGGCGGAATGACAGGTATCACGTCCAGAATCATCCATTCAGGACGATTGCCAGACTTCAAAAAGCTGGTGGCAACCTTCAGCCGCTTAGAATATTTCAACTTCTTCTGCTGCGAGGTCTCTTCCTTCATACGCGTGCGAAGGTCTGCGGCGAGTTCTTCAACCTTGACGGCTGCGAGCAATTCTTTAATCGCCTCCGCGCCCATCTTCGCAACGAACTGCGCGGGAAAATCGCGCATCAACTCACGATAGCGCTCGTCCGTCAAAAGCTCTCGCTCTTTCACAGGCGCGTCGCCCGGATCAATCACTATGTAACTTTCGAAGTAGAGAACCTTTTCGAGTTCGCGCAAAGGGATGTCCAGCAGGTGGCCTATGCGCGAGGGCAAGCCTTTGAAGAACCAGACGTGCGAGCAAGGGCTTGCCAGATCAATGTGCCCAAGGCGTTCACGACGGACTTTCGCCTGCGTGACCTCAACACCGCACTTGTCGCAGATAACGCCGCGATGCTTCATGCGTTTGTACTTTCCACAAAGGCATTCCCAGTCCGCCACGGGGCCAAAAATGCGCGCGCAGAAAAGGCCGTCGCGCTCCGGCTTAAACGTGCGGTAGTTAATCGTCTCTGGCTTCGTCACCTCGCCGTGCGACCATTGCCGAATTTTTTCCGGGCTGGCAAGTGAGATGCGAATCGCCTCGAAATCAGGTGCGAGTTGCGTTTTCTGTTCTTGGAATCTAAACATCTTTATCTCCATTTTGGATTTTAGATTGCCGATTTTGGATTGAAAGATAACTCGACGAGTTAATTCAATCCGTTCGCTAATCCAAAATCCAAAATCTAAAATCCAAAATTACTCTGCTCCGCCCGTAATGATCGCTTCGCCTGTGCCGTCGCCATCCGCACTGCCATCTTTGTTGATGAGTTCAACGTCGAGGCAGAGCGATTGCAGTTCGCGCACGAGCACGTTGAAGGATTCTGGAAGACCTGGATCGAAGTCTGCCTCGCCCTTCACAATCGCTTCGTAAATCTTCGAGCGCCCGGCAACGTCGTCGCTCTTTGCGGTCAGAAGCTCTTGAAGAATGTGCGCCGCGCCATAAGCTTCCAAAGCCCACACTTCCATCTCTCCAAAACGCTGTCCGCCAAACTGCGCCTTGCCGCCCAGAGGTTGTTGGGTAATCAACGAGTACGGGCCAATCGAACGAGCGTGAATCTTGTCGTCAACAAGGTGCGAAAGCTTCAGCATGTAGATGTAGCCAACAGTCACCTTCTGCTCGAAAGCATCGCCCGACAGTCCATCATAAAGAACTGTCTTGCCTGACTCGTTCACAATTTCCGCAAGCCCCATCTCGTGCAGGTGCGTTCCGGCCTGCTTGAGCATCTGCTTGATTTCGCGCTCAGTCGCTCCGTCGAATACAGGCGTTGCGAAATAGAGGCCAAGCACGCGAGCAGCCCAACCAAGGTGAGTTTCAAGAATCTGACCGACGTTCATGCGCGATGGCACACCCAAAGGGTTCAGCACTATCTCGACCGGAGTTCCGTCAGGCAGGTAAGGCATATCTTCTTCTGGAAGAATCCGAGCGATGACGCCCTTGTTGCCGTGACGCCCTGCCATCTTGTCGCCGACCGATAGCTTGCGCTTCATGGCTATGAAGACTTTGACCATCTTGATGACGCCGGGAGCGAGTTCGTCGCCCTGGCGCAGCTTCGCAATCTTCTCTTCGTAGATGTCCGAGAGAATTTTGATCTGGCGCTCGGTGCGATCCTCGTACTCCTTAATCTCTGCACCGACATCAACGCGCGAAGTTGTCAGTTGAGCTTTTCTCAAAACCTTCGGCTCGATGCCTTCCAACATCTCGCGCGTAATGGTCGTGCCCTTCTCTATAAGAACCTCGCGGTTCGAGGTCAGGTCTGCGGCCAGTTTTCGGCCTTCAAGAAGCTCGTAGATGCGTGCGTCGCGCTGCTCGCGCAGGATGCGTATCTCGTCTTCCAGGTCGCGCCGCAAGCGCTCCTCTTCCGTCTGCTCGATTGCGAGCGAGCGCGGGTCTTTCTCCTGCCCCTTTCGTGTGAAGACCTGAACGTCCACCACAGTTCCGTCAATGCCCGGAGGACAGACGAGGCTAGCGTCTTTCACGTCGCCTGCTTTTTCGCCGAAGATGGCGCGAAGCAGTTTCTCTTCGGCTGTAAGTTGCGTCTCGCCTTTAGGCGTCACCTTGCCTACGAGGATTGAGCCGGGCTTGACCTGAGCGCCTATGCGAATGATTCCGCTCTCGTCCAGATCGCGCAGCATGTTCTCGCCTACGTTTGGAATGTCGCGCGTAATCTCTTCAGGACCCAATTTGGTGTCGCGCGCTTCAATCTCCAACTCTTCAATGTGAATCGAAGTGTAGAAATCGTCTTTGACAAGACGCTCGCTCACTAGAATTGCATCCTCAAAGTTGTAGCCGCGCCAGGGCATGAAGGCCACGAGCACATTACGACCTAAAGCCAGTTCGCCACGGTCTGTGCATGGGCCGTCCGCTATCACCTGTCCCTTCTCTACGCGCTCGCTTACGTGAACGATGGGTCGCTGGTTGATGCAGGTGTTCTGGTTCGAGCGCTTGAATTTAATGAGCGTGTAGATGTCCGCAGTCACCTCGCGCGAAATCGTGCCGTCAACGTTGTGGTCTGCCTTGACGATGATGCGTTCCGAGTCAACGTAATCCACAACGCCGTCACGACGAGCTACGACGACCGCGCCTGAATCGCGCGCCGTAACCTTCTCCATACCTGTGCCTATGTACGGCGCTTCGGCGCGAAGAAGAGGAACCGACTGACGCTGCATGTTTGAACCCATAAGGGCGCGGTTCGCGTCGTCATTCTCCAGAAAGGGAATGAGCGAAGCCGCTACGGAGACGAGTTGTTTTGGAGAAACGTCAACGTACTCTATATCTTCGCGGCGCGCTGTCATGAATTCGCCAGCCTTGCGCGCCGCGTTGCGCTCGTTAACGATATAGCCCTGCTCGTCCAATTCGATGTTGGCCTGTCCAACGACGTGCTTATCCTCTTCCCACGCCGTCAGGTAGAACGGGAACGGCTCAGACTTGGCCTTGCGCCCGTCCGCGCCCACGCGCTTGTTTGCTTTTTCAACTTCGTCCTGCGAAACATGGTCGCCCGGCTTGAATTTGGTGTCGCCGCCGTTAATGATGCGCACGTATTCGACTACGTGGCCGTCCTGAACTTTGCGGTAAGGCGACTCTATGAAGCCGAACTCGTTGATGCGCGCAAAGCATGAGAGGCTTGAGATAAGGCCTATGTTCGGACCTTCAGGCGTCTCAATCGGGCAGATGCGACCGTAGTGTGTTGGGTGCACGTCGCGCACCTCGAACCCTGCGCGCTCGCGCGACAATCCGCCCGGCCCAAGTGCGGAAAGACGACGCTTGTGCGTAATCTCAGAGAGCGGATTGGTCTGATCCATGAACTGCGAGAGTTGACTGGAGCCGAAGAACTCTCTTACGGCAGCCGTCACGGGCTTCGCGTTGATGAGATCGCGCGGCATAGTCGTCTGCATCTCTTGATGTATGGACATCTTCTCTTTAATCGCCCGCTCCATTCTTTCCAGACCTATGCGGAACTGATTTTCAAGAAGTTCGCCAACCGCTCGCACGCGACGATTGCCAAGATGGTCAATATCGTCCTGCTGATATTCCGAAGGGTTCTTGCGCATCTTCAGAACATAAGAGACAACCTCGAAGAAGTCCTGTGCCGAAAGAAGCGGATCGTCTATGCGATTCATCTCCGGCTTGCCCATCTTGATGTTGAACTTCAAGCGGCCAACGCGCGAGAAATCGAATTTGCGCGGGTCGAAGAACATGCCTTCAAGTAGACGATAAGCGGTCTGCACGGTCGGCGGATCGCCCGGTCTCATCTTGCGGTAAATTTCGAGCAGCGCGTCAACAGGCTTTGAGATAACATCCTTCTTCAGTGTCTGCGAGAGCACTGGCCCAAGGTCATCGCGTTCTGGGAAGAAGATGGAAAAGCTGTTGATGCCAGCCTCCATAATCTCCTGAAGCTTCGCAGGCGTAATCTCGTTGTTGGCTTCCAAGACGACTTCGCCCGTCTCTGTGTTAACAATATCCGAGAGCGAGTACGCGCTTTCCAGTTGCGCAGTGTCAATCTCAACTTCGCGCACCTTGCCCTTGCGAATGGCGTCGAGCGCAGAGTTCGTCACCTTCTTGCCAGCGCGCACAACGGCTTCGCCGCGCACCTTTATGTCGCTGTCAACCTTCATGCCGACCAAGTTGCTAGCGCCCGCGTCCGGCACTTTAAGGAAGAGACGACCGTCTTCAACTCTCAGATTGTCCGAAATGTAGAGAGCGCGCAGCATGTCCTCGTCCGTGAATGGAGCGTTCTTGACAGTCTCTTCCAACTGCGAATCATTCGGAAACTTTTTACCTGCAAATTCCTGATTGAGCCATATACCTAAAGCACGAAGGAAGATAGAGGCAAGGAATTTGCGCTTGCCAACGCGAACGTATAGAAGATTTTTCTGATCGTATTCGAACTCGACCCAGGAGCCGCGATATGGAATCACTTTGGCGATCAAGACCTGTCCGCGCTTGAAGAAGACGCCGGGCGAGCGGTGCAATTGGGAAACAATGACGCGCTCCGTGCCGTTGATGATGAACGTTCCGTTGTCCGTCATCAGCGGGATTTCGCCGAAGAAGACTTCCTCTTCTTTAATATCTCGAATCGAGAGCGTTTCGGTCTCAGGGTCTTTGTCGTAAACCGTCAGGCGAATCTTTACCTTGAGAGGCACGCTATAGGACATGCCTCGCTCTTGGCACTCCTGCTGGTCGTGCTTATGTTTCAGGCCCACAGGCTCGCCGCAGTTATCGCATAGAGTGGGGCGGACTGCGTTGAACGTGCCGCAGTTGTGGCAAAGCGTTTCGCCCGGCGTGAGCGGGTCAACCTTTATAGTAGAGCCGCAATTCTTGCAGTTCGACCTGAGATAGTTAAGCCCCTCAAGACGACCGCACTTGCACTGCCAGTTTCCAATCTGATATTCGACGAAATCCAAAGTGGCCGTTCGCCTGAAGTCTTCAATCGGGAAGACCGAGCGGAAAACGGCCTGAAGGCCTATGCTCGCGCGCTCTTCAGGGAGCAAGTCCATCTGTAGGAAGCGGTTGTAACTTTCGCGCTGAATCTCTATCAGATTAGGAATGCGCACGGCAGTTTTAATCTTCGAGAAATCCTGACGCGGGGGCGGCTGACTCGTACGCCGTCCCAGCCCATTGTTCGCAATTTGAAGCGGATTTGCAGACATCTTTTATTCCTTTGTCGTGAATCGTGAATCGTAAATCGTGAATAGAAGTTGAGAGGCAGTGCGGCTTGTTCTTTTCTATTCACGATTTACGATTCACGATTCACGGATATTATGGACGCCAAAAGGCGGTCAGGGCGCAGAATGCCCCGACCGCTTATTAACCAAAAAGCGGCTGATTGTTTTTCGCCAAATTTGCCTGGGAGTAACGCCAGCGCCTCAATACTCCCCTAACTTAAAACGCCAAGGTATAAACTGTCAAGCTTAGACAGTCTGGAGTCGTGAGTCTGGAGTCTGGAGTCTGGAGTCAAAAGCAAGTTTCTTTTCTGCCTTTGACTCTAGACTTCAGACTCCAGACTCCAGACTTATTTTACTTCGACGGTCGCGCCCGCGTCGGCGAGCTTCTGACGAACGGTCTCGGCTTCTTCTTTAGAGACGCCCTCTTTGACCGGCTTCGGAGCGCCGTCAACAAGGTCTTTGGCCTCTTTAAGCCCGAGCTGAGTGACTTCGCGTACGACCTTAATGACGTTGATCTTGTTCGCGCCTGCCGCTTGCAGGATAACGTCAAACTCTGTCTTCTCCTCAACCGCCGGAGCAGCCTCTGCGCCGCCAGCCGCAGGAGCAGCCGCGACCGCAGCCGCAGCCGCAGAAACGCCGAAAGTCTCTTCCAACTCTTTGACGAGCTGCGATGCTTCCAGAAGCGTCATGTTCTTCAAAAACTCAATTACGTCTTCACGTGTTGCTGCCATGATTAATTTTTCTTCCTCCTCAAAAGGGTTCTAGTGTGCTGTGTTGTTCAGGTTGCGCAGCAGGAGAACCCACGGGACGTTTTTGGAAACTTGCTGCATCACAAATCTCTAAAACCGTCCGAGCCGAAACGGACGACCTGACAAATCGTCCCGCTCGTTTTCCGCGCCCTACCTATTGCGGATTTCAGAATGCGGATTGCGGATTTAAGAGAAGGATTGAAGAATTTAATCTTAAATCTCAAATTTGAAATCTCAAATCAGAGCTTTCAATCCGCAATCCGAAATCCGCATTCCGCAATCGTTAGGCTGCTTCGCCTTTTTGCTCGCCTATCTGCTTGACGACGATTGCCAGGTTGCGCGGCACGGCTGAAATTACCGTGACAAGGCGCTGCGCCTGCGCGTTTATCAAGAACATGATCTTCGAGATCAACTCTTCCTTGGATGGCAGGCTGGCAATCGCTTCCACATCGCGTAGCGCTACGACTTTGCCTTCTACTACGCCAACCTTGAACTTGAAAATATCAGGGTTAGCCTTCGTAAACTTCGAGATTGCTTTAGACAAGTTCACAGGGTCGCCGTCGCTCAAAGCAACGGCAGTGACGCCTTTGAAATGCTCCGCCGCTTGCTCGAACGGTGTTCCTTCGGCGGCTTTCCGAGCCAGCGTGTTCTTGACGACTTCGTAAGAGATTCCGGCCTCGCGCAATTGCCTGCGAAGCTCCTGATCTTTCGCCACGGTCAAATTTTGAAAGCCCACGAACATCGCCGCCTGCGCTTTGCGAAACTGCTCCGTGAGGGCGTTCAAATCTTTCTGCTTCTGTTCTCTGGTCTTCATCTAAATTCGCTCCTCACTCTCTTACTTGCTGTACGCTGCCTCGTCTAACAGAACGCCCGGACTCATCGTCGCCGCAAGATTCACTTTCTTTACATACTTGCCTTTGGCCGTCGCGGGCTTGGCTTTGACCACAGCGTCAATCAGAACCTGCGCGTTCTCGCGTATGCGATCCACATCGAAAGAGACTTTGCCGACTGCCACGTGAATCACGCCTGTTTTGTCAACGCGGTACTCAACCTTGCCTGCCTTGGTTTCGCGCACAGCGGTCGAAACGTCGAACGTCACGGTGCCCGTCTTAGGGTTAGGCATAAGCCCACGCGGGCCAAGAATTTTTCCCAGTTGGCCTACCAAGCGCATCATGTCTGGCGTGGCTATCATCGCGTCGAAGTCTAGCCAGCCGCCCTTTATCTTATCAACCATGTCCTCGCCGCCTATGAAATCTGCGCCAGCCTCTTCGGCTTCGCGGATTTTGTCGCCCTGGGCTACGACCAGAACTTTCTTAGACTTTCCGAGACCGTGCGGCAGAACGATAGTTCCTCGCACCAATTGATCCGCTTTCCTTGGGTCAACGCCGAGCCACAGCGTAAGCTCAACCGTCTCGTCAAATTTAGCGAAAGCAATCTCCTTGACTTTCGCCACGCCCTCGTCGAGCGTGTATTTGCGTCCGGCCTCAACTTTCTCAGAAGCCGCGCGATACTTCTTCCCGTGCCTTCTCATTTCTATAAACCTCCGAGGTGCAAGCGAGACAATCCATTTTGGATTTTAGATTTTGGATTTGCGATTGACCCGCAGGTTATCGCTCATCCATTAGCCTCTCCCTCTCAATGAATTTTAGATTTACGATTTTGGGTTGTCGCTTCACTTAACGACAGCCTTTCAATCCAAAATCCAAAATCTAAAATCCAAAATTACTCTACCGTCAGTCCCATCTGGCGCGCAGTGCCTTCGATTGTGCGTATGGCGCTCTCCAGATTCGTAGTATTCAAGTCCGGCATCTTGGTCTTTGCTATCTCTTCAATCGTCGAGCGAGAGATAGTGCCTGCCTTCTCCTTGTTTGGCCTTCCTGAACCCTTCGGAATCCCCGCAGCCTTCTTCAGAAGATCAGCCGCAGGCGGCGTCTTCGTCTCAAAGGTAAACGAGCGGTCTGCGTAAACCGTTATCACGACCGGAATCTTCAGGTCCGGGTCCATCTGCGCGGTCTTCGCATTGAAAGCCTTGCAGAACTCCATGATGTTCACGCCGTGCTGCCCCAGCGCAGGGCCAATCGGCGGCGCAGGATTAGCCTTGCCCGCCGGAACTTGAAGCTTGATGTAACCTGTAATCTTCTTTGCCATAATTCAGTTTTCAGTTTTTAGTTTTCAGTTTTAAGTTCGCGGCTTTCAGCATTTCACTGAAAACTGAAAACTAAAAACTGAAAACTGCTTTTACTCTTCTTCAGCGAACGTGACCTTTTCCACGTCCAGAAAGTTCAATTCAACGGGCGTAGAGCGACCGAAGATTGTTACGGTGACTTTCAGAGTTGACTTGTCCTCGTTGACCTCTTCGACCTTGCCTGTAAAACTTGCGAATGGCCCACTCTTTATGCGAACGGTTTCGCCCGTAGCGTAAGAGAACTTCGGCTTGGGCTTTTCAGCAGCCTCTGTCACGTTGTGTACTATCTGGTCAACCTCCTGCGGCGTCAGTGGCGTAGGGTTGTGCCCGCCTACGAAGCCCGTGACCTTTGGTGTTGACTTGATCGTGTGAAAAACGTTGTCGGGGATGTGCCCGCGCTCGTCGCACTCGATTTCTACGAGCACGTAGCCCGGATAGAACATGCGCGACGATTCGACGCGCTTGTTGCCGCGCATCTCTACGACCGTTTCGGTCGGCACGAGCACTTCCGTAATCTGGTCTTGAAGATCAGTGTCGCGTATGCGAGCCTTCAGGCTGTCGCGCACCTTCTTCTCGTGCCCCGAATAGGTATGAAGTATGTACCACTGCTTCATAAAACTTCCTTGATTTAAGCCGCTCCTACCAGCCAACTGACTAATCGCTCCAACTGCGTAATCAGGAAAGCAAGTCCCTGATCCACTGCGAAAAGATATATGGCGAAGAAGATGACGGCGACGACCGTGATGATCGTAGTATTCTTGACCTCGCTCACGGAAGGCCATGTGACGCGCTTCATCTCCGAGCGTATGTCACGCCAGAACTGCGCAAGGCGCTCGAAGAAATTAGCGCGCGCACCCTGCGTTCCACGCTCGCGCCGCGCACTTCGCCCTTCGGCCCCCTCGCCGAAACGAGCCATGCGCGGCCCAGGCGCACCCGCAGGCTTATCAGCCGATGTGTCACGCGCCGGAGTCGGCTCCGACTCATCGGGCGGCAACTCGTCCTCGTCGTCTCTATCGTCCATGATCTTGTCGGCTTTCTTCGACACCAAACAACTTCCTCTCGAACGCCATTAGAGCACAGGGGTACCAGGATTTGAACCCGGACTTTCGGTTTTGGAGACCGACGTGCTAACCATTGACACTATACCCCTTCAAAGGGATGAGGGCGGAGGGATGAGGGATGAGTAAGAAGGATTGATTCATTGACTCATTGGTTCATTGATTCAATGAGTAAATGAATCAATCTATCAATTCCTTTTCATCCCTCATCCCTCATCCCTTACTTGGTCTCTTTATGATCCGTGTGCTTTCGACAGCGACGGCAATACTTGCTGAATTCCAGGCGCTCTGGCGTCGTCTTCTTATTCTTCGTCGTAACGTAGTTGCGACTTTTGCAAGTCTGACATTGGAGCACAATGTTATCGCGCGGCATAGCTCAAAAACCCCTCAACT
>MNJR01000132.1 GCA_001920415.1 Acidobacteria bacterium 13_1_20CM_3_53_8 | reverse complement strand
TTCGCCAGAACTTTCTCCACAGCCCCGCTCACCTGTTCGAGCACGCCTTCCAGCACAGTCTCTATGTTCATCCCAACAGGGCAATGCCGGCTGGGACGCTGGCGATGCAGCGCGAAGAGGTTGCCGTCTTCCACAGCCCTGTAAACTTCCAGTAAAGTAATGCGATTCGGCTTGCGAGCGAGCTTTGAGCCTCCGCCTGCGCCCGTTTGCGAGGTTACAAGTTTGGCGCGGGCTAACTGGCAAAGCAGCCTGCGAATAACCACCGGGTTCGTGTTGACGCTGCGAGCCACAGTCTCGCTCTTGAGCGGCTCGTCGCCAGCCCAGGCCATCAGAGTCAGAATGTGTACTGCCACAGCAAAGCGGCTGCTCGTTGACATCAACGACCGACCTTAAAATCAAAACGCGAGAGATGTTGTATCCGTAACTATTATAGTTACAGTTCCATATCTGTCAAGGATATAATTTCAATCCGTGAAACTATACGGCAGGATTGAGGCTAAAGCGTTCGGGCGACTCTTCTTTCGCGTCTATTTGAGTCAGAGCCGAACTCGTTAGAAGTATGAGCGCGAGCCAGACGAGATCGGCCAGAAGCAGGTGTGTGAGTTGAAGCCAGATTGGAGCAAGGAGCGCTAAGTTCACAAGCCCCACCAGAATTTGAAGAATTACGAGCGTGACGAGCGTGAGAGTCCAGCGCCTTACCCATGCAGAAGGACGTAAAAAGCTCGACAGGATTGCTGTGAAGATTGCGAAGCTGCTCACAATGAATGCTATGACCGGATGCAGGAATCTCAAACGAATAAAGAGGTGCGCAGTTGTAGAAAAATCCTGCCTGAGACCTTCGCTCAAAGAGTTTGCAGGAAAGAGCGTGTCGCCCAGAGCAGTGATGGCACCGCTCACTGCCAGAACCAGAGTTCCTAACAGCGCAAGGAGGAACAAAGGGAGCAGGCTTCCCTGCCCTTTTAGTCGCGGCGACTCGCCGCCCGAAGCCCACCATGCTGTGAGTGTGAGAAATGCCAGCAGCAGAAATGTGTTGACCAGATGAACCGACATGAACATAGCGCGTGCAATCGAAGCGTTTTGCGCTACAAGCTCGAAGAGCACAAGCCCTGCCCCGATTAATGCCTCGGACGCTATGAAAATCAATGAGAGCGCCGCTCCCTTTCTAGCAGGATGGTTTCGGGGAAGAGCACGAAACGCCCAGATGACTAGAAGAATAATTGCAGCGAGCGACAGGCCGCTCATCAGGCGATGCGTCAGTTCGATGAGAGTTTGAATCTGCGGCGCTCTTGGAATTACTTCTCCGTTGCAGAGCGGCCAGTGACTGCCGCACCCTGCGCCTGAGCCGGAGGCTCGCACGTATGCGCCCCACAAAATTACTGCTAGGTTATAGGCCACTACGGCCCAGGCAAAATATGCGAACCGGTTAAGCTTCATAGAATGTTTCGGTATGTAGTCACTCAAAACAGATTGACTCGTGTAGATATAACAGAAACTTTATCATTCGTGAAATGTGATTCACGAGATGAATTGATGATATTTTAGCTCAAGATGGAAGTTGGGGCAGAGAGTAAGTCAAATCGTCTTCGCTTTCATGTTCGACCTGATTTTGTGGGGACACGGACTGGACTTGTTTACGGTTTCCGGCATAGTCCTGATCGCAGCGCCGACCGCATGGCTTCTCCTTCACACTCCTTTGCGCAGAAGCGCTTCGATTCACACAACGACATGAATGATTGAGTGAACTATTTTAGGATGTGAGGACAAAATTACGTGATAGCACCTGCGCGCTGATTTTGAATTTTTAATTCTTGTCTTTAAGAACTATGCTGATTTTATAAACTATGAAAGAAAGTTAGGGACTGTGAAAAGCTCCAGCACGTCTTGAGAATCAGCAGGCGAGCTTTCGGCTTCCATCTCCGTGTCATCCGGCTGTTTTTGATCGTGCGAATGACGAGCGCCTGCCTGTGTGAGCAACGAGGCGATCTCTGTGAACCCTCTCTTTTCAGCAATCGCTAACGCGGTTTCGCCATTCCAGTTCTTCAAGTTCAAGTCTGCGCCGCTCTCGATGAGAAGCTTTAGGGATTGCGCGTTATTCTCGCTCGCGGCTTGCATCAAGACAGTCCAGCCGTCCGGGTTCTGCGCGTTCACGCCTGCCCCGCTATCTATCAAAAGACGCATCTCATCAATCACACCCATAGAGGTCGCAAGCCAAAGCGCCGTTTGACCGCTGCTGTTCTTTGAATTTACTTCCGCGTGAGCGTCCAGCAAAGTCTGAAGTATAGCCGGGTGTCCTTTGACCGTCGCAATCATCAATGCAGTCCAGCCATCCGAAGTCTTGACGTTCACGTCCGCGCCCCGCTCTATACACTCTTTAACGAAGCTAGCGTCGCCGTCGCGCGCCGCTTGCAATAGCCCTCTGTTCGCCAGCAGTCGAACGATGTTCGTCTTACGCTCACGCACGGCCACCTTCAGCGGGTGAAAGCCCGCTTGATTCTTAAGCATCATGTTCGCCCCTCGGCTAAGGAGCGCCAGCACTGCCTCCGTAGAGTTCGAGGTGGCCGAATAATAGAGAGCGGTGTTGCCGTAAACGTCCTGCGCGTCAACATCGGTCTCGGTTTCAAGCAGTTGGAGAACAAGGTTCGCGTCGCCTTTCGCGGCGGCCTTCATCAAATCGGTTATTCTCTTATCGGTCTTCAACTCTGTCGTCTCTCTTTCAAAACACGTGCCGAGATTTATCTGAAAATTTTAATAGCCATCCTGACTTGTTTGATTTTCCGTAGAAGTTACGTGTGCATTCGCTGGTTACTCCTTGAGAGCCGGGCTAAGGCAAGGCGCGCGAGGACTGTATGATTCGCGCGGAGCGCTTAGAGTATTTCTGTATGTGGGAAATGTCAACGGCCTGCCGCATGAATAATTTTGATTCTAGCGAGATAAATCGGGTCGAACCCCTCGTTCACCGAAGGCAGAGCGATGTGTTACCCTTTGACTGAAATATTTTTAAGAAGGTCAAGCTGGCTTTGCGAATCACTTTTCTGGGAACAAGTTCGGGCGTGCCCACAAGGTCGCGTAACGTTTCAAGCCTCGCGCTGAGACTCCCGCAGCGCGGCGAAGTCTGGCTCTTCGATTGCGGCGAAGGCACACAGCACCAGATCATACGCAGCGACCTCAGCATCAGCCGCATCACGCGAATCTTCATCACACACATGCACGGCGATCACGTTTTCGGACTAATGGGACTGCTCGCAACGCGCGGTATGGCAGGGGCATATCTTCCCGTTGATATTTACGCGCCGCCGGAAATCGAAGACTACTTTATTGCCGCAACCAGATACACGCGCACGCAGTTCTCTTATCCTGTGACTGTTCATGCGGTGAAGCAGGGGGTAATCTTTGAAGATGAAGATTTCATAGTTGATTCTCTTCCGTTGAAACATCGCATCACTTCGTTCGGATACCGCGTGACGGAAAAGGATTTTCCCGGACATTTCAATCCCGAAAAAGCCGCAGCGCTGGGCATACCAGCAGGCCCTTTGTACGGTCGTCTCAAGCGCGGCGAGACTATTCAGTTGGACGATGGGCGTGAAGTGAGCGGCGCGGAACTTTGCGGCCCCTTGCAGCCCGGGCGTCGCATAGCATACTGCACGGACACAATCTACTGCGATAACTCCGTCAAGCTTGCTAAGAACGCAGACCTTCTCATACACGAAGCGACATTCTCGGAGCGCGATGAAGATTTAGCTTATCGCGGCTTGCATTCGACAACTAGAATGGCCGCAAAGGTCGCGTTGGAAGCCAATGCGAAGCGCCTGATAATTACTCACTTCAGCCCGCGTTACGCTATGGAAGCAAGCGTCACTCCTGAAGAGCTTCTTCAAGAAGCACGTGCCATTTTTCCTGCGACCGATATGGCTCACGATTTTTTGACCGTTGATGTGGCACGGCGCAATCCGCCCGACTGAAATTCAAAAGATGGGAGAGCTTTTAATTAATGGGCGCGTCACTCGGCGGCGACTACCCCAGCAACTGCGGCCCATCGTAGAGTATGCGCCATCCGTTTTTCAGACTGAGACGAAGGATTTTGACGAACTCGTGCGCGACGAGCCAGGGTTCGTAAGTTTTCACAAGCGGTTGCTCGCGCCTAGGGTCAAGCGTAGTAATCATTGCGCCCTCATCAGTCTTCGCCATGCTGATTAATGCCAGCAGGTCGCCCTTTGCCATTATTGCCAGTCTTAGCTCCATAAGAGTCACACATTTTACTTTCTCTCACCGCCGCAGGTCTAACCGGGTTTTCGATTCCGCGATTGAGTCCAGCATCCTTTCACCCCATATCGTGCAAAATACATCGTCCACTCGCGCACTTCGTTGAAGAGATGCGCGGCTGCACGATAGTGAGGAAAAGCAGGCTTATAGCCTTAACTGATAAAATATCAAGAGTTAGAAATTTTGGCAGGATTCATTTATAAAGTGGCACACCCGTTGCTGAATCTGTAGCGGGTTCGTTATGCTGTTGTCATGTACTAAGCTTTATGAACCCAAACGTTGGAGATGAAGAGATGATTAAAGCTAAACGAAATCTGGCGCAAAGAGTTTTCGGCTTTTTCGTTCTTTTAGCTCTTGTGACCGGCAGCGTCTTCCCAGCATTTTCTCAAACGCGGCGAGCGCCCAGACTCAGGCGTCACGTGCGCACTGCGCGAACTGCGCCGCAACCCAATTATTACACGGTCGCGGCCAATACTAAACTTCGTGTTCGCATGAACGAGACAATTAGTTCCGAGACGGCTCGTGTTGGAGACAGATTTACGACGACCGTAGTTGATCCAGTTTACGCTGGCGGCACGGAAGTAATTCCTGCGGGCAGCATTATTGAAGGTCGCGTGACAAGCGTGAAGCGTGCTTCGCGCCCAAGCAAGGCGGGAATCATTGCGGTTCATTTCGTAGAACTAAGACTGCCCAGTGGCATGGCGCGCGCAATTAACGCAGACCTGACTGATCTGTCGAACGACACGGCCAATTACGACGAAGAAGGCAGAGTGACGGGTCGGTCTGCGGCCAGACGCAACGTGGTTTTCATTGGCGGCGGCGCTGCTACGGGCGCACTGATTGGAGCGATTGCGGGTGGCGGTCGTGGAGCGGCAGCAGGCGCTGGCGTGGGTGCCGGCCTGGGCGTAGCAGGAGCGCTGCTCTCGAAGGGACACGAGGCAGTCGTCAAGCGCGACACAGAATTCGGCGTGGCGCTCAACCAGAGCATCTCGCTGCCTGCGGCTAATGTCCGCTAACGGTTTGAAAAGATCGGCAATCCAAACGGGGTTGTCGGTGCGGAGGAAGCTCGTTCGCGAAGGGGAGAGCGCGAGCGGGCTTCCAACAGAATCTAAAAGCTTGGTCGCCCCTGCAATTGCGTAAGCGAGCGACCATATTGAGAGGCCCGGTTCGCGAAGGGGAGAGCGCGAACCGGGCCTCTCAAATTATTGTGAGACCATAATAATACCAAGTTGCAATCAAAAGGGAGGAAGAGATTATCCACTATAGCGGTTCTCACTTGGGTGCGACCACTCTGATCAAGGCATGCAGGTCAGTACCGCCTGCGGTAGCGGGCGGGTATCGGTGCGGCTACGACCCGCCCGCTACCGCAGGCGGTACTGACATGAGTCGCATTCAAGTGAGAACCGCTATAAATCACACGAAAGGAGACGAAGGGAGCTTCAATCAGTTTCGTGTCGCTTCGTGTGATGCGCGTGGATAGCATGTCCTCTTTTATTACTGCAACTTGATATAAGGTCAGTACCGCCTGCTCTTCAGCCGCTCGTAAGCTATTTGATACCAACTTCACTCTGCTGCTCGATTATCCTTTTATCAAATTCAGGATGCTTAAAGAGAACGCGGCCAGAGACGATTGTGGCGACAGCAGCACCGCGCATTGTCCAGCCGTCGAAAGGCGTGTTGCGGCTTCTGGATTTTGAACTGCTCACGTCGAAAGTCCATCGCAATTCAGGATCAAGGATGGTCACATCGCCCCACGAGCCACGACGAAGTGTGCCGCGACCTTCTAGCTTGAAGATTTTTGCGGGGTTTACAGAAAGAAGCTCTACAAGCCGTTCCAGACTGATAACGCCTTCGTGAACCAGACGGTCTAGCGCAAGACCTACGGCAGTTTCAAGCCCGATTATCCCGAACGGCGCGCGGTCGAATTCCAGCGCTTTCTCGTCAGCATGATGAGGCGCGTGATCTGTGGCTATGGCGTCAACTGTTCCGCTGCGAAGACCTTCCATCACAGCTTCTACATGATCGTGGCTTCGCAGAGGCGGATTCATTTTCATGTTCGTGTCGTAACCTTCGACCGCGCGGTCTGTGAGCGCCCAGTGATGCGGCGCGACTTCGCATGTTACAGTTAACCCCTTCTCTTTCGCCGCTCGCACAGCCTCAATTGCGCCCTTTGTAGAAACGTGAGCAAGATGCACGCGAGCGCCAGTCAATTCTGCGAGCGCGCAATCGCGCACGGCGTCCATCTCTTCAGCCGCAGCAGGCATTCCGCGCAGACCAAGAATCAAAGACCAGCGACCTTCATGCATCGCTCCGCCCGCCGCAAGCGAACGATCTTCGCAGTGATCCACTACAGCAAGGTCGAACCCCGTTGCGTACTCCATAGCGCGGCGCATCATTCCGGCAGAAGGCACAGGTCTTCCGTCATCCGTAACGGCGACAACGCCTGCGCGCTTCATCTCGCCCATTTCGGATAGCTCCGTACCTTTGGAGTTTTTAGTTATAGCGCCGACAGGAAAAACGTTTGCAAGACCAGCGCCTTCTGCCTCTTCAATGATGAATCGCGTGACCGCAGGATTATCGTTAACGGGGTCTGTGTTGGGCATTGCGCAGACGCTCGTGAAGCCTCCGGCAACTGCTGCCGACGCGCCGCTCGCAATCGTCTCCTTGTACTCCTGGCCGGGTTCGCGCAAGTGTACGTGCATGTCTATGAAGCCGGGTGCGACTACCAGCCCGGTTGCGTCCAAAACTTGCGCGCCTTCAGGCACGTCTTCGCCGCGATCAAGCAGGCCAGCGACACGACCGTCCTCGATTAAAAGATTTTTTTCGGCATTCAACCCTTGCGATGGGTCAATCAAATAGCCGTTCGCTATCAACAGCCTCATCTTTCTTTCCTCTCCCAGAAGTTCTCTTTGAGAAACCTTCGTCAACTCTTGCATGACCTCCCGCGCCGCCTACTAGCAGATAGAGCACAGCCATACGCACGGCCAAACCGTTTGCGACCTGATCCAGAATAAGCGAGCGTGAACCATCGGCAACATCCGAAGCGATTTCAATCCCGCGATTCATAGGCCCGGGATGCATGACTATCGCATCGGGCTTAGCTTTAGACAGCCGCGCAAGATTCAATCCGTAATGCACAGCGTATTCGCGCATAGAAGGGAAGAAAGCTGCGTCCTGACGCTCGCGCTGTATGCGAAGTATCATCACAACGTCCGCGTCATCCAGTGCATCTTCTATTCTAGATTCGACGCGCAAGTGGTCGTCAACCAGTTCTTCAAACTCATGCGGGACGAGCGTGCCCGGCCCAGCGACTCTCACGTTTGCGCCTAGCTTTGTTAGCAGAAAAACGTTTGAGCGAGCGACGCGCGAATGAAGTATGTCACCGATGATTGCGACCTCTAACCCTTCAATCTTTCCTTTGCGCTCTCGTATGGTCATAGCGTCCAGAAGCGCCTGCGTTGGGTGCTCGTGTGAGCCATCGCCAGCGTTTATGATTCCGGCATCACAGATACGTGCAAGCTGATGCGCTGCGCCCGCAGACGAGTGGCGTATGACTATGCAATCGGGAGCCATAGCTTCCAGGTTTCGCGCAGTATCAAGCAGAGTTTCGCCTTTGGTGACGCTAGACGTTGACGCGCTGATGTTAATGGCGTCGGCTGAAAGACGTTTGGCAGCAATTTCAAATGAAGTGCGCGTGCGCGTTGAAGGCTCGAAGAAAAGATTGATGACTGTGCGACCGCGTAAAGTTGGAACTTTCTTTATCTCGCGGCGCGAGATGTCGCGGAAAGATTCTGCCGTATCCAGGACGTGCGTTATCTCGCCCACCTCAAGCTCGCGTATTCCCAGAAGGTGTTTTTGTACAAAACCGTTTCGTCTTGTCGTCTTCGTTTCACTCATCATTTGCTAAAACCAAGAGCGCACTTCAAAACTCCTTTGCGAGCTTAAGCACTTATCTTTGCGCCTTTGCGCGAAACCGCAACTCTCTTCAATCTTAAGTGATAAGAGAATTGCATGTTCACGCAAAGGCGCAAAGTTAAAGACGTAAGCTCGCAAAGAGGTTAAGCTAATGCCCTGGGTTTTGAAATAGCCTTTAAGCATTCAAGCACAAAAAAGCGGCCATTGCTGGCCGCCCCGGTTCAAGAAACTTCAGCTTGTGGCCGCTCAACTATTGCGACCCCTTCCTCGTCATCAAAATCTGTGAGCAGCACTTTGATTATCTCGATCCTCTTAGTAGGCACGATCTTGCCTATGTAGTCTGCATGAATGGGAAGCTCGCGGTGCTCTTTCCCGCGATCAATCAGAACAGCGAGTTGCACGCGGCGAGGCCGCCCGAAATCAATCAACTGATCAAGCGCCGCGCGTATAGTTCGTCCCGTATAGAGCACATCGTCAATCAGAACAATGTTTCTTCCTTCTATGTCCTGCGGCAACTCTGTGCGATTCACTATGGGGTTTGCGCCGACCGTAGAGAGATCGTCGCGGTATAGCGTGATGTCCAGAACGCCAACGGGCGGTCGTGTCCCTTCCAGATCGGCAATCTTATCTGCAAGGCGATGTGCGAGCGGAACGCCTCGACGCTGAATGCCCACCAGCAGAAGGTCGCCAGCGCCGTGATTTTCTTCGACTATCTCAGAGGCAAGGCGGGAGAGAGCGCGGTTTATCCTAGCGCCGTCCATTATCCTGGCCTTCTCGATTAAATCCATTGGCGCGGATACTAACAAGAACAGTGACAAGTGACAAGTGATGAGTGGCAAGTGTGATTATTACTATAAGTTTTCCGGTTCGAAATCCTTATGCTTCCGGCACTGAAAGCGCTATGAAAATTTCGCCCGTTGCGCTCGCTGTCCAGCGACTTGTTAGGTTTGCACCTCTGCCGCTCGCAGTATCCTACGGAACATCTATTCGGTTTCATTCTTCAATGGACAAGGATTCAGATACGCTCTTATCTCTTTTATCTCCCCGCCGATTATTCGGAAGTATTCAAATATTGGAATCTCTCCTGCTGTAGTATCTGCGTCCCATGCTATCGCCACATACTCTCCCTGTGAGATGTGCAGATTGATCTTGAATGATCTTATCTCCGGCACATTCTTTAGCAGGAACTCTATGACAGCTTCTCTGCCACGTAGCACAGGTGTCGTCGGGTCTTGAAAGGTCACAGCCGAAGCTAGATGCGCTTTGGTGAAATCTCTCTCCTTGAGAGCGGAAATATATTGTTCGGCTATTTCCACATTTCGATTGTTCATCGTCTCTCTCATATCATGATGAAAGCTATTCAATCCGCGCTCCTATTGAATGAGTTGTTGGGCTGCGGCCTATGTCTAGACATTTCGATACCAAAGCAGTTGTATTTCGCTCATTGTTTTGTCGTATGCGTATCTGTTTATCCCTCCCAACTCACATCCCTGCCGAGCATAAAACCGACAAGCCGGAACATTGATGTTTTGAGTTTCAACCTTAAGCCGACGACACAATCGCTGGCGTGACCACGCGAGAGCGCGAGTAAATAACTGGTGACCGATTCCTTCATTCCGATAGTCAGGGTGAACGCGCAAATCCCAAAGACAAACCAAATCCTCAAACCCTTCCAGCATATTTAGTTCCGGTGTCTTCCATGCCACAGCCGCGCCGCCTACGCGCTTCACTCCGTTAAAGGCGGACAAGAT
This sequence comes from Acidobacteria bacterium 13_1_20CM_3_53_8, assembly GCA_001920415.1. Lineage (GTDB taxonomy): Bacteria > Acidobacteriota > Blastocatellia > Pyrinomonadales > Pyrinomonadaceae > 3-1-20CM-3-53-8. Next base: position 5,185 of record MNJR01000132.1, on the reverse strand, counting down.
TCCCCACTGCGAAATATCAAAACGCTTGAACCATTGTGCAGGTCTCTCGTTTTCATTCGCATCATAATCTTTGATGTAAGGAATGATAGGGTTCTCGACAAATTTCAACCCTCCTAATCCGCTATCAATCGGCACAACGAGGAAATGTGACTCGACACGAAAAGCAATCGGCACTTTCTCGTATTCTGGCAACGCGGCAACTGATTCTTCAATTATTTCAACGGTCACGTTTCATCGTCCTCTGCTATATGTTTCATCTGCCAAGACACTGCGAGACGCCCAAGGCTCGAATAAACCGGGCGCGGCATGAAGCATTCAATTATCATTCCGGCAAATGATGATGAAAGCCATTTAATCCGCGCTTCGATTGAATGAGTTGTTAGGCTCTGTCGGGCACTGAAGAGGGTCTCACCTAGCTTTCAAAGCCTGTCACATGAAAAAAGCGAACATGGCGACAAATCCTTTAGTGATACCAACCACAGCAAGCACACGCCCCACAAGTTGATGAGCAAACCATCATTGCGGCGTAGTCATCACTGATGTTCGGATCAATCTTGTACATACTCCGAACCAGAGCGCCACTCTGCAAAAATTCAGTTATTTTCCTGAGTCTGTCGTCTCTATCCTTTGGCAGTTCTGGCACATCAATCGCTGGGGTCAAAGTTTGTGTGCGCGACTTGGCATGTGTAGTTTCGACAGGCATCTCAATATGGGTACGGTGAAGCAGGATTAGCCCCAGATGATTATTGAGTCCAGTGTCCAGCATCTCCCGCCCAAGCGCATAGAGGAATGCCTTGTTACTAAATAATCTTTGATACAATGTGACGGCGCTATCGCATGCCCGAACGAACTCCAAAGGACGCCACAAAGGACTGCCAGCTTCATCCACTTCAACACGCCATAGATATGGGGTCACGGAATCGTCTTCATAGGAGCGTTCAGGGCGCATTACAGAGTAATTCCCCTCAAGGTTCTCCATTACACGTTCACCCTCTTTCAAGTAGAAGTGTTTGTGAAGCAAACTGATGGCGGCTAAGTCTGTGACTTGGGCTTCCAGAAAAATTGGCACAAGAGCATTGGTGAATTTGGCAACGAACGGGTCATGCGGATCGCGCGGGTCAATTAGCTTGCTGATGTCTCTCGTATTAGGAAGGCTATTGAAAGCCTCTGTGGAGTATTCAGCCCACAAGTTTTCCGGGATATTCTCACCATAGGTACTCATTTTCTCTCTCCTCTCTCTTTAGTTGTACAAAGAACACTTCTGGAAGAAATAGATGTGAAGCTACGAGGTATAACTACGTTCGCTAACTATATTACTTAGCATGCCGTTTAGCAACACATAGTTGCGGGTGTAGTACGCCAGAAGCCTGCTAACCAATTTTTAATAGAGCCTAACGCCCGAATTAACCGAGCGGCGCGAATCCATGCAACTTACATCGCAGGAAGCAACATGAAATAGATGCTATCGCCGCTCCGGTTGAATGAGTTGTTAGGTCGCGGCTGATTGCTAACAGCAGACCTTCGCTGAGTCTCTAATCATCACCTCTCACCAACTCCCGTAAACTAAGCTGCGCCCTTTTCGTATTTCAGGCAATAAACAACCGCCTCCTCTGCATCTCCCTCCTTACTCAGTGTCGCGAAATACACAAGATGTGTTGCCTTTGGGTACTCTTCTACTTTTCTTCGCGATACCACAAGCAATGCTTGCTGTATTACCTCATCTGGCACATTCGGCCCAAACCCTCCGCATTCGTTTCCGTGGGCTGACCACCCCATCCACTCCACTTCCTTATCGTAATAACAGTAGTCTGGTGCCGTTCTCTGGCACTCCATCTTTGGTGTTCCGCCCGCATCCGCGTGTATCCAATATTCTTCAGGCGAATTCAGTTCGGTGTCCTCTTCAAACTGATCTTGTATACATCTGTGGAATCGCCTATCAGCGCATAACTGAAGATAGCCCGCTACACGGGGAGTTCCCGGATCGGTGCATCTGAGGACTGACCAATTCTCTTCATTGTGCGCATTCGATTGTCGCTCAGCCGGGGGATTTACGTTTGTAGCTTGACTGCTCGGTTGATCGCTCATGGTATCTCCTTAGGGGTGGAAATTGTAAGTGAGTGCTGTTTTTCACTCTCCTTACGTGAAGTGTAAAACAACACCGGATTAGAGTTCCGAAATGGTTTATGTCAAAAGACAAATAAAGTCAATGTTAAAGGAACGAACCAGTGCTCGCTCCGTCGCCCACTAGTATCATATTCCGCGTCCTAACGCCCGAATTAACCGGGCGCGCAGACACCGCCAATAAAGACAAGTCTCGCGCATGAAAGTAACTCTATTCGCGCTCCGGTTGAATGAGTTGTTAGATGGTGTCTTTAGAGTTCCACTTACGTTTTCGGGCTGTAGTTGCGCTTCAACCATCTACTTAACCCATCCAAGCCGGGGAACAAAACTCGTTCTGTCACATTGGCTTGGTCTAATTTATCACGCACTTCCCACTTCAATTTCGCCGGTATAATGACTTTCCGAAATATGTTTGGACGCTTTTTAAGCCATGTATCAAAGGTAATAGTTGGGTTCGACATGACTGAAAAAATGGCGTACTGATTGACTATTCGATCATCAATAGATGGTGGTTCAAAAAAGATCATGAAGTCGGGGGGAGCAAGGGCATCAAGAGCATCCAATGTCTTAAAAGTATTCGATAGCATCTCCACATCAAAGCCATACCCCCCAACGCCCTTGAGTTCTGCCTTTAGGGTAGCTGGTAGATATTTGTGTACCTCAAAGAAGTTAACCATCCAGACAACACCATCAACATTGAACTTTGTTATGTCTGCTGTTGCAAAATGCAGAGCAACATATGGAGAGTACGTCCAGTCGAGTAGGCGTGTTGGTAGACCATGATGCTGAGCAACGGATAGCCAATGCCACATTGAGTCCCTCTCGACAACATCACGGTGCGCATATTTTCTAAAGTTCCGTAGCAGGTGTCGCTCAAGCTCTTGGTATTTTCCACCAAGCCGTATGAGGGTGGTGTCTAGTTTATATTTCGCGTCATCAAGTCCCCTAAATGCGAAACGCGAGCGGTAGCGTTGTAAATCAGGGTCATATGACTCTGAGAACAACTCATCCTGTAAATTGCTCCAACTTTTGACTCGAACTTGGTTCATCTAGTGCTCCATAGATTAAGCCATCTAACGCTCGAATTAACCCGCCGCCCGCAAGAGGCATTCAACCTTTGACGCAAGGAATCATCTTGAGAGGAATGCTGTCGCGGGGTCGGGTTGAATGAGTTGTTAGATGGCGGCTTACGTTATATTCCATTGTCCTTCACTTTGACTTGAGCAATCTTCTATTTGAGAAGCCATTTCAAAATATTCCTGAGAAGGTAACCAAACTGGGGAGATGCCTCAAGTGGTGAGGATATAGCAATAGGGGTCATACAAGAATGACAACATGTGTTTAAATAGCATGACTTGCTTTTTCCAGATTCTTTAACTACAACCATCGGGTTTCCAGTCGTATCTGCCCATATGAGTTTCGCATCATCATTGACTGTTAAATATTCAAACGAATGAGAAAGCCCAAATCGCGCCCCTATTCCATCAACAAAAGGCGATCCACTGTCAGTCGGGTCTAATTCTGTATATTGATCTTCTGCGAATGAGTCAAAAGTTAATAACCATCGAAAATCTCCACGACGATATGCCCCCGCTACTCTCTCAAGAGTTAAATCAAATGGTGCTGTGATTGGATTCTGCAACTTCACTGGCACTATGTCCTGAAGGGGTAAATCTACACGGCGACTCATTGACCAAGCGAGAAAGGGGAACATAAGCAGCGCCGTCCCCTTTTCATAACAGCGCTGGATTATCTCAACCAAGCTCAGCGGAAAGGGGATAACAAAAGAATCCCCTAAAAAGCAGATTATCAAGCGGAATTCATCTGATAATATGGTATCCATATTCAACTTCATCCGTTCTGGATCAGAATAAGTCCAAAACGGGAGGAAAGTGATGTCAAACCCTGCAGATCGCAATATAGACGTTATATTGTGCGCCATTGCCGATTGATCTGAGATGAGCAATGTGCGGACTGATCCAAAGGTTGTAAGTGAGCTAAGAATTGATAAGTAATCAACCTTGGGTAATGCTAGACCATAACGAAGAAGGAGATGCGGATGCCGCTCTAGTCGAGTGGCTAACTGTCGCTGATTCCACATGGTTACTTTAGACCCCGCATTTAAGTGTATGTACTTATCAATAGTTTCTTTTGCTGTCTCGGTGTAGTCAGTATCTACAATAAGAAATAACCCATCATCTACACCTCGATTCGCCCCATAATTGTATAACGATTCCTCAACCTCTTTTCGACCTAAGTTACTGCCTGACCCTGCGTAATGTTTACATTGAACTCTCCAACGAATACGAATCTGGCGCTTTGGATCATGCGATTGATACACTTCAACAGCAATAATATCAGCGCCAGTTCGATCAACGTATGGCTCTGATTCAATAAGAAATCCCTCTGCATCAAGCAAGTCAGTACATAGTCTCTCAAAATCTTTCCAGTCATCTAACTTTTTAAATCCGTAGTCCATATGATCGTGTATCCCTTCCTTATAGCTTAAGGTTAAAGCCAAAGCCATCTAACGCCCGAATTAACCGGGCGGGACGCAATGAAACAAGCATCCAATCTTGCGGATGAAAAGCAAGCTGATTCCGCTCCGGTTGAATGAGTTGTTAGGCATCATATGCCGAAATACTTGATAATATAATTAAAGCTAACTAAATTATCCGCTGTGAATATAGTTGGCTTATGTCGGTTGGCACCAGCGTGAACAGCCGAATTTCTTTTTTTCTGTATCTCGGCAAAGTGGGACATCGGAAGACTCAATGACTTATCAAGCTTTAAGAGTTTCAAATAAGTTACCAATTTACCAAAACCTAAGCTACGATCATTATCCAGAATTTGTTTATCAACCCCTTCGTCTAAAAGAAGCTGATAGATAATTGCTTCAGACATTGCGCCAGCAAGAATTATTGCTACACGGAATCTTCCATTTTTTTCATTTAGACAGTAATCCTGATAAAAGCTATTCATTATAGCGGTTCTCACTTGAGTGCGTACAAGTAATTGGAATAACCTTATCAGTCATGAAAGCCTATTCCTTGGATTTACGACA
>MNJR01000080.1:11730-47738 GCA_001920415.1 Acidobacteria bacterium 13_1_20CM_3_53_8 | reverse complement strand
TGATGAAGCCTATAAGCAATGCAACGAGCAGGAGAACAGTACGCGCGACGATTGTGCCTAGAAGGCCGCCTATTCTGCTTCCAATGCCAGAGCCAATGATTGAACCAAGCGGCCAGCCTAAAACAAATCCAAGCACAATGCCCAAAATCAAGCTCAATTGCCAGACCCATTTTGGCGCTTTACTGAGACCAAGTTTCATATCGAAGCCCAGGTCGAAATGGACTTTGAGATCGCGTATGGCGATTAACTCTTCATCACGCCCGCGCTCGATTGGAGGAGGCATGTTGCTGTCAGGCGATGCGAATGCTGCTTCCATGCTCATCAGAAATTTTAACCTCTTGACTCACTTCGAGCGGTTGAGGACTCAGCTTTCAGCCGATCGCGCTCGCTTCGATCTTCATGCGAATGTGCGTAAACCTCTTCGGCGAAATGGCAGAGCGAAAAGTGCTCGCTTGTCAGTTGAACGAACGGGGGAAACTCTTGTTTACAAATCTCTTCGGCGCGATAGCAACGCGGCGCGAAGGGGCAGCCCGGCCCAAGACGCGCAACGTCCGGCGGCAAACCGGGGATTTGATAAAGCTCTGTTCCCTCTTCATGCGCAGGGTCTGGCACGGAGCGCAGCAACCCCTTAGTGTACGGATTGCCGGGCAGCGCAAATAGCTCGCGCGTGGGCGATTGCTCGAAAACTTTTCCCGCGTACATGACTATGATGTGATCCGTCATTCCTGCTACGACGCCAAGATCGTGCGTGATGAGAATGACGCTCGTGCCTGTATCCTCTTTCAGCTTCTTTATCAACTCAAGAATCTGCGCCTGAATGGTCACGTCCAGCGCCGTCGTTGGCTCGTCCGCAATCAAAAGCTCAGGCTCGCACGCGAGCGCCATGGCAATCATCACGCGCTGTCGCATGCCGCCCGAAAACTCATGCGGGTAGCTGCCCACACGCGCTCGCGCGTCAGGTATACCGACGGTTTCCAACATCTTGATGGCGTGCTCGTATGCCTGCTCTCTGGAATGCCCCAGATGAAGTTCCGTTATCTCCATCAACTGACGCGAGATGCGCATGAAAGGATTGAGCGAAGTCATAGGGTCTTGAAAGATCATCGCTATGCGCTTGCCGCGAATCTTTCGCACCTCTTCTGCGGACAGAGCCATTATGTCCTGACCGTTTAAGAGGATTTCTCCTGAAACAATCTTGCCTGGCGGCTCTGGAATCAGACGTATGATCGAAAGGTTCGTGACGGACTTTCCCGAACCGCTCTCGCCGACAATGCCAAGGGTTTCGCCGCGCTTTAGATCGAAAGTGATTCCGTCAACGGCCTTGACCGTCCCGTCCTCGGTCTCGAAATAAGTCCGCAGGTCTTTGACCTCAAGTAGATTTCCGTTACGTTCCATTTTGGATTTTAGATTTTGGATTTTGGATTGGTTTCATTCTGGATTTAGGCCGAGATTTCTCTGAGCTTGTAATCCAAAATCTAAAATCCAAAATCCAAAATCGCTACACCTTTCGCATCTGCGGGTCAAGGGCGTCGCGCAAGCCGTCGCCTAAGAAATTAAGGGAGAATAGCGTTAGTGCCATAGTGACGCCGGGGAAGATCAGTTGCCAGGGGAAGATTGCAATATTTTTAATCCCGTCGGAAGAAAGGCTGCCCCAAGAAGCAAGCGGCGCTTGAACCCCCAGCCCTAAGAAAGAGAGAAAAGCTTCCGTCAGCATCACAGAAGGTATAGTCAAAGTCGCGTACACGATCACAGGCCCCAGCGTGTTCGGCACCAGGTGTCGAAAAATAATCTTGGTCGTTGAAACTCCAGTAGCTTTAGCGGCCAGCACGAACTCCTGATTTTTCAGGGAAATTATCTGACCGCGTACTATGCGCGCCATAGTCAGCCAAGACACCGCTCCCAAAGCTATGAAGAGTAGTGCGAGTTGGCCTAGCGGAGAACGGTTTCCGAAAAGCGAGAGCAGCACTATGACGATGATGATGTAGGGGAGCGAGTAGAGCACATCCACAATTCGCATCATCACGTTATCCCCGCCAATCAGCACGCGCGCTAGAATGTCGCGCCCGGCGTCGTCCGTTCCCATCGGATGCGTCCACGAGAAAGAGCCGTTCGGCGCTGTGAAAGGCGGAAAAGATTTGTCCAGATTCACGTCCGGCGGAATGCTGTCATACGAGAAGCCTGTCGTCCACCTGATGATGTACGGGCCGATGATCGAGGCAAGTATTACTATCACCACAACAACAAGGCCGAATACAGCCAGCTTGTTCCGCAAAAGTCTGCGCCATGCGTCTTTCCATAAAGATGTGCCGGAAAGAATTTCGCCCCCGATTTCAGCAGAGCGAACATCGCCTTCTCCTACGGCCAACTCGGCGGTTGGATGAATGATGTCGCCATGGCGCGCGCGAACGGGCGGAGCGGGCGGCGTACCGAGTGGCGTAAGCGCAGGCTCTCTAGGCGCCGCAGGCTCATTTGTGTTCAGAGATCTCTCGTCTTTCATGACTTTAGTACCTGATGCGCGGGTCAAAGAATGCGTAAGAGATGTCAACCAGCAGGTTGAATACCAGAACGGCTATGGCTATGAAAGCCACAACGCCGATTATCAAAGGCTCGTCCCGGTTGAAACAAGCGTTGATGAAATAGTTTCCCAGGCCGGGCAATGCGAAAACCTTTTCGACGACAACCGTGCCTGTGATTAGGAAAGCGAGCGCAGGGCCGGAAAAGGAGACGACCGGCAGCAGCCCGCCTCTGAGCGCGTGCTTAACAATCACGTCGCGCTCGCTCAAGCCCTTTGCGCGCGCCGTGCGAATATAGTCCGAACGCAAAACTTCCAGCATGCCCGAACGAGTCAGTCGGGCAATGTAGGCCATGTAGATAGCCGAAAGAGTGATGACGGGCAAGATAAGATGAATGCTGGGAAAGCCGCCCCAGAGAGCGGGCGGTAGCCAGTAGAACGTGAGCGAGAAGACCAGCACCAGAAGCGGGCCAAGGACGAAATTGGGCACAGAGATGCCCAGCATAGCAAGCGCCATTGACGAGTAATCCGACCAAGAGTTTTGTTTCAGCGCCGCGAGCGTCCCGGAAGTTATGCCTACAATCAGCGCTAATAGATAAGCGAGCAGTCCCAGTGTGACAGAGACGGGAAGGGTGCGTGCGAGAATCGCGTTGACGGTCTGACCTTCATACTTGAGCGACGAGCCAAAGTCGCCGCGCGCAAAATTCTTAATCATCCTCCCATACTGCACATACCAGGGCTTGTCCAGACCGTACTTCTGCTTCAGGTTCTGCTCAATCGCGGCGGGAAGCTTTTTTTCCCCTGTATAAAAGTTGCCGGGAGCAAGTCTGATTAGCGCCCACGTCACTGTCACGATTATCAGCAGCATGGGCACTATGATGATTACGCGGCGGATTACAAAACTCAGCATATGCCTCTCCTACATTAATCGGCTCCGCCCGGAGTCATGTCGGGCACGCCCTGATCCCACTTCGACGTGTCGTATTCAATATAAACGTACTTCCAGGGATGAAGCGTCTGCGGGTTCGGGTACATCCCCTTCACATAAGGCTTCTTCGTCCAGTTGGTCGAGGCCGAGAAGAGCGGGATGATAGGCTGCGCATCTAGCAAGTAGGCTTCGGCCTGAGCAAGCAGTTGCAGGCGCTTCTGCGAATCCAGCATCGAGTTCGCTTCGTTAATCATCGCCACATACTTCGGGTCGTACCAGCCCGTGCCGTTATCACCTGTCCGCGTCGTGAAGATGTTCAAGAAAGTGTTCGGGTCCATGTAATCACCTACCCAGCCGCTGCGCGCTATTCCTTTGTATTCAAGGTTGGCACGATAGACCAGAAAAGTTTTGAACTCCATAGATTTGATGGGAATCGTGATGCCAAGGTTCTGCTTCCACTGCGCCTGTATGAACTCTGCGATCTGAACGTTTGAGCCTTCGGAGTTAGTAGTCAACTCCACCTGATCAACAGGAAATTTCTTCGGGTCGTAGTTGCCAGAAGCATCCCTGTATCCGGCCTCTGCCAAAAGCTGTTTCGCTTTCTGCGGGTCGTAGCCTTCGCCCGCAGGTTGCGGATAGCCCGGAAAGATTCCCTTTGGCGTCAGACCAGCCCAGGGGATAGCCACCTTACGCCATTCCGCCAACGCCACTTTATTAATCGACATGTTAAAAGCCCTGCGCACGCGAACGTCGTCCATAGGCTTCTTAGTCGTATTGAACTGATAATACTCTGTTGTCACTTCGGGCGCGCCCATGTAATCCCTTAAACTTCTGACATGGTCAAGCCAGCTTGCAGGCACGCTGTGATTCTGCACTGCGTCAACCGCGCCCGCCTTGTAAAGGTTCATGATCGTCGTATTATCCTGAAGCGGGTAGAAGATAATCTTGCTGAGTTGGACGCGTGCGGCGTCCCAGAACATAGGGTCGCGCACGACTACTAGACGGTCGTAGGGAACCCACGCCTCGACCTTGAAGGCTCCCGAAGTCACAATGTTGCCCGGCTGAGTCCACGCCTCATGAAATCTTTCTATAGTTTTTCGATGGACTGCGCGGAAGAGTTGGTGCGGCATGAGGCTTATGAAAAATGGGGCGCGCTGGCCCAAGGTCACGCGCAAGGTGTAGTCATCAACAGCCTCTACACCTATGTCTTCCGCCTTCACAGGCACAAACTCTTTGCCCTCTACGGCGGCTTTAAGTTTCGCATTCTTTGCCAGAGCTTTGGCGCGACCTGCCTGGTCTCCGGGCAAAGTTACGCGCGTAGGCGAATGAATGTATTCGTGAAAGGGAGTGTTCTGCGCAGAAGATTCCGTGGCGAGCGCGGCACCGCTCGGAGTCGAAACCGTCTCATTGTTTGAAGAATTATCCGCAGGCTCGCTAAAATCTCTTTCGAGCAAAAACTCTCCTGTGCGCGGGTCGCGCACGAAGACGCTGCCGTTGTTGTATGCCTCTGCGTATTTAATGTAATAGGCTATGTAGGCGTAGCGCGCAGCTAATTCTGGCGAAAGAGCGCGCCGGAAGCTGTAAAGAAAATCTTGCGCAGTGATGGGGTCGCCGTTAGAAAAGCGCGCGTTCTTCCTTAGATGGAAGACGAACTCTGAATTGTCCTGATTCGGTTCCCAGCTTTCAGCTATAGAGGGAATCGGCCCGGCAGTCTTAGGGTCGTACTCGCAAAGGCCGTCGTAAAGCGCCATGTAGATTCGCGCTTCAGGTTGGCCTGTGCCTATCTGCGGATCAAGCGATTCCGGCTCGGAGCCTGAGACGTAGCGAAGAACTTGCCCTTCGGGCGGCTTCGTCTTACCAAAATAAGGTTCATTCTTTGCCGAAGCTGTGCAGGCAATGACGACGAGCGCCATCGCAATAAGCGCGACGGCCAAACGAATTTGCACGGATTTGAAGATGAACAGCATTTGCTAACCTCCCGCTTGAGTCCTGTACGGTCAGAGATGCACCGAGACCGCTCAAAAATTTTCGAGCAAGCGTTCCGTTTTCAAAGACGAAATTTTATAAACCAATGCCGCACCGGTTAGAGAGAGCCTCATATAGATGCCACACTGGGCAGGAGAGGGGAAAACTTAAGCTTCAGGGTAATCTAGGTGCAAGCCAACGTAACACGCTAGCGCGCATCTTTTCAAGATGCCAAGCGCCGCGCGCGTGAACTTCTTAAATTGATGCGCTCACTCTTGGGCAGAGTTGCTTTGCCGCTCGACGTACAAATTTTCGTACGCGCTATCTTAGCCATGATGTGCTCGGTGATGGCTGAGCCTGCCACGCCGTGTTTATCTTAACGCGCTTCAAGGTCGGCGCGTCCAGCAAATTCGTATCGAACCCTGTGACGTATGGCTTCACAAGCGAGTAGGACGAAGCGAAGTAGATAGGAATGGCTGGCAGTTCCTGCATAGCTTCGGCTTCTGTGTAAACGGGCGGCGGCAAACGTAAAGGCGCATGAACTGTTTCCGCAGCCGTTTGACTGCCGGGCGAAGGCGCGACTTGCGAATTTGCATTCGACGTGGTTGCGGATTCGGGCGAAGCTACGGCAACAGGCTCTTCCAAAGCGTCCGGCTCGAACATCACGCGCATGTTCGTAGTCTCGTCAACCGTCTGCATCACCATACCTCTGCGCACAACGTCGTAGTCGCCGTCGCGCACAGCCGCTTCGTAATCGTCCCAGTTTTTTATAACTATATCGGTCTCAATGCCAAGAGCACTGTGCCATAGGTCTGCGACGGCGCGCGCGAGTTGACGCTGCTGCTCGTTGCGATTAATCAAGAGCTTCACACGCGGAAAATTCTTGCCTCCGGGAAAGCCTGCGTCCACCAGCAATCGTCTTGCGCGATCAGGGTCACGCTCAAGCAGTGGAACTCCAGTCTGCTCTGTCGAATTGACCTGAACGGGCAGAAATTTTTTCGCAGGCTCGGTCGCCCCGCCCATCAAATCTTCGCTGATGCGGTCGCGGTCAATCACAATGGCAAGAGCTTCGCGCACGCGGCGATCATTGAAAGGCGCGTGCGATTGATTGAAGCTGTAGTAGGTCAGAGCGCCGTAGGTCGCGCGTCGGAAATCTTTGTACGGCGCGAGCAGTTTCAGCGCAAGCGGCTCGAACACGGCGTTCGTCACAGCATCAACTTCGCCAGCGCGATAAGCGTAGAGCGCATCTTCGGCGTCTCGCGTGTTCACGAATTGAACGCGTTCGAGGCTTACGCCTCGCGCGTCCCAGTAATTTCCCGCGCGCTCTAAGATGACTGTATCGCGTCCTGTTTTAGTCAAATGAAACGCGCCGTTCGTTATGAAATTCGTTGCGTCCTGTTGAGATTGCGCTTCGTCTTCGGAATTATGAACTGGCCGGAAGACAGGATGCGCAACGAGTGAAGGGAAACTTCTGTCCGGGCGTTGCAGCCGCACGCGTAGCACATAATCGCCGAGCGCTTCGGCTCCGAATGGCTCAGGCTTCGCTTCATGTCTTGGCTGCTGTATGGCCGTTTCCCTGTTCGGCGTCGCTGTCGGTTGCGGGCTTTGCGCCGGTGAAGCGCTAGGTTCGGCCAAGGGTTGAGCTTGGGCTACGTGTGGAAACTCAACGCCAGCGATATTCTCCATCAAACGAGCATGCGGGGCGCGCTCGCCCAAGTGAAGCGTGCGTTCCCATGAAGAGACGAAGTCTTGCGCCTTGACCGTATCGCCATTCGACCAGCGCGCATCTCGTCGAAGATAGAACGTCCACTCGCGCGCGTCCGGCGATGATTCCCAACGCTCTGCCACGCCCGGCACGGCCTGAAGCGTCTGCGAGTCGTATTCCGTCAGCCCTTCAAAGATTGCGCGCACGGCGTCCGTATCGGGCGGCGCAGCGGCCAGAGCCGGATCGAAAGTCTGCGGCAAGCCCCCATCGCTCCAACGAAACTCCTGCGCACGCGGAACCACTACGCGACCGTAATACTGCTCGACATCGCTATCCAGAAAGCAGCCGCCGCCAAGAAGCGACACGATCAGAAGCATTGCGAGCGCCAGAGTCGCTCTACGCTTCACATTAACTCTGCGTCCTTCACTCATCTCACAAACATGCGAGGAGATTATAACTAATGTTACGCATCAGTAACTTTGTCGAAGTCACTTCAATGAGTCTGCGCTAGCAGACGGCGAGAGTGTAGCCCCTGACGAAGCCGAAGGCGTAGTCTGGGGGTATGGGTTGAGAAGATAAATAGAGTCTGCGTGAGCAGACGACAGATGATTGTGCTGTACGCGGCTATTTTTCACCTTTGCTTCTGCCGTCTGCTTGCGCAGACTCCTTTAATATTCTTATCCTTACCACAGACTACGCCTGCGGCTTCGTCTGGGGCTTTACTCTAATCGTCTGCTCGCGCAGACTCGTTGTCGTTTTCTTTCAAACATTTCAACTGCGTGTCACGAGATTATAAGCTTTTACGACTAAAATTTTCGCTCAACTCCAGTAATCGCTCGAAAACTTTTTCAGTCTGAAGCTTCGCGTCTTCAAAACCTTCGGAAGTATCTATCAAAAAATCGGCGTAACGCATCTTCTCTTCCTGCGGCATCTGCGCTGCGATTCTCCTACGCGCCTCTTCCGGCGTCAAATTGTTGCGCGTCGTCAATCTCTGAAGTTGAACTTCCGGGCGGCAATGCACCACGATCATTTTATCAAATCTTTTGTATCCGCCAGACTCGATCATCAACGCAGCGTCAACAACGGCTATGCCATGCGGGTCTTTCACCTCCCACCTGCGCAACTGCTCGTCCTGCGCAGCGATGACCAGAGGATGTAGAATGGAATTAAGTTTCAGGCGCTTCTCTTCATCACCAAAAACAATCGCGCCGAGTTTCCCTCGATCAAGCGTCCCATCTTCTCTGATAACATCCGAACCGAATTCCCCAAAAATTCTTTTCAAACCTTCGGAGCCGGGCGCAACCACTTCGCGCGCCGTCTCGTCCGCATCCAGAACATGACAACCAAGCTCTAAGAGCGTGTCCGCCACGAAAGATTTACCAACGGCGATTGAGCCTGTCAGCCCCACTCTCAGCATCTTTTTCAAAAATTAATCTCTATCCCGCGCCGCTCAATCGCTGCCTGTAGCGTGTTCTTCATAAGCATTGCGACTGTCAACAAGCCAACGCCGCCGGGCACAGGCGTTCGCCACGCTGCAACGCGGTCTGCTTCCACTGGATGCACGTCGCCAACTAAAGTGTACCCGCGCCGCCTTATGGTCTCAATTCGTTTCTCTGCCTCCGAACCGAAAAGCTCTCGCGCCTCTGCTTCGTCAGCAACTTTGTTGATACCCACATCAACGACCGCTGCTCCGCGCTTGATGTGCTCGCCTCGTATGAAGCCGGTGCGCCCGATTGCGGCGATTAGTATGTCTGCCTCGCGCGTGACGGAGGCAAGGTCGCGCGTGCGCGAATGACAGATAGTCACGGTAGCGTCTCTTTGAAGAAGAAGCTGCGCGAGGGGGCGGCCAACTATGTGGCTGCGCCCGACAACGCAGGCATACGCGCCGCCGATTGCAATCTTGTTTCTCTCCAGGAGCTTAATGATGCCAGCCGGAGTGCATGGAACGAGCGTCTTCTGACAGAGCGACAGCTTTCCAACGTTCACAGGATGAAAACCGTCAACATCTTTAGCAGGGTCTATAGCCCAGAGCACCTGTCTTTCGTCAATCTGCGCTGGCAGAGGAAGCTGCACTAGAATCCCGTCAACATCGTCCCGAATATTTAGACTTTCAACCAGAGCGAGAAGTTCTTCGCCTGAAATTTCAGCCGGAAGCGCATGATGCTCCGAGCGTATTCCCAACTCTTCCGAAGTTCTAACTTTATTTCCAACATAGACAGCCGATGCCGGATCGTCTCCGACACGAACAGCCGCAAGACAAGGACGAACGCCGCTTCTTTCCGCAAGCAGCGCGACCTTTTCTCTAACCTCGCGCTTTATCTCTTCGGCAACGCGCGCTCCGTCCAAAGTGCGCGCCAGCCCCGTTTCTTCTTTGGTCAACTCAATGCTTTCTGGCATTATATTGATTGCGAACTCTTATCAGCTTTTCATAAATTTCAAGAGCGATGATTTCATAAACAATCAAGCGCTGGCAGCGTTCGGCTTAAGGTTACACCGATTCGCGCTCAAGTTGATAGCTAGCATTTTTATGAGGACTCATTTTTACAAAAATTTAATCCCTTTAGGAGTTACGCAGTTGAACGAACAGGTCAGTACCGCCGTGAAGGGATGAGGGATGAGGGATGAATAAGAAGGAGTGGAAGCGTCAACATGCAATTGACTTTATCTTACTCATCCCTCCGCCCTCATCCCTCATCCCTTCACAGGCGGTACTGACAAGGCTTGCGCTTTTCTGTCAACTGCGTAACTCCTATCCTTTATTTTTTCTCCTGTTCTTTTTCTCGCACGCTGCGCTAGGACAAACGCCAGCCGAGAGACAGCAGAAAATTCGCGCTCAGGTAGAGCAGAATGATGTAAACGGCGCTCTTGCGTCTCTAGAAGAATTCCGCCGAGCAGACGCATCGCTCTTCGCGCTGAACAACTACGATTACTTGCTGGCTCATCTCTCCGAGCGCAACGGCGATTCAGCGAATGCTCTCGCAAATTACCAGACAATCGTAGAGCGCCACTCAATCCTTTCTCAGTACGCTCTCTGGCATCTAGCGCAACTTCTGCGCACGACTGGCAATTTAGTTCTTGAACGTCAGTACCTGAACCAGCTAATGATGCTCGCGCCGACTAGCCTTTTACGTGAAGCGGTGCAAGCTCGCTTGGCCGAAAGTTTTTACGAAAGCGGTGACTACGCTTCGGCCATCTCACTTCTTAAACCTCGCGCCTCAGCCAACGGCAACACATCATCGCGCGAAGCTCTCTCCCTCATAGGACAGGCTTATCTCCGCACCGGGCAGAAAGAGGCCGCGCGCGCAATTTTCAACTCACTCATCACGCAGATGCCCAATGCTTCGCAGCCAGACGATTTCGCGCTGGCGGCGGTCAGAGGTCTTGATCTTCTGGACAGCGGAAGCGAAGAGAACGCCGAGCGCAACGCACCACAGCTAGCAGAGAGCGAGCACATGCGGCGAGCCACAATCTACCACTTCAATCGTGATTTCGCAGGCGCTCGCCGCCACTACACAGCAATCATAGAGCACTATGCGCAGAGCGCAAGCGTTCCTGATGCTCTCTATCAAACAGGTCGTAGCCTTTTTCAAGAAAGCCATTACGAGGAAGCTATTCCATATTTCAAACGCGTGACCGAACAGTTCCCGCAAAACTCTTCGGCGCGTGATGCGCTCGGCTCTCTGGCATCCTGCTTCGCTCGTTTGAAGCGCACGGACGAGGCCATCGCAACGCTCAAACGTTTCATTGATCTTTACACGGACGCGCCTAACCCTGAGCGCAGCTATCTAAACATAGTTGATGCGCTACGCGACGCAGGACGCGACGACGAAGCGCTCGAATGGATCGCGCAGACTCGTGCCAGATTCAAAGGGCAACTGGGTGAAGCGCTGGCAATTTTTTCAGAGGCAAGATTACATTTTGCAAAAAATGGATGGGCTGCGGCCATTATAGATTTGGACGAGTTACGCAATCAGCGCGACCTGGGCGGCGTGCGCGTGCCCGGCGGAACAACGCAGACAGAGGTTGCCTTCATGCGCGCTTTCGCGCTGGAACAGTCGGAGCGTTTCGACGAAGCTGTTAATGGATATTTAGCAATTCCCGAAGGTCGTAACGAGTATTACGGCGGTCGCGCAACCTCTCGTCTTCAAGCTTTGAACTCGAACGAACGAGCGCGCCCGATTCTGCTTACTCATCTCGAAAATTTTCGTAAAGAAGCGCGCGATTCTCTTTCAGCTAATCAAGCCGAGAATGCGCGGCACGCAGCACAGAGCGGCTTGCGTTTGACTGAAGACGCGACAATCAGAGGCGAACTTCTTGACGTGGCTCGCAGAGCTTATCAAGCGCTTCCCTCTTACAAACAAGCTCCCGGCGGCGAAATTTTGTCAACGGGAAGAAGTCATCTGGTCACGACCAATTCCACTCAGACAAATAATCCTACGCATGAAGCGATTGCGTATGAGCTTATTTTCCTTGGACTTTACGACGAAGGCGCTCCTGAGCTTGCGTTCGCATGGAGAGCCGGAACGAGTGCGGGGACTGATGCCAGACCAGCAAGCCCCTCAAATTCCAACACAGCATCACAAGCAGCCAATAACAGAACTCAGTCTTCTTCGCATCCGCCGCTCACGCCGGATCAGGCATACACGCTCGCCGTTCTTTACAAACGCGGCGATAGGGCTTTTGAGGCCACAGCCTACGCCGAGCCATTATGGAAAAAAGTGCCCGGCGACTATCTGCCTGAGCTTGCGCCGCGCGAATCGGTAGAGCTGCTTTATCCAGCGCCTTACAGCGACGCACTATTAGCTTCCGCGCCGCAGCGAGGCGTTGACCCGCGCTTCATACTTTCAATCGCGCGACAGGAATCCAGATTTCGCCCGGACATAAAATCCGCAGCCGCCGCGCGCGGACTGCTTCAATTCATCCCTTCTACTGCTAACGACATCGCACGACAACTTAACTTCAAAAATTTTCAGCAGGATGATCTATACGACCCGCGCATCTCCATACTTTTCGGCGCGCAGTACATGGGCAATCTCTTCCAAAAATTTCCGCAGATGCCACAGGCCGTAGCGGCTTCTTACAACGGCGGCGAAGAGAACGTAGCCCGATGGGTTGCGCGTGCGCGCTCCGTTGATCCAGACAGGTACGTGGCAGAGATTGGATTCACTCAGTCGAAAGATTACATCTACAAAGTTTTGAGTAATTATAGAGTCTATCAATCGCTCTACACAGAACAATTGCAAAGGCGTTGAGTTTGAAAATGAGTATTAACGGAAAAGATAATGGACTGCGCAAAGATTGTGTTTTGTCAGTACCGCCTGCGGTAGCGGGCGGGTCGTCATCGCTGCATCACCCGCCCGCTACCGCAGGCGGTACTGACTTAAAATTTCGCGCAACAGCTTTCGTCTTATTGTGTTTTGCTCTCACGCTATCTTTATCTTGTAAACTTAAAACCACTGGCGCGCAGCAGCGCTACGAGTTAAAAGGCAAAGTGGTTTCTGTGGACAAACCTCATCATGAGATTACGATTGCTCATGATGAGATAAAGGGCTACATGCCAGCTATGGTGATGCCTTACAAACTTAGAGACGACGAGATGCTGAACATCATTCAGCCCAACGACCAAATCTCCGCAACGCTGGTTGTGAGCAATGATTCATCATGGTTAGAAGATGTTGCCCGGCGATGTTGTGCCGGACTTCAAGCTTGCCAATCAAGACGGCAAGCCCGTTCACCTTCATCAATATCACGGCAAAATTCTTCTGCTGACATTCACCTACACGCGCTGCCCCTTGCCAGACTACTGCACACGGATGACCACGAATTTTCACGCAGTTGACCAGGAGCTACAGCGTGACGCCAAGCTTTACGAACGCACGCACTTGCTCAGCATAAGCTTCGACCCTGACTACGATACGCCGCAGGTCTTGCACAGCTACGGCTCGTCGCATACTGAGCAATACCAGAACGAGACTTTCAAGCACTGGGAATTTTTGACGGGCAAGCCGGATGAGATTAAATCAATCGCGCAATTCTTCGGCCTCACATACTTCCCCGACGAAAATCAGATAGTCCACTCTCTGCGTACCGCTCTGATTGGCACGGATGGCAAGGTTGTGAAGATTTATCGCGGAAACGAGTGGAAGCCCGAAGATGTCGTCAACGATGTTCGCAATCTCTCGCAAGGACAGCAATCGCCGCAAGGAGGCTAATGAATTGAGATTTTACAGAAGAAACTTGCGCGCCTGCTCTCTTCTCTTACTCATCTTTGTCTTCTCCTGTCAGAGCAATCGGACGAGCCAGCCGCGCAATACACATCGCGGCGTTGGAGTGGTCGTGCGCGTAGAGCCTCAGAAAAAGATAATTGAGTTAAACCACGAGGAGATTCCCAACTACATGCCAGCCATGCAGATGGAATATCACGTTCGCGACGCTACACAACTTGAATCTCTGAAAGCGGGCGACAAGGTCGAGTTTACTCTTGAAGAAAATAACGGCGTCGAGATGATTACAGCGATTAAGAAACTGTGAAAAAAGTCAAAAGGTAAAAGGAAAAAGTGATAAGGACAAAAGCATTTAATTAAAAATTTAAAATTGGTTTCATCCTCACTTTTGCCTTTTTACTTTTACCTTTTGCCTTCTTCAGCGGTGCTGACTTTAAGCTTTTAACTTTCTGATCTCTTCGGTCAAAACAGGTACGGCTTCAAACAGATCGCCGACGATTCCGTAGTCTGCAATGTCAAAGATAGGCGCTTCCGCGTCTTTGTTGATTGCCACAATCGTGCCGGAATTTTTCATGCCGACGAGATGCTGAATCGCGCCTGAGATGCCTAGCGCTATGTAAAGTTTCGGCGCGACCGTCTGGCCGGAAGAACCAATCTGACGATCAATCGGCAGCCACTCGGCATCGCAGATTGGACGTGACGCAGCGAGGTCTCCGCCCAAAACTTCTGCAAGTTTTTCCGCGAGCGCTATGTTCTCCTTGCTCTTGATTCCGCGCCCGACAGCTACGATAACGTCAGCTTTAGTCAGATCAACAGCCTGCTTGACCTCCTGAAACGGCGCTTCCGGCCTCATGCGAACATCGCCTACTTCTACCTGAAGAGTTTCGACCTGCGCGCCCGCTCCCTTCGCAGCCTGATCCGCGCGATAAGCGCCGGATTGGAACGTAACGAACGTTGGAGGCTCGCCCTCAGACACAACATCCGCGTCCATCTTGCCTAGAAAAATTCTGCGCGTGAAACGGACGTTCCCGTCCGTGACCTTCATGCGAATGCAATCGCTGATTAATCCCTTCTTGAAACGAGCCGCAAGTTTCGGCGCATAATCACGCACAAGATAGGTGTGCGGCATAACGACATACTGCGGGTCAAGCTGCCGAACCACACGCTCCATTGCATCCGTGTAACCATCCGGCGTGTACTCTTTTAATTTCTCATTCTCTGCATAAACGACTTTCGCAACCTCATAGCCCGCGAGCATCTCTGCAAGATTGCCCACACCTGAGCCTAGAAGAACAGCCGCAACACTCTGCTGCAACTCGCGCCCAAGATTCTGCGCCGCCGCAACTGCCTCGAAAGAAGTTTTATTGAACCGCCCGTCGCGATGCTCTATGAAAACCAGTATGCCGTTGCTCATTAATTACCTCAGCGAAAAGAACAGTTTTCAGTTTTTAGTTTTCAGTTTTCAGAAATGAAGAGAGAAATGCTTTTACTTAAAACTGAAAACTAAAAACTGAAAACTGTTCTTAAATTACTCTCGCCTCGTTGCGAAGTTTCTCTGCAAGCGCGACTGCCCCGGCTTTCGCGTCGCCGTTGCCCAGGAATTGCGTCTGCTTCTGTTTCTCTGGCAGATAGATTCTCTCGATTCGTTGATGAGGCTGAAGAGTCGCGGCTTCGCCCGAAGGCATAATCTCTTTAATCTCTTTCTTCTTCGCGGCCATGATGCCTTTCAAGGTGGCGTAGCGAATCTGGCTGATGCCGGATTGAATTGTGAGAAGCGCAGGGCGCGGCATCGTGTACCATTGATACCAGCCGCTCTCAAGCTCGCGCTTGACGCGAAGTTTTTCGGCAGAAGCGTCAATCTCTATAACTATGGTCGCATGCGGCAGTCCAAGAATCTCCGCCATGATTACGCCCGTCTGCGCATAGCCGTAATCGTCCGACTGCAAGCCTGTCATTATCAAGTCAGGCTGCTCATTGCGAACGGCTTCGGCCAAAACGCTTGCGGACGCATAAGGCGAGAACTGGTTAAGATCGTCAACGACAACGTGAATCGCACGGTCTGCGCCGCGCGCAAGAGCATCTTTGATTACGCCCTTCACACGCTGCGGCCCCATAGAGCAGACTATGACCTCGCCTCCATGCTTCTCTTTCAAACGCAGAGATTCTTCAAGCGCGTAGCCATCCGACTCGTTCACTTCCCACGAAAGGTCTGCTTCTTCAATCCACGTCGAAGCTTTATTAACACGCAGTATGGCGTCCTTGTTCGCCACCTGCTTCATCATCACGATAATCTTCATAAGAGCAGTTTTCAGTTCTCAGTTTTAAGTTTTCAGCCTGGACTTTTCTTAAAACTGAAAACTAAAAACTGAAAACTATTCCTCGTATCTTTTGAACAGCAGCGCCGCGTTCGTGCCGCCGAAGCCGAAGCTGTTTGATAGTGCGTAGCGAACGTGAGCTTCGCGCGGCTCGTTCGGCACGTAGTCGAGATCGCATTCGGGATCAGGGTTTTCGTAATTGATGGTTGGCGGCAAAATGTTTCGGTTAATTGCAAGCACAGAGAAGACGGCTTCAATCCCACCAGCCGCGCCCAGCAAGTGCCCCGTCATTGATTTTGTAGAACTCACGGCCAGACGGTAAGCGTGCTCGCCAAACGCCTGCTTGATTGCGAACGTCTCGAACTTGTCGTTGTAAGGCGTGCTTGTTCCGTGCGCGTTGATGTAAGCGACTTCCTGTGGCTCCACGCCCGCATCGCTGAGCGCTCGCTGCATCACGCGGATTGCGCCTGAGCCTGTCTCATCCGGCATAGTCAGATGGAAAGCGTCTGCGGTCATGCCGTAACCTACAATCTCAGCGTAGATTTTTGCGCCTCGACGCTTTGCATGTTCTAGCTCTTCGAGGATCATAATGCCTGCGCCCTCGCCAATGACGAAGCCATCGCGGTCACGATCAAACGGGCGCGATGCGTGCAGTGGGTCATCGTTGCGCGTAGAGAGTGCGCGCATAGAGGCGAACCCAGCGACGCTCATAGGCGTGATTGCAGATTCCGCGCCGCCGCAAATCATCACGTCAGCGTCGTTGCGTTGAATTATCTTGAAGCTGTCGCCAATTGCATGCGCGCCAGCCGAGCACGCGGTTGCAGTCGCAGAGTTTGGCCCTTTCGCGCCGAAGCGAATCGAGACCTGACCCGCAGCCAGATTCACAATCGCCGAAACAATGAAAAAGGGCGAGACTCGGTCAGGGCCTTCGTCTAGCAGCTTAGAGTGCTCGCGTTCTATTGCCCAGAAATCGCCGATGCCGCTGCTGATGTACGTGCCTACGTTCTCGGCAATATCAGCCGGAAACTTCCCCGCTTCGGTAAGCGTGTACCCGCTGTCGGCCATTGCTTCGATTGAGGCGGCGATGGCGTAGTGTATGAACGCTCCCATCTTGCGCGCCTCTTTCTTGGGAATGAACTTCAGCGGGTCGAACTCTTTGACTTCAGCCGCGAATTTCACGGAAAATTTTTCGGTGTCGAACTTCTTGATGTAGTCCACACCGCTTTTGCCAGCCAGCAGCGCAGACCACGTTTCCTCCAGCGTGTTCCCCACCGGAGTCACCAAGCCCAGACCCGTGACCACTACACGACGATTCAAGACGCACTCCTTAATTAAAGTGATAAGAGAAGCGGTGATAAGTGATAAGACGGGTTTCAAGTTTCAGGTTTAAGGTTTCAAGTTAAAAGCAAAGAACCTGAAACTTGAAACCTTAAACCTGAAACTCTTCCTCTTATCACTTATCACTCATCACTTATCACTATTTATTCATATGCTGGTCTATGTAGTTGTAGGCGTCGCGCACGGATTGAATTTTTTCGGCATCCTCGTCGGGAATCTCTATGCCGAATTCCTCTTCAAAGCGCATGACCAGTTCGACTGTATCGAGCGAGTCAGCGCCCAGGTCGTCAATGAACCGCGCGTTCGGTGTTACTTCGTTTTCGTCAACGCCGAGTTCGTCAACGATTATCTGCTTCACTTTATTCTCGATCTCTTGATCGGGCATGAGAGTCAACTCCTCCGTGATTTGTCGTAGAACTTTTTCAACTGAAAACTAAACTGCTTTCAATGCTTCATGAGCCGAGCGCAATGTCGCCTCGTCTTCAACATTCAGAAGGCTCGCGTCGCGCTTCGTTTGCCTGACAAGCCCGCTTAAAACTTTTCCCGGGCCGACTTCAACAAATCGCTCGACTCCGTTGCTGATTAGAAACTCGACCGTTTCAAGCCAGCGTACAGGCGACGAAACCTGCTTTACAAGCGAAGAGCGCGCGTCCGTCCCGTTTTGAATTGGCGCCGCGTCAACGTTCGTGACAACGGGCACGCGCAAGTCTTGAAATTCTATCTTCTCCAAATCTTCAGAAAGGCGCACCTCGGCGGGCATCATAAGCGCGCAATGAAACGGGGCGCTCACATTCAGTTTCACAGCGCGCTTCGCTCCGCGTTCTTTCAGAAGCGCGATGGCGCGATCAACAGCCGCCGCGTGCCCTGCTATGACGACCTGCCCCGGCGAATTAATATTAGCGGGGCTGCAAATCTCGTCCTGCTCGGCCTCTGCGCACGCTTCCTTTATGATCTCCAATTCCGCGCCAAGAATCGCCGCCATCGCGCCCAAGCCGACGGGCACAGCCTCCTGCATGTAACGCCCGCGCGCGCGAACCGTTCGCACAGCATCCGTCAACGAAATAGCTCCCGATGCGACCAGCGCCGAATACTCACCGAGACTGTGACCCGCTACGTATTCGGGCTGCGGAAAACCTTCCGATTCCATAGCGCGCAGCGCTGCAACTGAGACCGTCAGAATCGCTGGCTGCGTGTTCTCTGTAAGCGCGAGCTGCTCGGCTGTGCCCGTGAAGCACATCCCAGAGAGCGCGAACCCTAGCGCGTCATCTGCTTCTTCAAAGACCTTTTTGGCAGCCGGGAAGTTTTCCGAAAGACTTTTTCCCATTCCCGTATGTTGCGAGCCTTGCCCTGGAAAAATGTAAGCAAGCCCTGCGCTCATCTCTGCTCGCCCCGCGCAACAGGCCAGTCGCTTCTTTCCTGCAAAGTGAAAGTCAGATGATTCACCTCTGCGCCAATTTCCACGTTACGCTTCTGCATTGAAAAGCCGCTTGATTTCACGACCACGCGATAAGCGCCTTCCTCAAGATTCTTAACTTTGAAACGCCCGTGCGCGTCCGTCTGCCCGAAGATAATGTCGCCGCTACGCGGGATGACGGTCACGCAGGCACGCTTCACGGGACGAGACTGCGCGTCTCTGACATCAACCGTCAACGAGTGCTGCCTGTCTTGCGCAAAGATGGCACTCGCTGAGATGAGCAGAACAATAATCGTCGCAGAGATATGTCTCATAATAAGTGATGAGTGATAAGTGATAAGTGATAAGAAAAAGCCTTTATCTCATCACTCATCACTTATCACTTATAACCGCCTTGCGAACTACCAGCGCAGCAGAACTCCGCCCCACGTTGCGCCACCGCCGAAAGATGCCAGCAGCACAAGATCGTTCGGCTTTATACGACCCGCTTCGACGCATTCGTCCAGCGCAATCGGAATCGAAGCTGAAGAGGTGTTGCCGTGCATAGCTATGTTCGAGTAGACGCGCGCGTCGTCAACACCAAGCTTGCTGGCAACTGCATCTGTGATTCTCTGGTTCGCCTGATGCGGTATAAAGAGGCTCACGTCGTCAGCCGTCACACCTGCTTCTTCCAACACATCGCGCGAAATTTCCGTCATAGAGCGCACGGCGACTTTGAAAAGCTCGTTACCCTTCATCTTGAAAAAATGTTGCCCCGTCGCAATCGTTTCAGCAGTCGGCGGCACGCGCGTTCCGCCTCCCGGCGAATAGAGTTGTTCCGCGAATCGTCCGTCCGATTTAATACGCGCTGCCAGAATGCCGCGCTCAGCTTCGACCGGGCCAAGAATTGCCGCGCCCGCTCCGTCTCCGAAAATCACGCACGTAGAACGATCAGTATAATCAACATACTGCGTCAGTATCTCAGCGCCTATGACTAGCGCGCAGCGCGATTGGCCTGTGCGTATCATAGTGTCTGCTAAAGTGAGTCCGTAGAGAAATCCAGAGCAGGCGGCGACAATATCCATCGCGGCTGCGTTGTTCGCGCCGAGTTCGGCCTGAATTAAACAGCCGGTCGAAGGAAGAATCTGATCCGGCGTAACGGTCGCGCAAAGAAGCAGATCAATTTCCGATGGATCAATGCGTGCGCGTTCAATCGCCTGTCGCGCGGCACGCACGGCAAAGAGTGAAGTGTATTCGCCGGGCGCGGCTTTGCGTCTCTGCTTGATACCGACCCGCTTCGTGATCCACTCGTCCGAAGTGTCCACCATCTTCTCAAGATCAGCGTTGGTCAGGATGCCTTCGGGATAAGCGTGCCCCGTGCCCAGAACGCCTGCGTTTACATTTGCCATTTGGAAACCTCGTGACAAGAAAGAGTCTGGGGATTTTCGATTTTAGATTTTCGATTGGAAGAAGCGGAAAGTTTTTCAAATCGAAAATCGCAAATCTAAAATCGAAAATCAATCTGGCTCCAGACTTCTTATCACCATCTCATTCGTTTCTGCCACTCCGCGCTCGATGCGTTCGCTGGCGCGGTTTTCAGTGAACTCTTTGCAACTGCGAATGGCGTTGCGAATCGCGCGAGCGTTTGAACTGCCGTGCCCTATGACAACTATCTGGCGAACACCTAGAAGAGGCGCGCCGCCGTACTCTGAATAATCTAGCCGCTTCTTTATGTTCTTGAACGCAGGGCGAGCCAGCATCGCTCCTGCCTTAGACACAGCCGAAGCCGTTAGCTCGCGCTTTATCATTGAAAGCATAGCCTCGGTCAAGCCTTCGGAAAGCTTTAGCATCACGTTTCCAGTGAAGCCGTCTGTAACTATCACGTCAATTGTGCCCGTGAAAACATCGCGGCCTTCTACGTTGCCTACGAAATTAAGGCTAGACAGATCACGCAACAGCGGGAACGCCTCTTTCGTCAAATCGTTCCCCTTGGCCTCTTCTTCGCCAATGCTCATCAAGCCAACGGACGGCCTTGACCTTCCCAAGACAGCACGTGCGTAAGCCTCGCCCATGATTGCGAACTGCACCAGATGATGCGCCTTGCATTCGGCGTTCGCGCCCACGTCCAAGAGAAGCGTAGGCTTCCCGCTCTTCGTTGGAATCATAGCGGCGAGCGCCGGGCGATCAACTCCCGGAAGCATTCCTATGACCATCTTTGCAGTAGCCATAGCCGCGCCAGTATTTCCAGCAGAGAAGAAGCCATCGGCTCGTCCTTCCGTGACCAACTTGCAGCCAACTCTCAAAGAGCTTTTCTTCTTGCGACGGACGCTTGCAGCGACAGGCTCGTCCATGCCAATGACTTCTGCGGCTTCTGCGAACTCTATTCGACGGTCGCCCTGTCCGCGCCAGCCGCAGCGTTTAAGTTCCGGCAACACTAGATCAGGCTGACCAACCAGAATCACGCTCACATCCAGGTCGCGCGCCGCAGCGAGTGCGCCGTCAATCTCTGGGTGCGGAGCGTTATCCGAACCCATCGCGTCAACGACGACTTTGCCCGTTAGCTGTTGCTTCATCGGGGGAAGGCTGAAAAACTTTCTTCGGCCTCAAGAACGATTTTCAAAACCCTTTGCGGTCTTTGCTCTTTTCTTTGCGCCTTTGCGAGAACCCTCAACTCTCTCTATCTTGAGCATCAAGAGAATTGCAGGTTCACGCAAAGGCGCAAAGGGAAATGCTTAAGCTCGCTAAGAGTTGAGCAATTGCCAAAGGTTTTGAAATATCATCTTAAGTGTTCTGCTCTACGTGAATCACTTCGCGCCCTTTGTAAAAGCCGCACTTCGGACACGCGCGATGTGACATGCGCGGCTCCTGGCAGTTGGGGCAGAGCGATGTTTGCGGCGCGCGCAATGCGTCGTGCGCGCGGCGCTTTCGCGTACGGGCTTTTGAATGTCGTCGTTTCGGATTTGGCATAACTATTATTCCTTCTATCTCAAAGTCAAGGCGGAAGCCGTCAGAAATGTGCGGCCACGGCTTCGGTGAAAATTTAGTCCTGATCTTCTTTCAACGCGGCGAGCGCTGCCCAGCGCGGGTCAATCTCTTTCGACTCACACCCGCAATCTTCCACGTTTCTGTCCGCGCCGCACACAGGGCACAGCCCCTTGCATTCTTCATTGCAAAGCGCGCGCAGAGGCATGCTCAACATAATCTGCTCGCGCACGAGTTCGTCCAGATCAATCGAGTTTTCGCTGAAGACAGACTGATCCATGTCTTCCGCGTGAAGCTCTGCCGTTTCGCTCGAAGCATACTCTGATTGGGGGACGTAAGCGACCTCGAAATTCTGTTCTACAGGAACGTCAACAGCCTTCAGGCATCGGTCGCAATCAACCTGCGCGCCCGCCGTGATTTTTCCGCGCAAGATGTACTCCGAAGCCTTTCGCTCTATCCTTCCTTCTATCTGCGTAGGCTTCACAATACGCGCGTGCTCTTCGTCAAGAACAATCTCGTCCGCTTCGTAATTGTGTGCGAATCTAAGGCCATCGCCCTGAAGCTTGTCTAGTTCGATTCGCATTGCCAACCCCCTGTCAGGAACAGCCCGAAAATCCCGCACACGAGCAAAAGGGTTATTATAGCGACCTCACGGCTAGTGTCAACGCGCGAAAAGTTTACTGCTCGGTGTCCGTTTTTACGCCGAACTCTAAAGCGCTCTTGCGAAGCGCGCGGTTCAATCGTTCGTCGCAGCAGAAGATTAGATTCTTTGTCCCCGAACGCCCGAAGTCGAAGATGGGAACAGAGCTATTAACACGTTGTCCCTTCATGATTCTGCGCAAGATTCTGCTATAAAGCGGGTTCTTCGGCTCTAAATCAGCAGCCTTTTGAATAGCTCTTTTCGCCTGTTCGATCTTTTTTCCGCTTAGATGAATAAGCCCTAGCATGAAATGAACCGCAGCATATTTTCCGTCCAGTTTCAAAGCGCTGCGCAGATGGCGCTCAGCCAGATGGCAAGTGTCCAGTTGAAAGTAAACGCAGCCCATGACGAAATGGGCTTCAACTGTAGGAGAGATTTCAGCAGCAATACTGAACTCTGAGAGCGCCTCGCGCCACTGCCGTTTTGAAGCTAACAGCCTGCCGAGCGCGTAATGCGCGGCGTAGGATGAGCCGCCATACTCGATTGAGTCGCGCAGCAACTTGAAAGCTCGCTCGCCCTGTTCTTCCACTCCCCAGCAAATGCCTTGCAATAAACAGAGGCGAGCGTCCGGTAATGACTCCATTCTCGCCAGCGCAATATAGAAGTTAGCTTGATTGTAATCGCCGAATTCAAAAAACTTTTCCCCTAGCAGCGAAAGAAGAGGCCCGTTTGAACTTGAAAGCAGCCATGCGCGCTCTAAAAATTCTATGGCCTCCTCTTCATCGCAATCCGATGGATTCAGCCCTTTCAATACAAGCTCCTCGAACTCAGCCTTTCCCTCTCCCGCATAGGCCGCAAGAATCTTTGTTTTAAGAATCTCCCTGCGATTGAACTCCTCCTGCTTCGCTGCTTCCGAATTGCACTGTTCGCGCCACAGTTTGTCCAGTTTATGTTCATCAATCGCTCCGGCCTCGTTCAGCAGACCGATGAGAGTTTCAAGCAGCACATGATCCATGTACGAATTGTGCGCCTGACGCAGCAGCAGATCCAGCACCTGTCCGAGCTTGTCCGTGATGCGACCGAGCATGTTTTCAAGCGCAGACACACGCTCAAGCAGATGCTCTTCGTGCGTAGCCTGCAACCCGCCGTCCTCATAACGAGACGCGGCAGGCTCGACCACCAGCATGAGCCGCGTCCCACACTGCACACACAACTCCTGCCCGAACGGATTAGCCGCCAGACACTTTTGGCAATAAAAACAGATGTCGTTTGATAGCATAGATAAGAGCAGTTTTCAGTTTTTAGTTTTCAGTTTTCAGTAAAAGCATTTCGCTCTTCTTCTGAAAACTGAAAACTAAAAACTGAAAACTGAAAACTATTTTAATCGCCGTATTCATAGAATCCGCGTCCGGTTTTTTTGCCGAGCCAGCCCGCGTCAACGTAGCGTTTGAGAAGCGGGCAGGGTCTATATTTCGGGTCGCCCAGGCCATCGTGCAGCACGTTCAGGATTGCCAGGCAAACGTCCAGGCCTATGAAGTCTGCGAGCGTGAGCGGCCCCATCGGATGATTCATTCCCAAACGCATGATGCCGTCAATGCTCTCGCGCGTGGCGACTCCTTCGTAGAGAGCGAAGATTGCTTCGTTAATCATTGGCATCAGCACGCGGTTCGAGACGAAGCCGGGCATGTCGTTGCATTCCATTGGCGTCTTGCCCATCTTTTCGGAGAGCGCGCGAACACGCTCGTAAGTCTCGTCCGAAGTTGCCATGCCGCGTATGATTTCAATGAGCTTCATCACGGGCACTGGATTCATAAAATGCATGCCAATGACATTACCGGGGCGACGTGTGGCTGCGCCCAGTTTTGTTATAGAGATTGATGAAGTGTTCGAGGCAAGGATGGCGTCCGGCTTTACAATCTCATCCAGCATGCGAAAGACCTCTGTCTTCACCCTCACGTCTTCCGTGACGGCTTCAACAACAAGGTCTGCGTCTGCTAGCGGCTGCCAATCGGTCGTCGCCCCTATGCGCGAGATGATTGTCTGCTTCTCTTCTTTCGACAGACGCTCTTTGTCAACGTCTCGCTGAAGGCTCTTATCAATCGCCGCCATCCCGCGCGCTATGAACTCATCCCTGACATCGCGCAGTATGACCGTGTGGCCGGAGCGCGCTGCCACCTGCGCTATGCCGTTGCCCATAGTCCCTGCGCCAATGACGCCAATCTTCTCAATCACTTCGGAAAACCCCAAAACTCTTCTTTAGCGCCAATTGGGCGGCTGCGTCGGCGGAACGTAATCGCGCTCGCTGCCTCTTCGCGCCGTATTGGCCCAATCCGTGCTGGCTGGCTCAGGCGAAAGCGCTGGACGCTCTGCCCACCAGTTCGGGTTCGACCTGTCATAGAACTGCTTGCCCATGTCGCCCATCAGGAACCAGAAAGTGTAAACGCAGAGCGCCGTGCCCATAGGAAAGCTTAGAGCTTCAACGCATGCGGCGATTATGCCGAACATCCTCGCGGACTGTTTGCGTTTGAGCAGATTGTAGCCAGCAAGCAGCGGCGGGAGAGTAAGAAGAAGCATGAAGAAGCCGAAGACAACGGCAATCACTCCGATGATGGCTATGGGAGCGGCGGCGTTTGCTCCTCCTCTGCTGGCGGATGCGCCCATCACACCCACCACAAATAGAAACCAGATGCCTATAAAGAATGTGCCTATCAAGTGCATCCCGCCGTAAATTAAGTGACAGATGCCAAGCACCTTGTTGTGGTCTTCAGCAGTCATCTAGGAAAATCCTCTTTCTTAACTATCTTTCGACGGCCATAGCAACGGCGTTGCCGCCGCCCAGGCAGAGCGCAGCCAATCCCCTGCGCGCATTACGCCGCTTCATTTCGTAGAGCATTGTGGTCAGAAGGCGCGAGCCTGATTGTCCGATTGCATGCCCCAAGGCGACCGCGCCGCCGTTTACGTTCACCTTCTGCGGGTCTAATTCCAACTCTCTGATAATCGCCACAGCCTGCACTGCGAATGCTTCATTCAACTCTATCAAGTCAACTTCGTTGAGCGACCACCCGGCTTTTTTCAGAACCTTACGAATCGCTTCAACCGGAGCCATCATTACAAGCTCAGGCTGAATGCCTGATGTTGCCTGCGCAGCGATGCGCGCCATTGGTTCTATGTTCATTTGCTGCGCGCGTTCCAACGAAGTAACGACGACGGCAGATGCGCCGTCGTTGACGCCCGGCGCATTACCAGCCGTTACGGTTCCACCCTCCTTGAAAGCAGGTCTCAGTTTTCCTAGCGCTTCAATCGAACTATCTTCGCGCACTGTCTCGTCAGTATCGAAAATTACAGAAGCGCCCTTCTTCTGCGGAATTTCAACAGGCAGAATTTCGTCCTTGAACTTTCCAGCTTTAATAGCCGCCGCAGCCTTTCTATGAGAGTTGAGCGCGTATTCGTCCTGCTCCTGCCTTGTCACGTTGTAGCGCTCGGCCACTACCTCGCCCGTGTTGCCCATATGATAGTTCTCAAAAGCGCACCACAGACCATCGTGAATCATAGAGTCAACCAAAACACCGTTTCCCATTCTATAACCTTCGCGCGCCTGCGGCAGCAGATAAGGAGCGTTGCTCATTGACTCCATTCCCCCTGCGACTACCATTTCGGAATCACCAAGCTGAACGCCCTGCGCCGCCATCATCACAGACTTTAGACCTGAGCCGCAGACCTTGTTGATTGTCACAGCAGAGACGCCGAACGGAATGGCGCCACGAAGCGCTGCCTGTCGCGCAGGGTTTTGTCCAAGGCCAGCCTGAATCACGCAGCCCATTATCACTTCGTCAACATCTTCCACAGCAACGCCTGCGCGTCGCACGCTCTCGCGCACAACCATCGCGCCAAGCTCAGTCGCCTTGAATCCTTTTAACGCGCCAAGAAATTTCCCCGTAGGCGTGCGCACCGCGCTGATGATTACAGCTTCTCTTCTGTCTGCCATAACATTTGCACCTCAAAATCCGGTGATAAGTGATGAGTGATAAGTGATAAGAAGAAGGATACAGAAGCAGAGAAATAAAAGCTAATAGCTATAAGCTAACAGCTATAAGCTTCCTTCTCTCTTATCACTTATCGCTCATCACTTATCACTGTCTTTTTACTATTCGCCCCAGAGGGTGTCAAGCAATCGCTCTCTTCGTAGGAATCAGCATAATTGAAATGGTTGGCACGCGGGTGCTAGACTTAATTCGATTTTATTCATCAAAAGATCATGCCGGTGAAAGTTTAATGCAAGCTCTCATTCTCGCGGGCGGTAAGGGCACAAGGCTTAGACCTTTGACACTCTACACGCCGAAGCCAATCGTACCTATATGCAATCGCCCGTTTCTGCTCTACCAGATTGATACTCTCAAGCGCGCAGGCATCACGGACATAACTCTTTCGCTCTCCTACCAGCCGCACAAGATTGAGCAATTGATGGGCGACGGCTCAGACTACGGCGTTCATCTGAAATACACTGTAGAGCCGCAGCCTATGGGAACGGCGGGCGCATACAAGTATGCAGAAAATTTAATTCGAGAACCTACGGTTGTCTTCAACGGCGACATACTCACAGACCTTGATTTGAAATCCGTGATACGCGAGCACAAAGATCGTAAGGCTGTTGCGACAATCGTGCTCACTCCGGTCGAAAACCCTTCCGCATATGGTCTTGTGGAAACAGAACCTGACGGGCGCATACGCCGCTTTCTTGAAAAGCCCAAGGCTGATGAGATTACTGTCAACACCATCAATGCTGGCACTTATATTCTTGAGCCGCGCGTGCTAGACCTCATTCCAGAAGGCGAGAACTATTCTTTTGAGTACGGCCTTTTCCCAAAACTTCTAATGATGAACGAGCCGTTTTTCGCCCAAACGCCGCAGCGAACCTACTGGCTGGACATAGGCACGCCCGCGCGCTACCTGCAAGCTCATCATGATCTGCTGGCGAACCGCATCGCGCGCATTCATGTAAAAAAGCGTCTGGGCAATTTCGATATGGCTACGGTCGCAGAGGTTGACGAAATGTCCGTAGTCGCTGACGATTGCATGATTAAGCCGGGCGCGCAGGTTATCAATTCCGTGTTAGGGCAGGGTTGCTACGTTGAGGAGAAGGCCGTTGTTGAGAACTCTGTCATCTGGTCGCACACGCGCATAGGGGCTGGCGCTCAACTGAAAGGCGCAATCGTGGGCCGTGGTTGTCACATAGGTCGCTCTGCTTTCGTTGGGCCAAACACCGTGCTTGGCGATAAAGCTTCGCTCACAGACTACTCACAAACCGGAGAGCAAGCGCAGTGAGCAGTCATGGAAAGCTTGCGGAAATTCGATTCGGCACCGATGGCTGGCGCGCAGTCATTGCAGAAGAGTTCACATTCGCAAACGTCGAGCGCGTCTCTCAAGCTTACGCAGATTATCTTTCCCGCCGGATTCTAGATTCACAAATTGAAGTTGGAACGAAAGCGGAAGCTTCGCGGCTCGTCATAGTAGGTTACGACCGCAGGTTTCTCTCCGAAAAATTTGCCGTGCGCGCTTCGGAAGTTTTGGCCGGAAACAATTTTCGTCTTGCCTTGTTCGATGAAGCTGTTCCGACGCCGCTCGTCTCGTGGGCTGTGCGCGAGAGTGGCGCAAGGGGCGGCGTGATGATAACGGCTTCGCATAATCCTGCGGAATTTAACGGCTTCAAAATCAAAGCTCCATTCGGCGGAAGCGCGCCGCCGGAAATAACTAAAGAGGTCGAAACGCTTGTTGATGCAACGCAACCTCGCAAGGCATCCTTTGATGCAACGGAACTAGAAGCGGTTCTCTCATCAAGCATAGAAAGCTACAGGCATCAGGTCTCTTCCTTTGTTGATCTAGAAATGATTCGGGGCATTAACGCTCAAATTATAGTTGATCCAATGCACGGCTCAGGCGGCAACTGGGTCGAGAGCTTTCTGAGCGGCGGGCGCTTGAGAGTCGAGACCATACGCTCGGCGCGCGACCCGCTTTTCGGCGGCATCTCGCCTGAACCGATTGACCGCAATCTCGCTCCATTGAAGAATCGCGTTTCTGCGAAGAAAGCTCTCATAGGACTTGCCACAGATGGCGACGCGGATCGCGTCGGCGCTTGTAACGAACTGGGCGAGACGATGACTATGCACGAGGTCGTGCCGCTTCTGCTTCTTCACCTTGCGCGCAGACGCCATATGACTGGCGGCGTCGTTCGCACTTTCTCTCAATCAGTGCTAACCAAGCGAATTGCTGCGGCGCACAATCTTCCTCTTTACGAAACACCGATTGGCTTCAAGTACGTTGCAGACCTTATGCTCAGAGAAAATATTCTGCTCGGCGCGGAAGAATCAGGCGGCATAGGCGTCGCAGGCCACATCCCTGAGCGCGACGGCATTCTCAATTCCCTGCTGCTGCTTGAAGCTGTCGCTATGGCAAGCAAGCCGCCGTCCGAGATAGTGCGCGACATACACCGAGAGTTTGGCGAGTTCTATTTCGGAAGACGCGATCTTTCGCTGGAGGTTGAGCGCGGGCAGGAGTTCGTTCGATTGCTGGCAGCAAAACCGCCTTCTCAAATTGCCGGCTACGATGTTTCAGAAGTTGAGACTCTGGACGGCACAAAGCTTCTATTCAAAGATGAATCGTGGCTGCTGTTCCGTCAATCCGGCACTGAGCCTGCGCTCAGAATCTACGCTGAAGCCACTTCCATCGAAAAGATGAACGCGCTTCTAGACGAAGGGCGGAGAGCAGTTTTCAGTTTTTAGTTTTCAGTTTACAGCAAGAAGAGAAATGCTTTTACTTAAAACTGAAAACTAAAAACTGAAAACTGCTCTTAAGTTTCGTGACAGAAATGTTTGAGTTCAAATATTGATTCGGCATGTCACAGGAAATAAGCTTCCCACATTAAGAGTCCCCCGAAAAGTTCCTCCCTTCATGCTTATTGAATTTGAGAGGAGAGCATTATGGGACTGATTCTCATAATCATTCTGGTTATCTTGCTTCTGGGCGCTTTTCCGGCTTGGCCGTACAGCCGTGGTTGGGGTTATTACCCTAGCGGGACTCTAGGGCTTATTCTAATTATCGTGCTGATTCTGCTTCTGCTTAGAGTAATTTGAGCGTACAGGCAGGTGCAGCTAATAATATAAAGAGGCAAAGAGGTGGCTACTTTGCCTCTGCCATTATCACTTCGATTCAGGACGCAGGTTGATGTGCGGGCCTCAGAGCGTAAGCCTCACCTAAGGCCAGCAACTTTCTCTATTTTACCTGAGACCCAAATATCGGAGACGAACACCAACTGCTTACCGGGATTCTGTTTTAATACATCATCAGTGCTCTGCCCGGCAGCTAATTCGACAAGCGCGAGAAGGGGAAGCTTGAGCGTTTGATCTCTAAGATCGAAACTAGCTAGGTTGATATGAGTATTACCCGGCTGCGCTGCCGTGGATCCCGGTTGAGGCGGCGAGGCAGGCGCAGGCAATCCCCTGATATAAGAGATCAATTTGAGCGGAGCGCCTTTCTCGGCGAAATTCAGAGTGTTCTCCTGATCTTTCAGATTCGCGTTCCCATCTATAGTGAATTGCATAAGCTCTCCTTATTAGCCAGAAAATTACTTCAGGGCGTCGGCCAGCTTCTTTAGATTCCCTCGTTGGGTCTCATCTGTAACAAATTGAATCCTGACCGTGGTGTATAGCTCATCCAATTCGTCTACAGTAAGCCTGTCAATGTCCGTCGGACTGACGCCAATGTTAATGCCCTGATCAATAAGGCTCTTCAAAGCTGATTTAAGCTTATTGATTGCAGGGGTGCTTATGGCAGTATCCGCATTCCTTGCATTGGTAAATAGATTCGCTACCAAATCATCGAGGGTAAGGGCTGTCCCAAGATCTTCAGCAGAAGCGATTTTTAGCTGAGTCACATGTCTGGTAGCTTGGGCTGCTTCAGCGCCCGTATCTATGTTCAGATTCTCCAAGGCTCCGTCAATTGTGCCCGCATGATAATAGCTAAGCAGATCAATGAGGGCTGACTCCCAAGGGTACTGATTTACGTTCTGCACAGTCTTAGGCAAGACATTACTCAATATTTGAGCGCGCTTGGAAACCATCTTGTTGAATAGAATTTGTGTCTCCCCTAGAGAGAAATTCTTGTTGATGGCGGCGCGAGATAGTTGTCCGAAACCCAACCCTTCGGCTATCAACGACCTGGCTCTTTCCCCGTTTGTAATACTGATCGCGGTAGATGCGCCGATTTCCAGAATATCCAATAACGTATCAAAGAACGCGCGGCGATGCCGGGTTTTCTTCTGATAATTGTAGAAATTCAGGTCCATCTGATCCACTGTTGCGAAGATCATCCTGTTGCGTGCCTGTATCGCTGCGCGCATATTACTTTTACTGCCGTTTCTGTTTATATATGCTTGATGATAGTCAACCGCCAAGGCCTTGAAAGCATCCGGGCTGATTGGCGATAACTCAGTGTTAGACCTGAGAGCTATGGGAAGGTCTTGTGCCCGCGTAGCCGGACTGTTACACAGGCAGAGAAAGATTAACAGAATAACTATTGTCAGGTGGCGAGTGTGGTGTATAGAGGGTTTTAGGGTTTGTATATTCATATGGTTTCTCTTGCTGCTTGAGATTTGAAACGGCGTCGTCGAATTGCTAGAGGCAACGCCTGAAAGACCGGTGAAGAAAACCGGAAACCGGATGAATGCGAGAATGAGCGGAATTTATAATCTCACTCAAGTAAGATATCAATAGAATTGTGTCTTGAGTAATAAATCATGTTGACACCCTGAGAAGTCAAATTTTAGTAGATCAGAGACAAATCCCTTGCTGCCTTGCTTTAACCTATATGAAAAAATAGGCCAAAACATTTCATTGCGCCTCTCGATAAACAAAAAGATTTTAGATAGGGCACAAATACAGATTGACCCGTTACCGAGGGGATAGATGGGGCAGAATGCTTGACAGACTTGAAACTGCGGCGTATAAGCAGGATTGAAAAACGTGGTGAGTTAAGGCGACTTGCGGCCACGCAAAACAAGCAGCTAAACAGCTCGGTAGCGTTTCCCCCGCAGGAAACAAGACCCGCAAACTTCAGGCTTTGCCGAAAGTCCCGCGTTGTTTAGCGCGAGACTTTTTTATTTTGGATTTTAGATTGCCGATTTTGGATTGAGGTTGAGCAGTTCTAGTCAGTAGATTTCATTGCTCATGCTCCATCCATTATTCCAATCGAAAATCCAAAATCTAAAATCCAGAATAAAGTTATGGAAGACATCAGAAACATAATCGAGAGCGACGAGGTGCTGGTTTTCGACGGCGCTATGGGCACTATGCTCTACTCGAAGGGCGTTTACATCAATCGCTCTTATGACGAGCTTAATTTAACCAGCCCTGATCTGGTGCGCGAGGTTCACAGCGAGTACGTTCGCGCGGGCGCTGACATTCTTGAGACCAATACTTACGGCGCATCCGC
The DNA here is from genome assembly GCA_001920415.1 of Acidobacteria bacterium 13_1_20CM_3_53_8. Classification (GTDB taxonomy): domain Bacteria; phylum Acidobacteriota; class Blastocatellia; order Pyrinomonadales; family Pyrinomonadaceae; genus 3-1-20CM-3-53-8. The sequence goes on along the minus strand of MNJR01000080.1, from coordinate 16,253 downwards.
CCATAAATTGCAGCAGTATGGTTTGGAAGGAAGTCTGCGACTCATAAACGTAGCGGCAGCAAGACTGGCGCGCGAGGCTGCTGGCGAACATGCGTATGTTGCGGGCGCAATTGGCCCACTCGGACTTAGAATAGAGCCTTACGGCCCCACTTCGTTTGAAGAGGCGAAAGAGATGTTCAAGGAGCAGGCTGGGGCGCTTCTGGAGGGCGGCGTTGACCTCTTCATACTGGAAACTTTTTCCGACATCTCTCAAATGCGTCAGGCCATTCGCGCCGTTCAGGAACTTTGCGACCTGCCCATCATCGCGCAGATGACTATTCATACGGACGGCAACACTTCGTTTGGCACTACGCCTGAAGTTTTCACAGCGCGTCTGGATGAATGGGGCGCGGACGTTATAGGACTAAACTGCGGCGTTGGCCCTGCCATTGTGCTCTCCGCGATTGAGAAGATGCGCAACGCAACGCGCAAAAAACTTTCCGCTCAGCCCAACGCGGGATTGCCGCGCGATGTTCAGGGGCGACAGTTCTACATGTGCTCGCCTGAGTATATGGCGAAGTATGCGAAACGTCTGATTCAGTCGGGCGCGAAATTCATAGGCGGCTGCTGCGGCACCACGCCCGCTCACATCAAATTGCTCTCGGACGCCGTGCGCGCCTCCTCTCCGCGAAAGCAGAAAAACATATTTCCCACTTCGACGGCGGCGCGAACAGGAGAGCTTGCCCCGTCAGACATTCAGGTTGTTCCGCCCGAAGAGCGCTCGAACTGGTCGCGCAAGATCACACGCGGCGAGTTTGTAACTACGGTTGAAGTTCTGCCGCCGAAAGGTTGCGATGCTGCGAAGACTCTGGATGCTATAAGACTTCTTAAAGAAGCTGGCGTTGACGGCGTGAACATCCCGGACGGGCCGCGCGCGCAGTCGCGCATGAGCGCGCAGGCTACTGCCGTATTGGTCGAGCGCGAGATTGGAATTGAATCCGTGCTGCACTACTGCTGCCGCGACCGTAATCTTCTTGGGATGATGTCAGACCTGTTGGGCGCTGCGGCGCTTGGTCTTCGCAACCTACTGCTTATCACAGGCGATCCGCCGAAGATGGGGCCGTACCCGGAATCAACCGCAGTGTTCGACATTGACTCAATCGGTCTAACCAACATGGTCAACAAGCTCAATCACGGGCTTGACCTGGGCAACAACCCAATCGGAAAACCGACTTCGTTCTGCATTGGCGTTGGCGTCAATCCCGGCGCTATCAACATGGATGAAGAGATAAAGCGATTTGAGTATAAGGTTGAAGCTGGCGCGCAGTACGCTATCACTCAACCGGTTTTCGACACTGAGCAGCTACGCGATTTTCTTCATCGAATAGAGCACGTGAAGATTCCCATTGTTGCAGGAATCTGGCCGCTAGTCTCTTATCGCAATGCTGAATTTCTGCACAACGAAGTGCCGGGCGTTCGTGTGACTCCTTCAATCATGGAGCGAATGCGAAAGGCATCGGAGCAGGGCAAAGAAGCCGGGCGCGAAGAAGGCTTGCAGATTGCGCGCGAACTGTTAATAGACGTACGCGATCTGATTCAGGGCGTGCAGGTCTCCGCGCCATTCAACAACGTACGCTACGCTCTGGATGTCTTCAGCGCTCTGGATGAGTTCGCCGGACAAAAAGAAGGAGAAAGTAAAAAGGTAAAAGGCAAAAGGGATAAGGATGAAGAGAGTGCTATTACTGCTTCGCTCTAAATCTGTAAAAGCGGCTTGCGGCCTCACTTTTGCCTTTTACCTTTTTACTTTTGACTTTCTTTTTCCTTCTTTAGCCGGTTTAGCCCAAACTTTTTCCTTGACAGCTAGCCGCGATGGAATTAGGCTGCGACCGTTTCGGGAAATTTCGGGCAGCTCCTCGGCTTTCCGCTTCTCATTTCGCAAGCGAAAATCCTAGTTCGCAATTTCCTCATGCTTTAAGCTTCAACTGTAAGTCTGACAATTTAGATAGAGCCTGGCGGTCAAGCCTTAGTGGGAGAAAGGCTCTGACGTTTGAAAGCTGGCTGCTATCTTGAGAGTCAGATGGAATTCAATCAACATAAACTGAAACTCGAAAGTCCATCGCTCGAAAAGTTTCAGCTTGCTCTTTACGCGACAACTCCGCTCCTGACGAGTTGCACGTAGAGAACGCCACACTTGCGGAGGATTGTGTTCCTTCGCGCAAACGCAAGTTTCATGTCTCACAAAGGAGAATCTAGATGAAATTCAACACCCTATCTCTACGAGTATTCGTGTGCGTTATGGCTTTCGCCATCTGCAATATGACGCTCGGACTCGCCTCAGCTTTCGGCCAGGCATGGCCTCAGTGGGCGCACGACCCTCAGCACACTGGCTCAACCAACGTCGCAGGCCAAAGGCTGAATAACATTCTCGCAGACATTGTCTACGACCCGCTCGTTCCGCAGGAGCAAGCGCTCAACGGCGGAGACCTTCTGGCTCATTATCAAGTTCCGCTCGTTGACGGCAACGACGTTTACATGGAGTCGAAAACCGGCAACTACAACAAGGGCACGTATTCCTCGCAGGCATGGCACCAGAACAAGTTTTCATGGGTGAACGGCGTGCTCACGAAAATCTGGACGTTCGACAGCGACTGGGATCCGCCCGGATCGCAGGGTGATTTCTGGGAGCCTGTCTATCACGCTGTGCTAGCCAACGGGTTTCTTTACGACCCCGGACAGGGCGGCACGATATTCAAGATCAACAAAGCCGATGGCAGCGTCGTCACGCGCCTTAACCCGTTCGGAACGATGATTGATTCGAACACTTTCACAGTCAGCCCACTCAGCGCCGACAGCGCTGGCAACGTTTATTTCAACGTGCTGAGATTGCAGAGCAACTCAGGCTTCTACTCGCACGATGCGGTTGATTCGTGGCTAGTGAAAGTCAGCCCCAACGATACGATTCAGAAGGTCAGCTACTCCGTGCTCGTCCCGGACGCGCCAGCAGCGACAGACCTCTGCTACTCGGCCTTCAGCGGCAGCCAACTGCCCTGGCCGCCAGCGCCGGATGCCGTTCCTCCGCAATCAACCTGCGGATTGCAGCGCGTAGCGCTCAACATCGCGCCAGCGATTGCGCCGGACGGAACCATTTACAGCATCACGCGCGCTCAATTCTTTACACGCTACGGCTTTCTCGTCGCGGTCAATCCCAATCTTACGCCGAAGTGGGATACATCTTTGCGCGGGCCGGATGCGCCGGGGCCTTTTCCCCAATCGTATTTGAACGGCGGTTACTTCCACGACGGTTGCAATGACGGCACAGCCGCAAGCTCCGACAGTCAACTTCCCGCTAATGGTCAGCCCGGTGGTTGCCGTGTTGGCGCACGCGCAGGCATTGGCCCGGACACCAACCGTTACGGCGGCGGACGAGTTCTGGACGATTCTTCGTCAACGCCTATCATAGCGCCCGATGGAAGCGTCTTCTACGGAGCGTGGCAGGGCTACGACTATCTGCAAGGCGAGTTGATGCATTTTAGTTCGACTGGTCAGTTCATAGGATACTTCGGCTTTGGCTGGGACGACACGCCTGCTATTTACCAGCACGACGGGACGTATTCGGTCATCACGAAGAACAATCACTATAGCGACACAGGCTCGTACTGCGGTGTTGACGCTTTCTGTCCGCCGGATCGCACGGCGACAAATGCTGCATACCCTGAAGAGTATTTCATTACGCAGCTTACGCCGAATGCTGGCTACATGCACATCGAGTGGACTTTCAAGAGCACGAACACGCAGAGTTGCACACGCCTCTCTAACGGCTCGATCTCTTGCGTCTCAGATCATCCGCGAGGCTTCGAGTGGTGCGTCAACGCGCCTGCCGTTGACTCGCGCGGCATTGTTTACGCCAACAGCGAAGACGGGAATCTTTACTCCATTAATCAGGGTGGAACTCAAAGACAAAACATCTTCCAGCAACTCGCCCTTGGAGCGGCCTACACGCCAGCTTCAATCGGCGGCGACGGAAGAATCTACACGCAGAACGCCGGACATATGTTTGTAGTTGGCAGGTGAGAACAGGAAGAAGAAAGGGTGAAAAGGGGAAGAGGGAAAGAGGGGAAAAGGGAAAGGCTAACTGCTTTCTCCTTTTTCCCTTTTACCCATTTCCCCTCTTCCCCCTTCTTCTTTCATTCCTTCTTTTCAATCGCGTGTTTGAGAGCGCTTTTCAAATCGGTGAATTGAAAATCGTAGCCTGACTCTTTCAACCGTAGAGGTTCAACGCGTGCGCTCGAAAGCAGTAGGGCATCGGCCATCTCGCCGAATGCCAGGCGAGCGGCAAATGCAGGGACGAAGAGGAATGTGGGGCGCGATAATACACGCCCGAGCGCTTTTGTGAATTCCAGATTGGTGGCAGGATTCGTAGAGACAAGGTTGACAGGCCCGCTCAAATTCTCGTTCTCAAGCGCGAACTCGATTGCCCCTACCACGTCGTCCAGAGCGACCCAACTCATATATTGCTCGCCGCTTCCAATCTTCCCGCCCAATCC
>MNJR01000080.1:0-11683 GCA_001920415.1 Acidobacteria bacterium 13_1_20CM_3_53_8 | reverse complement strand
TAGCCTTGTGGCAAGCTCCCACTCGCGGCAAACTTCTGGGAGAAACCCTTCACCCGAAGCGCTCTTCTCTGTGAGCACTTCATTGCCTCTATCGCCATAAAATCCTATCGCAGACGCAGAGACGAGCACGCTGGGTTTCCTATCGAGCCGAGCCAGCGTTTCAGCTAATAACTGAGTTCCCTTCACACGGCTCTCCCTTATTCGTCTCTTCTTCTCTTCAGTCCAGCGCCCTTCGGCAATGCTCTCACCGGCTAGATGAACCACAGCATACAGTCCCTCAAGCGCCGCCGCGTCCACTTCGCCCGTCTGAGGATTCCAGCGCACTTCGTCCGACTCAATCTTTGGCTGAGTGCGCACGAGCCTAACTACCTTGTGTCCTTTTGAAGAGAGAGATTGGGTGAGCGCAGTTCCAACCATCCCGCTTGATCCTGTGACAAGAATCTTCATTTAGAAAATCTCCCTATCTCAGAAAATTTGAGAACAGCCTGAGCGCTGATTTTCATTATAGCGATTTTAATTTAGTGCGAATTAGATTATCGCTTTACAAAGAGCATTATTCTTATTCCTCAAGAATTTCTCAACCATCTTCTTTCAAACTTTACTCAATAGCTTAAATGGCGTAGTGCGATTTCACCATCATACCCAGAGCATTACGCGCCGAGCCGTATATCAGGCTCGCGGCGAATCGGCCACAGGTTTGATTGGCAGGCTCGTGGTGTTTTCGTTCGACCTCGCGGGGCGCTCATCCACCATCTTTGCAATCTTTAGATGGAGCTTTTAGCTATGGATCAGAGAATCGAAAAGATCACCCTTATGATAGAGGAAAACCTTCATAGGGAGTTATCGCTCGCGTGGCTCGCGCAGGCTGTAAATCTCTCGCCATCCAGAATGCGCCACATGTTCAAGACCGAAGTAGGTATTACCCCGACGCAATACATGCAACGGCTGAGGATGCAGCGAGCAAAGGAACTCTTAGAGAGCACATTCCTGCAAGTCAAAGAGGTCAGATGCAGGGTCGGCGTCAACGACGACAGTCATTTCGTACAAGAGTTCAAGCGCGCTTATGGACAAACACCTCTACGATACAGGACATGTTACCTGGAATTCATGTCAGAGCATGAGGAGTTCGAATCAGATAGCCATTTTCGCATATAAATAGCCACTTTCGCATATAGAAGCAACTTGCTTTGCGAAAAGCTCGGCAGTAAATTGCTCACACGTTGCTAACGCTTTAAGGTATTCGCCTCAATCGCATAATAAATGAGTTGAGGCAACATTTGGTGACGCCGTGCAAGACATCTTACACGGCGTGACAGTAGATGTGTGCGTCCGTGAGAAAGCGATATGTCGAAGAAGAAATCTAATCACCCTAAGCAGCGCAGCTCTATTTTCAGCGCGAGACGAGGTAACCGAAAAGCCATTTTTGCCATCGCTCTGGTACTTATCCTGAGTTTATGCAGCATGGCTCTGGTCCGGTGGGAGGCGGTACGTGGCGCGTTCAGGATTAACGCTATAATGGCGCCAGCGCCAGCAGACCCGGCCAGCTTCACACCCGTCAGTCCATCCACCGAGTACATCTACGCCGGGGGAAGGCTAATAGCCATAGAAGTCCCCGCCAGGCGCATCCTGTTCACAAGCAACCGCGCCGGCCAGATGGAGATTTATGTAATGAACTCTGACGGCTCTAACCAGACGAGGCTGACAAACAATGCCGCTTATGAGGGTTCTCCCGCTTGGTCGCCCGATGGCAGGAAGATCGCTTTCGAAAGCGACAGAGACGGTCTCAACCAGGACATCTTCGTGATGAATTCAGACGGCAGTAACCCTACGAATCTCACACACATCGCCGGGTCCGATGTCCAGCCCGCATGGTCGCCTAACGGCACGAAGATAGCGTTTTCGAGCGGCCCCAGCCTTCCCAACTTTCAGATATACGCGATGAACGTTGACGGAACTAATTCGACAAGGCTCACTAATAATGCTGCAAACGATAGATTACCGAACTGGTCACCCGATGGCACAAAGATCGTGTTCATGAGTGATCGCGACGGCAACGCTGAGATTTACGTGATGAACGCCGATGGCAGTAATCAGATGAGGCTCACAAATAACGCCGCCAGCGACAGCAGCCCGGCTTGGTCACCTGATGGCACCAAGATAGCGTTCGCGAGTGATCGCGACGGCAACGCTGAGATTTACGTGATGAACGCGGACGGCACTGGCCAAACAAGGCTGACAAACAATACGGCTTACGACTCGTCGCCTAAATGGTCGCCTGATGGCACCGAGATAGTGTTCACAAGTAACCGTGACGGCAACTTTGAGATTTACTTGATGAACAGCGATGGCAGCAACCAGACGAGGCTGACTAATAACGCGGCAAATGACTCGTCGCCCGCTTGGTAACTCCTAGTAAGACAAAGCAGTGCCGTTACTCGTAAAGATATTAATTGGGCTAAGTGAGGCAATCTGAAGTTGAGTTAATTAAGGAGAAAAGTTTATGTCAGCTAGAGAAAGGAAGATTTTTTGGCCGGTGATTCTTTTGTTAGCTTGCACGCTCTCAGTGCTTACGCTTGTGTCGGCCAGATCAAAGATTAAAGCACCGGAGTTGTCTTCGCCTATTTTACCGAGGGCAGCTATCAGCCCCGCCCCTCTCCCTAGCCCTACAATTTCTCCTCTCCCCAGCCCTTCGGTTTCCCCTCTACCCGTAGGCTCTAGCAATTCAAATAGCGGTCCCGTTCGTGTCGCTCGCTTCACCGTTTATGACGCAGGTATCTACCCAGCAGAGGTTCACGTAAAGAAAGGTAGCATCAGGGTCTTAATCGAAGACCTTTCAGGCGGCACACTGGGCGTAGCGCTTACCGCAACGGTTAATCTCTCGACCTCAGGCGGCGGCACTGGGACATCCAGAGTAGCCCAACGAGATGCCGCATCCGGGCGCGGACGCATGGACATCTCGCTGGACGCGGGCAGCTACATTGTCACAGACCTAAGCCGCCCACAGAATCACGCTACGCTCGTCGTTGATCCTTAAAGATAGAGTCACATAAGCGTGGCTGTGAACTTATAACTTGATTTGGAGTAAAGGCCATGAAGCCGAAGATTTCTCGCCAGATACTCTCGCAAACGTTTCTTGTCGCACTCATGCTGCTTTGCGCTTCTATTCCCGCCTACGCGCAGGATCAGAGCCAGTACGATCATGGCACGCCGCCGCAGCACGTAGCTGGCATCTCCCAGATAGGCAGCTACGTTTCCACAGACCTAGGCACGGTCAATCTAGGTAACGGCTCACTCAATTTCAAGATTCCTATTGGCGAAGTTGGCGGGCGCGGCTTCTGGCTCCCCTTGACGTTGAACTATAGCAGCAAGGTGTGGTCGGTCGAGACGGGCACAGACATCGCCGAAGACCCTAGTTACCATACATACCCTGCGGCTTACGCCATCTATGACGACCCCGCTAACGCAATTGACATTTATGAGCGTGTGGCACCGGGCTGGACATTGGGCGTAGCTCCTATGTTGCGCGTGCGTGGGCAAGGGATGAACAGCGTCTTCAACTCCACTACGGGCTGCACAGATTATCAATATGTGTTGGTGAAGCTTACTCTGGTTTTACCGGACAAAGGCGAGATAGAACTAAGGGATGATTTGACTAACGGCGTGCCTCTGGGCGCGATTGCAGGAAGTGACCATTGTAGAAACATGGACAATAGCCGTGGCACTCGCTGGCACGCAACCGATGGCTCCGGCACAGTCTTCATAGCAGATACGAACAACGGAGTCTCTAACGGCAACCTCAACGGATGGCTCATCACTGGCGATGGGACTCGTTATCGTTTCGACGACAATAACGTGTATAGCTATGACCCTTCAGCCTATCTAAAGAAGCAGGCGCGTGCATCTTCTATAACAGACCGCAACGGCAATATATTGACGATCAGCTACGGAGGTCAATATCCAGCGTCATCTGTCACATTTACGGATCAACTAGGTCGTGCCACGAAGATTGATTACAACGTGAACGACCCTGAAACCGGACAGCCGCTTGCAATACTGGTGACGCTACCGGGTTACTATGGGCAGAGTCACTATTACAAGATCAAGACCGGCACGATGAACCAGAACTATCGCTCCGACATCAATCCCACCTTGCCCGTCATCAATGGCGACGCCGACGGCACGGAGTTTTATTACGGTTGGTCTGGGCCTCACACTTCTCTATATCCGAATTCGTGGGGCGGAGGCGCAGAGGAGATAGACGGTGTGAATGTTCTCACACAGCTATTACTCCCTGACGGTAGCTCTCTCAACTTCTCGTACAACGAGTTCGGCGAAGTTGCGGAAGTGCAGATGCCAACGGGCGGGAAAGTGCAGTATGACTACGCGCACGTGGGCACACTCCCGGCTGGCAACTCTATGCCCTTTGAGGTACACCCCAGAGTCGGCAATGTGTCGGAGATTGATAGGGCGGTAGTAGCGCGCCGCACATACCCGGACGGCAACATTTCGAGCGCGGCTGAAAGCTACTGGACTTATTCCTATAACAGCGCTCACCTTGACACAGGTCAAACTGAGTCAACAAACGCCTATACAGATGTGCAAGCCAAAGCGTCGGACAACTCTACGCTGCTATTGAACGAGCGCCATTATTTCATGGACGCGAAGCGTTTCCTCACCAATACAGGAGGCACAGGGTATTCGCTGTGGTCAACAGGGTTGGAGAGGCGCACGGAGACGCGAGATGCTGCTGGCAACTTGATAGCCGCAAGCGAGCAGGATTGGTCGCAACGTGTTCCTGTGAACTGGACTGGTTACTCATATACGACGCAGCAGATAGCCAACGATAATCGTGTGAACGAAGCCAGGAAGATACTGGACACGGGTAGCATCGCTACGGTTCATACTAACTACGCGCCGAATGTCGCTTACAACAATCCTACGGAAGTGCTTGAGTATGATTACGATGGCTCGTTGAAGAGAAGAACTGTGACCAGTTATGTGGATAGCAGTAATTGGATAAACGGTGTGGACTATACGAGTGACCCGGTTCATCTCATCAGCTTGCCTCTGACAAAGACCATCTATGATGGAAGTGGCAACCAGGTGACGCAGACGACGAGCGAATACGACAACTACGCTGGAGATAACCTGCACGCTCAGTTGCAAGACTATGCTTTAGTCTCCGGGCATGATTTCAGCTATAACACAAGCAAGGTGACGCGCGGTAATCTCACCGGAATCGGGCACTGGTTGAATAGCCCTGCCCCTGCTAGAACTATTTACAGCTATCCGCGTTACGATATCCTAGGCAACGTCGTCTCCACACGCGACCCGAAAGGAAATGTAGTCAGCATAAGCTATTCGGATGATTTCGGGGATGGAAGTAATCCTGGAAGCGGCACGAATAATCCAACTACGCCGACCTATGCCTTCCCTACTCTGATTACGAGTCCTCCGCCTAATCCGAATGAGCCGCAGCAGACAGCCAGAAGTCAATACGACTTTTCCACAGGATTGCTGACTGGCTTTCTAGATCGCAATAATGTGAAGACTCAAACCATCTACGATGATCCTTTTGACCGACCAATCATAGTGAAATCTGCACTAGGGATAAATGGTCTTGAGACCCATGCGAGGATGTACTATGCGCCTTCGACCGTTTATAACATCAGCCTGACTAATAATGATGTGTTGACTACCACAGATCAGAACACTCTTGATGATGCTGTCTTGAAATCGTGGACACGCACGGATGGGTTCGGGAGAACGACTCAAGCATGGACGCGCACGCCTGAAGCGGATACTGAAGCCGTGACCGTGTATGACGGGCTAGGAAGGAAGAGGCAGGTGAGTAATCCTTTCAGACCTTCTTTGAGCGAGGGCGCACTCTACACAACGACCAATTACGATCTGGCTGGTCGTGTGGCTTCTGTCATTACGCCAGACAATGCAGTGGTGACGAGTGCTTATAGCGGGAATACTGTGACAGTGACGGATCAGGCAGGCAAAGCCAGGAAGAGCGTCAGCGATGCATTGGGCAGGCTGACTAGCGTTTATGAAGACCCAAATGGATTGAGCTACCAGACCAGCTATGCCTATGACACTCTGGATGATCTTACGACGGTCACGCAGGGCGTGCAGACCAGGAGTTTTACTTATGACTCGTTGAAGAGATTACAGTCTGCCGTCAATCCAGAGAGCGGGACTGTCACATACTCTTATGACGACAACGGGAATCTCACACAGAAGACGGATGCTAGAAACGTTAGTTCCACCTATGTCTATGACGCATTGAACCGAGTGAAGAGTAGAAGCTATTCTGACAGCACACCGGCAGTCAATTACTCATACGATACGGTAGGAGTTGCTTACGCTAAAGGCAGATTAACACAGGTGAGCAGCAGTGTGTCTGCTACTGCTTATGGCGGCTATGATGCAATGGGAAGAGTTCTATCGAGCACGCAGACTACCGATAGCCAGAGCTACAACTTTGGTTACACCTATGATCTGACGGGTGCTTTGAAGACTGAAACTTATCCATCTGGAAGAGTAGTGACTGATGTTTATGACAGTGCTGGAAGGTTAATGAGTGTCACGGGTTCGGGTAATAAGACCTATGCAAACTCCTTTAGCTATACGGCTCACGGTGCAGCCAGCGCATTGAAGTTAGGTAATAACCTGTGGGAGCACACCTCATTCAATAGCAGGTTGCAGCCCACAGAGATAGGCTTGGGCACATCCAGCATAGACAGCAGCACACTGAAACTTAATTACGATTACGGCTCAACAAACAATAACGGTAATGTTCAAAGCCAGACTATAACTTTACCAAATCTTACACTCTCACAGAGCTACAGTTATGATTCATTGAATCGTCTGCAAACAGCGCAGGAGATAAATGGAGCTAACCAGACGTGGAAGCAGACTTTTATCTATGACAGATATGGCAATCGAAACTTTGATACTGCTAATACAACTATTCCCTCACCATTAACTAATCTCATCGTTGATTCGACCAATAATCGCATAGACCCGAACGCTCAAGGTCAAGGCAACATTGTCTATGACAGTGCTGGAAATCTTACGAGAGATGTAAGCGGCAGCACATACTCTTATGATGCAGAGAATCACCAGACATTATTGAATAATGGAGATATACAGGTTGGAGCTAGCTACTTCTATGATGGTGATGGTAGACGTGTGAAGAAAGTAGTTGGCACATCAACCACAGTATTCGTCTATAACGCTGGAGGTCAGCTTATTGCAGAATACTCAAACATCACTGCAACTGGTTCTGGAACTAGCTATTTGACAAGTGACACATTGGGCACTCCTCGTGTAATTACAAACTCGGATGGAAGTGTGAAGAGTAGGCATGATTATCTTCCTTTTGGTGAGGATATAGCAGCAGCTATTGGCAATCGCTCTTCTGTCACTGGTTATACTTCGACAGATGATATTCGTCAAAAGTTTACCCAAAAAGAGAGGGATAGTGAAACGGGATTGGATTACTTCGATGCTAGATATTATTCATCAACTCAGGGGCGATTCACAAGTCCAGATGAATTTACTGGCGGACCAGACGAGTTATTTGACTTCGTTGATTTGGCATCAGAGAATCCTACCTTCTATGCCGATATCTACAATCCGCAATCATTAAATAAGTATCAATATGCCTACAACAATCCGACTCGATATGTTGACCCGGACGGACATGACCCTGATCCCGACCCACAAGGGCAAGGCCAATCTACAACACAAATTCCTGCGCCACCGCCTCCTGTTCCGTATGAGACTTCGCAACAGACGATTGAGCTAATCAGACAAGGAATTGATGCAATTGGTGACGCAATAGATAGTGCGAGGAACAATATTATTAGCAGGAGTCCTACTGCATTTTCGATGTGGGCTACAGGACATGCCATTGGGGTACAAATAGGCATCTATCCTGCTAACCCTCCGGCACTACCAGCAGCAGGAACGCAGCCTTTACCGCAGACGCAGACAGCCCCTCCCCCGCCTATTACAATGGGCAAGAAGGGCAGCACAAGAAATGTGCGAAAAATCAACCCAGGACGTGAGGCGGCTGCGAAGAAAGCTGTCGAGGATTCTAGAGCAGAAGTGGCAAGGACGAAGGGTGTGAAGAACAAATCAAAAGCAGATGTCGAAGCTTATAACGCTGCTAAACGTGCGCTTAGGCATGCATTAGACCGACTGAAAAAGTCAGAGACTGACGCTAGGAGAGGACGGGGAAATAGATGAGTCCAAGATTGCAGACAAGAAATCTTCCTGCAAATATGAAGCTGAAGAAGGACGTGACCGTTGTTTGGCCCGGCTATGGAACCGACGAAATTCGCCTAGGTCAAAGGGAGAGCCATGCGAAGGCTGTATTCGGGATACCTGACGAAAGAATCCGTAAGTATGACGGTTACTATTTCTATGTCTACAAGAAAAGGGGAGTAGATCTAGACTTTGGTAAACGAGGCGGGAAGCTTAAGGTCATTTTCTTCTTCCAAAAAGGTGTGTATGAACATGACCGGGCCAAGATTGTGACCGAAAGGGGTATTCGACTAGGTGACTCACGTTCGAGAGTATTAGAAGTCTATGGGGAACCGGATGAGAAAGGTGAATCTTTTATTCTCCATACCGGTGAATACTTTCGTGAATGGTTCTATTATTCTGATGGAATTCAATTTCGCTTCAGCCCAAAGAATAAAGTCGATGAGATCAGCATATCTCGGCGAAAGAAGAAACCGCTGAGAGCAGAGAAGAAATCGATAAAACGCGACCGCTTAATAAATCATAGACAGAAGCAAGAAGATTAATGGAGATAGCCAGACATGGAAGCAGACATTCATCTATGACAGATATGGCAATCGTAACTTCGATACTGCTAATACAACTATTCCCTCACCATTAACTAATCTCATCGTTGATTCGACCAATAATCGCATAGACCCGAACGCTCAAGGTCAAGGCAACATTGTCTATGACAGTGCTGGAAATCTTACGAGAGATGTAAGCGGCAGCACATACTCTTATGATGCAGAGAATCACCAGACACTATTGAATAATGGAGATGTGCAAGCTGGAGCTAGCTACTTCTATGATGGAGATGGCAGACGTGTGAAGAAAGTAGTTGGCAGCAATACTACAGTATTCGTCTATAACGCTGGAGGTCAGCTTATTGCTGAATACGGAGTCACAAATCAATCTACTGGCACTAGCTATTTGACAGAGGATTCATTGGGTACACCTAGAGTTATTACAAACTCTGATGGTAGTGTGAAGAGTAGGCATGATTACCTGCCATTTGGTGAGGATATAGCAGCAGCTATTGGCAATCGCTCTTCTGTCACTGGTTATTCTTCTATTGATGATATTCGTCAAAAGTTTACCCAAAAAGAGAGGGATAGTGAAACGGGATTGGATTACTTCGATGCTAGATATTATTCGAGTGTGCAGGGGCGATTTACAAGCTGCGATCCCATTAAGATAAGTAAGCAGCATATTGCTAACCCACAAAGGTGGAATCTCTATATCTATGTTATAGATAACCCACTAGCAATGATTGATCCCGATGGGCGTGATCCGGTAGGGAAAGGCGGGGGTAGAATTATAGACATTTATATAACTATTACCCATGACGATAGACAAATTAATGGAAAACAGTATAAACCACCTGACTGGCGAAGCTTGATCCAAAGAGGATTGGACAGAGGAAATATAGTCCACCTTTATTACGCGCGTGGAGAAGGTCAGGATTCTATCACGACAGATAAAGTAGTCAATTCGATCAGTAGCCCTGGGAGATATGTTATCGTCGCCGGACACAGTATCTCAAATGAAGAGCCAGCCCCCGGAGGCCGGTTAAAAGGTGTAGGTATCTGGACTGCTGATGGTAATATTGGTAGGGATGGAGTCACTAGATTTACACAAAATGATGACGGGAGCATACGAAGAGAAATGGAACCGTTGCCAACATTCAATGCTAGAGCAATAATTTTCTCTGGTTGTTCTATTGATGATGCGATTCCAGCTTTTAGCCAACACATGGCACATGGATCAACCTTGATCTATAATAATGGGGGAGATGATGGTATCGCAGCTACTTATACCTCAGAAAGAGCCGGTTTTGCCGCTGCTGAAGTTATTGTCAATAATGGCACACCTGAAGAGGCTGCACTTGCAATGCAAAATGTTATAAATGGTGATGCCAGAAGAGGCATTCCTTTTGCTCAGGGAGATAAGGTCGTTACTGTCCAACATTAGAAAGAATCGTTTAGTATGAGGAGAGAATATCTTTTAGTAGGATCACCGATCTTACTGGCGTTCATTGTTATCATAGGCTGTAATCACAATTCTGGCGAAGCCTCTAATAATATATTATCAATGACGGGTTCAAATAATACCAATAAGCCAAGCCAAGCTACTCAGGCTAATACAGTTGTGATTCGATCAGAGGGATGGGAAGTACCAGGTCTTGCTCAGAGTAGGATAACCGTTTCTCGGCAGCCGATACAAGCAGGTAGCCATCAATATATAACAATCTTAAAGCCTACGAAGCAATTTATTACGGATAATTATTTCTCTCAGGATGAGCACACAACTCTTCACCTAAAACCTAATTTCGAATTAAATGTACGTGAGATAACCAGGTATGATATTGATGGGCAGATATTTAGTTACAAGGTGCAAGTTAATCTAGTAGGTGTCACAATTGCTGAACAGAAAAAGAAATACACTGCTATACCTATGATATTAGCCTTGGATTACTACGATGATAATGGAGATGGTAAGCTTGAGAGCTTAAAATGGGGAGAGGTGAATGCCTCCCCTTATATACCAGCATGGATTCGACAGTAGATGCTTTAGAGCCTGCCCTACAACATCAATGACCCTACCTACCACATTTGGAGAAGAAAATTCCTAAGGTGAAGCCGCGATAAAGGAGAAGGGATGAAGTTACACGTTCTATCTGTATTATTCGTGCTCTGTGTTACCTCGATGTTGTTTACATGTAAGTCGAACTATCAACAAACGTCTAGCTTGCCCGCGATACGGGAACAAAAAATTCTAATCCCGGCCAAATTAAAATCTAGTTGGATTAGCATTGAGTATGAGAACTCGAGCTGCCCAAAGCTGGTAGAGGAGAGTCAATCAGCTCGGAAGTTAGTAATACCTGACTCAGGTTACTTATGTACCTCAAGCGAGATGTGGGACGTAAGACACGATGATTTCTACATGGTAGATATGCAAGGCGAGACTAAGCAGGTAGAGGCTGACGAGCAGATACACACCCGTTACACGATTTCTCCCCCTGAAGGTTGTCACTTGAAAGCAGAAGAATTCTGGTTTGGTGATAGGGGCACTGAGTCTGGAGCAAGTTCTTTCGTCAACAAGTATCATCCTGAATGCATTCGATCCATAAACACCAAGAAGGTGCCATAAGTTTAATAATAGTTCATTGTAGATATGACATTTACGGCAACCGCACGTTCGATACTGCAAACACGACGCTTCCCGCTACGCTGACGAACCCATCCATCAACCAAGCTAATAACCGCATAGACCCAAATGCTCAGGGTCAGGGCAGTATTGTTTACTAGCGGTTCTCACTTGAGTGCGACTGAATAACCACAATGAGTGAACCAGCCGCGAATGTCAGTCTTCGTTACAAGTT
>MNJR01000010.1:3255-9185 GCA_001920415.1 Acidobacteria bacterium 13_1_20CM_3_53_8 | reverse complement strand
CGTGCCGCCGCTGTCAACGGTCAACTGATCCGCGTCAACGTCGGCGGTGACGTTGACGGTGTGCGTGCCTTGAATCTCTATCGTGTCGTCGGCGCTCGTGGGCGTCTGGCCGGCTGTGGCGTTGACGAAGCCGCCGCCCGTATCCACCTGCCAGGTGTTGAAGTCGTTCCAGTTGCCGCTCTGGCGGCTTCGGTATTTCGGCGGCGTCGGGATGCTCAGGACAACGTCGTTGCCGTCGCCGCCGACGTATGTGATCTTCGCGCTGAGGGCCGAGCCTAAGAAGTTCGGGATGGTCGCGCCTTCGGGCAGCCCGTTGAACGTGCCGTTGATGGCGTCCGCGCCGTCGTTGTTGACGACGGTGAAGGACTGGCCCGGCGAGGGCACGAGCGAGCCGCTGAGGACGAGGTCAACGCCCGTGAGATTGACCAGGCCGACGACGTTGAGCTGACGGTACTGCGTGTCAACGGTCGTGCCGTTGATCGGGATGGCGAGGTCTGCGCCGGACGTGAACGAGAGCGTGCCTGTCGTGCTCATGGAAACGTCCGTGCCCGTTGCGGTCGGGTTGACGCTCGCGCTCGCGCCGGGCGTGAGCGCGACGTTTCCGCCGCCGGAGTTGAGCGAGCTTGCGTTGAGGTTGATTGCGCCGCCCGAAGTCAGGTTCAGAACGGTCGAGGCCGCACGGCTTACGCCCGCGCTCACGGTGATCGCGCCGCTGTTGGCGTCGCCGACGTTGAGCGTTCCGGCGGTGACGCGGTCGAGTTCCGCGTCGGACAGTTCGAGCGTGCTGGCGGTTGTGTCAACGGTCGAGCCGAGGTCAATGGCAACGCCGTTGGTCTTCTGCCTGAGAGTGACGGCGTTTGCCGCGCCGTTGATGGTAGCCGACGCAGTGGTGTTGATTTTGATGATATCGGCGTTGACGGTTATCGCGCCCGTGCCGGTCGTCTGAAGCGTGCCCGTGCCCGAAGAAGCGAGGTTGAAGCCCGCGTTGTCCGTTGACCCGGAGCCGCCCGTGCCGGTAACGGTGAGGTTGCCGTCTTTAACGGAAACCACGCTGCCGCTGCGGACATTCGCGCCGTGTACGGGCGCACCCGCCAAAGTTGTTGCCGCGCCGGTTCCCGTGATGCTGATAGCGCCCGTGCCTGTGGCCGTGATTGGGGCGCGAAGGGACGTGCCGAGACAGGCGTTGCCGCAAGCCGCGGCAGTGCCGTTGAAAGTGATCGAACCGTCAACGGTGGTGACTGTGCTGGGCGAGTCAACGCGTATGCCTTGCGCGGCACCTGCGCTGCCGGGGCCTGCGATGCCTGTAATGATGATGTTGCCGGCATTCGCGCCCGTGCCGGTGGACGCGACCGTTCCGCCGTTCCCGCTGTCGTCAGAGACGATAAAGACGCCGCCGGAGTCAACGGGGACGGGATTGCCGCCTGTGACGACGCCGCCTGTGCCGTTGATGTTGAGCGTGCCCGCACCGCTCGTCTGAAGTTTCCCGAAACCGTCCACGGTGACGCCGAAAGAGGTTGCGGAGTTGGTCGCGCCGCCCTGACCCGTGACCTGTATCGCGCTGCTGCTGGAAGTGATTAAAGAGTTAGTGCCGGTGACGTAAACGCCGACGTTAGAGTCTCCGGCTGTCGCGCCGCCTGCGCCCGCGCCGCCGGTTCCCTGCACGTTGATGGTGCCGCTGCCCGTCGCGTTCACCTGACCGCCTGCGGCCACCTGCACGCCGTAGTTGTCTGTGAAATCTCCCGCGCCGCCCGTGCCGTTGAGGTTGATGTTGCCGCTGCCGTTCGACTGAATCGTGCCGCCGAGAATGTCTATGCCGTTGAAGTCGCCGGAGGTGGCCGAAGCCTGCTGGTTGGCGTTGAGTGTGAGCGCGCCGTTAACGACCGTGATGCTCGACCCGGCGGCGAGCGTGATGTTCTGCGCCGTGGTGAGCGAGACCGCGCCCGCGCCGGATGTGGCGAGGTCTGAGTTGGCCGTCGAAAGGCTGATGGTGCCGGTCGCGTTGCCGGAGAGGTTCTTGTTTGCGGCGAGCGTGACGCCGCCCGTGAAGGCAATCGTGCTGAAGGGATTGAGCGCTGTGCCAATCGTCAGAGAGGCGTTGAAGTCGGGCAGAGCGCCCGCGGCGAGCGTGTCGGCGGCGTTGCCGCGGTTGATCGTGAGCGAGCCGGTCGGGTTGGCGAAGTCGGTCGTCTCAAACGTCCCCGCGCTGCTGAGGCGCGAGAGCGTGTTCGCGGGCGTGCCGTCGTCGCCGAGCGTTACAGTGTTCGGCGCGGCGGGAAGGTTGAACACAACGTCGCTGGCCGTGCCGCTGTTCGTTATCGGCTCAAGGCCGGTGTAGCTAACGGTGCCGAAGTTCGACATCACGACGCTGCCGTCATTGGCGTTCGTGTAGTTGTACGTGACCGTGCCCTGACTGCCGCCCGTGATGACGAGCTTGTCGCCCGGCGTTGAGGTCTGCGTGCCGCCCGCGTAAGCAATGCCGCCCGCGGGGAAGAAGTTGCCGCCCGCGAGGTTGAGCGTGAGCGTGTCGTTACCGCCGAGTGTGTTGACCTGAATCTGGCCGCTTATCGAGGCGAGGGGAACGTCAACGGTGTTCGGGTCAACCTGAGTCGCGCCCGCGCCCGCGCTCAGAGTGTTGTTGGGGTCGTTAATGCGGACGTTCGCGCCGTTGAGAGAGATGTTCAGCGTGTCGTTGCTCGTGCCGCCGTTGCCGTCTGTGATGGAGAGGTTGCCGCCGGACACGGACACATCTGTTTCCGCATCGTCGTTGGTGATCGTACCGACGCCCTGATTGTCGGAGATGTTGGCGTTAGACGGGAAACTGATGTTGAAGAAGAATTGCTCGTTCGGCTCAATCTTTGTGTCGCCGTTCACGGACACGTCAATGTTCTTGCTCGTCTCGCCGGGGTTGAATGTGAGAAGGGTGTCGGGGATGGCGACGTAATCATTGTCCGCTGTCGTCGCTGTATTGTCCTGCGTGGCGTAGTGGACGGTCACAGTCTGTGAGCTTGCGGGCGTGAGCGTGACGTTGAAAGTCGCAAGCGTTGTGCCCGAATTGCCTTCGGTTACGGTCGGATCGTTCGTGACGTTAAGAACAGACACACCCGTCCCGCTGACGGCGACGTTCTGCGTGGTCGCGCCCGTGCTTGCATTGGTGACGTTACCGCTCTTAGCGCCTTCGCTTTGGGGCGTGAAGCGCACGAAGATTGGAGTCGAGGCGACCGTGCCGCTTGAAGGTGTGAGCGACACGGACGAGCCGAAGCCGCTGTTGCTTGAGGTAGAAACCTGGAAATCCGTTGACGGAGCAGTGACGACAAGGTTGGCGGTTAGATTGCTGCCCGAAACATTATAGCTTTGTGCGGCGGAGGCTGCGCCGACACCCGTGTTGCTGAAATTCAATGGCCCACCAGAGACGGTAATGCTAGGTTGAGTAACCGTTACCCTGAAATTATCGAACTGACTCGTTTGATTAGCGGCTGTAGAGTATGACCAATAGAAGCCGAAGTTCGTCATTGACGATGACGTAAAAGTGCTATCTGCCGTTGTCGAACCGACTTGACTTGTAACGCCCGAAGATGGGTCTGCCCACGCAGTAGTGCCGTCATCTCGTATGAAGAGTGACCAATTATTTCCGGTAGGATTATAAGTCACGCGAACACTGACAAAATTATTAACGTTGGCGATATTCGATGTTCCTGAATTGATAATATCGGTTATACCGGCCCCACTAATTCCCCCGGTGAATCTGACTAACCTTATTGGGTCAGGTGTACCTGAATTACCATAAACAATCGCATAGCCGTTTCCCGCAGTCGGAAAGGTTGGAGAGGTCGAGGCTAGAATAATGGCAGCTCCATAACTTCCGGCAGCAAACCCGGCAGGGTTAGTCGTTCTATTGAATCTAAAATTAAATGTCCATTCAACTGGGCCAGGATTGGAGCTTAAAGTTGAATTAAAGGGACTTGAAATGCTGCTAGTAAGACCTGACACGTAAGTAATACCGTTAGCGTTGGCAGTAGCAGATGAGTCATTAGTTATCTCAAGAAATGAACTTCCATTTATGCTCGCTCCACCATCAGCCCCTGTGGTTAAAGACGCGCGATTAAAATTATCTAAGAAGACCTGAGTTACGCTCGCCGATCCTGTCGTGCTCCACAGCAAAGCGCAAACCGCTATCGCCGCCGTCGCCAAGAAGAAACCTGCTGTTCTCAAAACGCGGAATTTGTTAAGGGACAAGAGAGTGCTGCGGGTCTTCATGTTTTTACTCCGAACGTTAGCGGGACGGGAGGGCGATGAGTTTTGCGTCTGGTTTGTGTCGGGGGCGTCGTCTCTTTTCATCGCTGCTCCGCTCGTCCTTCTCTTCGTGTGTCGGTCGTCGAAACTTGCGGCTCACGTCTCACGCGTCCGCGCTTATACTTCGGCGAGGGATAGCGCGCGGTCGGGTGCGGCGTATCACTACTTGAGAACTTCCCCTTGACGTGTCCCTTGTTCGTTCGGAATCAGCGGCGTGCGCTGGTGTGGTCTTGCTGTTCGGCGGCGGGGTGTGACGACGAGCGCCCGCCCCGCCCGCGTTTACGTCAAACTTATTTGTCCGGCGCGGAAGTCAATCGTTGCAGTCGTCCCGCGAATGAAATCCAGACCCAGTAAACCGTCAATGCCCGCACTCGGCGGCAGCGTGTGGCAGAGAACGGGAAACCCGGCTCGTTCCTGACCTAACGCCGTGATTCTGTTCAACGCCACGCGCGGGAGATATTCGACACCGCTTCACGTCGTCACCTGAATGCGATCCGGTTCGAGTGATGGGTCGTAACCAATCGAAACCAGCATCCCGACATTGATCACCGTACTTGTTGCCCCCGTATCAAACGCAAGCCGCAGAATAACGCTCCAGGTTGGGCCTTCCAGTTCGGCCATGACGATGACTAATCCTTAATGCGGGTCGAAGGGGAAACTCATAAGACGATGGCCGTATCTTTCGGAATCTCTCCGGTGTAGAGCATTGCGAATCGCTTCGGGCGTAGCTCTACGGCTTTCCGATAGACCTCGTCTCTGTCCCTGCTGTGGAAGCGTACCTTGCCGCTCTGCACCTCAAGGGCCTCGTTCGTTTGCGGGTCTTCAACTAATACCCACTCCGATTGAAATTTAGCTTCAATCTCAGCAATGGTCATTAAATCACTCATGGTCTCACCCTTCATTACAACGTTCTTAATCCGGTATCCTCTTCCGTCAATCCTTCGGCGTAATCCGCCGCCTCTTCTTACGCCGCCGGACGGATTTTCTCTCTGAGCAGCTCGCTCACTAATTGACTGACGGCGATGCCACGTTCTTGCGCCCGCGCCGTCAGCACTTTCATCAGGTCTTCATCAATCTCTACTTCATAACGCCGCCGCCTGAGTTCCGATTCGACCGCGACGGTTTCAAAGCTCTCCGGGTAGTCGCTCGTATCGTGCGTATCCCAGAACTCCGCCGCCTCTTCGTAGCTGCCGAACTCCTCCGGGATCGGCTCAACCTGCTTCCGCTTGTCGCTCATAAACCTTGCGCTCCGAATCTGTCATGTCGCGGGTTGAAATAGGCAACGCCGCCGCCTGTTCTTTACGGATAAAGAATACGATTAAATATCGCCCACCTCCTGTCCTACCGTAAGCGGCATATAAGTCTTCCCCCCTGACATGTCCTTTTTGCGCTCGCCGGACGTGCGGTTTGGAAAAAAGTATTTCCTCCACCTCGTCCGTGCTCACGCCATGTTTGGCTTCAATCTTATCAATAAACCTGTCTTTCCAGATGACCTCATATAGTTGCATCGCACTCGACCGAAATTAGATTCTGTCTTCGTAGCTGCCGCGCGTTTGGCTATCTTGGCGGGCGGGGCGGGACGCCGTGCGCACGCCCCGCCCGCTCTCCTTCCCTGTTAGTCCGTCTTCTTCTTGTCCGTC
>MNJR01000010.1:0-3075 GCA_001920415.1 Acidobacteria bacterium 13_1_20CM_3_53_8 | reverse complement strand
CAAGCCGGCCAGCGTCGCATCGCCGAGCGCGAAGGTCGGGTTCGCCTCCCACACGTGCGCGATTTGATCGCCTTCGGCCAGCACGTCGGTTAAAGATTTGCCTTTTGCCATCTTCTTCGTCTCCTTACTTTCAACACCTCAAGGAGAAGGCCTTGAGTGAGGAAGTCCGAGCGGCGCGTCTGCGGTAGACTCCCGCAGCCGCGCCGCCCAAGGTTGAGAACAACGGTACGCGCGCGGCGTACCGCACACGCTCTGAGGCAGCCCGTGTTTACACTGGGAAGCCGCCCCGAACTCTGTGACAGCGTTCTCAAATCAAAGCGATGACTTCAAACATCTAAAGTAACGACCCTTGAGCTTCGCGCGGTCGTCCTCAGGCCTTCCGCAGCCGCGCCCGAAGCCTTCAGCAGTGCCACTGAGGCCGTCAGCGTCATCGCTTACGCCGTCAGCGCCACTACTTACGTCAACAGCGGCACCGCTGACGACGTGTGTGCCCACACTCAAGCCCTGTGCGCCGCCACTTACCACGTAAGTGGTGCCACTTGCCACGTACGTGCCGCCCCTCACGGCTCAAGCGCCGGCGCTCAAGGCGTGCGCGACGCCGCTTGAGCGTTAAGCGGTGCCGCTTGAAGCCCTTCGGGCTGTCCAAAACCCTCGGTGGCCTGTGCGTTCGGCGTACCG
This sequence comes from Acidobacteria bacterium 13_1_20CM_3_53_8, assembly GCA_001920415.1. Taxonomy (GTDB): domain Bacteria; phylum Acidobacteriota; class Blastocatellia; order Pyrinomonadales; family Pyrinomonadaceae; genus 3-1-20CM-3-53-8. The sequence continues at coordinate 2,397 of MNJR01000010.1, read as the reverse complement.
ACGGGGACGCCGAACGCCTAAATCTTGTTCAAATCGTGCAGCGCCAACAGAAAGAGGATTAACGCGGCGGCGGCGACGATGCCGAAGGCGATGGCGATCTTGGCCCCCGTCGAGAGGTTGTGACCCTCTAACTGCCTGACCTGCGTGTATGCGACGACCGTCGCCGCGCCCGTCTTTGCGTCCGTGACGGTGAAGTTGTCCTCGCCTATCGCGCTGACGTACCCCTTCAGCCTCGTCTTGTCCTTCAGCCTGACCTTGATGCGCGCCTTCTCGCCTGTGCCCAGTTTTCTAACACCCGCCTTGACCTTCTCCGCGCGCCGCGCATCCTTCTCCGCCTGCGTCTGCGCGTAGGCGGGCCCCGCCGCAAATAAGTTCAGCAGCGACCCCGCGAGCGCCAACGTCAGAAGTTTCTTCAAAATCTTCTCTCTCCTTTCGGGAGGGAGCGCGCCATTCAACTATGAGAACCGTGCAAAGACTCGCCCCGCGTGGATGAACCCTGCTCTTGACAATCTATTGGTGATTCACGATGGAGCGCAGAATCTTATAGAACGGGCTTGAAACACCGTTGGCCTTCTCAACCAGTTCCCGCCCCGTGTCGCCCGTCTCCGCCTGCATCTCTGCATACAGCGCCTCGCCCCTCTCGTCCCCCGTCGTCCCCAACGTCCGCCCCGCGGCGATGATACCGGCCATGAAGTCCGGGAGTATCTCCAACGCGCGCTTCTCAACCTCAATCAAGCGGTTAATCCCCACCCAATCCCTCGCCGACGGCAGCGCGGACTTGCGCATCTCGTAAAGCTGGACGATCAGGTTCCGGTCTACGTCACGCGCGATGCCGTTAACGCGCAGGAAACGCTTGACTGCCGGAATCACCGTCTCGTCGCGGAATTTCTCAAGGACGTAGGTCTCGACAATCGCCCCCCCGGCGTTCGCCCCGGCACGAAAGCCGTTCGAGACCGCGTCCGAGTTGCGCCCCTGCGCCTTTCGGTACAAGTCCTCAACGGCTTCCAGCCTGCGTTCGTCCCCGCCGATGACAGCCTCAAGCGATTTGACGCGCGTCGCCTTTCTCTGCCACTCCGCCTTAACCTCTGCGAAACGTCGCTCGCGCTGCCGGAACTCCCACATCACAATCCCGAATCGGTCAATCAAGCCTTCGATGGCCGAAATCTTTTCGTCAACGGTGCCGCGCGGGGCGTCGCGCAATCCCGGCGGGCGGTCGACAGTGATGATGGGGCGGTCGGAGTCTCGCGCCCGAAGGTTGGGAATCTCGAACGGCTCACGCAGCGGCTCGCGCGCCGAAGTTTTGCGCTCCGAGACCATCTTCTCGCTGACCAGCAAGGCTCCCGGCGGGCTGGCGACGCTCAACCACTGGAAAGTCTCCCACGCGGCGCGGTCGGCGCGTGCGTGCATACGGTCTGTAAACCTCTCGACCGAAGCAATCACCTTCTCCTGCGCCTCGGCCTTCGCCAGTTCGCGGGTCAGTTTTTCGCTCGCGTCGTGCAGAGCCGCGGGCATGGCCTCGGCGCGTTTCTGCAACTCGCTCTCGCGCGTGTTCTTAAACAGAATGTCCGACTCGTACATCTCCGTATCCTTCAACTTCTGATCACTTTTGAAGGCCAGTGTGTCGAGCTTGTAGGCCGTGCCGACAAAGAGCGCGTCCGCCTGCCGCGACAACTCCTCCGGCGTCCGCGCCGGGGGCTGCCCCTCGCCCGTGACGACACCGAAGGCGCGCAGGCGCGCACGAACAGACTCGTACCGCGACTGGCTCCACTGGAACGGGTCGGGCCCCTGCGGCGGCGTCGTCGAGCCGCAGGGCATGTACTGGCCGGGGCCGTAGTAGCACATCAGAGGGCCGACCCCGGTGCCCGTAGGATCGACCTGCGCGAACACCCGCGCGTGCGACATCAGGACGGCGCACAACGAGACGAGAAACAACGCTGCGACACGCCGCGCCCTTGCCTGAGCCGACTCTTCGCCTTCTCTCGTCATTCTCGTCTCTCCTTCATGTCCCTCCTTCATGCCGCGTTGCCTGAGACGCGACCTCTCACTTCCGTCCTGTCGCGTCTCGCTCCGCCTCCGACGAAATGCGCAGCACGCGCAAAGCAGTTCGCCAACTGAAAGGGCCAGCGCGGCCACTCGTTGAAGGGGCCGCCCACGCGCACGGTCGCCTCAATCGGGTTCGGCCAGCGGTTCAAAAGGTCGCGCCAGAGACCGCGGGGCCTGCGCACGTACTTGCGCATCGGCGCGCGGTATCGCATCGGGGCCTGCATCAACGGCAGGGGTGTCTCCCACTGCTTCAAAACTTCCGGCACGAGCCAGCGCGGGAGCCTCCGCGCCTCCGCGGCGACGGGTGTGTCTTCAACGCGCGCGCCGAGCATCTCGCGCGCAAGCCCCACCGCG
>MNJR01000023.1 GCA_001920415.1 Acidobacteria bacterium 13_1_20CM_3_53_8 | reverse complement strand
TATCTTTCACGGGCGGAGCTACAGCCGAACAAGAGGGCAGCGTGATGAGCGCAGACACGCTGTCGGCCACGCTGAGCGAGCAGAAAAAGATAAGGAAGATTGATGCGGGCGGAAACTCCTACCTGCGCACTACGGACGAAGCGCACGCCGCCGAAGTTCATTCCGCTAAAATGGAGTTCTTCTTCGACGACGAGCAGCAACTTTATCGCGCGCTTGCAAGCGGCGACGTTCGCGCTCAAACGCTTAACGCAGATTCACAGGTTCAGTTGACGGGCGCAAACTCTGTGGACGTTTCTTTCCAGGCTCAGGCGGGGCGCAGCGTTTTAAGGGAGATGCACACGAACGGTCGCTCGGTCGTTACTATGAGCGCGCCGCAATCGCACGTGAATGATCCGCGCGCTGCTAACAAGCGTCTGACCGCAGACACTGTGAAATTGCAGTGGCGGCAGACGGGACGCGATCTGGAACGCGCTGAGGCCGTAGGCAACGCGGAGCTTTTCATTGACCCTGTTCAAAAAGGCGCGACCGCTGAACGAAAGACTCTAACCGCGCCTCACTTCGACTGCGATTTCTTCGAGGCGGGAAACCTAGCGCATACTTTCACGGCGACGGATAACGTGAAGGCTGTGATTGATCCTGTTCAGCCTACGGAGCGGCGCTCGACCAGAACTTTGACCTCGCAAAAGATGGTCACTATCTTCGTGCGCGAGACTCAGGATGTTGAAAGTTTCGAGGCAACGGGCGATGTTAAGTTCAACGAGCAGGATCGCAACGGGCGCTCTGCGAGCGCTACTTATAATGCTTCGGACGGTGTGGTTCACCTGCGCGGCGGCGAGCCAACCGTTTGGGATTCACGCGCTCGCATGAAGGGCGCAGAGATTGATTCGGACACTGTAAACGAAGTCACTTACAGTCGCGGAAAATCGCAGACGACCTATTACAGTCAGGAACAGACGGGCGGCGCAACGCCTTTTCAGAAAGTGAATAGCCCTGTTTACATCACAGCCGACCGCTCGGAGTTTCATCACGACACGGGCGTTGCCATCTACACAGGAAGCGCTCGCGCGTGGCAAGACGACAACTTCGTTCGCGCAGACAAACTCACTCTATACCGCGACACGAAGCGCATGGAGGGCGAAGGACACGTTCAGAGCGCGCTCTATCAAGCGAAACGGCGTGAATCGAACGGCGCAACGAGCGTAGTGCCAGTCTTCGTTACTTCAAACACTATGTTCTATACAAACCCGGATCGTCTTCTTCATTACGAAGGCAACGTTGACATCAAGCAGGGAACTGATCGCATACAGAGCGCAACCGCAGACGTTTACCTGAAACCGGACGTGAACGAAGTGGACAGAACCGTCGCCCAGCAGAACGTAGTTCTAACGCAGCCCGGAAAACGCGGCACAGCCGATTGGGCGCAGTACACGGCTGCGGACAACACAGTGATTCTGAAAGGAAACCCTGCGCGCGTAGAAGACCCTGAGCAAGGCACATCGGAAAGCGGACGCTTGACCGTCTATCTAAGCGAGAATAGAGTTGTCGCCGACGACACTCGCGGCCCGCAATCGGCAGGCCGAGTTCGCGCAACGCACAAGATTAAAAGACAGTGACGAGAAACAGTTTTCAGTTTTTAGTTTTCAGTTTTCAGATAAAAGCCGGTTCGCTTCTTTCTGAAAACGTAAAGCTACGAACTGAAAACTGAAAACTAAAAACTGAAAACTGTTTTTATGAGGGCAGAGGAAGAAGAGATTGTTGCTGTCGAAGCGGCGGACGAGCCGCTGGTGGTGAGGCGTGATGTCGTGCGTGTGGAGCGTGCGGTTGAACGAAGCGCGTCTGCTTCGGCGCTGGCAGCCGCTCACTTGCAGAAGACTTACGCGAGCGTCGAGTTGTTGACGACGTTAGTCTTTTCGTTGAGCCGGGTGAGGTCGTAGGCCTCTTGGGCGCGAACGGCGCAGGCAAGACCACGACCTTCTATATGATGGTTGGCCTTGAAACAGCAGAGCGCGGAACAATTCGTCTGGGCGATAGGGAGATCACGAAGCTTCCAATGTATCTACGCGCGCGGCTCGGTCTGGGGTATTTACCGCAAGAGCCTTCAGTTTTCAGGCGCATGACCGCCGCGCAGAATATCTTGGCGGTGCTTGAGACGTTGGGCTTGCGCAGGCGCGAGCGATACAAACGGCTTGAAGAGCTATTGGAAGAGTTCGGCATTCAGAACGTGCGGAACACTCGCGGCGACTCGCTCTCTGGAGGTGAACGCCGTCGAACAGAGATAGCGCGAGCGCTAGCAACGGAACCGCAGTTCATACTTCTTGATGAGCCTTTCGCTGGAATTGACCCTAAAGCGGTTGAAGAGATTCAGCACCTCATACTCTACCTGAGAGATCGCGGCATAGGTATACTCATCACAGACCACAACGTGCGCGAGACCTTGGGCGTGGTAGATCGGGCTTACATCATGGCCGAAGGAAAAATTTTCCGCTCTGGTGCGCCCGAAGACTTGACAAGCGATACAGAAGTGCGCCGACTCTACCTCGGCGAAAATTTTCAAATGTAGCCAACTCTCGGCGCGCAATTCACCTGAGAATCGGTTATAATCTTCCATAGCGCTTCTTCGTTAAGCGTTAATCTTAAAACCCGACTCGAAATTTTACTGAGCAGAGTTTCTTACAAAGAATGTCTGTCAAGCTAACGACCAGTCTTTCGCAGCGCCTTGTGTTGACGCCGCAGTTGCGCCAGCGCATAGAGATGCTGCAAATGACCGCGCTCGAATTGACCGACCTTATTCAGCAGCAGATGCTGGAAAACCCTGTGCTTGAAGAGGTGACGACGCAGGAAGAGGCGCAGGAGCTTGCCGAAAAGATCATTGACCATCTTGCGAGCGAGGCCTCGAACAACCTGGACGCGGCGACTGCCGAAGCGGGCGAGTCTGAGGCTGCGTCCTCAAACGGTTCGGGCGATTTGGAAGCGGCGACCACGTATGTGGCCGATGCCGAGCCGGGTCCCGTGGGCGAAACTGGCGCAACTGAGTTCGAGGAAGATGGCGGAGCGGATGAAGCGGCGCGCGATTCTTTCGAGGAGATTGATTTCGGGCGCGAGTTTCAGGACTACTTAGACCCCGGCTACAAGACGCAGGAGTTTGAATACAAAGAGGACGCTCCGACATTCGAGCAGTTTCTTACACGCCCGCCCTCGCTCGCCGAACATCTTGAATGGCAGTTGCATATGAGTCCGATTGAAGGACAAATGTGCGATGTCGCGGAATGTGTCATCGGAAACCTCGATGCGGACGGGCGGCTCAATGCGACCAATCAGGAGATAGCGGAGATGGGCGGCTGGTCTGAAGAGTTGGTCGAAGAAGCCAGACAGGCCGTGATGCGATTAGACCCTATTGGCTGCGGCGCAAGGGACGCGCGCGAATGTCTTCTGGTGCAACTGGAGACTAGTGGCGAGAGCAATCGTCTGGCTGCGATGCTCATAGGCGAGCACTTGATGGAGTTGCAGCAGCACAAGCTGCCGAACCTTTCCAAGCATCTGGGCGTTGACGTGGAAACTCTGGTCAAAGAAGTTCAGTTCATAAGGACGCTAGACCCATACCCCGGTCGCCGCTATTCATCGGACGAGCCTGTTCTGATAACGCCGGAAATTTATATAGAAAAACTTGACGAGCTGGCTGACGAACATGACGAGCTTGGCGGTTACGTCATCTACTTTGCTGATGATGGAAGCCCAAGGCTTCGCATCAATGCAACCTATCAGCAGATGCTAAGCCAGCCGAAAACGACTAAAGAAGAGCGCGACTTCATACGCGACAAGATGCGCTCGGCTGTTGATCTTTTGCGCAACATCGAGCACCGTCGCCAGACCATCTACAAAGTTGTCGAATCAATCATAAGGCGTCAGAAGGATTTTCTGGACAAGGGCGTTCAATACATAAAGCCTATGATGCTCAAAGACATTGCTGAAGACATAGGCATGCACCTTTCCACGGTCTCGCGCGTTGTCAATCGCAAGTACGCGCACACGCCGCAGGGCGTCATAGAGCTTCGCCGTTTCTTCACCGAAGGGATGCTCAACGAAGAGGGTGAAGAAGTTTCTACGCGCATAATAAAATTGAAGATTAAGAAGCTTATTGAAGAAGAAGATTCGCACAACCCTATTACGGACGATCAGATAGTCAAGATTTTAGCCAAAGACGGAATAAAATTATCGCGCCGCACGGTCGCAAAATACCGCGACCAGATGCAGATTCCAGGCTCGCGCGAGCGACGCGCAGTTGTCTAACCGAATGCGCGAATCGCATGGCGCTTTGAAGCCGGAATTTTCTTAAGGGCGCGCAAAAGTTTAGCTTTACATCACATTCGAATCAGCGCAGGAATGGACTATGTTCTTTGTAGGAGCTATTCATGTTCAAAGAAAGAAAGAGCAGTCCACTCGCATCACACGAAAGCACACGAAGCCGTAGTCTCTTATTCGTGCTGTTTCGTGTGATGCGAGTGGATCATCTTTTCGACCTTGAATGAATCCGGGCTTATGACTGGAAAATGAATAGACCCTGATTATTCTCTTCAAACTTTGTGCTGATTTATTTCGAGGAGGGTTTTGTACTGATGAATTTTGAGTACACGGGTCGTCACGTCGAAGTCACCCCCACATTGCGCCGCCACGTCGAAGATCACTTCAAGAAGCTCGAACATATTTTTAACGACACGACGGCGCGCGCGCACGTCATCATCGAAGTTGAAAAGAACCGGCAGATAGGCGAGGTGATTTTGAACTGGCGCGAGCACACGCTCACGGCCAAAGACACAAACGCGGACATGTACCTTGCCTTGACGCGCGCAATCGCAAAGATTGAGAAGCAAGCGCTGAAATTGAAGAAGAAGATGATTGACCGCAAGCAGGGTGCTATGCCTACGGCCTCTTTCGCGCCCCAGCCTGACGGTGGCGTTGAAGCAAGCCCGCGCCCGCCGCGAATCATCAACGCTCGCCGGTACACTGTGAAACCTATGACAGCCGAAGAGGCCGCGCTTCGTCTTTCGGACGAAAGTGACCAGTTCCTTGTCTTCCGCGACGCAGACACGAATCGCCTTGGCGTGCTCTATAAACGGAAAGACGGCAATTACGGCCTTATAGAGCCATAAAAATAGTTTCAAGTTTCAGGTTTCAAGTTAGATGAAGCCTGCGCGGAAAGTAAGCCGCGTTAGCGGCGAATAAAGTTAAGCCGCGTTAGCGGCTAATTGATTTTAGCCCGGCGTTTCAACGCCGGGTGTGTGTGCAAAGTTTGATCCTCGTCGCGTGAGCGACGATTGAATTATCATCCTTTATCAATCGTCGCTCGCGCGACGAGGTGCGTGCGGCGGACGTTGCTGTTCCCGGCTTTGAAAAGCCGGGCTAATATCAACTAGCCGCTAACGCGGCTTACTTCGCATACTTGCTTTATTCAACTTGAAACTTGAAACTTTAATCCCTTGAGTCAAAACCAGCCTTCGATTACCGTCGGCGAGTTTCTTGAGCTAGCGCCCACACGCTTGCAGCTTCAGGTTCTCGCCGGTCACGATGGGGTACATACGCGCCAGATAACGCTGCCGCGCATTCAAAAACTCGGACTCGCGCTCGCAGGATTCACACACTACATTCATCCTGGCCGTCTTCAGATAGTAGGTCAAAGCGAGGTCTGGTTTCTTGGACAGTTGGAGACTGAGAAACTGCGCGAAGCCATACAGAATCTCTCTCTGGAAAAAATCGCATGCGTTCTGGTGACGAAGAACCTTGAGCCGCCAACAGAATTCATCTCTGCTGCGAACTGTGCCAGCCTGCCGCTTCTTCAAACTCCGCTTCTAAGCTCGGAAGCGATTCAAGTCGTAACAGATTTTTTAGAGGAAGCGCTTGCGCCGCGCGTAATTCTTCACGGCGTGCTTCTGGACATCTACGGGCTTGGCGTTCTGATAGAGGGCGAATCGGGTATAGGAAAATCCGAATGCGCGCTTGACCTTATAACGCGAGGACACAGGCTCATTTCCGATGACGTGATAGAGGTCTGGTCTGCGGGGATGGAAAAGCTGGTTGGGAGAGCGCCGGAATTGCTGCGCGAGCATCTGGAGATTCGCGGGCTTGGCATACTGAACATACGCGACCTCTTCGGCGTATCCGCAATCAGTTCTGCGAAGACGATTGATCTTTCAATAAAGTTCGAGCGGTGGGAAGATGCCAGCGAAGTTGATCGTCTTGGAATTGACACACGCACATCCAGAATTCTTGAGATAGACGTGCCGCAATTCCTTATCCCCGTAAGTCGCGGGCGCACACTCGCAACGCTGGTCGAGACAGCCGTGCGCCTTCACCTTCTGCGCACACGCGGCCAGGATGCAGCCCAAGCGTTCGTCGCGCGTCATGCGGAGATGATTAAAGATAGTGGTTAGTAGATAGTAGATAGTAGATAGCATGAAGAAGGTTGAGAGGCTTGCTGTCTTGAATCTTATCTCTCAACACAGAATGCTCTATAAATCTACTAACTACTATCTACTTCTTCAATGATTAACAAGCTAAGAAAAGATAGGGACGCGGGCGCGCCGGACATTGTTATCGTCACGGGGCTGAGCGGGTCTGGCATGTCTTCGGCAATGAATGCTTTTGAAGATTTGGGATATTTTTGTGTTGATAACATGCCGATAACGCTGCTGCCGACTTTCGCTCGTCTTGTGCAACGCGGCGAGACGGACGAAGAGATGAGCATAGAGCGCGCTGCGCTCGTAATCAACATACGCGAAGGGCGCTTCCTCTCGGAATTCCCACAGCAATTGAAGGCTCTCAGAAAGCGCGGCCTTCGCGTGTTCGTGCTCTTTCTGGAAGCTTCGGACGAGGCGCTACAGCGACGATTCAGCGAAACAAGGCGACCTCATCCTGCTGACACTGGCGATGGACTCGCCTCCGCAATTCGAGCCGAGCGCGCAGCGATGGAAGAGATTCGCGCGCTCGCGGATCACATCGTTGACACCTCTGAGCACACAGTTCACACGCTGCGCAGTTACCTTGTCGAACGCTTCAGCCCGGACACTGTGGGCACGCGTATGCGCGTTCAGGTCATAAGCTTCGGCTACAAGTATGGCAACCCGCGCGACATGGATTTGATGTTCGACGTGCGCCATCTGCCTAACCCTCATTTCGTGCCGGAACTGCGTGAACTTTCAGGCAATGACCGGCGCATAGTGAAATTTCTGAACGAGCACGGGGAAGTTAAAGAGACTCTGCGTCGCTTCAGCGATCTGCTGGATTACCTGCTGCCGCTCTACAAGCGTGAAGGGAAATCTTACGTCACGGTCGGAGTCGGTTGCACGGGAGGTCGCCACCGCTCCGTCATGATCGCCAACGCGCTGGCGCGCAAGCTGCGCAACGCAGGGTTCGAGGCGCACGCAGTCCATCGTGACGTGAAAAACATAACGCGCAGAAGAGAACGAGAAGGCTGAGGGGAAATAGCAGCTTACGTGTCAGTACCGCCTGCTTAAGCTGGGCGGGTGAAGAAGGCAAAAGGCAGAAGTAAAAAGGTAAAAGGGATAAGGCGAAAAGCATTTCAATTAAAAATTAAAAGCAGTTTCATCCTTCCTTTTGCCTTTTACCTTTTTACTTTTGCCTTCTGTATAATCCTTTAGTCATGGCTGAAAATCTAAAAAAGATTGCGAGCGTTGTCGTCACACACGGGCATCTTGCCAATGAACTTCTTGCGGCAGCCGAGATGATCGTAGGGCCTATCTCGCACATTACTGCTATATCAATCGGCTGGCACGATGATGTTGAAGTTGCGCGGGGCGAGATTGAGCGAGCCATTCAGCAGGTTTCCCAGGGACGCGGCGTAATCCTCTTGACGGACATGTTCGGCGGGACGCCTACAAACATCGCCTCTATGTTTTTGAGCGAGGGCGAGGTCGAAGTCATAACGGGCGTGAACCTGCCTATGGTCGTCAAGCTGGCTACGCAGTCGGGCGATGAAGAGCTTGCTGATCTGGCTCGTCAGGTTCGCGTGCAGGGTCAGGAGGGGATTTATCTTGCAGGCGAATTGCTCGTGCGGAAAGGCTGAATGATAGAAGAGCGCGTTCGCATCACTAACCGTCTGGGGCTTCATGCGCGCGCCGCCGCGCAACTCGTGCGGCTCGCAAGCGGTTTCAAGAGCACAGTGCGGTTAGAGCGCGTGGACGGCAGCGCCTCTGCCGATGCGAAATCAATTCTAAGCGTTCTGATGCTGGCCGCGCCGCGTGGTACGGAGTTGCGCGCTATGGCCGATGGTGTGGACGAGCGTGAAGCCATCGCGGCGGTTAGCCGTCTTTTTGAAGAAGGTTTCGGAGAGATAGAACATTGAGCAAGCGGGTGAAAAAAGAGTTGAAGGAGGAGCACTGGAAGGGGCTTGGCGTCTCGGATGGTGTAGTCGTGGGGCGAGTGCTGCGCGTACATAGCGGCACTCAACAGGTGTACCGCGCAAAGCTGGACGAAATGGATATGCGCCGCGAGGTTCGTCGCCTACGCGCAGCCGTGCGCCTATCGCGCCGACAGCTTCTAGCCATACGCACACGCGCAGAGAAAGAACTGGGCGTGGCTCACTCCTATATCTTCGACGCGCATCTTCTCATGCTCGAAGACAACAAGCTCATTGGCGAGATTGAGGAGTTCATACTGAAAGAACGTGCGAATGCCGAGTGGGCTGTGAAGGTCGTGGGTGACAAGTTGCTTGCAGTTTACGCCGCAATCAAAGACGACTACCTGCGCGAGCGCGGCTCTGATATTGAAGACGTGACGCAGCGAATCCTGGTCGCGCTCAGTGGCGGACATCCATCATATAAAAATTTGATAGAAGATGCAGTGCTGGTGGCGGAAGACCTGTTGCCTTCGACCGTAGCCGAGCTTGATTACACGAAAGTGCGTGGGATGGCTATGGACAATGGCGGCTGGACTTCGCACACGGCGATAATTGCGCGCGGGCTTGGCATTCCTGCGGTCGTAGGCTTGCGTGATTTGTCGCGGCGTGCGCGAACCGGAGACCCAATTATAGTTGATGCTGACAAGGGCGCAGTCGTCCTTCATCCTTCTGCGCGGACAACAGATTTCTACAGATCGCAAAAAATTTCTCAAGAGAGTAGAACGTCTGTAGCGGCTGAAAAATTTCACGGCCCCGTTCGCACGCTCGACGGAGTTGATGTGCGGCTTCGCGCGAACATTGAGCTTCCTGCCGAATTCGTGGGCGTAGCAAAATTCGGAGCCGAGGGCGTTGGACTATATCGTTCTGAGTTTCTGCTCTCGCAGCGTGGGCCAATGCCTTCGGAGGAGGAACAGTGCGAAGCTTATAAAGAGGTGGCGCGCATAGGCGGCGATGCGGGCGCGACCGTCAGGCTGTTCGATCTTGGCGGAGAAAAAATCAGCGGGGCTTTCGGCGATGCGGAACGCAATCCAGCGCTTGGGCTTCGCGCCATTCGCTTCAGTCTTCGCTGGGAGAAAGTCTTGAGGCTTCAGGCGCGCTCAATCCTGCGTGCTGCGGCTTTCGGCAAGCTGAGCATAGTGCTGCCTATGATCTCCGATCTGACGGATGTCAGGCGCGCGCGCAGCATTATAGAAGAAGAGCGCGTGAAGCTTGAAAGCGAAGGCAAGCGTGCGGGCACTGTCAAAGTGGGTGCGATGATAGAAGTGCCTTCTGCTGTGTTTGTCGCGGATAAGATTGCGCGCGAAGTTGACTTCTTCAGCCTGGGCACGAACGATCTGGTTCAATATCTTCTAGCGGTTGATCGCGGCAACGACGACGTTGCGGAATGGTTTCGCTCGCTGCACCCGGCGGTCTTGCAGAGCATCAAGCGCACGCTGGACGCTGCGCGCGATGCCGAAATTCCTGCGGTCGTCTGCGGCGAGATGGCAGCGACACCTGCGTACGCTGTGATTCTTCTGGGATTGGGCGCGACCGATTTCAGCATGACGGCATCATCGCTGCCGCGCGTGCGACAAACCGTGTCGCAGATTAAATACGAGGACGCACGCGAGATAGCGGAAAAATCTCTGGAGTGCGCCACCGCAGACGATGTTGAGGAGCTTGTGCGCGAGCGTTTAGGTGCAAAATGGCCTCAACTTTTTCCCGCACAGAGCTTGCCAGCGAAAAAATCTAAAGTGTAGAATCGTTTGTGGTAAGGCAAAGGAAAGTCAAAAGGTAAAAGTAAAAAGGCAAAAGTGAGGGGAAGCCAATTTTTAAGATTTAGAGAAAGAGTAATAGCACACTCTTCATCCTTATCCCTTTTACCTTTTTACTTTTGCCTTTCCTTTTGCCACCAGCCCTGCAAATCCTTATTCCGGCCTGAGTTTTCTCAGAAACTCTTTGAGCGCTAAGAAAAATAGTTCAAATAGTAAGGAAAATCAGGGTTTTCGCTCTTTTATTAAACCGGGGAACCTTGATTTGTTGAATGAAAGGGAGACCTGTTCGGGAGCGAAACAAGGGGAACGAGCGTAGGCGAAGGAAGGCAAAAGGTAAAAGTAAGGAGGAAACCATTTTTAATTTATAATTCACGCCTGCAAGGCGTGTCCACACTTTTGACTTTTTACTTCTACTTTTTGCCTTCTCTTTACCTTTTGACTTCTGCCTTTAACAATTAATCGTTCACGCCGTCACGCTTCTGGGATAGAATGGTATTGAAGCCGAATGGCTTTCGGCTCTTGAAAATCTAAAGCTTACATGGCGCGCTGCTCGGCCTTTGCCCGGCTGACTCTCGCCACCCTCGAAAAAAAAACAAGTTGAGTGCATCATGAAGAAAGTTCTATTCGTCTTTGCCATCGCGCTGACCGTCGTCGCTTTACAGATTCCGGCGCGCTCGCAGTCAAATGAAGCCGCGCAGGTCAGGGCGACAGACGCGGCCACCACAGGGAATTCAGGCGATGCTGCGAACGCGCCCGAAAATCCGCACGCGAAGAAATCGCACGCTCCGAAAAAGAAGAGCAACAATGCGAACGCTCCAGCTTCGGACGGCGCAGCCGCGAATCCAGCCGCAAACGTAAATAGCGCTGCGAACGAAAATGCTTCTTCGCCCGCGCCCCCGAACACTTCTGCAAGCCCGCAGCCAGCAAGCTCTACAAGTTCTTCTACAGCCAACTCGACCGCAGCACCCGTGCCCGCGAGTCATGCGCCGTCATCGGCAGTAGCTTTGACAAACATTTACCGCGTGGGCATAGGCGATGTGCTGGACATTCGCCTCTTAAATAGTTCTTCGCGCGAGTCAACGCTCTTCACAGTTCTGCCCGGCGGACTTCTTGAGTACACGCTGGCGGGCGATGCGATTGCGGTCGGAGGGCTGACCACTGACGAAATAAGCGCGAGGCTCAAAGCGAAGATAAAGATTATTGACAACCCACAGGTGGTTGTTAGCGTGCGCGAATACATGAGCCACAGCGTCATCATAACGGGACTCGTGAGCGATCCGGGCGCAAGGGTTCTGCGGCGCGAAGCTGTGCCGCTCTACGTTATTCTGGCCGAAGCGCAGCCGCGCCTAGATGCAGGATTAGCCACCATTATGCGCAATGGCGAAAGCATCAAGGTTGATCTGGCGGACGCCAACGCTTCTTCTATACCCGTTCTCCCCGGCGATGTAATCAAAGTCTCTGCCACGCCGCCTGCTCCGCCTCAATACTTCTACATAGGCGGAGACATTGCCGCCGGTGGACAGAAGAACTTTCATGCTGGAATTACTTTGACGCAAGCTATCTTGGCTTCGGGCGGCATCATACACAGCAGCAGCTACAAAGTCAGGGTTTCGCGCCAAGGGACGAACGGGCTTCTGGTGAGCAACGAATACGATCTCAGAAAAATTGAAAAAGGCTTAGCGCCCGACCCGCAATTGCAGCCGGGCGACCGCATAGAGGTCAGCCGGTGAAGGGATGAGGAGAAGAAGTAAAAAGTAAGAAGGTAAAAGGAAAAAGTGATAGGGACAAAAGTATTTTAATTAAAAGTGGTTTCCGCCATCCTTTTGCCTTTTACCTTTTTACTTTTACCTTCTTTCCTTCCTTCCTATGTCTTGTCTGTTTTAGTGCGAAGCTGTATTATTCGTCCCGTTTGAAATTGACGCCTGTCGTCGTCGGCCAGCTTCGGTTTTTTCTCGCGCCGACAATTTTTTTCTCGACAATCTCATTCGTAAAAGATTTCGCCTGTCTTCAGCCGGAGGCTTACTGCATTGATTTACAGAAACAGAATCGGCGCACTTGCGCTCGCAACCGCTCTACTGCTCGTTCCCTTTACCCCCTCTGTGAACACAATAGTCTGGGCGCACATGGCGCAGCAAGAGGATGTGCCCAGCGACGCCGAGCAGGCGCTCTTTACAAAGGGGCAGAACCTGTATCTACAAGGCCACTACGATCAGGCCGTCACTGTACTGCGAGATTTTTTGAAAACTTATCCAAACAGCATCATCACTGATCTGACGCTGCTCTGGCTCGGACGTTCCTACATGCAGATGGGAAAGTGGCAGGAGGCAGAGGGCGTGAGCCAGCGACTACACGCTATTCATGACACGCCGTTCGCAGACGTTTACGATAGCGAGTTGCAAACAGCAAGACAATCAGCCGCCTCGCGTCCCGCTCCAACTACTTCGTCAACGCCGTCCTCAGAAGTTAGAAATAGAACCGTCAATGCGAACACGGCTGCAAGGACGAATCAGCCAACGCAGAATTCAAATGCGAGACATCCGGCAACAATGCCGTCTCCACAACCGGCGGTTGCTGCTGCAAGGCCAACGCCGACACCATCCAGACCCGCTCTGAATATCAATCGTTCAACGCAAGCATCGCAGAACACTGCGGCCACAGCGCGTAACAATCAACCGATTGCTAGACCGTCGCCAACGCCCAGGCTGGTTGCGTCCGCGAATACAAACTCTGAGATAGCGCCGCCCGCTCCAGAGCCTACGCCGCGCAGGGTTCCGCGCTACACGCCCAGACGCGGGGCGAGACGACAGACCACGCCGCCGAGTTCTATAACAGAGACTCAAACTACAGCTTCGGCCAACGCCAACGTGCGCCCGCAGCAGGTCGCAGTCAACACAACGCCGCGAACGAGCACACCTTTGCAAAGACCTACGCCGGTTCCGCAACGCTCGGTCGCGCCTTCTGCCGCTACCGAACCTGCTACGGTTGAGCCTTCAACAACTGCTCAGTCAGGGGCTGGCGCGAATTTCACAGTCAGGCAAGTTCCCGGCCTGTTGCTAGCGCTAAGAAGCAACGCGGAATCCGCATCGCCGGGTCAGTCAGTTCAAATTCCTCTAACAGTTACCAATACAGGTAACAAAGAGGATCAGTTCAGCATTGAGACAGACCTTCCGGCGGAGTATCAGCCATCGTTCAGTTTAGCCCAAGGCGGCACGGACACAGGCTTGCCTATCCTTGTGACTCCGCAGCTTGCGCGCAACGCATCCATTGATGTCGTTCTAAACTTGCGCGTCCCTGAGATTGCGGCTGATGGACAACAGCGTCGCTTCTATGTACGCGCAACGTCGCAATCCGACTATCGCGTTATGAAAGTCTCGGACAGCTCAATCAGCGTCATAGCGGCGGCGCTCACAGCCATCTCCGATGTCTCGCAAGCTTCCGTTATGCCCGACGAAACGTTCACGCAGACCATTTCGGTGAGAAACAACGGAACCGCCACTGCGCGAAACGCACGCGCGGATTTCGTCTTCAATCCCAATTTCCAGCTTGTCAGCGCGAACCCGGGCACACTCGCTTATGACCCCCCGTCGCGTACGGCCATCTGGAATCTGGGAGATTTAAGTCCGCGCAGCACGCGCGAGATTACAGTGACCTTGCGTGCTATGCCCAATGCGCTTGCTGCTACAAATTCGCTAGGTCGCGGCGCAGTGCGCACGCAATCGCTCCCGCTCGCTTCAAACTTCGACAGCCCAAGCATCACCATCAACAAAGTGCCTCGCGCTCGAATTGATGCCGTCTCAGTCGGGCTGACTGTCACACCGGGCGACACTATTGATATTCCATTCGTCGTTCGCAATCCGGGCAACACGCCCGATTCATATGATTTGAGAATAACAGCGCCGGGCGCGCCCAATGCTACTATCTACGCGGACACAAACGGCGACGGCCAGCATCAAGAGGGCGAGCCTGTGATTACGCAGACCGCTCAACTCGAACCGCAGGGAGGTCAATTCCCGGTTCTGCTGCGCGTTCAAGTTCCAACGAGCACTCCAGACCGTCAGCAGTTCTCTTACAACATGGTCGCGCGCTCATTAATAAGCAGTCGCGCTGCGAGCGAAGCGAACACAGTTCTTACGGTCGCCACCCCGCACGTGATCGTGCGCACAGAGCAGGTCGCAGAAGCCGGTGCGCCCGGCGATACGATCTTTTATCGTCTGGTCCTGATTAACGAAGGCAGCGGGTTGGCGAAGAATTTGGTCATGACGGAAACACTTCCTGACGCTCTACAGTTCGTCAATTCCAATCCGTCGCTCAATCCACAGGACGCGCCAGGTAATTCACAACGATTCGTTTGGCGTGTAGCGGAGCTTGCGCCCGGCGACACGACTGTTCTCAGAATTACAGTTCGCTTGCGTCCTAACATTCCTGCCGATACGAATCTGACAACGAGACACACGCTCAGCTATCAGGACTCGAACGGAAACGGGTATCAAGGTCAGTAACGTTTCTGTCCTCTTCTTCCAAACTTTTTAAGGGCGGCACTGTTAATGCCGCCCTTTCTGTTTACTTCGATTGAAATTCCGGGCAAACAATTTTATTCACCGTGCTGCGCCTTCTATCTTTCATTGCAAAGAAAAGTCCGGCTCAAGTTATTCTGGCAAAAGAGTTAACTCTCTCCGCGACCTTCAAATTTTTCCCATGCTCAGATCGAATTTGTGCTGTACGTGTTGAACAATGATTTGCTATAATTACTTGGCCTTGCAAGAGAGCAGGTCGGGCGGTCGCTGCCGCGCTAAGCTTATAGCTTAATGCGGGAGAGGAAAGTCCGAACACCACAGGGCAGCGAGCCAGCTAACGGCTGGGCGCTTGCGCGCCTGTTGAATAATTTGAGCGAATATCGCTTTTATTCTTATCAGCAGGCACGCGAGTGACGACAAGTGCAACAGAGAACAGACCAGCCAGCGTGTTCAATAGAGAATCTCAATTGAACGGCGGGTGATGGGTGAAACGGTGCGGCCTCGACGAGAGGCTTAATGTAAGAGCGCACCGGCGCGCGTGGTAACACGTGCGGCCAGGCAAACTCCTCGCGGTGCAAGACCAAATAGGGAGGCGTCAAAAAAGGCTGCCCGCCCGAAGCTGCGTTTCTTTACAAAGAGCGTGGCTACGACCTCCGGGTAGGTCGCTTGAGCCATTCGGCGACGGATGGCCTAGATGAATGATCGTCACTCCGTACGAAAAATGCGGAGTACAGAATTCGGCTTACAGACCTGCTCTCAAATTGCATGGTCAGGCAATGCATTCCAGTCAGTAGAATTCTTTGCGAGTTCTTCCGAATCCACTTTTCACGGAGAGGCGACAGATGGCGAACCGTAAAGGGGTCTTTATCGGGGCCTATGTGCCGAACGAGCTAAAAGAATCTTTGCGAAGGCGTGCAGCATCAGAGCACCGCACGCTCTCGCAGGAGATTACGCGCATCCTGACAGAAGCGATTCACGGTCGCGGGCTTCCGCCGGGAAGCATTGACCGTCGCGGCGGAAGCTCAACTCCGCGACGACGCTCAACAGACCCGCAGCCGCGACGACGCGCCTCAGACGTTGCGTACGATTCGTCGAATCCAAATGGCGGCGAAGAATAGCTCTTAAGCAGAATCATAAGGTCAATCAAACGTGCGCTGTAAATCAGCACGTCACTTAGTCGTCACTCAAAATAGATTTCGTATTAACAGCCGCGCGTAAACTTAACAAGTTTGCGCGCGTCGCGTTTTGTCCATCATTTTGCTAAACTCAATAATCATATCGCAGTTTTTCTCAGGAATCTTTTTGTGAACAAAAACAGTATTCTCTTCGCACTTGCTAGCCTCGCAATAGGTTTCTTTATAGGGTTCTCTATAGCAAACTCAATCGGGCGTAGAGAGCGCGACGTGGCGGGCGTGAGCGCGCCTACAGCGCCGCAAGCTCAAGCGACAAGGCAGCAGCAAGCTGCTTCACAAACACAATCACAGCCCGAAAACGGAGCGCCGACAGAGGCAGAGATTCGTGACGCCATAGCGCGTGCGGACGAGCGAGCCGCAGACACAGACCTTCAACGCAATTTCGGTACGGCGCTCTATCGCTACGCTTCTGATTCGGGGCAGGCGCAATATCTGCCGGATGTCGCGCGCATGATTAAGCGCGCTTACGACGCCAACCCACAGGATCATGACCTGACACTCCTTCTAGCCAACGTCCTATTCGACACAGGTCAGACGACCGATAGAACACGGTTCCGCGAAGCCAGAACTTATTACACGAAAGCTTTGGAGATGAAACCGGATGATGTGAGCGCGCGAACCGATCTTGGCCTGAGCTATTATCTGGACGAACCGTCCGACCCTGCGCGAGCCGTAGCAGAGTACCGCAAATCACTCGCCATCAACCCGCACCACGAGCAGACGCTACAGAATCTGGCGACGGCTTTAATCAGCATGCAAAAGTTGGACGAGGCGCAGAAGCGCATTGATGAGCTTGCTGGCATAAACCCGCAGAACCCTGCGCTTCCAAACTTGCGCGCGCAGTTGGCGCAGGGCAGAAACGCCGTACAGGAGTAGATTTGAAAGTAGTAATTATCTTAAGCCTCCTCGCGTTTCTTACTTTTCTAGCCTACTGGCGATTGCGGCCATACATTCAGGCCGCGCGTCGCATGTTTAGATTCGTTCAAGATGTGCGGGGAATGAACGCGCCGGGTTCGCAATCTAATCAGGAGCAAGGAGCCGGGCAAAAACTTGTACGCTGCTCCTCTTGCGGAACGTGGGTTCCGTCCGACCGCGCATTAATGCTGAAATCATCTTCCTTCTGCTCGACCGACTGCATGGAACAATCAAGTGCAAGCCAAAGTCGTCAGCGCAAATCAGCAAGCCTCTAAAACAAAATTTATAACTCACGCGAAAGTTGAATTTTAGCCCACGCAAGTGGGCGACAGCATAAAGCCCGGTGCGTTAGCGCTGGGTTAGATAGCAATAAAGAATATCAAGCCCATGAAATGGGCGACAGCGCGTTGTAATCAAAGGGCTGTCGCTATCTTCGATAGCTCTCTCTTCATTTCTCACTCTACCCCAGCCCTTACGGGCTGGGCTTTAGACGGTCGCCGTCTAAAGACGGCTTAAAACTGTTGGCCGCGTAGGTTAATAACCTTCAAGAAGTTTCCGCTTCAACCTCTTCAGGCAAATAATTTCCGGCTTCGTGTATGGCTTTGTCTGTGTCTGTGAAGAATAGAATCAGAAGTCCGGCGATGAAAAAGAAGATCAGGGAGAGAATGGCCTGACGGTACGAGCCTGTGTGGGCTACTACGATGCTGAAGACTAGCGGGCCAATCCAGGATGTTCCGCGCTCTGAGATTTCATAAATTCCGAAGAAGGAAGCTTCACGACCTTGCGGTATCATTCTGGAGAAGAGCGAGCGTGAAAGCGCCTGTGAACCGCAGAGTAGAGCGTAAGCGTAGATTACTATCCCAGACCAGATTACTAACGACGTAAGAATCGCTCGTTTAGTTCCAATGGCGTAAGCTATGCGCTCAAAGAGCAGCGAGCCGAAGAAGGCCACGAACTGAACCATAAGGAAAATCCCAAGCAGAAACGAAGGCGGCGTTTCAAGACCACGCGAGCGGAAAAGCTCTTGACCTAGAAAAACGCCCGCAGCGCCAATTACGGTCTGAATGCCGTCGTTGTAGAAGAGATAGCCTATAAGATATTGAAGCGTGTGACGAAGACGGCGCAGTTCACGGAAAGTTGACGCAAGCTCTGTGAATCCAATGGTCAGGTAACTTGAGTTTGCGGGCAATGCTCTTATGCTTGGGCGCGTTTTCAAAAGCGCAAATGTTATGAGCGCGAAGCCTCCCCACCAGAGTCCCGCCGAGAGCATAGACAAACGCACGGCCATCAGCTTCGTCATACCGAATTTTTCCGCGCCCTGAACCATCACAAGATTAACGGCAAGTAACAACCCTCCGCCTAGATAGCCGTAAGCAAATCCACGGCTAGAAACTTTATCGCGCTGATTTTCGGTAGTGATTTCGGGCAGAAATGCATTGTAGAAAACCACGCTTGCGCCGAAAGAGAGATTGGCTAGTATGAACACCAGAGCGCCAAACAGATGCATGCCTTCCTTCAGGAAGAAGAGCGCGCATGTCGCTGCCACTCCCAGATAGCAGAAGAGAGCCATCAAGCGTTTCTTCAATGTTGAATAGTCGCCTAGCGCACCCAGGATTGGGAGAATGAAAACCTGTAGGAATACCGACATGGAAACCGTAAAGGTCGAAAGCGACTTGGCCGTGACCGCGCCCAATGGGCCAAAGCTCAAAACAACTCCGTTTTCGCCAACCGCTTTCTGCGTGATGTAAGTGAGGTAGTCGCCGAATAGTGCGCCGACGACCGTAGTGTAAAAAGCGGAGTTGGCCCAGTCGTACATCATCCAGCCGAAAATCTCGCGCGGGTTATTCGCGCCGGAAAGGCGACGGCGATGCTGTGCGCCGCTCACGCCCTTGTCAGAAACAATCTGTTGATTGCAATCCATCAGCTTCGGGTTTCTCCCTTTGTGAGCACTTCAATGATGGCAGGTGTGATGTCTGCCAGGGAATGAACGCGCGCGGCAATCATGCGCGCGTGCGCGCCCCAGATGAGAGTCGGAACAAAGTTGAGCGTGTGATTGCGCTTGCTCAAGTCTTCAATATTGCCGTGATCGCTAGTGAGCATGACAGTAGTTTGTTGAAGGTCAAGATGCGAGAGCATAGAACGAACGAAGCGCGCAAGATTAGAAAGAATTATGCGCGCGGCTTTCATGTCCTGAGCGTGTCCGACCTTATCCGTGATGAAATATTCGTAAAGCGTGAAGCGATGTTTTCGGGAAATTCGAGCCAGAATCTCTCCAGCCTCTTCAGGCGTTCGCGCTTCAGCATCTTCGCCTCGCTCAATCAAGAAACGATTGGTGTAGTCCATGAAAATGGCACGCCCGGCGCGCATGTCTTCAAGATCGTTGAATTGCATTCCTGCCGCTTCAATTGCGGCTGTCGTGGCCGATACCCATCGCGGTCGCTGCTCGAAAAATTTTTGTGTGTAGGCGTTGGCGAAAACGTTCGGCGAAACTCCTGCGCGCTTCAATTGTAGAAAAATCGAATGCTCCTTGATGATCTCCAGAAGCGCGCGATTGGGAAAGCCCTGTTTGTGATAACCCAGAAGGCGCGGCGCGTTGATTCCCGTCAAAATTGTCGTCTGCCCTGACGCGCTCTGCGGTCTTCCTTCAACTCCCAGCCGCGCGTCCGTGCGAACAAGAATTCCGTCGTAAAGTAGTTCGGGTTCTTCGTCCTCGAAGACAGCCAAAGGCTCGGCGTCATCAAGCCCGTTGAGCGGGTTGAACTCGTCGCGTCTGCCTATACCTAAACCGTCAACGAAGAAGAGAATAACGGGCATCTTCGGGAGGAATAACATAAAGAAAGGTAAAAGGTAAAAGTAAAAAGGCAAAAGTGAGGACAAAGGCATTTTAATTAAATCTGGCTTCCGCCTTACTTTTGCCTTTTTACTTTTACCTTTTACCTTTTTTAGCCTTGCTTCTCAAAATCCGGTAGCAGCCCTTGCTCTCTGTATTGGCGTAGCTTGTTGTGAAGCGTCTTCAGGCTGATTCCCAGAAGGCTTGCTGCGCGGGTCTTGTTGTTACCGGTCTTCTGAAGTGTGCGCAAGATCATCTGACGCTCAACCTCTTCAATCGGAGTTCCGACTGGCAATGTGACCGTATCTTCGTTGCGCACGCGGCGGCGTTGTTCTACGGGATATGGCGCAAGGTGATGACGCTCTATCTGTTCGCCGGAGCAGATGATGACGGCGCGCTCGATTGTGTTACGAAGCTCGCGCACGTTGCCGGGCCAAGAGTGCGAGTGCAGGACATCCAGGGCTTCAGGGCTGATGAGTCGCGCAGGCCGGTTGTGGCGCTCTGCAAGTTGATTGATAAGATGGCGAACCAGAAGCGGCAGGTCTTCAAGGTGCTCGCGCAAGGGAGGCATTTCAACTCCAATGACGTTCAGACGATAGAGCAGGTCTTCGCGCAGTTCGCCGTTCATAACAGCTTCGTGCGGGTCTTTATTCGTGGCGGCAAGCAGACGCACGTCAACAGGAATTTCCTGCGTGCTCCCCAATCGTCGCACGCTACGCTCCTCAATCACGCGAAGAAGCTTTGCCTGAAGCAGCGTGGGCATCTCTGCTATTTCGTCTAGGAGAAGAGTGCCGCCGGTGGCAAGTTCGAAGCAGCCCTGTCTGCGCGATGAAGCGCCTGTGAACGCGCCCTTTTCATGTCCAAACAGTTCTGATTCCATCAACGTCTCTGGAATCGCGGAGCAGTTGATTGCCGCGAACGGCGCGTTCTTTCGCGGACTCAGATTATGAATGGTGCGCGCGACCAGTTCTTTGCCAGTGCCCGATTCGCCAGTGATAAGAATTGAGGCTGTAGAGGGCGCGACCTGTTCTATGAGCACGTAAATCTGGCGCATGGGTTCCGATTGTCCCACAAGCTCGCCGAACGCGCCTCGATCTCTGAGTTGACGGCGCAGAACTTCATTCTCGCGTCGCGCCTCGCTGTATTCAACTGCGCGCTCGACCACAAGACGGAATCGCTGCAAGTCAATAGGCTTCTCGAAATAGTAGAACGCGCCCTCTTCCTGTACTGCGCGCAGCGCCATCTCTACGGAGCCGTCGCCCGTGAGCAGTATCACGGCCATCTCTGGGAAGCGAGAGCGCAACTCGCGCAGCAGTCCGAAGCCGTCCAGATTCGGCATGCGCACATCCGTTACAACGACCGCAGGGCGAAACTCCTCTGCGCGCTGCAAACCCGCAATGCCATCCGCTTCAGAAGCAGTCTCGTATCCCCAGTCGCTCAAAAGCTCGCTGAAGCTTTCGGCTGCGGCCACTTCGTCGTCAACAATCAGAACGCGACCCTTCGTCATCGCCTTTAAGTTTATCACAGCGTCAGCGCATAGAACTTGGAGAGGAAGTTTATCGCTGGGAGTTTTCGATAAAATAGTAGGAAGCGATTGCGCTGGCAAGCGCCGGGACGGTTGAGTCGGCTGGCAATATGTCTGTTCTCAGGCCGTGCTCGGCGGCGGTCGAAGCCGTCACATCGCCTATGCATGCGACCGTGACGCCCGCGAGCAATTGGCCCAAATCCATCGTGTCGAAAAGCTGTGCGAAGTTTTTCACTGTGGAAGAACTTGTGAAGGTGATGCAATCAACGCCGCCACCTGCGAGCAGCGCATCCAGTTTGCGCCTGTCTGTGTCTTGCGGAGCGACTGTGCGGTAGACGGGCACAACATCTGCTCGCGCTCCTGCCTGTTTAAGCGCCTGCGGAAGATAATCGCGCGCTACGGCTGCGCGTGGTATAAGGAAATTCAACCTGCTCAACTTCTCTCTGCCGCCCACGAAACTTTCAAGCGCATCGAACACGCCTTCCGCCTTGAATTTTTGGGGAACAACGTCAACGTGAACGTGCGACTCCGCCAGACGTTCTGCCGTAGTATCGCCTATGGCGCAAACGCGCAGGTCGTCAAGCTCGCTCGTGTCGTGTCCAGTGGATTCTAGTCTGCGAAGAAAATAGTTGACGCTGTTAATGCTGCTAAATAGAAGCCAGTCGTAGCCGAACAGATTATCAAGAGCTTCATCAAGAAGCGCGTAACTCTCCGGCTCTGTAATCTCAATCGTGGGGCATTCAAAAACGCGCGCCCCGTATCGCTCAAGCTCCGACGCGAATTCAGCGGCCTGCGCACGCGCGCGCGTAATTACAATAGTGCGCCCGTCGAGCGGTTGGGCGCGGATTAGCTCTTCATGGGATTGCACGAATTAATTGTCAGTACCGCCTGCGGTAGCGGGCAAGTGAAGAAGGCAAAAGGCAAAAGGTAAAAATCAAAAGTAAGGCCGCAAACCGCTTTTAATTTTTAATTGAAATGCTTTTCGCCTTATCCCTTTTTACTTTTGACTTTTACCTTTTGCCTTTGCGAAGCTACCCGCCCGCTACCGCAGGCGGTACTGACTCGTTAACTGCACGCATCAAGCAGGCAAATCTTTCAAGATAGAATCCGCTCCCTGTCTTCGCAAGATTGAAGCGAGTTCGTTTCCGACTGCTTCGGCTTCCGATGCCGCGCCTTCAGTGGAAGCGCGTACTACTGCTTCGCCGGAAACAGCAGCGACGAGTCCTTCGATTTTTAAGCGTCCATCGTTGACCATTGCGTGCGCAGCGATGGGAAGCTGGCAGCCGCCGCCGAGAGCGCGCAGGAGTGCCCGCTCAGCAGTGCACGCGGCGCGCGTCTCAGCGTGATTCAGCGATGAGAGCAGAGCATTCGTTTCCACGTCTCCCTCGCGCGTCTCAATGCCGAGCGCGCCCTGGCCTACAGCAGGAATCATCTCGTCAGTTCCAATCGCGGCGCTGATGCGATTGCTCAAGCCAAGCCGACGCAAGCCTGCTGACGCCAGCACGATTGCCTGATACTCGCCCTCGTCCAGCTTGCGCAGCCGTGTGTCAACGTTTCCCCTAATATCTTTAATCTCAAGATCGCGCCGTAGGTGTTTGAGTTGAGCCATGCGCCGCATGCTTGAAGTTCCAACGACAGCGCTTTGCGGCAGGTTCTTAATGGACGGCTTCTCAATGAAGAGATTCGGGTTGAGTATGAGCGCGTCGCGCGCGTCTTCGCGCTCGGTGATAGCCGAGATGCTGAGTCTATCAGGTAGAACGGTCGGCAAATCCTTCAGCGAATGAACCGCCAGATCAATCCTTTCGTCAAGCAGCGCTTCTTCCAGTTCTTTCGTGAAGACGCCTTTGCCGCCAATGACTGCAAGCGGCGCTCTTAAGTTAGCATCGCCCGAAGTCTTGATTATCTCGATGAAGACCTCAAGTCCATCATGCAACTCTTCCAGTTGTGCTTTCACCCATTCGGACTGCCACAGTGCAAGCTTCGATCCGCGCGAGCCTATAATCAGATGAGATTTCATTAAGATAAATTTTGAGTGCGACGCTAAGAACTCATTTCAAACCCTGCTAGGAGTCAAACTCTTAGCGAGCTTAAGCATTTCACTTTGCGCCTTTGCGAGAACCATCAATTCTCTTATTACTTAAGATTGATGAGAGTTGCAGGTTCACGCAAAGGCGCAAAGATAAGAGATAAGCTCGCTAAGAGGGCTTGAAATGCTCTCTAAGCTATAAATTCAATCTTCCAATCCGAACATATCTCGGACAGCTTGCACTTCATCATCCTCGCCTATGCTGTATGAGTTGCGAAGACGATGAATGACGGGATGAGATATTTTGTTCACGGTGGCAATGAGAAGAGCTTCTATGGCCTCTTGCTGTTCAGGCGTTAACTCGCCAAGTCGGCTGCGCTGTCTTTCAAGCTCGCTGCGCGCTATCTGCTGCATCTTCTGTCTCAGTGCGCCTAGCGTTGGGCCAATGTCCAGCGTGCGAAGCGATTGCTGGAACTGCATCACTTCGGATTCGACTATCAACTCGGCGCGCTCTGCTTCTCGCTCTCGCTCTCGTATGTTTGAAGCTATGACGGCTTCCAGATCGTCTATATCGAAGACGAAGAGGTTGTTGATCTCTCCCACGCGTGGATCAATATTACGCGGCACAGAGATGTCTATGTAGAACGAGGGGCGATTGCGTCGCTTCTCCAGAGCCTTCTTCGCTATCTGATAAGTAATCAGATAATCGGGCGCGCCTGTAGAGCAGATTACTATGTCAGCTTCAGGCAGGTATTTCGGCAAGTCTGACAGATCAACTGCCTTCCCTTGAAATTCATTCGCAAGACGCTCTGCTGTCTCTTTTGTTCTGTTTGCGATGAGAATACGCGTCGCGCCCGCATTAATCAGGTGGCGTGCGGAAAGCTCTGCCATCTCGCCAGCGCCTACAAGCAGGACTGTGCGCCCGTCAAGCGCGCCGAAAATTTTTCGGCCAAGCTCTACGGCCATGTAGCTTATGGAGACTGCTGAAGCGGCTATGCCCGTTTCACTTCGCACGCGCTTTGCCACACGCAGGGCGTGGTGAACAAGGCGATTGAGCACGCGACCCGTTGTCCCGGCTTCGACCGCAAGCGCGTAAGCTCGTCGCACCTGTCCCAGCACCTGTGGCTCGCCCACAACCATAGAGTCAAGCGACGATGCCACGCGAAAGATGTGGCGCACGGCTCCGTCATCTTCGTGCTTGTAAAGATGGCTATTGAAAAGGTCTGCCGGAATATTTCTGGCTTCGCTCAAAAAAGTTGTGATGCGCCCAAAAACATCTGAAACCGATTCTACGCTGGTGGCCGTCAAAACTTCGACTCGATTGCATGTGGACATAATCAACCCCTCGCGCACCGATTCGCCATCAACGAGCGCATGCAAGCCCGTTGCGCAGTCTTCGTCCGTGAACGCGAGTCGCTCGCGCACCTCAACCGGCGCGGTCTTATGATTCAGTCCTACAAGAACAATCGTCATAGCGATTTTGGATTTTAGATTTTGGATTTTAGATTGGCGTGTCCGTCATATTGAATTTTGGTTTTGAGAGTCCAACTTGCAAGAAGGGCTTAATCCAAAATCCAAAATCTAAAATCCAAAATCGTTTCATCCGAAAACGTGATAGCTTCCCATCAATCTTGCGCCAAAGAAGGTGCAGAGGACTAGGGCGAAACCAAGCACGCCTAGCCATGCGGCGCGACGACCGCGCCAGCGCGCGCTGGCTCTATAAAGAATCAAAACCATGTAGAGCAGCCAGGTCAATCCGGCCAGAATCTCCTTCGGGTCGTTGTGCCATATGCGCCCGTCGCGCTCGGAAGACCAGAGCATGCCCGTCAATATGCCTAGCGATAAAAGCATCAATCCAACGCCAGCAGCAAGCGTCGCTATCTCGTTCACGGTTGTGAGCGAAGGCAGGCGGTGGAAGAATGCGCTGAAAGTCTTCAACTTCAGTTCGCGCTCCTGTAACAGATACATGACGCTCGCCATAAATACAACGAAGAACGCCGCGTATGCGAAAACCAGCAGCGTCGTATGCACAGGGAACATCCACGCGGCAGTCGTGCTGCCAGCAGCGCCTTCTGCGCCGCCCGTATGGTCGCGGGTTAAAATCGCAGCAAACGTTAGGATAGAGACCAATGGCAGCGAAAATGTTCCGAGCGCCTGCGCGCGATAGCGGCTTATCACGATGAAGTAGGTTGCGACAATCGTCCAGGCCAGAAATGAGAGCGTCTCGCGCAATCCGAAAAGCGGGTAGCGCCCATCCTGCACCCAGTCAAGCACGAGCGAAGCCGTATGAAGCGCTAATCCAATGCCAGCAGTCCACAGAGCTATGCTTTCGAGCGCGCGCCGCTTGTTGACAAACGCGAGCAGCGAATGAATGGCGGCGATAACATAGGCGGCCAGTGCAGTAAGTAAGATGAGCTTCATACAGAAAAAGCGTAAGAGAGGCGAAGAGCAATTGTAAGTGAAAGAGGAAACGCGCGGCAAGGCGAGCGGGATTTTCAAGAAGGGGTTTATTCATTTTCAAGTAATAAGCGTTGAGTTATTCGACGGCGAAAGGATAGTCCACTAAATCACACGAAATAACACGAAATGAAATCTTCTATTCGTGTCGTTTCTTGTGGTGCGCGTGGACTGCTCTGTCTTTCCATGTAGATGATAGACCTTGGGTTGGTCAGATTAATGAAACTTATTTTCAAGCTTGAGTGTTCGCTGCTGTTCGGCTACATTCTTCGCCTGACATTGAATTGCATCGAAAATCTTTTTTGATTGAGATTGAACCATGCCCACTAGAGAAGAAGCCTGGGAATTGGTGTGTGAGTACACTAAGGGCGATAGTCTTCGCAAACACGCTCTTGCGGTTGAGGCCGCCATGCGCGCCGCAGCCAAAAAATATGGCGGCGAGGACGCGGACGTTGACGAGTGGGGCATCGTAGGGATGTTGCATGATTTCGACTACGAGATGTTTCCCGACCCTGAAGCAGGGCATCCTTGGAAAGGCTCGAACATACTCTGCGGTCGCGGCTACTCAGACCGTATTATTCGCGCGATCATGGGGCACGCGACCTACACTGGAGTGCCGCGAGATACCATTATGGCGAAAGCTCTGTTCGCAACGGACGAGCTTTGCGGCTTTCTGGTGGCGTGCGCTTTGGTTCGTCCAAGCCGGAGCCTTGATGATCTGGAAGTCTCTTCGGTCAAGAAGAAGCTCAAAGATAAAGCGTTCGCACGCACTGTCAACCGCGATGATATACGTCAGGGAGTTGAAGAACTCGGCGTTGACCTGGACGAGCACATTCGTTTCGTTATAGAAGCGCTGCGTCCAGTGCAGCGCGAAATAGGTCTGGGAAGACAGGAAGAATAAGACTCGCTTGCGCACGCGCGCCCCGTTCACTTATTCTGATTTCCGGTCTGGCTGACGTTTGGTTGACGCATAGGCGGGTCTATGTGCGTGCCGCCGCGACGCGCGCTAATCATCGCGCTCAGGATAAGAATGGTCAGAGTCAGTCCTGCTATGAAGAGCGCAGTGAGAAGCGCCTGCAATCGGCGACGGCGCGCAGTGTGTCTGTAGACGAAGATGCTGGCGACGATGGTTGCGGCTATGGGGACGAGCAGCGTTGCCAGAACCACAGCGTCGGGCGAGTTGAGCCGTGCGAGCGAGCCTAGCCGACCGAAGGCGATAGCCAGCGTTGTGCCAGCCCCGACCACAGTGGCGACCAGTGAAGTAGCAAGTAGCAGCTTCCAGCGCATCGAGCGTTTCAGTTTCGTTGATGAGCAGTCAATCGCTCATCTTCGGATTTATATCGGACGAGGATGTCGCCTACAGGAAAAAGCGCCGCCAAGCATACCACAGCAGTGACATGTGACAAGAAAAATCGGAGAAAGGAAGGGGAAGTGATAAGTGGCAAGAATAAGTCTGGAGTCTGGAGTCAAATGGATTTTAGATTTTAGATTTTAGATTTTCGATTGGAAGAAGCGGAGAGCTTTTTAAATCGAAAATCTAAAATCTAAAATCCATTTGACTCCAGACTTCTTATCACTTAAATAATGGTAACCAGGAGCGCACTGCTTTACCTGAAGAAATTGACGACCCGTTTTGTCGCAGGCGAAACGATTGACGAAGCCATAGAGACGATTCGTGACATCAATGGCCGGGGCTGCACGGCCTCTTTCGACCACTTGAACGAATCGGTTTCGAGCGCCGGAGAGACAGAAGAAGAGGTGCGCGAGTATCTGAATATTTTAGGGAAAATTGATCAGACAGGCATACGCTCGAACGTCTCAATCAAGCTGACGCAGTTCGGATTGGAGATTGATCCTGAGCTTGCTTATAAGAATGCGAGAAAAATTGTAGAGGACGCGGCGCGTCGCGGAAACTTTGTTCGGATTGATATGGAAAGCTCGCAAGTGACGCAGTTGACGATTGACATCTTCAAACGCCTGCGCTCTGAATTCGGCCTGAACGATGTTGGTATTGTTCTTCAATCTTACCTGCGCCGTACCTATGATGATGCAGTTGACTTGCTTAAAATCCCCGCGCGCATACGCATCTGCAAGGGCGCTTACAACGAACCGCCCACGGTTGCGTTTCCAGATAAAAAGGATGTGGACGATAATTACGTGCGTGTTATGAAGCTGCTGCTTAAGTCTGGCGTCTATCATGGAATCGCCACGCATGATCCTAAAATGATTGATGCGACGATTGATTACATGCAGAAAGAAAGTATTGGGAAGGAAGCTTTCGAGTTTCAGATGCTTTACGGCGTGCGGCGCGATCTTCAAGAACGCCTTGCGCGTGATGGTTACAACATGCGCGTCTATGTTCCTTACGGCAAACACTGGTATCCATATTTCATGCGGCGACTGGCAGAGCGCCCGGCGAACATTTGGTTTATCATTAAGAATCTTTTCAAAGGTTAAGGCATAGAAATGTGTCCGTGATAAGCAGCGAAGTTTTGAGAGGGATTTAGGGTAGATGGAGTTAACTTGGATATTGTGGACTGTGCTCGGCGTGGTGCTCATCATCGCCGAGATATTTACGCAGGGCTTCGTGTTGCTCTGGTTCGGCATAGGCGCGCTCTGCGCAGCGCTCGCAGGTTTCTTCGGCATTGACAGCCTAGCGCTTCAGTTTGCAATCTTCGCCATAGTCTCCGTCGCTCTCACCGCCGCATCGCGCACAATCTTCGTCAACTATTTTTCACGCGAAAGAACCGGAAGCGATTTAAAATCGGGCGTTGACGCGCTGCCCGGCAAAGTTGGCACGGTCGTTTCGCCCAGTCACGGCGCGCTGCACGAAGGGGCTGTTAAAGTCTTCGGCTCAGTATGGACTGCTTACCCGATTGAAGGCGAAGAGCCGCTCGTTGCGGGCGAGCGCGTTGAAGTAGAGCGCGTGCAGGGCGCTTCCATTTATGTACGCCGCGTGGGTCACGCGCCTGACTGGCGCGCACCCGCTTTGCCTGAGAAGAGAGATTGATGAAAGTTGAATTGTAAGAGAGCATTTCAAACCCTTCTTAGCGAGCTTAAGCATTTCTCTTTGCTTCTACAGCGTGAACCTACAATTCTATTAACACTCAAGGTTAATGAGAGTTGCAGGTTCACGCTGTAGAAGCAAAGATAAGAGATAAGCTCGCTAAGATGGTTTGAAATGAGTTCTAAAGATGAAAGGGCGTGTCTGTTATTCGACACGCCCTTTCATCTTTAGCTGCAAAAATCTTTGAAGCTTACGGTGTTGCTGTAACTGTGAAACGCGCCGTCGGAACGACCGTTTGCAAATCGTAGTTGTTAATCTGAAGATCAGCTAATCGCTGGCCGTTCAGTTTCGTCACGACGTGGAAGGGAAGCATCATGCAGGCTACGCGCTTGTAGTCGCCGCGATCCTCTTCTATGAGCGGACGTCCGCTGTAGCGCGTTACCACTTTGTTAATAAGAAATGTGTTCCTATCAATGTAGTAGCGCACTGTGTCCTGAGACGTAAACTTCACCTCTACGACAAAGTTGTTGCCTTCGTTGGCCTGGCGTGCGACGGGGAATTGTCCCTCAATCGCTCGGTTGAGCGTGGCAAAGCCCATCATGCCCCAGTGGCGCGACCCCGCCTGCTCGCTTACGCGAAACTCGTTGCCGCTGATCATGCCGCCGCCTTCCGATCCCGTATACACTAGAAACGTAGGCCCTGCGAACAGCCCGCCCGTCGGCGCAACATCAAGCCTGCGTCTCATGTTGTTGTCCTCATAGTCAGTGATTTTCAGTTTCACCTCAACTGCTCCGGTAAGCGCAGCCGCGCCCGTAGCGGCGAACGATGCCATGTTCACAAAGCCTTCCGAGCGCGCCGTCACATACTGAAGATTGGCGTAATCCTGACCGCCCATCGCTACTCTAGCGACGCTCAGAAGGTCGTGTCCGGTAAAGTCGTCAGCAGAAGACGGTCTGGTTGAGAGGGGAACTGCTACGGCTGCGACGGCCACAAGGCACGCAGCCAACAGCACAGCTTTCGTTTTGAAAGTGCGTCGAAACATACTTGGGTTAAGTCCTCCTTCGAGACTAAATGAAGTGACGAGTGACAAGTGACGAGCAAGAGGAAGAGTTTCAGGTTTCAAGTTTCAGGTTTCAAGTTCTATTGCTTTTAACTTGAAACCTGAAACTTGAAACTTGAAACCTTTTTCTTGTCACTTGTCACTCGTCACTGCTTTTATCGGGAATTTCCGTTGGAGCTTCGTGCGAAGCGTCTCCAAGTGTCGTGTCTTCTTCGAGCGGCGGAAGCTCAACGGTCACTTTGGAATTCGTGGCTTCCTGCAAATCGTCGCCAGTAAAGCGAGCAAGCACCACTGTGATGTTATCCTCGCCGCCGCGATTGTTTGCTTCTTCAACCAGACGATGGCATGCTTCTGATAGATCGCCACCCGACTCGTTCACTATACGAAACATGTCGTCGGCCTTGAGCTTTCCAGAGAGTCCATCGCTGCACATCAGTAGCATATCGCCGCGCCGAATGCGTATGCGCCCCGTCACAGGCGTCAGATCGCTCTGCGCGCCGAGCGCTTGCAGAATGACGTTGCGGAACATGTGCGTCTCGGCCTCTTCATCGCTTATCTGTCCTACGTCAACTAGCTGCTGAACGAGCGACTGGTCTTTCGTAGCAAGCTTGATTGAATCGCCGCGAATAATGTATGCGCGGCTGTCGCCGACTTGAACCAGACCCAGCATGTCGTCGCGCACGGCAGCGCCTGTAAACGTAGCGCCCATGCCGCTGTATCTTGAATCCTCAAGGCTCTTATGATGAATAGCAAGGTTCGCGTAAACAGTAGCGTTGCGCAAGCAGTCGTCGAGCGGCATAGAATCGTCGCAACCGTCTTCGCTTTCTGCGAGCATCTCGCGGACTGTCTCGACAGCCATGTGGCTCGCCACATCGCCTGCGAGCGCGCCGCCCATCCCGTCCGAGACGACAAACACCGCGCCTTTATTGCCAAGCTCTATGCGATGAAGCTCTTCAGGCGGCTCGGCTCCATCGCTACCTGTCCAAGCATTGCCCTTCGTCAGGTCAATCAGTAAAAAGTTGTCCTCGTTGCCGCGTCTGACGCGACCCACGTCGGATTTTGCGTAAAGGTCTATGATCATAAAAGGAAGTGATGAGTGATAGAAAACAGTTTTCAGTTTTTAGTTTTCAGTTTTCAGAAAGAAGCGAGCAGGCTTTTCACTGAAAACTGAAAACTAAAAACTGAAAACTGCTCTTATCACTTATCACTTATCACTCTATTTTAGCAAGAGCTTGGTCTATATCGGCGATGATGTCGTCGGTGTCTTCCAGGCCAACGGAGATGCGCACGAGTCCTTCAGTGATGCCCAGTCGGGCGCGCGTCTCCGGCAGCACGGAAGCGTGAGTCATCGTCGCCGGATGAGATATTAAAGTTTCAACTCCCCCTAGACTTTCCGCCAGAGTGCAGAGCTTAACAGATTCAAACACGGTGCGCGCAGCATCCAGAGAGCCTACGTCGAAAGCGACCATGCCGCCGAAGCCTCTCTGCTGCCGCTTAGCAATCTCGTGCTGCGGGTGCGAGAGCGATCCCGGATAATAGAGCTTGCGAACAGCCGGGTGTTCTTCTAGAAAGGCAGCTACGGCTCGACCCGTTCGGTCATGCTGCTCCATGCGAAGCGCTAGAGTCTTCGTGCCGCGCAGCACAAGCCACGAATCGAAAGGCGATAATATAGCGCCCGCGCTATTCTGCACAAAAGCAAGCCAGTTGGCATCCTCTTCGTCGTTTAGCACGACTACGCCGCCGACTCCATCCGAATGGCCGTTCAAGTATTTAGTAGTGGAATGAACCACTATGTCAACACCAAAATCGAGCGGGCGCTGCAAATAGGGCGACATGAAAGTGTTGTCGCAGACGACGCGCGCGCCCGCCGCGTGAGCAACATACGAGACCGCTTGCAAATCCGTGACTATCATCACAGGGTTCGTGGGCGTCTCAAGGAAGACCATACGCGTGTTGGGTTTCAGCTTCTCCTCGACTTTCGATACGTCAGAGGTATTAACGAAATCGAACTCCAGTCCGTAATTCGAAAGGATTTTGGTGAAAAGCCTGAAAGTCCCGCCGTATGTGTTATCGGAAACGATTACGTGCTCGCCGCCTTTGATCAGTCGGAGCGTTGCGTCAATCGCAGCCATGCCGGATGCGAAAGCGTAGCCGAATCGCGCTCCTTCTAACGCTGCGATGTTCCGTTCGACGGCGAACCGAGTTGGATTTTGCGTTCGCGCGTACTCGAACCCCTTGTTCTTTCCTAAACCTTCCTGCGCGTAAGTCGAAGTCTGGTAGATGGGCACTGTGACTGCGCCCGTAGCCTCGTCAGGCTCCTGACCGGCGTGTATTGCAGTTGTGGAAAATCCCATGATTGCTGTTTATCTACGGCCTGAAAACTACAGGATTCTGGATGAAAAGAATTTAACTCCAAACGAATGACGCATGGTAGCCCGCACGGGGGATGAAAGGCAAGGCGAAAGAAGAAAGGCAAAAGGCAAAAGGGATAAGGATGAAGAGAGTGCTATTACTTTTTCCTCCAAACCTGAAAAATGGTTTCAGCCTAACTTTTGACTTTTACCTTTTTACTTTTGCCTTTCTTCTTTATTCTTGCTTTTCACACCGCAGCAGGGTAAGGTCTAGTCCCGTGAATAGCACGGAGTCATACCTCAGCCATCGCGCCGTCGCAATTATACCAGCCCGATTCGCCTCTTCCAGACTCCCAGGCAAGCCATTATTGGAGATAGCAGGCCGCCCTATGATTCTGTGGGTAGTCGAGCGAGCGCTGTCGGCACGAAACATTGAGCGCGCCATAGTTGCAACGGACGACGAGAGAATCATTGAAGCTGTGCGCGGCGCAGGCTTCGAGGCCGTGATGACCGCGACTGAGCACGCGACGGGCAGTGACCGTCTTGCGGAAGTCGCGGCAACGCTCTATGACGCAGAGATAATCGTCAATGTGCAGGGCGACGAGCCGCTGATTTCGCCGCGCACGATTGAGCGCGCGGTTGATGAATTGGCTAACGATGACGAAGCTATGATCGTTACTACGTGCGAAGAGATAAGAGAGATTGAAGATGTTCTGAAGCCCGACGTTGTCAAAGTTGTGAAAGATAGAGCCGGGCGCGCCCTCTACTTTTCGCGTCTTCCCGTCCCGCACCTGCGCGATGAAGTTAAAGAGCACGGCACGCTCGCACGCGCTCTTGAAAGTAATCCGGCTCTGCTCAAAAATTTTCGCAAGCACACGGGGCTATACGCATATCGTCGCGCGGCGCTTCTTGAATTCACTTCCTGGCCGCAATCGGATTTGGAGCGGCTGGAATCTCTGGAACAGTTGCGTGCGTTGGAGCGCGGAATCATCATCAAAGTGATAGAGGTTGACGAGCCTTCAATAGGAGTTGACACTGTGGAAGATTTGGAGCGCGTGAGAGCTATGTGCGAAAAGACTGACCGAGCGCTTTGGGAGAAGTAGTATGAACGACTGGATAGGCTTAGGCATTATCGTTTTAATCATCTTTCTCATTATTTATCTCGTCACGCGCCCACAGAAGCCTATCACTCAGGAGGAGTATGAAAAGCGCGTGAGCGAGGGGCCGGGCTTGTTGGGCGCTAGCGTGATGGGTGTGCAAAAATTCTTAGACCCGGCGGCTGGCAAATCAATGGAAGTCATACAGGATTTAAAAGCGGGACACTACGACGGCCAGCAGGAATCTGGCGACGACGATGATAAGGCAAAAGTAAAAAGGTAAAAGGCAAAAGTTAAGACAAAGCATTCATCCCTTATTTTTAATTTATAATTCACGCCTGCAAGGCGTGTCCACACTTTTGCCTTTTTACTTTTACCTTTTGCCTTATTTTAAGGAGTGAGCGATGCCGAAATACATTTTCGTAACGGGCGGTGTGGTTTCAAGTCTGGGCAAGGGATTGGCCGCGTCATCAATCGGGTGTTTACTCGAAGCCAGAGGCTTGCGCGTAGCGCTCATCAAGCTTGACCCTTACATCAACGTTGACCCCGGAACGATGTCGCCGTTTGAGCGGTTCACGCACGCGCATCTTTCGCAGGCTAACAATTGGACTACGGGCAGAATCTATCTCTCTGTGATTGAGAAGGAGCGGCGCGGCGATTATCTGGGAAAAACTATTCAGGTCATTCCGCACATCACGAACGAGATAAAAGATGCTGTTCGCGCCGTCGCAGAGCAAAACAAGCCTGACGTTGTGATTGTAGAGATTGGCGGAACTGTCGGCGACATCGAATCGCTCCCCTTCTTGGAAGCCATTCGCCAGATGGGAAATGAAGAGGGCGCTGGCAACGCTATGTTCGTTCACGTGACGCTCGTGCCGTTCATAGCAGCGGCGGGCGAACTGAAGACAAAGCCTACGCAGCATTCTGTGCGCGAACTGATGCAGATTGGAATCTCGCCAGCCATTTTGTTATGCAGGTCTGACCGCCCGCTCTCGCGCGACCTTCGTTCTAAAATCGCGCTTTTCTGCAACGTCAAAGAGTCGGCTGTTATTACGGCGCTTGATGTTGGCACTATCTACGAAGTCCCGCTCGCTTTCCACGAACAGGGTCTGGATCAACTCATCATCACTTCTCTCAACCTTGGCGAGATAGCTCCGCAGTCAAACCTGACACACTGGCGTGAGCTTGTCGCTACTATCAAAGAGCCTGGGGCGGGCGAAACGTCAATCGCAATCGTAGGAAAGTACGTTGAGCTTGAGGATTCCTACAAATCTCTGCGCGAGGCGCTGACGCATGGCGGCGTTGCTAACAACCTGCGGGTCGTCATTCGATGGATTGAATCGGAAGAGTTAATGGATGAGGATTACGAAGCACGCCTGCGCGATTTTGATGCGATACTCGTTCCGGGCGGATTCGGAAAACGCGGCGTAGAAGGAATGATACGCGCCATCAACTACGCGCGGAAATCACGTACGCCGTACTTCGGCATATGTCTGGGTATGCAGACCGCGTGCATAGAGTTTGCGCGAAACGTCTGCGGATTGCGCGATGCTGATTCCACAGAGTTCGATGCGAACACGCCTTATCCCATAATTTTCAAGCTGCGCGATCTTGTCGCTGTTGAAGAGATGGGCGGGACTATGCGTTTGGGCGCATGGCCTTGCGAGTTGATGGAAAATTCGCTCGCGCGTGAGATTTACAGAGACGCTGAAGTCATTCAGGAGCGCCACCGCCATCGCTACGAATTCAACCCGGAGTTCAGGGAAACTCTGGAGCGCGCGGGGCTAAGTTTCAGCGGCGTTTCGCCCGACGGCAAGTTCGTAGAGGTTATAGAGCTTCCACAAGATACGCACCCTTGGTTTCTTGGCTGCCAGTTTCATCCTGAATACAAATCAAAACCGCTTGATGCTCATCCGCTGTTCGCATCGTTCGTTCGAGCAGCTCTAGTGAATCGCCAGCGCAACGAGATGCTTATGGAGAAGAACTCTGCGGTTGAGACAATCGCGCGCGAGCGTGCGGGTGTTGCAGGCGACGATTAAAATAGAAGGAATTCAAAGAAGATGAAAGAGCTTCAGACCTCGCGCCTGCGCCTTCGTCTATTCACAATGGAAGACCTTGAGGCGTTAGCGAAGATTGTAAGCGACACTGAAGTAATGAAGTACATAGGAGTCGGCGGCGCGCGTGATCTTCTAAGCGCGGAAAAGACGATCAAGACGATACTCTCGCACTGGGAGAAACACGGCTTCGGCATCTGGGCTTTAGAAGAGAAAGCAACGGGTAATCTTATAGGATGGTGCGGACTTCAGCATCTTGATAAGACGCCCGAAGTAGAGATCGCATATCTGCTCGATAGTCCATACTGGCGGCAGGGTTTTGCCACAGAAGCTGCGCGCGCAGTGCTCGCCTATGGCTTCGAGCATCTGGGACTTGATCGAATTGTCGCGGTCGCTCGTCCCGAAAACATAGGCTCGTATCGCGTGATGGAGAAGGTGGGAATGGAGTACGAGCGCGAGACCCATTTCTACGGCGTTGACGTGGTCTATTACGCCATAAAAAGAGAAGGCTTCAGCGAAGTCCCCCGCGTTGACTCGTAACGAGGTTTTAGCCGAAGATATTCTTTCAGAGAATATTCAAGCTGGCTTATGCTTCAATGTCCCACATGCGGTCGGCGATATTCGGATGACTTGCAGACGTGCCCCGAAGATGGCTCGCTCTTGCAGGCTGATGTGACCGTTGCTGAACCAATCCCGCCAGACCCTATGGTGGGTCGAACTTTCGATGAAAAATACAGGCTGGACGAGCGCCTTGGCGTTGGCGGCATGGGCACAGTCTATCGCGCCACGCATCTTCTGATTGATCGTCCCGTTGCAGTTAAAGTTTTGAATCCTCGTTTCGTAGAAGACGAGGCGGCGAAGCAGCGCTTTCGCAGAGAGGCGCGCGCAGCGGGTCGTCTTCGCCACAGTAACGCTGTGGCCGTCACGGATTTCGGTCAGACCTCGGACGGTTTTACCTACATCGTGATGGAGCTTCTTGAAGGAAAGACGCTGCGCGACATCCTAGCGCGCGACGCTCCCTTAGACACAGCGCGAGCGGTCTCAATCATGCTGCAAGTCTCTGCGGCTGTTGCTGCGGCGCACGAGGCTGGCGTCATTCACCGCGATCTGAAGCCCGCGAACATCTTCATAGTTCAACGCCGTCACGTTCCGCCAATCGTAAAAGTTCTGGACTTCGGTATTGCGAAGCTCGCAGCCGATTCGGTTGACGAGTCAGACCCGCAGACCTTAACGCAGATGGGCGTGATGATTGGAACGCCGCGCTACATGTCGCCGGAACAGTGCGACGGGAAAAGTCTGACTCCCGCTTCGGACGTTTACAGTCTTGGAATAATTCTTTATGAAATGCTGACGGGCATGACTCCGTTTACGGGTTTGACGCCGCTCTCGATTGCCCTGAAGCATTCGTCCGAGATACCGCGCCGCCCACGCGAGCTTGTTCCTTCGATACCTGAGACGCTCGAACAGGTGATTTTGCATGCGCTTGAGAAGCGCCCGGAATTTCGTCCGGCAGATGCAGGAGAATTTCGCCGGGAGCTTTATGAGGTCGCCGAGCGTTTGGGACTCGAACACGCAGCATCTCTCAGCGCTCCCACGCTGGAGACAGTAAGAAGCATAGGAACTGAGACGCCATCCGGTCGTCTAGTGCTGGACATAGAGCGATTGCGCCAGAGCCGCGCGACTGCGACGAACAGGCCGTCGGAAACAACACTTCTTTCATCTAGCGCGGAGCGGCACGCGACCAGCACTGCGCGCGATCTTAGAAAGACATCTTCTACGCCATTTGGCGCAGCGCGCGAAACGCGGCCTGAGATTTCAAAGCTGACAATTTTCACCAGCCGCAAGCAGGCCGTTCTGAACTGGCTCAAACAACCGCTCGGTCTGATGACGGTTTCTCTGGTCGCGCTCTTCCTTATCGTCATGATTATCGGAATAGTAATCGCATACAGAAGTAGCGGCTCGGCTTCGGGCAGCAACCAGGCTGAGACCGTAGCGTCTCCTTCCGATAATTCTGCTAACACAGCGAAGTCTTCATCTAATTCGGCAGAGACAAACGAGAATTCAGAATCGAGCGGGCATCATGAAAATAGGCAACAGCGCAGGCAGACAACACCAAGACCGCAGAAGAGGGAGAGCAAGGCAAAGCGAATTATCAAAAAACTCTGGCCGTTTTAGATTCAGAAGATGAGTAGTGATTTTCAGATGAAATCATTCGAGGTCGGCGACGTAACTTTCGGCGACGGGAATTTGGCATTGATAGCCGGGCCGTGCGTCATAGAATCATACGAGCACGCTTTCATGATGGCACGAGAGTGCGCCGAGCGTGCGCAACGTGCGGGTCTGGGCTATATCTTCAAATCATCTTTCGATAAAGCCAATCGTTCTTCTGTGAAAAGCTTTCGCGGCCCGGGCTTGCGCGAAGGATTGGAAATACTCAGGCGCGTGAAAGAAGAGGTGGCGGTTCCTGTAATCACAGACGTGCACGACATCGCGCAGGTCGAAGAGACAGCAGAGGTCGCGGACATTCTTCAAATCCCAGCTTTTCTCTGTAGGCAGACCGATTTGATTACCGCTGCTGCGCGAACAGGGCGCGCGGTCAACATTAAAAAGGGGCAATTCCTCGCGCCGTACGATGCGCGAAACATTGTAGAGAAGGCGCGAGCCGCAGGTTGCGAGAAGCTTTTATTGACAGAGCGCGGCGCAACGTTCGGCTACAACAATCTGGTCGTAGACATGCGCTCGTTTCCCATTATGCGCGGGTTCGGCGCGCCAGTAGTTTTCGACGCCACACACTCATTGCAGCTTCCGGGCGGCCTTGGTCATGCAACCGGCGGGCAGTCAGAGTTCATCGAACCGCTCGCGCGCGCAGGAGTAGCTTGCGGAGTTGATGCAGTTTTCATGGAGGTTCACGACCACCCTGAAGTCGCACCCTCGGATGGGCCAAACATGCTCCCTCTGGAGCGATTGCTTCCGCTTCTGCTCGTACTGCGCGATATACACTCTCTTGTCAGAAGCAAGATAAAATAAGAGCAGTAGCGAGCAAGAATAATTTTTAATCTTTAATTCCTGATTTTTAGTAAAAGCGATTAGTCTCTTCTTAATAATGAAGGCTAAGAACTGAAAACTTAATACTGAATTAAAAATTAAAAATAGCTCTTGCTCGTCACTTGTCACTGTCTTTATGAACACAGTAAAAATATTTCTCGCACTACTTCTTTTAATTCTCTTGCATGCTGTTGCAATCGCTCAGATTGAAACGGCGGGGCCTGAGTGGGTCGTCACGCGCTTTGACATAACTGCGAACGTGGCGAGCGGTGAAAGAGCTTTGACGGCGCGCGCCGTGTTGACTGCGAAGAACGTGGGTCGAGCGAGTGGCTCAACCTTCAGCGTGCGCTTGAACCCTAAGGCCGAGGTCAAGTCTGCCAGCGTCAACGACTCTCCGGCGATAGTGCGAACGAGAACGGACACGCGCGGCGATCTTCTTCTGGCAACGATCAGCTTGCCCGCTCCTGTCGCGCAGGATTCGTCCATCAAAGTCTCGATTGATTATCGCTTACCCGTTGAAGAGAACAATGGGCTTGCTGCGATTACGCCGCTAGGCTCGCAGTTCCTTCCGCTCTCGTTCTGGTATCCTACGCCGAACACTCCTTTCTCTATACGTGGCGGCGACAGCGCGCCCATTCACCTGAACATGAATTCGTCTGAAGGCGAAACACTCGTCTCTTCAGGACAATCAAGCGGCTCGTCATTCGATCTGTTGCTCAACGGTCAACCCTTCTTCGTTAAAGGTAGCTGGGACATAAGCGAGGGAAGAAACGACGCGCGGGGCATAAGCGCGTACATGCCAAAGGGCGCGGGCGCGGACGAGCGAAAGCAGGCGGAGAGTTTGATAGCGCTCGCCGCCGCAGCAAGAACATTTTTCGCAAATACTCTTGGCAATGCGCCGGACGCTCCCATTCGTCTGGTCGCAGTCACACGCGGCGCTGGATTTAACGATAGCGGCACAGTGCTCCTTGACGCTGCCGCATTTCGCCGCTCGAAGATTGATTCCGCAACCGCGCTCCTAGTAGCAGAAACCGTTGCGAGACTGTGGGTCGGAGGCGTGGCGCCGGTTAGAGGTGAAGGCGGAGGTGTCGTGCGCGAGGGATTGATTAGATTTCTTGCGACCGCGTTTATTGAGAAACAGTTTGGCGCGGACGCAGCCGCCGCCGAGCGTATGCGAGAGCGTATAGCCTATGCAGCAGTCTCGCGCCGCGACGCTCCACTGAGACAGGCTACTATGCTGGACGAGACCTTCTTCACTTCCGTGGGCAACAAGGGAGCTATGGTCTGGCGTCTGGTTGATAGAGCGTTAGGACGAGACGTGTTCATGTCTGTATTGAAGTCGCAGATTCAAGCCGGAAGCAACAGCGCTGCGGGCATGAGCCTCAACTCGCTTCGCGCGGCTTTAGCGGATCGCGGCGGAGCGAGTTTGAAAACGATTTTAGATCAGGAGTTAGATCAGACTACGGACACAGACTTGATGATCGGTCTGCCGGTTCAGCGGGGCAGTCAGTGGGTCTCTGCGCTCAGAAACTTGGGCCAACTGGACGTGACCGTGACGGTTCTGGGAACAACTGAGAGCGGGCAGAGCGTGACTACGCAGGCGACTGTGCCGGGACGAAATTTCGGCGAAGCTGTATTCAACACTTCATCGCGCATAGTCCGCGCAGAGATTGACCCCGAAAAGCTCTACCCGCAGATGGATTATTCCAACGACGTTCAGCCGCGCGCCAAGCTTCCCGAAGAAGCGTTAAGCGAGATAACCCAACAGTTCGCGCGCCAGGAATTTGCGCATGCAGAAGCAAACGCTCGCGCCGCTCTTGCATACCAGCCGCGCATGCAGGATGTTCATCTTGCTCTGGCACGTGCACTGCTCGCCCAGAACAAGACGGACGAAGCTGAGCGTGAGTTCAAGTCGTTGCTTGAAGACCCGCTTCCAACCTCTGCCGCGCTCGCGTGGGCTAACATTGGTCTTGGCGAGATAGCCCTGCGTCGTGGACAGGCTGCGGAAGCTGTACGCAGATACAACGAAGCGGTCAGGACGGATGCGGAATATGCTTCGACGCTTGCCGCGCGAGCCGGAAGGATAAAGGCAGAAGCTTCTGCGAACTCAGCGCCTACGGTTGACGAAGCCGCGCGAAACTTCATCACGCAGCTAGACCAGCAGATTAAGACAGGCGGCAAGGTCGGATTGGAATCCGTGATTGTCTCAGGCCAACTCGTAAAGTTCATCAAAGGAATCATAGGCAATGCGCCGGAAATCTGGCAGACGAAGGTTGTTCGCACGGAGCAGTTGGATGCTAATCACCTAGCCGCAGACGTGACTATCAACGCGAAACAGATAGGCGCGGGCGGCACAGGCACAGCAGTGCTCATACTCGCACGCGTCGGCGGCGCTTGGAAATTGGAATCAATCGAACAGTTTGAAGTTCATTAAGCGATGGAGCATTTTGTTGAGATAGAGCGGCGAGCGGCGCGCATACGTTTGCTCTTGATGGATTGCGACGGCGTTCTAACGGACGGTCGCATAGAGCTTCATGAAAGCGGCGACGAGAAGAAAAGTTTCCATGTGCGCGACGGTCACGGCCTTGTGCTCTTTCATCGCGCGGGTCTTAGCTCAGGCATAATCTCTGGCCGCACGTCGCAGGCGGTCGTGATGCGCGCTGCGGA
This sequence comes from Acidobacteria bacterium 13_1_20CM_3_53_8, assembly GCA_001920415.1. Lineage (GTDB taxonomy): Bacteria > Acidobacteriota > Blastocatellia > Pyrinomonadales > Pyrinomonadaceae > 3-1-20CM-3-53-8. The sequence continues at coordinate 66,975 of MNJR01000023.1, read as the reverse complement.
TTTAGGAATAAAATACGTACGTCAAGGCGCGCTCAACAAGGCAGAAGCCTTTGATGAAATTCTAAAAGAGTCTGGCGCAGAAGAATCTGAAGTTGCGTTCATTGGCGATGACGTTACGGACATTCCGCTCATGCTGCGCTCTGGATTTGCCGTCGCCGTTGCCGACGCCATCGAAGAGACACGCGCGGCGGCGCATTACATCACTCAACTGCCGGGCGGTTTCGGCGCAGTTCGAGAAGTTTGCGAGCTTATCTTGAAGGCGCAAGGGCGCTGGTCTGAACTTATGGAAAGGTACATCAAAAGGTAGCGAGCCTGGGGGTTCAATCAAGCACAGAGGGCGTTGCTCTATCTTTCATTATCAACTATGACAGGCAAAGAGATACTCTTCGTCGAAGACACTTCGGACACGCGCGAGCTTGTCGAATTCGGACTTGAGCAGGAAGGCTTTCATGTTGTGGCCGTGCGAACGGCGGATGAAGGCATAAGAGAGGCGCGCAATAAAAGTTTCGCCCTTATCCTTCTTGATATTGGTCTGCCTGACAAGGACGGTCTGGAACTCTGCCGCGAGATTCGCAGCTTCGACCAGCGCACGCCGATTCTCTTCTACACAGCCTACGCAGACCTTCTTGACGAAGAGGAAGCTGCAAAGGCTGGCGCGCAAGGGTGTCTGCGAAAGCCGGAGGACACGGCGCGTTTAGGAAGCGTCGTCAAACAACTGGTTGAAAGCGCTGGATAGTTTGACAGTCAAGCTCCGGCTTGATTATCTTTGAAACGTAATTGATAAGATGAGTGCTGGAAGAATTTTCGATTTTAGATTTGCGATTTTAAGCGGGCGTGGCGCAATGGTAGCGCATTTGCTTCCCAAGCAAAGGGTTGCGAGTTCGAGTCTCGTCGCCCGCTTTGAATTTAGTTAATAGTAATGAGGCTCAGGTCTGAATCGCCTGAGCCTCATCGCTTTTTAGTACACAAAAGAGACGCCACGCACAAAGTTGGTACGCACTGAGCGGTTCGCGCTTCTTCTTTAAATCCTCTTCAACTTAATATTTAGCAAACAATCATGTTGGCACGTCGGTTGCCAAAAGTTTTGTGAGTATCAAGGAATAATTTCGGCGGGAGGGAAAGAAAGTGCGGACAAGAATCATAGCTCTTTTGAGTGCAGCGTTGCTTGCGGCATTCATGGCTGGCTGCTCTAGCGAGTCGAATACGAATAACATGAACGCGAATGCAAACAGGAACGCTAACACTACGACAACGAACACTAACACCACATCGAGCGTGACGACGCCAGCCTCTTCAACTTCGGCTGAGTACGAGACGACGACTACAGAAGAGAACGGCTCGCGCGTAGAAACGCGAACCTACAGAAATAACGACCGCATCTCCAAAGTCGTCATCACTACCAAAGGCACACAGCGCACTATGAAGGTTTATCCTGCGGGCGACGGCGAGGCACGTGATGTCAAAACTAACGACGTTGACCGTCTGGTTGACGCTAGCGCAGATCACATCGCAGACGTAGTAGGCTTCGTGAAGCATAAGACGACGGATGCAGCACAGGCTACAGCGAACAAGGCTCAGGACGTTGGTCACGCAACTGCGCAGGGCGCGCAGACTGTAGGGCAAACGACAGCGAACGTTGCTCAAACGGTCGGACATAAGACTGCGAATGGAGCTAAAAAGGTCGGTGGCGCTGTTAAAAGAGCCGTGACTCCGTAACCTTCATAAACAATTCCGGCGATGTATGGCGGTTAAGACGAACGGCGTTTGAGCACCGGACAATCTTTGTTACTCAGTTCTCGCGTATAGTCATTCCTTTAAGGATAAGTTCGCCGCTAGCCTTGACCGCTATACTGCCGGAAGCAGATAAATCTATACGAAAAGCCTTAAGGGCAATACTACCGTCCCTCTTCATAGCAATTGAGGAATTTCCAACCGTCCAAACAAGTTCATCCTCGCTCAGTGGGCTGCTCTCCTCAGCCTTATTGCAACGGTCTTCTAGCTCACTAACCCGACGCTCAAGACTCTGAATCATCAGAAGAAGTTGCGCCCGGCTTGGATTTTCCGAATTTTCCATAATTGTTCTCCTGTTGAAAAGGTAAAAGGCAAAAGGTAAAAGTAAAAAGTTAAGACACGCCTTGCAGGCGTGAATTATAAATTAAAAGTGGCTTTTGTCCTTATCCTTTTTGCCTTTTACCTTTTTACTTTTGCCTTTTTTAGTTTGAAGTGACTAACTTTCAGCCTATCTTCCCACTGATAATAATCTAGCTTCTAATGGTATACTTACATTCGCCGCTGAAATTTCGTGGCGACTATTTTAACAGCCGATTGTTTGAGGAAGTGCTGCTATGACGGACAACACACGCTACACGATTATTTGCCCTTGCTGCGAAACAACAATTATAGTTGATGCGCAGACCGGCGCAGTCATTTCGCACGAAGAGAAAACAAAGCCGCTCGCATCTTTTGAAGATATGGTCAAGGGATTAGATAAGCAGAAACAGCAGCGCGAGCAAATCTTTCAACAAGAGCTTGGCTCTATGAAAGACCGAGAGCGACTTCTGGAAGAGAAATTCCGCGAGGCCATGAAGCGCGCGGAAAAGGAGAAGGACAAGCCCTGGATCAATCCGCTCGACGTTGATTAATCTTCCCAAAATTTTTTTCACGATTTCCCTTGGTTTGAATACACTCTCATAAAATTTTATGCATTACATCAAAGCCACTCTGTTCATATTTGCCCTGATGATTTGCGCCGCATGTTTCAGCGGAAAGGTTTGCGCGCAAAATAGTCAGGAAGAAGTTCCTTCCAGTGAAAGCACTGTTGATTCATCGGCCATAGCCAAAAAACTGTCCAGCCCAGACCCGCTCGAAAGAGAGCGTGCGGCTGAAGAGCTTGCGCGGCTCGCTGCTGTGGATCAGATGAAACTGGTCGCAGGGTATCGGTTGCAGGAGCGTGACTCGCGCGTGCGCCTTGCGCTCGACTGGGCGCTCTACAGAATGGGCAGGAACGAAACGCTCTTCCGCCTCGTTCATGATCTGGATTCCTCGCGCCACGAACAGGCTGCCGGTTATCTTGCGCAGCTAGACACGCCAGACCCGCTCTACATCTTTCTTTCTCAGGTCAATTTCAAAACGCAGGAGCGCCTGCTCGAAGTCTTCGGCAAGATAGGCGACGCGCAAACTCTCGAACGCATCAGGCCGCTAATCAATTCGCTCGATGAGAAGATTGCTCGTGCCGCGCAATCCGCGTCTGCGGAGATTACACGGCGTCTGGCCGAGCCGCATCAAGAATTGCCCACACGCGCAAGGACGACCGGAGTTACAAGCCCTCCGAACTAAAAAGCGATAAAAGGCAAAGAGGAAGGCAAAAGGTAAAAGTAAAAAGGCAAAAGTGTAGCGGAAGCCAATCTTTTAATTAAAAGTGGTTTCAGCCTTCCTTTTGCCTTTTACCTTTTTACTTTTTACTTTTATCTTATACTCCCAAAAATATGCACTCAGACCTTCGCTCATTCATGGAAAAACTCAGGCGAGAAAGCGACCTCGTTGAAGTCAACGCGGAGGTTGATCCTTACCTTGAGTTGGCCGAAGTCCACCGCCGGGTCATAGAGCGCGACGGCCCTGCGATTTTTTTCAAAAGAGTGAAGGGAAGTCGTTACCCTGTCGTCACTAATCTGTTCGGCACGGAGCGGCGGATTGAGATGGCGTTCGGGCCAAAGCCTGAGTCGCTGGTAAGAGAAGTGGTGCGCGTGGCCGAGAGCCTGTTGCCTCCGCGATTCAATGAATTGTGGCAGCACCGCGCGCTTGCGCTCGAAGCTCTGAAATTGGGGACGCGCAGCACTCGCCGCGCGCCTGTGCTTCAGGTCATGGATAGACCTGCGCGACTTGATGAACTGCCTGTATTGACTACTTGGCAAGAGGACGGAGGCCCGTTCATAACGCTTCCGCTCGTTTACACAGAGCATACGCTTTCGCACAAACATAATCTGGGCATCTACCGCATGCAGGTCTTCGACTCGCGGACTACCGGGATGCACTGGCAGATTCACAAGGGCGGAGGGTTTCATTATCACGAAGCAGAGAGGCTGGGCCAAAAGCTTCCCGTCACAGTATTTCTGGGTGGCCCTCCGGCGCTAATGCTCGCCGCAGTTGCGCCTCTGCCGGAAGACGTGCCGGAGCTTCTGCTTGCTTCCGTGCTTGCTGGCGAGAAGTTAGGAATGGTCAAAAATCCTTTAGAAGATGGTCACAGGCTTGTTGCTAACGCAGAGTTCGCGCTCGTTGGTCAGGTTCCGCCGCATGAGCGAAAAGCGGAAGGGCCTTTCGGCGATCACTACGGTTACTATTCTCTAAAGCATGATTATCCTGTTTTTCGGGTTGATGCGATTTTTCATCGCCGCGATGCTATCTATCCTGCGACCGTTGTGGGTAAACCCAGACAGGAAGATTTTTTTATCGGCGATTACCTCCAAAAACTTCTTTCACCGCTCTTCCCGCTCGTTATGCCGAGCGTGCGCGACCTATGGACTTACGGCGAGACTGGGTTCCATTCGCTCTGCGCTGCCATCGTGCGCGAGCGCTACAAACGCGAGGCGCTGGTTTCAGGTTTCAGGATTCTTGGTGAAGGACAGTTATCGCTAACGAAGTTTCTAATCCTCACGGATCAGGCGCAGGACTTACGCAATTTCAAATCGTTGTTAGAGCATGTGCTGGCTCGTTTTGATCCCATGAGCGATCTATTTATCTTCTCGAATGTCTCTATGGACACGCTGGATTACACTAGCGGGCGCGTGAACGAAGGAAGCAAGGCGATTCTTTTAGGTTTGGGTGAGCCTGTCAGAGATTTGCCGCGAGAGTTTCGTGGAAGCCTGCCGAACGATATTAAGCGGGCTGAAGTTTTCTGCGCGGGATGTCTTGTCATCGAAGGCGCTTCCTATGAAAAAGATAGTGAACAGGCCGAGCGACTTGCTCATCATGAAGCGATGGCTGATTGGCCTCTCGTTGTGCTGCATGACGACGCGGGGGTTGCGCGCTCAGTGGCAGATTTTCTCTGGGCTACGTGGACAAGGTTCGAGCCTGCCGCTCACATTCACGCGGCTGAGACGAAAGTTATTCGTCATCATCTCTCTTACCGGTTGCCGATTGTCATTGACGCGCGAATGAAGCCGGGCTACCCGGAAGAATTGAAGGTGCGGCCAGACATCGCGGAACTTGTTGACAAGCGCTGGCGCGAATACTTCCCGCGCGAATTCGGAGCAGATTAAGAACGTATCTCAAAACCCTTCTTAGCGAGCTTAAGCATTTCCCTTTGCGCCTTTGCGTGAACATGCAATTCTATTAATGCCCAAGATTAATGAGAGTTGCAGTTTCTCGCTGTAGAAGCAAAGAAAAGAGCAAAGACCGCAAAGGGTTGAGCGGTTGCTATAGGCTTTGAGCGCAGCCTTAGTCCTGCTTGTCTGGAAGCTTGAGTTTGATTGTGAATATTGCGCCGCCTTCGGGTGCGTTTGCGGCTGTGAGCGAGCCGCCGTGATCTGTGATGACGCGGTGCGCTAGAGCCAGACCTACGCCGTGACCTTTTGTCTTAGTTGTAAAGAACGGGATGAAGATTCGCTGCAAATCGGAATCGGGAATGCCTTGGCCTGTGTCATTAATTTTTATAACAACCCAGCGTTTGCCGGAATCATCTTCAACGCTTGAGCCGCGCACAGTAACGCGCCTCTCTCTCTCGTCTTCATTGATTGCCTCCGCAGCGTTGCGCAGAATGTTGAGCAAAGCCTGCCGCAGAGTGTGTTCATCGGCGCGAACGTTCGGAAACTCACCTTCGATTTCGAGTGTGATGCGCCGTTCACTGTAAAGCTTACTCAATTCGCCAGCGCAATCGTCCAATAGCTCTTTGAGAGACACGTCCGAGAGGTCTAGAGGCTGTGGGCGCGCGAAATTTAGAAACGCCGTGACCATTGCCGTCAAACTTCGGACTTCCTGCAAAAGCGCAGCCGCAGCCGATCTACCTTTTTCGTCCTGCTCCAGTGTCAAAAGCAACTGAGCATAGCCATGAAGCGCAGCCATCGCATTCTTGAATTCGTGCGCGAGTCCAGCGCTCATCTCGCCCAGACTCTCAAGGTTTCTTTTCAATGCGACCTGCTCGCGCAATTCCGTAACTTCCGTGATGTCTGTCAGCAGGCAGAGCGCGCCGCGCGAGCCGCTTTCGACAAGCTCTATGGGCGCTACGGTCGCGCCAAGTCGCCGCTCGCGTCCTTCGCTGGTTGTGGCAACGATCTCTTCGCGGCGATAAACCTCGCCGGTTCGCAAACAGCGCTCGACCATCTCCACAAGCGCAGGGGCGTGCTTGAGTAAAATGGTAACGTGCTGACCCTCGACATCGCCGTTCGCTTCGACAATCAAGCGCGCGGGGGCGTTAACGACAGTGGCGCGCGCCGCAGCGTCGAAAGCTACAAGACCGGAAGGTACGCTGGCGACTATCCGGTCGCTGAATCTTTCGGCGGATGCGGCACGCGCTCTGGCCTCTACGCTCAATCTCTCAAGCTCGCGTTGCTGTGATTGAAGCTGCGCGATGACCGACTGGAAAGTTTCAAGCACGAACTCTGCTTCGTTACGTGATTGATTGGCGCGTGCGGCGATGGGCGCGCGCTCTGCCTCGCCTACCAGCTGACGATAAGGACGAAGCAACCAGCGCAACAGAAAGATAACCGCCAATAGCGCCGTCAGCAGCGCCACTACGAAGACCGTAATCATCACAGGCGCGCTTCTACCCGAAGCAGATGGTGAGAGCGCTATGAACCCTACGCCGAAAACGACGGCGAGCAGAAACAGGCTCACCACCAGCGCCATCATCAGATTGAGTTGATTGCCGCGAAACATATAAGAGCAGTTTTCAGTTCTTAGTTTTCAGTTTTCAGTAAAAGGCTTTTCAATCTTCTTTCTGAAAACTGAAAACTAAGAACTGAAAACTGTTCTTGTCACTATCCTATAAATTGTGATGCGTACCATTCGACGATTCGCTGGCCGAAGAGTAGGGCGAAGATTGCGCCGATGCCTAGAAAGATGCCGAATGGTAGAAGCATCTGTAGGTTGCGCTCGCGCCGTTTGAGCATGATGGCTAGGCCGGTGAGCGAGCCTGCTATGACCGCCAGAAATATCGTTAGTACGGTCAGACGCCAGCCCATGTACGCACCAACCATGAACATCATTTTCACATCGCCAAGTCCCATAGCTTCAACCCCGCGCAGTCGCTCCCACAGCCAGCCCATCAACCACAGCGAGCCTCCGCCAGCTAAAGCTCCCAGCACTGCCCCCGCAAGCGACACAAGCAGGACAGGCCAGCTTGCCATGCTAGTGTTCATCAGAGAGTTGAAGTCGTCGAAGACGTATGGGCTTGAGAAATAGGGAATTGCTAGACGGGCTAAGACGGCGAAAATAATTCCGGGATAAGTGATTGCGTTAGGCAGAATCATGTGCTCTGCGTCAATGAAGACTAACGCGACGAGCGATGAGACGAAAATCAGATCGAAGGGAAGCGCAAACGTCAAACCGTCGCGCATAAAGACCAGTCCCCAGAGCAAGGCAGTCAGAATCTCTACCGCAGGATAGCGCGCAGAGATTGGAGTGCGGCAGTTGCGACAACGCCCGCGCAATACCAGATAGCTCACGACGGGAACGTTGTCGTAAGGTCGAATGACCGCAGAGCATTCCGGGCAGCGTGAGCTTGGGAAAACCACAGACTCTTCTAGCGGAAGACGGTGGATTACGACATTGAGAAAGCTTCCAATGATAGCGCCCAGTATGATCGTGAAAACGTAGAAGAACGCTGGCGGCACATCGCTGAAGATGTTAATGAAAGGGGAAAGCATCATCTTAAAAGTCAAAAGTAAAAAGGTAAAAGTCAAAAGTTAGGAGGAAGCCATTTTTAATTTATAATTCACGCCTTTAGGCGTGTCCACACTTTTTCCTTTTTCCTTTTGACTTTTACCTTGATTCTGGCTTGACGAGCGCGCCAGCCATTAAGCATCATACGGTTTCACGCGCTTTTGGGGAAGATGCAAGGCACTCAGGAAGAGAAGGTGAATAATCGGCGGCCAATCTATTTGATGCTGGCTGCCGGTCTCTGCGTTCTCGCTATACTCAGCTTCATCCCCTTCGCCATCTCGAAAAGCTGGCTCTACGTGGAGCGGAACCCGAACGCAAACGCTTCACATTCTCAAACCTCCTCACAGGCACGGCAGATAAAGCTGGCGAACGCGCGGCCTACGTTCGACGCAGCCGCGTGGTATGCCGAGCGCGGCGAAGCGCCGGAGACTCACGGCGTGCTAATAGAGACTTTCGATGGCGAGCGAGTGTTCGCCTCGCACAACGCGGACGAGGTATTCAATCCAGCATCACTCATAAAACTGTCCACATCGTTCGTAGCGCTCAGAAAACTTGGCGCTGATTTTCATTTCCAGACAAAAGTTTTTCTAGACGGCGAAGTTGATCGTTCCGGCGTGTTGCGCGGCAGTCTTTATTTGAGCGGAAACGACCCCACGTTTGGCGATTACGGCGCGGCGTTGGTCGCAGAAGAGTTGACGAGGCGAGGTGTGAAGCGCATTGGAGATTCCATAAAAGTTTCGCCCGATTTCATCTTCAATTTCAGCGAGACGCCGGATGATTCCGCCCAGAAACTCGTTAAAGTTTTGAAGCTCGGAAATCCTAGCGTTGAAGTTGCAGAGCAACCACAGAGCGCGCCCGTTCTGATTATCAACTCAAATCCATTGAGCGAGATTCTTCTTTACATGAACGCGCGCTCAAGCAATTTCATAGCCGAGCGAGTTGGCGCGCTCATAGGCGGCCCCGAAGGTATGAAGCAGTTTCTTGTTAGCGAACTCAAACTCCCGCCGGATCAAGTTACGATTGAGAGAGCATCTGGGCGCGAGCACAATCGCATGACGCCGCGTGGGCTTTTGACAATTGTTCGAGCGCTGGTTGAAGAAGCCCAAAGACAGAATCTTGAGCCGACAGACATCATGCCCGTAGCGAACGATGATTCGGGAACTTTGCGGCGCAGGTTTGAAGGCACAGGGCTTGAGGGCGCGGTTGTTGGTAAGACAGGCACGCTCACTTCCGAAGTTGACGGTGGAATGGCAAGCCTCGCCGGGATTGTTTACACGCAAGATCAGGGTGTAATAGTCTTTGCCATTCTGGATCAGGGCAATCAGATAGCCGGCAACAGGCTTTTAGAAGATCAACTGCTCACGGACGTAATCAACAGCCAGGCGAAGCCGCGCGTAGTGGCATCGCCAACACCAAGACGGCTTCTACCTTCGACCGGCCTACGCGTAGAAAGAGAGTGAGAGATGAGAAAAATTTGCACGCTTGCGTTCTTCTTCACAGTAATCTTCCTGCTTCAACATTTCGCTTCAGCCCAACAAACTTCCAACTCATTCACCATCGAACAGGTTTTGAGTTCTCCTTTCCCCTCAGACATGGTGGCTGCGCCGGGCGGTGAAAGAATCGCATGGATATTCGACGATCAGGGACGCCGGAATATTTGGGTGGCAGAGGGGCCGCAGTTCGACGCAAAACAGTTGACGCATTATACGGAAGATGATGGGCAGGAGATTGAAGATTTGGCGTTCACGGCGGACGGCAAGTGGGTTGTGTTTGTGCGGGGCGGGAGCAAGAATCAGGCTGGCGAATATCCGAATCCTACTAGCGATGTGGCTGGCGCGACACAGGCGGTTTACGCGGCAGCGTGGCGCGATGGGAAAGTTAAGAAGCTTGATGACGGAAACTCGCCAAAGGTCGCGCCAACGGATGACCGCGTTGTTTACTCGAAAGGGAATCAACTCTGGATTGCTTCTATCAACGAAGACCAGAAGCCGCGACAACTTTTCGTTGCGCGCGGCAACAATTCTTCGCCCGCATGGTCGCACTCAGGCTCGATGCTCGCGTTCGTAAGCAGTCGCGGCGATCACAGTTTCGTAGGCGTTTACGATTTCACCAAAAATACAATCACGTATCTTAGTCCGTCAGTTGACCGCGACAATACGCCGCGATGGTCACAGGATGACCGCCGCGTTGCGTTCATACGCCAGCCCGCGCGAGGCTCGCAGCCGCAGTTGATATTTGACGACGCGCCAGACCCCTGGGCAATCATGGTCGCGGACCTTAACGGCGGGAGCGCGCGCGAAATCTGGCGCAGCCGCAACGACGCGAATAGCTCATTACCCTTCATGGCCGACGAGAACATACTGCAATGGGCTGCGGGCGACCGGCTTGTTTTCGCTTCCGAGCAGGATAACTGGCAGCGACTCTATTCCGTTTCAGCGCAAGGCGGCACACCCGTTCCACTCACTCCGACGGGCTGCGAGTTTCAGGATGCGAGCTACACGCCAGACCATCGCTCAATCATATTTTCGTCGAACTGTGGTGACATTGATCGCAGGCATCTATCAAGAGTTTCAGTGGACGGCGCAAGTCCTGAAGCGATTACACAAGGTGAGCAGATTGAGTGGAGGCCAGTTGTGACGGGCGATAGCGCAAATCTTGTCTTCTTCAAATCTGATGCGCGAACGCCAGCCATGCCTTACGTGATGCCGCTCGCCGGTGGAGCGAGCCACATGCTCGCTGCTTCGACGTTGCCAGCAAACTTTCCTTCTTCCCAATTGGTCGTGCCGCAGAAAGTTCTTTTCAAAGCTGCCGATGGATTGGAGATTCACGGTCAACTCTTTCCTTCATGCACGGCGGGCCAATCCGTCAGATGCTGCTGGGCTGGCACTATCTTTACTACTATCACAACGCCTACGGTATGAATCAATATCTCGCCAGTCGCGGCTACGCAGTTCTTTCTGTGAACTACAGAAGCGGCATTGGCTATGGTCGCAACTTCCGCATGGCTCAGGGGCGCGGAGCACGCGGCGCGACTGAATATCAGGACATAGTTGCTGCGGCGCAGTATCTGAGAAGGAGAGGAGACATCAATCCCGCAAAAATTGGTCTGTGGGGAGGTTCTTATGGCGGTTACCTGACAGCGCTCGGATTAGCGCGAAACTCAGACCTCTTCGCCGCAGGCGTTGACCTTCACGGTGTACACGATTGGTCGCAGATTATTTCCGCCGCGCGCTGGATTGATTACAACAACCCGCAGGCCAAGCAGACAGCGTTTCAATCTTCGCCCGTAGCCTCCGTTGTCAAATGGCGCTCACCCGTTCTGCTGATTCATGGCGACGACGACCGCAACGTCTCGTTCTCGCAATCAGTTGATCTCGCTCATCGTCTACGCGAACAGAACGTTCACTTCGAGCAGCTAATCTTCCCTGACGAAGTGCATGACTTTCTGTTACACCGTCACTGGCTTCAGGCCTACCACGCCGCGTCAGATTTCTTTGATAGTCAGTTAAGAGAAAGGTGATTGTGATTGAAGTCAGTACCGCCTGCGGTAGCGGGCGGGTATCGTAACCATCACCCGCCCGCTACCGCAGGCGGTACTGACCTGCTTTTAGTCGTAAGCATGGGCTGCGTACTTGAGCTTATCAAGTACGCAGCCCTATTTATATTACTTCATTGGCTCAAGGAGCCGTTGGCGTTTCGATGATTACGTTGTTGGCGCGAAGCGTGGTCGAAGTTGCGCGCTGCAAATCTGCGAGCGCCTTGTTGTAGTCGGTCTCGGCGCGAAGCTCAAGATTTCGGGCGTTTGCGAGCGTGTTCTCGCGTTGGAAGAGAAGAAAGATTGTAGAGCGCCCGGCCTGAAAAAGCCTTTGTTCGCCAGCAAGCTGCACCTCTGCGTTCTCACGCGCTGCGCGAGCGGCCAACACTCTGCGTCGCGCGGTCTCTACTGACTGTGCAGCGTCGCGCACTTCAACTTCAACCGTTTGTTCCTGCTGTCTGGTTGAAGCGTCCAACTGGTTGCGCTGAATACGCGCGCCCGCAAGATTGGCTTCGGCTGTTGTGTTCCTGAAAGGAATCTGTATGGCTACTCCGACCACTACGTTGCGCGTGTTGAGGTTGAAAAGATTGCTCAACATGCGACCGTAACCGCCTACGAGATCTGTAGGCACGCTGCTTCCGACCGTTATGTTTGGCGCTGTGACGGGCGCGAGTCCCTGACGCGTACGAAGATCGTTTATCTGCGCTAGAAGGAATGCTGACGCGCTCGTAGTTGTGTCAGTGCCGAAAAGCGGAACAACTCCGCCCTGGCTGACAGGCGTTCCGGCCAGTCCCGTCGTGGCAACCGTTGATTGAATGTCAATGCGAGGCTTGGTCTGGTTGCTGTAATACTGAAGGTCTATGTCGTTGATGTCGTGCTGAAGGCGCAGGCGTTGAATCTCCGGCCTGTTCTTGTGCGCCTCATCGAGCGCGTCCGTCAGGTTGACGGGCGTTGCGTCGAACGTAGGCTCGTCCGTAGGTGTAATCTGTGCAGTCCATTCCTGCGCATTCGGGTCGCGCAGGATTAGCTGCTTCAGAGCGTTCTCTGCGGCGCTGACGGTTTCAACTGCGGACAGGAGCGAAGTTTCGCGGTTGGCTAATTCCGTCTGCACTTCAGCGCGTTCGAGCGGCGCGGTTGCGCCCGCAGCCACGCGCGCCTCAGTCTGGCGGAATCTCTCTCGCGTCAGATTGAAATTCGATTGAAGGTTTTGCAGGTCGCGCAGAGCGAAGACCAAATCCCAGTAGGCGCGCTGAACCTGCGCGATAACGTTGATAGTGCGCTGGCGAAAATCTGCGTCAGATTGTTGAACTCTCTTGCGCTGAATGCGAATCTCGCGCCGGTTGAAATCAATCGAGCGATTGCGCCAGAGAGGTTGCGTGAATGTCGCGCCGAGGCTTGCGGAATAGACAGGGTTAATCTGGTTAAAAGTTGATGTCGTCGTGCGACGGTTGTTATTGAAGAAGAACTGGTAGTTGCCGCCGCCCGTGCCGAACTGTTTGTTGATGCTGGGATTCCACGAAAGGTCTGTGGTCGCCACAGTGCCGGAACTGGATGCGCCGCCGAGTGTGCTCTGCTGCGATTGAACCAGATTATTAATCTGCGGCGTGATGCTAAAAATTGGATCGTACACGCCCGTCAATGAACGCAGTTGAGTCTCTGCAAACCGCACGTCGTTGCGCGCAACCTCTATGTCATTATTGTTTTCCAGCGCGCGACGAATAGCATCATTCAGCGAAAGCGTGATGACGTTATCGCTTCTGACGCCAAGACGGGAAAGGTCTGGCATGGGAGGAAGCGGCTGCGAAGGCGTCTGCGGAATCAGAGGCTCGCGCAGCACTTCGTTTCCGGTTGTTGGGGTCATCTGTCCCGGCGGAGCTTCGGGCTGCACGGTCGCGGGCACAGGCGTCTCTTGGGTCGTAGGATTCGACGGCGGCACGCTCACTCCCGGAGGCGCTTGCGGCGCGGGCGCGTTCGTGCCCGGCGGCGCTGTAGGATTCTCAGTTGTGGGACGAGCCTGTTCCGGTATTGGTTGATTCTGTTGCGTGCCCGGCGGTCTGGTCGCGTCCTGCTGCGCAGGGTTGGGCGTAGGCGTAGGCGTCTGTGCATGAACTGATATGCATGTGATCAGCAGAATCATAAGCGCCGAAGCGCGTGTAACTAAACTAAGCGATTTTCTCAGCATCTAGCAAAAAGCTCCTTGAATTAGTGCCTGAAACTTTGCGGCGCGGGACAGCATTTCAATACGTGTGAACGCCTGCAAATCTATGCGTACTACGTCTTTCGCGCACGTCTTGTTTCAAAAACCGTGCCGCGAGAATTCCGTTCAAAGGATAACTATGCTCTAAGCCGTCTTTAGACGGCGGCAGAGTAAAGCCCGGTGCGTAAGCGCCGGGTTAGCATAGCAGTTAAGATTACCGAAGCCCGCGTGAGCAGGCGACAGACGTTTGATTGATAAGGGCTGTCGCTATCTTCGATAGCTCAAAATATTTTCTTTCAACTCTAACCCGGCGCTCACGCACCGGGCTTTATTCTGTCGCCCACTTGCGTGGGCTTGCCTTCCAATGTTCGTGTAAGGTCAGTTAAGTTAGCTCTTGTTGAGAATCATCCATCCCTGTCGGCTCGCTCCTCAGCATCGCGTAGATGGTTGGTGTAACAACGAGCGAGAGAAGGAGCGCAATGGCAAGACCGCCAATGACGGCGATTGCGAGCGGTTGTAGAAGCTCAGCGCCAGAGCCTATGGCTAATGCAAGCGGGAGCATACCCAGAATAGCGGCGAGGCTGGTCATCAACACGGGACGAAAGCGGCGGCGGCCAGACCTCAAGAGCGCCTGTCGAAGAGTGTCGCCCGCGGCTAGGTGGTCTTCAACAGCGTCCAGCATCAGTATTCCGTTTTTTGCAACGATGCCGACGACCATAATCATGCCCATCAAACTGACGACGTTGAGAGTTGTTCTGGTGATAAAAAGTGCTAGAAGTACGCCGCCTAGAGCTAGAACCGCGCCAGCCACGATTGAGATAGGATGAGCGAACGAACGGAATTCGATGAGCAGTGTGATGAAGACCAGGACGATGGCAAGGAAGAGCGAGAGAGCCAGTTCACGAAAGCTGGACTGCTGCTCGCTGTAAAGCCCACCGTATTCTATGGTCATGCCGGGCGGCAGCTTAACGTTTTTTGCGAGTTCAGATTTTATTTGAGAGATAGCCGAACCCAAGTCGGTTCCTGAAAGACGCGCCGTCACGGCCACAAACTGGCGCAACCCTTCGCGTGCAATTTCGGTCTGCCCTTTGTCATAGTCAACGTTCGCCACTTGGTCCAGCCTGAATAGCGCGCCCGTTGATGAACGAATTTGTAGACCGCGCAGATAGTCCAGAGAGGCGCGAGCTTCAGAAGGGAAGATGACACGGACATTGATGAGCCTGCCTTGCTGCAAGATTGATGAAGATGCGTCACCGCTCATAGCGGTCGTCACGGTGTTCGCAACATCCGTTGCGGTCACTCCCATACGAGCGGCGCGCTGCGGGTCAATATTGAAAGTTATAGCAGGGCCGCTTACGACGACACCATTGAATGTGTCCACTACGCCCGGAACTTTTTTGATGGCTTCTTCAATTTCATCCGCCTTTGCGCGGAGCGCTCGTGTGTCTTCGCTGAATATTTTTATCTCGATTGGCTGCGGCGAACTCGTCAGATCGCTAATCAGATCAGAAAGGATGCCTGCGAATTCAACATGCATTGCAGGCTCGGATGATTCGATTGACTGGCGCAAGTCATCCGTAACTTCGTCCGTCGCGCGTGCGTGTCCGGGTTTGAGTTTTACAAGAAAGTCGCCCGTGTTCGGTTCTGTTATTGCAAGTCCGAGTTGCAGCCCGGTGCGGCGCGAATAGCTTTCGACTTCGGGCGTCGCCTTCAGCATCTCTTCAACGTGACGCAGCATTCTATCTGTCTCTTCAAGGGATGAGCCGGGCGGCGCAACGTAGTCGAGCACGAACGCGCCCTCGTCAAACTCAGGCAGAAACTCCGAACCAAGATTGTTGTAGAGAAGATAAGAACCCGCAAGCACCAACACCATGATTAGAAGAACCAGCCAGCGATTGTCTAGCGCATGACCCAGTACCCATTCGTAACGACGTATGATTGCTCCCAGAAAACGTCCCTGCTCTTCTTCCTCTTCATGCTCATCAGCACTCATCTCATCTTCGCGCTCATAGGGCTTCGCCTCTTCTTCCTCGTTCCCGAACTTTCGTTTCGCTTTCACAAATCGCTCGGCCAGAATAGGCGTAAACGACAGCGCTAGAACGAGCGATGTCAGGAGCGCGACGGCCATTGTTAGAGCGAGAGAGCGAAAGAAGACTCCGGTGACTCCTGTGAGCAAGGTTAAGGGTAGAAACACTACTACGGGCGTGACGGTCGAGCCGATGATTGGGACTGTAATCTCAGTGATAGCTTGCTGTACTGCCTCGCGTCTTGATTGACCGCGCGCCAGATGCGTGTAGATGTTTTCGACTACCACAATGGCGTCGTCAATCACCAATCCAATTGCAGCCGCCACACCGCCCAACGTCATCAAGTCAAAGCTCAGGCCAACCAGCCACATCGCCAAGAAAGTGACAAGCACAGTCACGGGAATTACCAGGATGGCGACGAAAGTCGTGCCCCAGTTGCGCAGGAAAGCGTAAAGAATGGCGATAGAGAGCAGCAAGCCTATGAGGATAGCGTCGCGCACAGAACTCATTGATGCGCGCACTAGAAGAGATTGATCGTAAAAGGGCGCAACGCGCACGTCTCTGGGAAGCTGCGCGCGCGTTGCCGCGAGTTCCGTAGTCACTTCGTCAACGACCGTGGCCGTGTTGGCGTCAGGCTGGCGATCAATGTTGAGCAGAACGGCTGGATGCCCGTCTGCTGTGACGATTGTGTACTGAGGCTCGAAGCCAGCGCCTACGGTCGCAACGTCAGCAATCGTGACGGGAGCGTTGTTGACTGTGGCTATGACTATACCGTTCAGTTGGTCTGGTGAAATGGCCTGACCGCTGACTAGCGCGAGTTCCAGTTGATGATTCTCTTCAATCAATCCGGGCGATGCTATGATGTTCGAGTTATGAACGGCATCAACGACCTGCTGTACAGAGACGCTGTGCGCGCTGAGTCTTTCGGGGTCAATCGTAACGTGATACTCGCGCACCTGCCCGCCTGCGATTGAGACGCCAGCCACGCCCGGCAATCGCGCTAGACGTGGCCGCACAATGTTGTTTGCGATGTCGCGTAAACTGGCAGGATCGCGAGTATCTGAGATGAGGCTGTAGCCCGCTACTGGAAAGACTGCGAAGGTCAAGCGGTCAACTCGTCTAATCTCAGCCGAAGGCGGAAGCGTTGCTGCGAGTTGCGAAAGACGCGCCTGAACGAGTTGAAGCGACTGTCGTATGTCAACCTTCCAGTCGAAGAAAAGGTCTATCTCGCAAGAGCCGCGCGCCGTCACAGAGCGAATGCGATTGATGCCGGGGATGCCGTTCATGGCCTCTTCAATGGGGCGCGTGACGGAAACCAGTGTCTGCGGCGCTGGCACTACGCCGTTGTCAACCGTGATGACTATTCTGGGGAAATCCGTCTGCGGAAAGATTGCTATGGGAAGTTGAAAGGCTGCGTAGAGACCTGCGGCGCACAGTAGCGCTATGACGACGAGAATTGCGCGCTTTTGAACGGAGACGAATCTGGCGAATCTCACGGCTCGTCCCCCGTGTTCTTGTTTCCGCTCCCGCCTTCTTCGGAGTTGCTCTCTTCGCTTACTTCAACCTTTGTTCCGTCTGGCAGTGAATAGTTGCCCTCTGTGACTACGGTCTCGCCGCCTTGCAAGCCGGATGTTATCTCAACAACATCGCCTGAGCGCACGCCGATTGTGACCTTCTGTTCATGCGCGACGGATGTAGCATCAACGACCATCACGGTTCCTTCATTAGAATTTGCGGCATCGAGTGTTACGGCTGAAGACGGAACAACAAGAGCGTCCTGTTTCGCATTCGTAGAGACTGAAACTTGCGCTGCTGCGTTTGCGCGCAAATGCCCGGCCTCGTTGCCAAGTGTGACCCAGACTTCGACAGTGCGATTCGCAGGATCAACCGAGCGGCTTATGAGCGTAACTTGTCCTGTCATCTGTTCGCCGGGCGCATCCGTTGGCAGCACGGTTGCAGCATCGCCTACCTTCAATTGAGCGGCGACAGTATCCGCGAATGGCGCTTTGACTATTACCTGGCTGATGTCTGCAATCGTCACAAGGGTTGTTCCAGAAGAGACGAAGCTTCCTTCGTAAAGAGCCTGATCAATGACAACGCCAGTGATGGGCGCTCGCACGGTTGCGTAGCTCAACTGCGCGTCCAGCGCGCCCAGATGCTGCGCCGCCTGATTGACGCGCGCTGCGGCCTGTGCACGGTCGTTAGGGTTTAGAGAACGCGTGCGCAGGGCAACGGTCTGCTCTGCAAGACGAAGATCATCTTCGGCTTTCGTCAATTCAAGTTGCGACGCTTCCAACTCTTTTTTAGAGATTCCACCTCGCTGGTAAAGCGCAAGGCGTCGTTCGTATGTTGCGCGCGCGTTTGTGACGGCTGCGCGTGCGTCTCGCAAAGCCTTCTGATCCTGCGCGTTGTTTTGTGGAATCGTGCCGGTAGTAACGCTCTGCTGATTGGCGCGGGATTCACCTAGCGCAGCGGCGGCTTCGTTGCGTTGCGCTTGCAGGTCGCTAGATTCAAGCACGGCGATTACATCTCCTGCATGAACGACCCTGTTCTTCAAGAGAGGCATCTGCTTTATCTGCGCGCTTATCTTTGCTGAAACCTGCGCCTGATCGCGCGGGACGACTGTGCCGAGTGCTGTGACCTGCTGAGCAATCGTCTGCCTCTCAACACGAGCCACGCGCACGCTGACGACGGGCGATGTTTCTTCAGAGGCAGTCTCTGCGCCCTTCCTTGAACGCCAGACCAGCACGGCAATGATTAGAAGGAGCAGGAGAAGCGACACAGTGATGATGAGAATTCGACGCCTGCGCGCCAATGATTCCCATCGCCTGGTTACAACCACGCTTGACTCTTCGGAAGTCTCAATCTCCCGCTCAACCTCTCCATTCTCTTCCGGCATCTCGTCCATTCTTTCTAGTGATAAGAACAGTTTACAGTTTTCAGTTTTCAGTTTTCAGAAGAAGACTAGAAAGCTTTTAACTTAAAACTTAAAACTAAAAACTGTAAACTGCTTTATTGTCCCGCAGCCTGTCTGAGACGCGCCAGTGCAACCTGATAATCGAATAGGGCTTGATAGAAGGCCAGCCTCTGCGCGGCCAGCATGGTCTGCGCGTCTGTGACTTCGATTATCTGCGCTTCGCCTGCGCGATAGCGTGCGATTGAAGCGTCAAGGTTACTGCGCGCAAGCGCCACACCTGTCGCCGCTAGATGCACGCGCGCGGCAGCGGAGAGCGCCTGCGTTCGCGCGGAGCTAAACTGCTGGGCGAAACCACGAACGGCCAGCGCGCGCTCGTTCTCAGTGATTTGAAGACGCACCTGCGCCTGTCGTTCTCGGCTGCGGCTCGCTCCCCAATCGAAAATCGGAATCGAAAGATTGAAAGCAGCCGAAACGCCCGTGTGCTCTCTCAATCGCGGCGGTCGCAAAGAATCTGTGTCGAAGCCTCCGTTGAGGGAATAGGAGAGTTGCGGGCGGCGCTCTGCGCGCGCTATGTGTATGTCCTGCTGAGCCGCGCGACGCTCGGCATCGAACTGCGCAAATTCCGGGCGGCGCGAGATTGTCTCTGATGTGAAGCGCTCGACTTCGCCATCACTAGGGATGAGCGTTGCAAGGTCGGTTGTCGTAATAGCTCTTGCCGAATCGTAACCTAGAAGAAGGCGCAAAGCGTCGGCAGCGACCGATTCATTGGCGCGTGCGCGCTCCATCTCATCGCGTCTCTGAAGGGTCTGCAACTGCGCTCGCGTTAGATCAACGGGCGCGACTTCGCCGCCGCTCAAGAGCAGAGAAGTGATATTTTCAAATTCAACTGCCGCGCTCAGGTTCTGTTCCGCACTGTTACGTTCGGCGGCGGCCAGCGCCAGCCCGTAGTAGGCTTCAACAGTAGCTTGCACAAGCGTGCGTCGCGCTATCCGAGTGCCTGCGCGCGCGGCGTCCAGAAGCGCACGGTTGCGCTCAAGCGTTGCGCGCAATCGTCCTGAAATATCTATATCACCGGCGACGTTAACGAAAGCTTGATATTCGCCTATGGCATTATTGGCAATAAAACTCTGCTCGCGCGGCGTACCCGCAGGAGCGCCAAGCAAAGGCGAGGTGTAGATGTAATCAAGCGGGCTTGTCACTTTCGGTAGAAATGCAACTTGCGCCTGCCGCACATCTTCAGCCGCGATTCTCTCGTTCAAACGCGCTTGCTGCAAGCCTGACACCTGAGCGCTGGCAAGACGAATTGCTTCGTCAAGCGAGACTGCGCCGCCGGTCTGCGCAGCAGATGATATTGAAGCGGGCGGAGGACTCAGTGGCGTAGCCGGTGAAGATAAAGGTGTCGGAGAAGCGTTGGGCTGATTCGGTTGTGTTGAAGTTGGCTGGTTTGGAGTTTGAGCAGGCGTCTGAATAGGAGTTTGTGCGGAAGTTGATGGCTGCTGACCTTGTCCCAAACCTGTCGGAGTGATAGCCAGCATTACAATCAAAATGTATCTGAGAGAGCGAGCGGCCAGACGGTCTGTGCCCGCAACGCGGTTCGTTCCTGAGCGTCTCTTCACGTTTCTAAGCCCCGCCGTTGTTTACCTTGCGACTTCATAATACAACAGCGATTCGTCCCGCCGCTGTCTCATCATGATTGTTTTATCTTTGAGATTCTTTTGTGTTGAAGACCTGAGCCTGAGTAGAAAAAAGGTGGCGGCTAGAATTTTTTGGATACTGCCGCCACACATCTTCACTTTGATAATGCTTCGACTAATGCCTTCGACGGCCTGTTCTCTCCCGGCTCTCCTGTTGTCTCTCTGCGGCCTCGTGTCTACGGTTTTCATGCTCTACACGCACGACCTTACCGTTGATAGCGCTGACCTGAACCTCTGTGATTGTGCCGCGCGAGTTGCGTATGTCGAAGGAATATACCAGACGACCGTGCTCGCGTTCCAATTCGCCGCTCTCGACATTTCCGGGCGCGCGATTAAGAGCCGTTGCCCGCGCCTGCTCCATAGTTATCTTCGCCTGACGCGCAAGTTGCGCCTGCGAGCCAGACTCGTTGCTTTCCCGGTTACCGCTCTGCGTCGCAAGCCGTGTGGTTGATGTTGCCGCAAAGGATGCGCTTAGAACCAAGACCACTGACAAAATTGCGGAGAGTATAAAGTACCTTTTCATTCTAATTCTTCCTCGCTTTCTTAATTCAGAATAGTGCACTCAACTCAACGGAAGCCATCTGCCTCTCGCTTCGGATTGACGTGCTTTTACAACTTTATCCTTTGGAAGATGACAGGAAGATTACGAAGGGATGAAATAAGGGATGAGGGATGAATAAGAAGGAGTGATTGCGTCAACGTGCAATTAGCTCAATTCCTATTCATCCCTCATCCCTTCGGCAGGTGTATGACGAATGTGCTGCCGTGATTATCTGAGTGGTCAAGGCGTATGCGCCCGCCGTGCGTTTCTGCTATCCACGCTGCTATGGAAAGACCAAGGCCAGCGCCCACATTGCTCGTGTCGCCGTTGCGCGAGCGCGCTTTGTCCGCGCGATAGAAGCGCTCGAAGATGTGAGGCTGCGCTTCAAGCGCTCGCAGTGTATTTGATAGCATTGTCGAGCAGGTTGAGAATCATGCGACGAATCAGACCTTCATCGCCGCGAAACAGCAACTCATCCTCCATCTGCTTGTAATTAATCTCGACTCCATGCTGCGCGGCCAGAGAGCGAACGGCGCGCACGCATTCGCCCAGGATTTCGTCCAGATAGAAATTGTTAAAATCCGGCTGGTATTGCCCTGCGTCAGCGCGAGCAAGCATGAAGAGGTCTTCAACGATTCGCGTCAATCGTCGTCCCTCGTCGTGAACGATTGCGAGCGATTCGCGGTATTCACTTTCGCTTCTGATATTCTGCGAGAGAGCGACTTCCGCTTCGCCGCAGACGATTGCAACGGGCGTGCGCAGTTCATGCGAAGCATCTGCCATGAAACGGCGCTGCTGCTCGAATGAGAGATTGAGGCGAGCCAGCAGGTCGTTGAAGATTAACGCTAGACGACCGAGTTCGCTTTGCTCGTTTGACACAGGCAGACGTTCGCCCAAATTTGCAGCGCCAATCTGCGCGGCTCTGTCTCCCATTGCGACGACGGGCGCGAGACTCTTTCGCGCTAGAAAATATCCGCCGAGGCTTGCGGCTAGAAGCGCCAGCGGCACTGCGACAAAAAGAGCATGTCTTGCCTGCTCAAGCTCTTCATCCTGATCGTGTAAAGAGCGAGCGACGACGATTGTGTATCTCTTATTTCTGCTATTGACTGTAGCGGCGATGGCGCGAATTCCTTCGCGTTGACCCGGAAGTGTCGCAAAAGCTCTGCCAGACAAGGATGCTGATTCGAGCATCTCGCCCGCACTTTGCGACAGCGCAGGCGTAGAAGGCCAGGGGCTTCTGCCCATTGCATATGTCGGAGGGTTGGAAGCGGCCAGAACATTTCCTGCTTCATCGAAGACGATGGCCTGCCTGTCGTTGACTTGAAAGGCGCGCGTCACTTCAGACGCGGCGACATCGCTTGATTGATCTTCCTCGTTCGACTCGGCTGTGAAGTTTGAGATTAGAGAGTTGGCCGTGTCTGCCAGCGATTGGTCTGTGCGCTCAAGCGCGGCTCGCGCTAGGTAGGCATATGTTACGACGGCGAAGATTACCAGCACGAGCGCAAGCACGCCCGTGTACCAGAAGGTCAAGCGCGCGCGCATCGTCTCAAACATCTTTGCTTCTCGATTCGCTCCTGTTTTCGGTCTCTGTCTCCGCTCCGGCGGAATCGTCCGGCGTGCTCAGCATGTAGCCTTCGCCCCGCCGCGTATGAATGAGCGGCGTAGAGAAGCCGTCATCAATCTTGCGGCGCAGCCGGTTGATGTTTACGTCAATGAGATTCGAGAAGGGATCGAAATTCTCGTCCCAGACATGCTCGGCAATCTCAGCGCGCGAGAGCACGCGCCCACGCTCGCGCGCAAGATATTCGAGCAGCGCATACTCTTTCGCTGTCAATTCAATCTTGCGCCCACCGCGCGTGACCCTGTGCGGGCGTGTGTCAATGATTAGGTCTGCGATGGTGATGGTAGCAGGCTGTACTGCATGGCCGCGCCTGAGCAGCGCACGAAGACGCGCGAGCAATTCGGCGACCTCGAAAGGCTTCGTGAGGTAATCGTCTGCGCCCGCGTCTAATCCTCTGACTCTATCCTGCACAGCATCACGCGCCGTCAACATGAGCACGGGAACGTTGGAACCCGTTGCCCGAAGCTCGCTGCAAACTTCGAATCCATCGCGCCCCGGAATCATGAGATCCAGAATCACAGCATCGTAATCGTTGACAGCCAATTTGTAGAGAGCATCTTCACCGTCTGCTGTGACATCAACGGCGTAGCTCTGTTCGCGCAGTCCCTTTGAAATGAACCGTGCGATGCGCGGGTCGTCTTCAACCAGCAATACTCTCATCAAAATTCACGAACGCGCGAAGAGCGTTCATCTACCGACTGCGCGATAAATTAAGGGAGCGTTTCAAAACCCTCTCAGCGAGCTTCCGATTTCTCTTTGCGCCTTTGCGTGAACCCTCAATTCACATGAATCTTACGTGTTATGAGAATTGAGGGTTCACGCAAAGGCGCAAAGATAAAAACTTAAGCTCGCAAAGCGGTTGAGAAGTTGCTACAAATTTTGAAATAACTTCTAAAAGTCCCATCGTAACGCTATAGCATAAGTGCGCTCGGCGCGGCTGAATTGCGGCGCAATGAGCGGGATCAGTTTTGAATGCGCTCCTGTTCGACTGTTTCCGCCATCCGCGTCCAGGGACGTATCGTGATGCTTGAAATAAACGTATCGCCCTATGCCGTAGCCTAGTGCGCTGCCGACAAGTACATCGCCTAGGAAATGGTTGCGCCCGGTGTAGCGCGAGATGGCAACTGCCGTCGCAAGGCCATACGCGGCGATCTGCACGGCAGGGCGGTGTCGCCCGTACTCATGGGCTATGACAGTTGCAAGCGACCATGCGCTTATTGCGTGCCCGGATGGAAAAGATTTGCCGCTGACGAAAAACTCGCCGCTTCCATTGTCGAAGCGCGGGCGCGGTCGTTGCGTTGCGGCCTTCAAAACTTCGACCACGATGCTGCTATCAATGAGCGCTTCCATGCCGAGCAGCCCAGTCTCGCGTGCGCGTGAGTTGTGAGTTGCGCGGCCTACAAGATAGAACCCGGCTGCAATTCCTCCTGTGGAATAAAAACTTCCGCCCCAACTGATGTCCCTGCTTATTCTCAACCTAGTTCGATTGTTATCGTCGAGCGCGCGACCTGTCCGTATATCGGTGGTGAGCAGTGTGCCTGTCGCAAGCGTGAGCGGAACAAACCACTTCATATCCTCGCGCCCCATATGAAACGGAGAAGTCCAGATGGCGCGCTGGTCGCGTAGAATATTGGCGAAGAATTCATGCTCAAGGGATGGTTTTATTTTTGGTGTAGGCGATGGCGTTGCCACGGGCTGAACATTGCCGGATGGAGTGCTTTGTGCCTGAGCATAGCCAAAAACAGATAGAATAATGGCGCACAGCAGAGTTGCGCGTCGTGCGCTCTCCGCAATTTTCAGGGGTTTTCTCATTTTAATCTCCTCACGCCGCAAGCGATTCATCTCATGGCTTGCGGGCTACTTAGGTTTATAAACTATATGCTAGAGAAGATGAAGAGAAGATTAAAAGATTTCCAGGACTTAAGAAGGCGCGCCCCAAGAGCTATAGCAATATTTCTCATCAGCGCGAGAAGTCTGGTAGTTGTCACGAGAAGCCGTTCTCACGTAGAGAGAAAACCCGCTTAAGTCCTGTAAAGCCTTCCTGCTAAAGCTAAGAAGATGATGGAATTGAAATAGCTCAAGGAAGGCAAAAGAAAGTAAAAAGGTAAAAGTAAAAAGGCAAAAGTGTGGGCACGCCTTGCAGGCGTGAATTATAAATTAAAAATTGCTTTCGTCCTTATCCCTTTTTCCTTTTTACTTCTACCTTTTTACTTTCTTTTGCCTTCTCCACGCGGTACTAATCTCTGTTCAACTTGACACTCCCGCACGCGCCCGCATAATCTTTCTCGTTAATCAAATCAGCAGGTTTTTCGGTCAGCATTGGAAGATGAGCGACGCGCCACTGGATTCAGGTGCGCACGCTGGTTGAAATCATCAGCAAGCGCTGCTCCGGCAAGCGGCGCGTTTACAGAATCAATTTAGAAATCGAAAGAGCAGGAGACATACGACATGGCAGTGAAAGTGGGCATCAACGGTTTCGGGCGCATTGGCCGCAACGTGTTCCGCGCATCCCTGGGCGACGCAGACATTGACTTCGTAGCCGTCAACGACCTGACAGACACGAAAACACTCGCGCACCTTCTGAAATATGACTCGGTGCTTGGCAATCTGGATCACGAGATAACGGCGACGGAGAACGGAATCAAGGTCGAGGGAGAAGAGTTCCGAGTCTTTTCGGAAAAAGACCCTGCGGCGATTGACTGGGCTTCGGTCGGAGCAGAGATTGTCATCGAATCAACGGGGCGGTTCACCAAAGCTGAAGATGCAAGAAAACATCTGCGCGGCACTGTTAAGAAAGTCATCATCTCAGCGCCCGCTAAGAACGAGGATATAACAATCGTCTTGGGCGTCAACGAAGAGAGGTATGACCCGCACGAGCACAACATCATCTCGAACGCCTCTTGCACTACGAACTGCCTTGCGCCCGTAGCCAAAGTTATGCACGAAAAGTTCGGCATACGCTCGGCGCAGATGACAACGATTCACTCTTACACAAACGACCAGCAACTTCTTGATCTTCCGCACAAGGATTTGCGCCGCGCTCGCGCCGCAGCGCTCTCCATGATTCCGACTTCGACGGGCGCGGCAAAAGCCGTCGCGCTAGTTCTGCCCGAACTTAAGGGGAAATTCGACGGCATAAGCGTACGCGTGCCAACTCCCAACGTTTCGCTCGTTGACGTTGTAATGGATTTGGAGAGGAACACTACGACGGAAGAAGTCAATCAGGCTCTCAAAGACGCGGCCAACGAAGAGCTTCGCGGCATTCTAGGGTTTTCCGAAGAGCCTCTGGTCTCAACCGACTATCGCAAGAACCCCAACTCGTCAATCGTTGATGCCGAATACACGAAAGTCATCGGCGGCAACATGGCGAAAGTTCTCTCCTGGTACGACAACGAGTGGGGCTACTCATGCCGCGTACGCGACCTAGTGAAGTTCATCGCCGGAAAGGGACTCTGAAAGCATTGACGAGTGATAAGAACCATTTTTAATTTTTCATTCTCAATTTTAATAAAGGAGCTAAAGCTTCTACTTAAATCGAAAACTTAATGCTGAAAATTAGAGATTAAAAATTCTTTCTTGCTCGTCACTTGTCACTGTAGTTATGAAGCTTTCAATCAAAGACCTGAATCTAAAGGACAAGCGCGTGTTCGTGCGCGTTGATTTCAATGTGCCGATTAAAGATGGGAAGGTTGAGGACGACACTCGTATACGGGCGGCTCTGCCGACTATTCAGTATGCGATTAGTGAGGGCGGGCGTGTAATTCTTGCTTCACATCTAGGAAGACCTAAGGGCGAGCGTGTAGAGAAATATAGCCTGCGGCCAGTTGCGGAACATTTATCAGAGCTTCTTGGAAAACCTGTAGCCTTTGCTGAAGACTGCGTTGGCGAAGAGGCTCGGTCTAAAGTTGAAGCGATGAGTGATGGCGATGTGCTGCTTCTGGAAAACCTGCGCTTTCATTCAGAAGAAGAGAAGAACGACGACGAATTTGCCCGGCGACTTGCGAGCCTTTGCGATGTTTATGTGAATGATGCTTTTGGAACTGCGCATCGCGCGCACGCTTCGACCGCAGGAATTACAAAGTATGTGAAGCAGGCAGTCGCAGGGCTTTTGATGGAGAAAGAGCTTGAATATCTGGGGCGAGTCATACATAACCCTAAGCATCCTTTCATAGCAATCCTCGGCGGCGCGAAAGTTTCAGACAAACTTCCAGTCATCAACGCTCTTATCGAACGAAAAGTTGACAAACTCCTGATAGGCGGAGCGATGGCCTACACATTTTTCAAGGCTGAAGGTTTCACTGTTGGAAAATCGTTAGTCGAAAATGACAAGCTTGAAGCGGCGCGCGCGATTCGTCGGCGCGCAGAAGATGCAGGCGTCGAGCTACTTCTTCCAACAGATCATCAGGTCGTTGACAGCTATGAGCCTATAAAGGGACAAGAGCCAGTCAGCAAGACTATTCCGATTGAGTTCACAAACCTGGGCCACGTAGGATTGGACATAGGCCCTGAAACAGTTGCTATTTTTTCGAAAGCTCTTGAAGGCGCGAAGACCATAATCTGGAACGGCCCTATGGGCGTATTCGAGGAAAAACCTTTCGATCAGGGAACGATTGGAATTGCGCGCGCAGTTGCAGATGCTGCCGATAAAGGTGCGACCGTCATCGTCGGCGGCGGAGATTCAGTCTCCGCCATTCATCAGGCTGGCGTAGCAGACCGCATCACGCACATCTCGACAGGCGGCGGAGCGACCTTGGAATTCCTTGCGGGCGACGAGTTGCCGGGCGTAGCGGCACTGAATGACAAGAACTGACAAATCTACATTTCATGTTCAATGCAGGAGTTTTGACATTTCGGGAGTTTGTGATGCGCGAGCCGCTGCCGTTGGCAACTATTCAAGAGACTATACTTGAATTTTTGCGTGGGCGCGAAGATGTTGCTGTGTTCGGCGCGCAAGCCGTCAACGCTTATGTTGATGAGCCGCGCATGACGCAAGATATAGACTTGCTTTCGTTTCGCGCGCGAGAGCTTGCTGAAGAGTTATGCGAACTGTTGAGCAAGAAGTTTCATATTGCTGTGCGTGTACGCGAAGTCGGTAAAGGCAAGGGCTTTCGTATTTATCAAGTGCAGAAAACAGGGAATCGCCATCTTGCTGATGTGAGACCTGTCGCGCATTTGCCCGAAACGCGAACAATCGAGGGGATTAAAGTCCTGTCACCCGCCGAACTGATTGCCAGCAAAGTCGTCTCCTATCATTCGCGTCGCGGAAAGCCAAAGTCGGGAACTGATTGGCGTGATTTGGCAGTTCTGCTTTTAACATTTCCCGAATTGAAAAGCGATACGAGCGAAGTGACATCAATTTTACAGAACTCAGGTGCGGATGAAAGCTTGTTACAAGACTGGCGAGAACTCGTTGCGCAAGAGATTGAACTAGAGACAAAAGACGAGGATCTGGATTTTTAGAAGAGACCATGCGTAAACCTGTCATAGCCGGAAACTGGAAGATGTACAAAACTATCTCGGAGTCTGTAGAGACCGCGATAGCTTTGAAGCCATTGGTTGCGAACGCGAATCACTGCGAGGTTGTTATCGCGCCGGTCTTCACTTCGTTGAAGACGGTTGCAGACAGGCTCGAAGGGTCTAACATAAAGATAGCCGGACAGAATTGCGCTCCTGAAAAAGAGGAAGGGGCATTGACGGGTGAAGTCTCCCCGGTAATGCTGCGCGATGCTGGCGCGAGTCTTGTCATCATAGGCCATTCGGAGCGCAGGCAGTTTTTCGCGGAGACGGATGGAATGGTGAATCGAAAAGTGAAGGCTGCTGTTACATCCGATCTTACAGTGATTTTGTGCATGGGCGAGACGCTTGAACAGAGGGATAAGGGGCAGGCTGAACAGGTCGTAAGAGGGCAATTGGAAGGCGGCCTCAATGGTTTGACAGCCTCGGACATGTCCCGTATTATCATTGCTTACGAGCCTGTCTGGGCCATTGGCACTGGACGCACCGCGACGCCGGAGCAAGCGCAGGAGATGCATGCGTTTATCCGGCGCGTTTTCGCGCAAAGGCACTCTGAAGATGCCGCGCAAGATTTGAGAATTCTTTACGGCGGCTCGGTCAAGCCCGATAACATCGCAGGGTTGATGAAGCAGACTGACATTGACGGTGCTCTGGTGGGTGGCGCGAGTCTTAAGGCTGAAAGTTTTGGCGAGATTGTTAACTACAAAAGATAATTTTAGGGGAAAATCGTTTTGTTAATTTACATTTTATACGGACTGTTCATTCTGGCGTGCATAACCCTGGTCGGCGCAGTTCTTCTGCAACCGGGCAAAGCAGACGCGGGTTCGCTCTTTACGAGCAGCATTTCGAGCACGGCCTTTGGCCCGCGCGGCACGCAGACCATTCTTGCGAAGATAACAATCGGCGCAGCCGCCGCATTCATGCTCGTCGCACTGACCATCTCGCTGCCGGGCATTTCAGGCTCGCGCTCCGTGCTGCAGTCAACGCACCCTGATACTCAATCATCGCCGCAGGCATCGCCTTCACCGGCTGCATCGCCCGCCGCGACTACTGCTCAGGAAGCAACGGCGAACGCAACCGAAAGCAACGCCAACGCATCGAACACATCTTCGCAGCCTACGAATGTGAACGCGGCAACGCCGCAGTCTTCACCGGCGCGTAGAAGGTAAGTTGAAATGCTCGCTTTGTGCGACTGACCGGGCGAGAAGATATTTGAAAATTCGTTGAGCCGAAGTAGAGATTCTTCCAGACGCGAACATTTATCGGGGAAGATACTTTCTTGCTTGAGTGCGCTATGTCAAACTGCAAATACACCTGCGAGATGCTATATCCGATTGTCGAATCTTCGCTCTCCTATGCTGAAGTGCTGCGTCGTCTTGGCCTGAAGCAAACGGGTGGGTCGCAATCCAATATAAAGAGGTTGGTGCAGAAATACGGAATCGGCACCGATCATTTTCTTGGTCAAGCGAGGAACAGAGGCGACGATCATAGAGGAGGGCCGAGAAAAGCGGAGGCGGAAGAAATCCTCGTTTTGCGCGACCCCCTCTCGAATCATGAACAAGCATTTAAGCTGAGACGCGCGATGATTGAAGTAGGAATTTCGTATCGTTGCGCGCTCTGCGAGATAGAGTCTGTCTGGAATGGTAAGCCGCTAATGTTGACGGTTGATCACATCAACGGTCATCGTTATGATAACCGCAGAGAGAATCTCCGATTCCTTTGCCCGAACTGTCATAGTCAAACTCCGACATTTGGAAATAGTCTGGGCTTGACAGATATAACGACTTGTAAGAGAAGGGATGCTTATTATCGGCAGAAGCGAAAGCAGCTTGCTATTAAGAGCAAATAGTTTTTTTGATAAAGTAAATTTGTGGGGATGTGGCGGAATCGGTATACGCGCTAGTTTGAGGGACTAGTGGGGCAACCCTTGAGAGTTCGAGTCTCTCCATCCCCATTAATATAAGAATGCCGATGCTTGATGCAACTGGAGTGCGTCCTCTTCGGCATCAAGTTAAAAATAGATGGCTGTCAGTTCTGACTGGCAGCCATTTTCGTTTCCAGCGCTTCTGAGGTTCTACTACGGCTCTTATATCTGATAACCTATGCGGGATTCAAAGGGGCTGAGTACTTCTAGCTTTTCGCAATTTCAATCGCTGCCCTTTTCACAGAAGCGCAACAGCCTTAATGAAAGATTATTCAACTCTTCTTCAAGTGATGATTCAATTCTTCAAATTCAGCCTGGTCGTCTTCGCGCTCTTTCTGTTCCTTGGTGGCGCACGGGCGCAGTCGAGCGAGATTGAGTATCCGACGCCTGTGCGCTCGAACGAGATCAACGGCGCGATTGCGCCGCGAGACATAGGCGATGCGCGCTTGACCAGACATTTCTATTCCTTCACGGGCAATAACGGAGACCTCACCATAACGGTCGAGTACAAAAATCTGGACGGAACCGTTGACGTTTTCACTACACCTGACCTGCGCACTATGACCAACATAAGAATGCTGGCTGACGTGCAGGCGACGACGACTTCTAAAACTTTTTACTTGCGGCAGCAGGAATCTTTGATTCTTCGCGTCGAAGCGCGCACCCCGAACGATAACGAGGGCACTTACAGAATCCGCTTTGCGGGAGCTTTCGCGCCCGTAGTCGGCGAAGTTCAAACGCCTGAACCTATCACAACGGCATCGGGTCATGACCCGAACGCCAGAAGAGTGAATTCCGCAGGGGCCAGGATTGAAGAGCCGCGACAGGAATCCACAGCGATAACGACGCCTACAGTACCTACGGCTCAGCCAGCGGAAACGACTGCGAATCCTGCATCATCCGAGCCAGCAAAACCTGCGAGCGCTTCACCTTCACGAACTACTTCTAGAACTTCGCGCAAGCCTTCTTCGCGCAATCGCTCGCCCCGCGCAACGCGCACGCAGCCGCCTTCGACGCCGCCAGCCGAAAGGACGAGCACAGAGAATGCACCTGCCGCTTCGCCTACGGCTCCTGCCAGACCTTCGACGGCGCGCCGCCGAACGCCTGCGCGCGCAGCAAGGCCGCAACCCGAAGCGACGCCTCAGCCCGAGCCGAGCACACGATTAATCATAGAGACTAGAGACGGCATGCGCGTTGAGCGCTACATGAACACGGTGCGCCGCGTCACTGTCGAAAACGGAATGGTCGTGATTGTTATGAACGACGGGACAATTCAACGCCAGCCTCTCGCCAATATCCTGCGAATGACAATCGAACCGTAAAGAGCAGTTTACAGTTTTTAGTTTTCAGTTTTCAGAAAGAAGCGAAAGACTCTTATCTGAAAACTGAAAACTAAAAACTGCTCTTATCATTTCATCTTGCATTGTTGCCGGAAATTTGTGCTACTTCTGAGCGTAGGCGGTCAAGGTCTTCCGCTTGTGGGTTCACCTGCTCAAGTTTGGAAAGAGTTTCCTGGGCTGCTCGCGCGTCGCCCTTCTTCGTGTAGGCTATGACGAGATTGTGAAGCGTCTTTTCATGCCTTGGGTCTAGTTCAAGCGAGCGGTGGTATTCAGAAATCGCGCGGTCGAGGTCCGGCGGGTTGCGCGCCATGAAGGTCGTGCCCAAATCCGTGCGAACGTTTACGTCGTTGGGTCTCATCTGAAGCGCGGCGTTGTACCATTTCTCCGCAACTTCGAAATGATTCGCATCGAAATTCGTGTCACCGAGTTTCACTACAGTCTCATAATTGTCGGGGCGAAGCTGATTCGCCTTCATCAAAAGCTGTATGGCATCTTCGTAGCGCCCTATCTGTAGATAAAGGTCTGCCGCCTTCACCTGCGCATCGAAATTGTTCGGCTCGTTGCGCGCCCGTTGAATGGCTTGCTGGACTTCAGGCATGCCTGCGCCAGAGGTCGCGCCCCCGCTTGTGTCGCTAACGCCGTTTGAAGAGATAGGTGGATGGTTGGGCGGCAGTTCACCTGTAGCCGCCGGCATGGTCGCCGCCGGGCGATTCATGTGGCTCTGGTTGTACGAGTTCGCAAAGAGAAAGCCTACGATGCAGCCTAGCAGCAGACCAATGATTGAGAAAAGAATGTTGTCTCTAGTCATCTTGATTTTGGATTTTAGATTTTAGATTGGAGTGATGGATTAAGTTTGAGCAGTTGAATCTCATGTTGAGAGCTACTCAATCGCTTAATCCAAAATCGGCAATCTAAAATCACCCTGACTTTAGCGCGCACGCTTCGAGCGTGCTGCGGGGAAGATTAATGGAAGATTATAGCTCGCAAACTTTCAGGCGGAAGCGCTCTGCTCGCCTTCGTCCTTCAAATAGGAACGCAACTGCTCGCGCAACTCAGGCGAGTCAGTGTGCCCGTGAGCGGTTACGGCGTGATGCGTTGCAGCATCCAGCACTTCGTCTTCCATCCCTGAAATCGCCAGCGAGCAATTCTTATCGCTAGGGTAGAGCCTGCAATCAATCACTTTTCGTCCAGCGTCCGCCATAATTTTAACCTCCGATTTCAAACAGTCTGGAGTCTGGAGTCTGGAGTCTGAAGTCTGGAGTCAAAGGCAAAGAACTGTTTTTGACATCGGACTCCAGACTCCAGACTCTTTATGCGTAAGAATGTAATCCCGGCAGCAAGTAACTGACGCCTAGGTAAGTAAAGATAATCAGAAGGAATCCGGCAATCGCAAAATATGCAGAGCGTCTTCCAGTCCATCCGCGCGCAATTCTAGTGTGCAGGTAAGCTGCATAGGTAAGCCATGCAACGAGCGCTCCCACTTCTTTTGAATCCCAACTCCAGTAAGCGCCCCAACTTTCGTTAGCCCAGATAGCGCCTGTAATAAGAAGCATTGCTAGAAGCGCGAATGTCACACCCGCAGTCTTGTACATGAGCGAATCCAGTTTCTCCAGCGGCGGCAGAACGTCACGCAGCTTCTCTGTTCGGAAGCTAAAAAGAATCACGAAGAAGGTTGCCGTCAGCGCCGTTATCAATGCGGCAAGCTCCACAGGATTGGCATTGAGACTGAGCGCAAGCTGCGACCCCTTTGTCTGCACGAAATTGACTGCCTCCTGCGCCAGACGATCCGTGCCTATCTGCGCAATCTGGTTCGGCTTCAAGCCTTGCTGCTCGGCCATCCACTTGCCGAACAGAAGATACTGACCCTGGTCAATACGCGTTGTCAGATTCGTCAGAGATTTAATCTGAGAGACGAGCGTAGCAACGCCTATGGCCTGAGCTACAAGAGAAAGTTTCAATAGCCAGTGGCCGTACACGCGCATCTTCTCGTCGCCTTTCGCAAGGTAAATTCCGAATGTGACTATGACTCCGACTAAAAGCAGGGAAGTGACGAGCAGGATTGCGCCGACATACGGGATGTCAACGCGAAGCGCAAGCGGCGTGTGCCGTTCGCCGCCTATCAAAATTGTCGAAGCGCGATATACGCCCGAAGTTAAAACAGAGAACTGGCTGACGGTAGCGAAAACTGCGAGCGAGAAGATGCTGGTCCAAATAGCCATCGCTTCAGGCTTCGTCTTATCTTTCAAAAGATAGACGACCGCGATTGCGAAACAGACGAGCGCAACGCCGTAAGAGAGCGAGGCTATGCCTACGTGAATTGGTCGCCAGTAGGAATCTAGAACGGGCGGCAAGTTGATGAAATCCGCGCCGATGAATCGCGCGAGCACCAGAATCAAAGAGGCTAACGGCAACGAGAGCGCACCTAAGAATCTGAAACTCTTGCGGTGAGCAATGAGCAACGTAGTGATGCCAGCGCCGAATGCGAACGCTAGACTTAAATCATAGAGATTCGCAAACGGAATGTAGCGGAAGAACCAAGGGATTTCAGCGCCGGGATTTCTGAGCAGTACGGCCAGTTCGTGATCGCGCGCGTTCACCCAACGCACCAACCAGCTAGACAGATTGAAGAAGACGCCCGAGGTTGCCAGCCACAAGCCCAATCTCTGCGCCCAGTTCGACGGAGCGTAAAGGTTCGTCAGATGGAAGACGGCTGCCGTCAGATAGCATGCTAGCGCAAGCAGCATGAGCGCGCTGTCAGAGATGAAACCAGCGCCGCCGAGCTTGATTCGCAACAGCATCATCAGCAAAGCGCCAGCGACGGCCAAGATGGCAGGCGCATATGAACGCAATTGTGTCGTCAGATTAAATTCCGTCGCTTCTGCGAATGTTGTTTCGTTTACGACTTCACTCATGATTGCTTCACCTCTTTAATCTCGCCCGAAACGGTGCTTGCCAGCTTTTTGAAACGATCTTCAAAGGCTAGCCTGTTGCGATTGGTGTTGCCGCCGAGCGTTACTTGAATGCTGCCCTGCTCTTTCTCTTCTATCAAAGCCCACACTCTCTGGTGCGAGAAGAAGAAGACTGAGCAGAGCATAAGCGGTAGAAGGAAGAATCCCGTATAGACAACACGCTTGCCCGGATCGTGCTGAATCGAGAGTACGTGCGCGAGCGGCACACGCTCGAAATCCAGAAGCCTGTATTTGTAACCTCCGAACGGCGCTCCCACAGGCGCTCCGTCCGGCAATTCCATTTGAAAAGCGTAAACGGCTTTCTGCTCGCCCGTAGGCGTTGTAACTTTCAATTGAACGGCGGGCTTTACATAATCATTAGAATTGTTGTCAGGGCGATTGCCGTTCAATGTGAAATCGGAGAAGAAATTAAGAAACTCAATCTTCGTCCCGTCCGCAAGAGTTTGCGTGCCGTCGCGTGCAACGTTAATGGTGAAAGGCTCGCCGCCCGCTTGCGGCGTGAGTTTCAGCGTGACATTGCGCGCAGAGCCTTGCGGGTCAAAGCTCGCCTGAAAAAATCTGTAGCCGCGATAATCCAGCGGCGCATTCATGTGAACCAATCCCTCGTGCTCGCCCGTCTCGTCCGTGATGACTATGCGAGTGAGCCAGTCTAGCGTGTTGCTAGCATCAATCGAACCGTCCGTTCGAATCAGCTTCTGCTGAATGTCCGTGCAATAGACTTTAAACGGAAGCTGTACGGAGACGGGCGTGACCGTGTCCAGATAATAACTGAGTTGTCTCATCTCGGACGAACTCATGCCGGGCATCAACTGCATCTGGCCTGTGCGCCCTAGCTGCATTGTGAAAAAGCCGCCCAGGAAGATTGTTAAAAGCGCTACGTGAACCGCGTAAGCTCCCAAACGATTCCACGCGCCTCGCTCTGCAAAGAAATATGTGCGGCCACCTTTTTCCGTGACGGTCGGCTTGAATCCTAACTTGCGCGCCTCTGCGCTCAAACGCTCCGTCACCTGCTTCAAACTTTTGTCTTCGACTCTTGCCTCCGCGTGCGGCTTCTGTTTCAAGATGTACGGGCGCGATGCCTCAAGCTTCTTCTTCGTGATGTATTTCCACGCGCCCGGAAAGTGGTCAATCGAAGCAAGCACTATGTTGAGCGAGAGCACAAGCAGAAGCGTGTTGAAGTACCACGAATGATATATGTCAAAAAAGCCCAGACCGCCGTAGAGAAATTTCTCAGAAGGCATAAGGTCTGCGAAATATTTGTCGAAGCCGTCAACCGATTGCTGCACGATGAGCATGCCTATCATGCATGCCGTGACGAGCAAGACGAGCAGGACTATGCCGAATCGCACTGAGCTTAACAGCTTGAGCGCGCCGTTGATGACGAAAGAAAACGAAGAAGCCCTACTCTTTGCGACGGCGGCTAGCAGGGTTCTATTTTGATTGGTCTCTTCTACTGCGGACATTTGGTTTCGGAAAATAGAGGATGAAAAAACATCGAGCGACCAACAAGCTAAAACTTTCTGGCTCCCTCGAAAAAGCCTCAAGCACCACGTTAGATAGCGTCAATGATAAACGAGATGCCCAAGTTTGAAAAGCAAGGAGGAATTACGAAGGCGTAAGGCGGAAAGAATAATCGCTAATTCACTTTGTGCGATAATTAGATTTCAGCCCGCGCGAGCGGGCGACAGCATAAAGCCCGGTGCGTAAGCGCCGGGAAAGACCGCCGAATAAAAGCGCAAGCCCGTGACAACGGGCGACAGCCCTGAACAATCAATAGGCTGTCGCTATCTTCGATAGCTCTATCAATATTTTGTTCGACTCTAATCCCGGCGCTTACGCACCGGGCTTTATGCTGTCGCCGTCTAAAGACGGCTTAAGACCTCTGGCCGCGTACAATGAGTTCACATCCCTCATCCCTTCTTTCCCTCCTTGCCGAAGCTTACGCTTTTCGGTTAAAAAGGTCTGTCAAGAAAAGGCAGTCCGTCAAACACGCTAAAAAACATTTCCTGAAAAATTATAGTCGAAAACCCAATTGATGAATCGTCCTCAAGCGCGCACAGCAAAAAGATCGGAGCGACACAGGAGCGCGCCCTTTCCCTTCGCCGCAATCGTTGGGCAGGAGGAGATGAAGCTCGCGCTCATCTTGAGCGTCATAGCGCCTTCCATTGGAGGCGTGCTCGTCATGGGTCATCGCGGCACCGGGAAGTCTACAGCCGTTCGTGCGCTCGCAGACCTTTTGCCGCCCGTTTGGGTTGTGCGCGGTTGCCCATTCAACTGCGATCCAGATGAAGAGGCAGAGCATTGCGCCGATTGCGATTCGCGTCTCCGTAAAGAAGGAAAATTGACGCGCGTGCGTGTCGTTGTGCCCGTAGTTGACATGCCTCTGGGCGCTACGGAAGACCGCGTAACTGGCAGCATCAACATAGAACGCGCGCTCACAGCAGGCGTCAAAGCGTTCGAGCTTGGATTGCTCGCTCGCGCCAATCGCGGATTTCTCTACATTGACGAAGTAAATCTTCTTGAAGACCATCTGGTTGATCTTCTACTAGATGTCTCTGTGACCGGTCGCAACGTGGTCGAACGTGAAGGAATTTCCATAAAGCACCCCGCGCGTTTCGTTCTAGTTGGCTCCGGCAATCCAGAAGAAGGAGAGCTTCGCCCGCAGCTTCAAGATCGCTTCGGCCTGTGCGTTGAAGTAACAACGCTCGAAGATGTTGGCGAGCGCGTGCGCGTAGTAGAGTTGATGGAAGAGTTCGAGCGCGATTCAGAGCGTCTTCGGGAAACTTTTGGGAAAGAGCAGGAGAGCCTTCGCAGGCGAATCACACGAGCGCGAAACAATTTTCCGAAAATAACTATTTCATCAAAAATCCTGCGCAAGATTGCGGAGCTTTGCCAGAGGCTTGGCGTTCATGGACATCGCGGCGAAATTACGATTGCTCGCGCAGCACGCGCGCTGGCTGCTTTTGAAGGAAGACGAGAGGTCACGGCCAATGATGTACAGAGAGTTGCCGCTATGTCGCTTCGTCACCGCCTGCGCCGCGACCCAATGGAGCGCTCAGGCGGAGGCAGTGCGCGCATAGAAAATGAGCTTGAGCGAGTTTTTCATCAAGATTCTGAACGAAATGAGATGGGCGAGCGAGAGCGAGTGGAAAATAAGAGATCGCTTCGAGAGCGAAATGAATCATCTGGTGATGTAGAAAATAGTGTGAAAAGTTCCAGCAGAAATAGAGAATCGAAAGATGCTGCGAGCAATGGAAAAGAGCAGAGCGCTCCAATCGAAGAGTTCAGCGGAGAATTTCAAGAAACAATTTTAGAAAAAAATTCTTTGGCGCAGCGAAAACAGAGTTTAGGGAGAAAGAGCAGACGACCTGCGCAAGCCAGACAAAGCGTTGACGACCGGCGCGGCGGGCGTTACGCGCGAGCCATATCGCGCAAACCTGTTCACGCCCGCCTTGCGCTAGACGCGACTGCGCGAGCATTTGCCGCTACGATTACGGAAACAACTTTTCACATGCCTGATGAAGACAAACGATTATTGCTCGTTCCCTTGAGTGCGCTGCGTTACAAACAGTTCCGGCGGAAAGTGGGAACGCTCTTCATCTTCGCATTGGACGCATCGGGCAGCATGGCTTTGAATCGAATTCGACAGGCGAAGGGCGCGCTTCTTAAGCTCCTGAAAAAATCGTACGTCGCGCGCGACCGCGTTGCAATCGTAAGCTTTCGAGGCGAAGGGGCTGACGTTCTGCTTGGCCCAAGCCAGAGCATCACGCGCGCGCGCAACGTACTAGACTCGCTTCCCGTTGGTGGCGCAACCCCGCTCTCAGCAGGACTCCATGCATCGCTCCAAATTGCCAGCCGCGCGTCTCAACGTTGCGCGCAGAAGATCGTACTTCTTCTCTTCACAGACGGCCGCGCGAATGTTCCGATGCGCGGCGCGCATGTGACCTCAAGAGATGAGCGAAGTGTGCGGATTGACGAAGAGATAGTTGAACTCGGCTGCGCATTGCGCAAAGCGGGAGTATCAGTCGTACTTGTAGATACGAACAGCAAGCTCGTTAAGAATCATGAGGCTGAGAATCTTGCGGAAAAACTTCAGGCCAAATACATTCAACTCCCTTCCGCGATTTCAAGCGGTGAACAATCGTTTCCGCGAATAAACTTAGGAGTTACGCAGTTGAGAGGAGAGCGCAGAAAAAGTCAGTACCGCCTGCGGTAGCGGGCGGGTCTTGTGCGGCATCATACCCGCCCGCTACCGCAGGCGGTACTGACTTGTTCGTTCAACTGCTTAACTCCTAAAACTCTTAATTGCGCTTCAACTAGATGGGAAAGCTTTTGAAGAAAACAGAGACAAAATCAAGCTCAGCATCTTCTTCGGACAAGCGCGAACGGCGCGTGCTCAAGCTCTACGAACAGCTTGTTGAGATTGAAGAGCGATTGATTCCAACGGGGCTTCACGTCTTCGGTCGCGTGGCTGGTGAGCGCTCGCAGGCAGACATGCTTCGCATGGTCGCTTCGTTCGACCGTGAAGAGAAGGGAGCGCGCGCGTTGACCGATCTCGTTTCCGAAGGCTTTGGCCTTGGGGATTATCAATCCTTGCTCGCCGCTTCTTTCAATAATGGCGAAGCATTGAAATCACGCGAGCGCGTTGAATCTATCGTACGCAAATCCATCTCGCTTTTTCTCGAAAGCGGAATTGATGCGGCAATAGCTTATTTAGAAGATAGTGCGCATGTCCGCGCGCAGGATTCACGGCTAATGTTCGCTCTGCTCGAAAATATTTCGCAGCAGTTGAAGACGAACGGCGAACTTGAAGCGCTCGCACGCGCGTTGCGTGGCGAATACATAGAGCCAGGCCCCGGCGCAGACATCGTTCAGAATCCAGACATACTTCCTACGGGGCGAAATACTCACGCCGTCAATCCTTACATGATTCCTTCCGAGATTGCTTTCACCAGAGCCGAGCATGTGGTCAAGCACCTACTTGAAAGACACCTGGCAGAAAAGGGAAGTTATCCGCGCGCAATGGCGCTGGTGCTATGGGGCTTAGACAACATCAAGACTCAGGGCGAGGGCGTAGCACAGGCGCTCTGGCTTCTTGGAGTCAGACCTGTGCGCGACCAATTGAATCGTGCGACCGAAGTCGAGCCGATTCCGCTCGAAATATTGAAGCGCCCGCGCATAGACGTGGTGATGACTCTTTCGGGGATTTTCCGAGACCTGTTCGGTGCGACGATGAACTTGCTGGACAAGGCCGTGCGATTGGTCGCTTCGCTGGACGAGCCGCCTGAGATGAATTTTTTGAGAAAGAATGTTCTTAGACAGGTCGAAGAAGAGAACTTTTCATTCGACGAAGCAGCGCTGCGTCTCTTCTCGAACGCTCCCGGCAACTACGGCACGAACGTCAACTTCATGGTCATGGATTCCCAGTGGGATAGCGGCGAAACACTTGGCGACCTGTTCGTAACCAGAAAATGTTTCGCCTACGGGCGTGACCCCTCTGGGCGCATGATTGAAGGGCGCGAGGCTCGTTCTGCGATGGAACGCGCGCTGTCCCGCGTGGAGGCCGCGCACCAGAACATTGATTCATTCGAGATTGGCATAACGGACGTAGATCACTATTTCGAGTATCTGGGCGGAGTGGCGAAAGCTGTGGAGAAGCGCGCGAATTCTAAACCCGCAATCTACCTGTCCGACTCACTGTCGCGCGAAACAAAGGTGCGTTCGCTAGAAGAGACTGTGCGATTAGAGACGCGCACGAAAACTCTTAATCCGAAATGGTACGAAGGAATGCTCGCTCACGGCTTCCGAGGCGTGGCCGAGATTGAAAGCCACGTCACCAACACCTTCGGCTGGAGCGCCACCACGGACGCCGTTGACGATTGGGTTTACACGGAAGTCGCAGAAACTTTCCTGCTGGACGAAAAGATGCTTGAACGACTGAGCAATTTGAATCCGCATTCAGTTCATTCGCTCGTCAGTCGTCTTCTTGAAGCAGAAGGGCGCGGATTCTGGAAAGCCGATACACATATGCTTGAAAGGTTAGGGGAGATTTTCTCTAGTCTCGAAGATCAACTAGAAGGCATAATATAATTATCCACGAAATCACACGAAGCAACACGAATCAAGAAACTGTTTCCCTTCGTGTCGCTTCGTGTCGTTTCGTAGATAATCTGCTTTCTTCTATCGGGGTAATTGCTTGAACGCTACAGTCCTTTACGTCGGCTCAAGTCTTCTAGCGCCGCTCAAGCAGGCGGAGCGGGAGATTAATCGTGAGTACAAGTTAGGTCTTCGTCTGGCGGCTTACAATTTCGGCGCGTCGTTGAATGAAGATGAGTGGCGCGAGGTGGAGCGCGATTTGAGCGAGGCGGATGTTGTTTTCGTCATTCACGTGATGGATGGCGAGAACGCCACGCGGCTGCTCTCATGTCTGGAAAAGTCCTTCGGGCGCAATCGTGCGGTCGTGGTGATTAATTGTATGCCGGACCTTATGCGACGCACGCGCATGGGGCAACTCGATTTTTCAAAACTGTTCGGCGCTGCCAAATCGAATGATGAAGAGCGCGCTGGAAGAGATGAATCGAAGACGGGCGCTCAGCGTGCAAGGCGACTCGTTGGTCGTGTGGCCTCTTGGATGGGCGAGCAGGTGCGCGCGCGACGTGAGAAGAAGAGAGGGAATCACGCGCAATACTTGAGGCTTGCCGAACGACTGCCTTCGCTTCTTCGTCTTGTGCCTTCTGCGGGACGATTGCGCGACTTCAAAAATTACCTTTACATCTTCTGCTATTTTCTACAGCCAACGCCTGCGAACATACGCTCTATGCTGCTCTGCGCTATTAAGAATTATGCGGCAGATGAGCGTGTTAGAGGATTGAAAATAAAGTTGCCGCAGCCGGAAGCTATGCCGTCGGTAGGAATTTATCACCCTGATGCGCCGGGACTTTTCGGAAAGTTTGAAAAGTACAGGAAGTGGTACGAGCGGCGTTGTAAACGTCGGCTTGATCCCGAAAAGACAATAGGGCTACTGCTGATGCGCCCGCAGGTTGTGAGCAATACGCGCAAAGCTTACGACGGTTTGATTCGAGCGATTGAAGATGAAGGGTTGCAGGTTCTCCCTGCGCTTTCTACCTTGATGGACAACCGCGAGGCGTGTGAGAAGTTTTTCGTTGAGAACGATGAAGGGAAGGGTGAAAAGGGGAAGAGGGGAAGAGGGAAAGAGGGGAAGAAGAATAAGAAATCGCGTGTGAGCCAGATTGTCAGTTTGACGGGATTCAGCTTTGTCGGTGGG
The DNA here is from genome assembly GCA_001920415.1 of Acidobacteria bacterium 13_1_20CM_3_53_8. GTDB lineage: Bacteria > Acidobacteriota > Blastocatellia > Pyrinomonadales > Pyrinomonadaceae > 3-1-20CM-3-53-8. The sequence goes on along the minus strand of MNJR01000023.1, from coordinate 25,536 downwards.
CCTGCGATGAATGACAGCGCGGCTGCTGCGGAGTTTTTGCGAGACCTTAATCGTCCGTTTCGTTCGACTGTGAGCCTGGATATGCAGACGATTGAGGCATGGCGAGAATCGGAGATTGGATTGAATCCTGTGCAGGCTGGGATGCAGGTGGCGGCGTGGGTGCGAGCCTGTACAGCTTGAAGAAAGATGCAGGCGACTGGCTCGGCGATTGATGCGCTGGAATCGTTTGCAGACGGCTCGAAGGGAAGAGTTGAAGATTGCGGTTGTCGTGTTCTGCTTCCCGCCGAATAAGGGAAACATAGGAACGGCTGCGGAGTTGGATGTCTTTCCGAGTGTGATGGGCATTCTCCGAAAATTGAAAGATGATGGCTACGATGTTGAAGTGCCGGAGAGCGCGGACAGTCTGCGCGAGATGCTATTAGGCAGCGAGGCAGAAGGCTACGGAACGACTGCGAATGTTCTTTACAAAATGAGCGTGGACGAATTTTTCCAGAAGTGTCCTTACGTCGAAGATATTGAAAGAGAGTGGGGGCGAGCGCCTGGTGAGATTAATAGTTTCGATGGAAAGCTCTTGATTCAAGGCATAAGGCTCGGAAAAGTTTTCCTTGGCGTGCAGCCAACGTTCGGTTACGAGGGCGATCCCATGCGTCTTCTGATGGCTAGAAGTGGAGCGCCGCATCACGGTTTCGCAGCGTTCTACACCTTTATTGAAAAAGTTTTCAAAGCCGATGCGGTGATTCACGTTGGAACGCATGGTTCGTTGGAATTCATGCCGGGAAAGCAGGTTGGGCTTTCGGAAAAATGCTGGCCGGATCGCTTGATTGGCGAACTTCCAAATGTCTACATCTACAGCGTGAACAATCCTTCGGAAGGCTCAATCGCAAAGCGGCGCTCATACGCTGAGCTTATCTCTTACCTGACGCCGCCCGTAGAGAATGCAGGGCTTTACAAAGAGCTTGCCGGACTGAAAGAGCTTCTTTCCGATTACAGGCAGGCACGTGATGAAAAGGAGCGCGAACATCTTTTCGCAGCAATTGAGGAGTCAGCCGTCAGACTGCACCTTGATGCAAATTGAGATTCGTTGGATGTTAGCCCGCGAGAGCGGGCGATAGAGTAAAGCCCGGTGCGTTAGCGCCGGGAACAGATAGCAAGTAAGATTACCGAAGCCCGCGAGAGCAGGCGACAGCGCGTGAGAATTAATGGGCTGTCGCCCGCTCTCGCGGGCTTCGGTAATCTTTTACCAACTCTAACCCGGCGCTTACGCACCGGGCTTTAGACGGTCGCCCACTTTCGTGGGCTTCTAGCGTTGTGAAACTTCTAATCTTTCTCTGAATTCTTCTGCGGTCAATCTATGCCTGAAAGCCTCTTCTCCGTTGATGAAGATAACCGGAATCTCCGTCGCGTAACGCTCTTTCAACTCCGGGTCGCAATCAATGTTGACCTCTTCGAGTACGAATTGGTCTGAGAGTGCTTCGCGCAGGATAACGCGCTTGGCCTCGTCGCAGAGATGGCAGCCGGGTCTGGTGTAGATGGTGACGTGCGCTTTTTCGCTCAATTTAAATTTCGGTTTCCTTTCTTCAATTCGACAACAAAACGTGAAGTCAGTGCTCGAATTGCAATAAAATTATACCTTGCCAGAGGCGAATGAAAATAGTATAAATAGCGCTACCGAGCCAATTTTTTATTTCATTCTGGCGCGGCGCTCTTCATGACATTTAGCAGCCGTTTTGGATAAGACCATAGAAGCAGAGAATGTTTTCATTCCCTGTTTTCAGGGGATGTCTATAACTTCTCTGCGGCTGGCTTGATGCCAGTAAGTCTACGTTTGCCAGATTGCCCTGGAGTTTCGCCGTCCTAATTTTATGGAGGAGTAAGCGGCGTGGACAGTCCAGTCAATAGAACAGAGCCTGATGAAACTCAGGCTGTACCAACGGAAGTTCCTGCGACTACGCAGGCGGCTACGCGAGTTGCGCCCGGAGCAGCCAGTGCTACCAGCACTCCGACCGAACGGGTCGCAAGAGGCTTTACGAAATCAGCAGCGAAGCCCGCAGGGATGGTGATCGAGACAGCGCCCGACCCGCCCGTGAACAAGATGCGCCGCCGCATAGTGTGGGCTACAGTCGCAGGATTCTTGACGACCTGCTTCCTGATGTTCTTGCGCTTTTTTCTGCCGCGCGCCATCTTCGAGCCTTCGAGCGTCTTCCGTATAGGCTTTCCTTCAGATTACGGCATAGGCGTTGACACCAAGTGGCAGCAGCAGTATCGCATCTGGGTTGATAAAACGTCGGATCGCGTGTTCGTCATCTACGCGCGCTGCACGCATCTGGGCTGCACGCCCGACTGGCGGCCAAGCGAGAACAAATTCAAATGCCCTTGCCACGGCAGCGGCTACGACAGCGAAGGGGTTAACTTTGAAGGCCCTGCGCCGCGCCCAATGGATCGCGCCGAAGTGAAGCTGGACGCCGAAGGGCAGATCGTCGTCAACACGGCGAAGCTCTACAAAGCGCCAAAAGGCGAGCGCAACGAATTCAACGACGATGGAGCGTTCTTACAACTCTGACGATTTTGGATTTTGGATTTTGGATTAGCGAACGGATTGAAGGGAAGCGCTGGTCTTTCTTTCAATCCAAAATCGGCAATCTAAAATCCAAAATTAGGAGACCTTGATGGAGCCTGAGCGTCCAGAGCGGGAGACCAAGCAGTTAGAGGGCGAGAAGAGCGAGACGGGCCTTGCGGCGAAGGTGCGCCAGGATGCGGTCGAATTGAAGAACCGCGCAATCGAAGAGGCGAAAGGTTACCGCGACCCGCAGCAGACACAGCTATGGAAATCAATCTTTCGCGTTTCGCATGATCGTTCCGATCCGCGCAACCGCTCGCTTGCAATTCTTTCAAACGTCTTTCTGCACCTGCATCCTGCGAAAGTTAACCGTGACGCAGTTCGCTACAATTTCACGTGGGGCATGGGCGGCATTACTTTTTACCTTTTCATCGTTCTGACCTTTACGGGCGTGCTCTTGATGTTCTACTACCACCCTACGAAGGTTCAGGCTTTCCGCGACATTCTTTACTTAGAGCACGACGTTCCTTTCGGAAAACTTTTGAGGAACATGCATCGCTGGGCAGCGCACCTGATGATTATCACTACGTGGCTGCATATGTTCCGCGTTGTGCTGACGGGTTCGTACAAGCGACCGCGCGAGTTCAACTGGTGCGTGGGCGTTATTCTTCTGGTGCTTACACTACTGCTTTCATTCACTGGCTACCTGTTGCCGGACGATCAACTAGGATTCTGGGCTGTGACAGTTGGAACGAACATGGCGCGTGCGACTCCAATGTTCGGACACGAAGGGCCGTTCGGGCCGCAGTTGGGCATGACGCCTTACAACGACGTTCGCTTTGGGCTTCTGGGTGGCTCAATCGTTGATGCGAACGCGCTCCTTCGCTCTTACATATGGCATTGCATAGGCATACCGCTCGTCGCCTCTATCTTCATGGCCGTGCACTTCTGGCGCATACGCAAGGATGGAGGCATTAGCGGCCCCGCGCCTGTGATGCTCGAATCTGAGATGAAAGCTGTAAAGAGGAAGTAGAGAGTTTTTGCAATTAAAGAGCTAGGGGATTACTAATCGAAGATTGTGCATGAATCCTTAGCCCGACGATGCTGCCGCGTTAGCGGCAAACAGAATTTAGCCCGGCTTTTCAAAGCCGGGAGAGATTGTCAAAATTTGATAGGCGTCGCTTTAGCGACGATTGAATTACTCAATCGTCGCTAAAGCGACGAGGCGCATGCGGTTGCGACTCGATTCCCGGCTTTGAAAAGCCGGGCTAAATTCACTCGCGCCGCTGACGCGGCTCAACTTTATGTAGCTGAAAATTTCTCGGCGGAGAAAAGGGAAGATGGCAGAGGGAAGATTCAGGCTCACTTTAGGCAAGGTGGTTCTGCTCTTGCTGGTTATCGGCGTCGCGCTCTATGCGATATTTTTCGTGCAGGACTGGCATCAACTCTGGAAGATTGCCTCTGCGCCCGACAACATCCCGATTGTCGCTCTAATACCGCTTGTGGCCTTCTTCACCTGGCTGGGAATCAAGCAGGCGCAGGCTAACGATCAACTTGTCGTAGAGCTTGAAGGAGACAAGCAGTTAGCCAAAACTCATCATCGCAAGACTCTGCCGTGGCGTCCCGGTTGGGCGCGCGAGATTCACGTCTGGCCTTATCTGGTGCGCATAGAATTTCTAGCCACGCTTATCGTCACGATTATTCTCTTCGTCTGGTCAATCACGCTCAACGCGCCATTGGAAGAACCCGCTAACCCGAATCTCACTATGAACCCGTCAAAAGCCCCTTGGTATTTTCTGGGTCTTCAAGAGATGCTGGTCTATTTCGATCCGTGGATTGCTGGCGTAGTGATGCCAAGCGTGATGATTATCGGATTGATGGTCTTCCCTTACGTTGATTCAAATCCACTTGGGAATGGCTACTATTCCTGGAAGCAGCGTCGCTTCGCCATAGGGATGTTCATGTGGGGCTTTTTCATGTGGATTACCCTTATCATTATTGGAACGTTCATACGCGGGCCGGGTTGGATTTGGTTCTGGCCGGGACAGACCTGGGATCATAATGCGGTTGTGTTTGACAAGAACCGCGATCTTCCTGACATCTTCGGGATTACGCCCGAACATTTCGGAGGCTCTACGTGGTGGATGAAAGTCATCTTCGGCGCAGTTGTGGTCGGAGTGTTCTACGTAGTGGGCGGGATGTTCTTCCACTGGTTGATGACGCGAGGCGGACTCAATCGCATTGACCATTCGCTGCCCTGGTGGAAGCGTTTATGGCTGTGGCTGACAACGAAGGACGAGTTCGAAAAGAAGTTGCTGGCGCGCACCAGCATCTTGCAATACATGACGTTTCAGTTCTTCGCAATCTCTGTGCTTCTTGCGTTCCCTGTAAAACTGCTCATACGGTTGGTATTCACAATAAAATACGTCTGGGTTACGCCCTGGTTTAATATCTGATACCAAGCAAGCAGTGAGAAAAGAGATCATGTTATCCACGCGCATCACACGAAAGGGCGCGAAACGGCTTGAAGCTCTCTTCGTGCTGCTTCGTGTGATGCGCGTGGATTATCTCTTCTTCTTTTTTGATTGCAGCTTGGTATAAGCCTAAAAGTCTCGCGCGGAGGAAGAATAGAAGTTGGCTGACTCTACGGAACAAGATGCTCTGGTGAAAAGAGAAGATGCGGCGCTGCCTGAGCGCGATCCCATCATCAGCCGCTCAACGAGCGGCATCATGCTCATCTGCGCGATACTTTTAATCGGCTCGCTCGCGTGGGCGCTCTACGACGAGGTTTACGGGCAGCGCCCCTGGAAGGGATACCAGCGAGAGTTCGTCGAGCGCGAGAATCGTTACTTGAAGAGCATCAAGAAGAACGCGGGGCAGACTGAAGGGGAAGTTAAGAACACGCCTGAGTACCAGCAGCTTGATGCGGAAGCTCAGGCGGCGCAACAGGCAGCAGAGCCTCAGAAGCAGGAGATTGATCGTAAAGTCAAACTCATAGAGAGTCAGCTTGCAGTCGTAACAGACCCTTTCCAGAATCAGCGTGGCCAGATAAGTGTTCTTAACTACCGCATAGAGCAGGCCGGAAGTGATTCAGCGAAAAATAAGATTCGTCAAGAGGTGGCGAAAAAGAGGGCTGAGCAGGTTACAATCAAATATCCCACAGACGACGGCAGGGTTGAAACCCAACATCTCAATTTCACGCAGCTTGAAGAACGATACAACGACCTCAAAAATAGGAAGGCGCAGTATCTTGCAGATCGCACGAAACTTTTGCAGCCTTACGCTGATGCAGCGAAGAAGCGGGACGACTATTTGAAGAATCACATGGTCGGTTTGACTGCGAAGCAGATTGACAGTCTTATCAAGCGCAACGACGATTTCGATTTCACTATTCATCAGATTAACGTCAACGAAACGAATCTGGTTGACCGTTGCGAGACATGCCACATGGGCGTGCGCGAGCCTCTGGAATTGACGCCCGCCAATTTCACTACGGGTAACAAGAAGCCTGACGATCTGGCTCGTGCATTTGTATCGCATCCGAACCGCCAGCTACTTCAGATTCATAACCCTGACCGCTTCGGTTGCTCTGCATGTCACGGAGGCAACGGTCGCGCGACGACCACAGTCGTCAAGGCTCACGGCCTTAATCCTTTCTGGCTGCATCCGCTCTACGACCGCCAGTACACTGAAGCTGGCTGTGTGCAGTGCCACCAGAACGACCGCGTTCTTGATTACGCTTCAACGCTGAATCTAGGGCGCGACCTTTTCCAGAATCGTGGTTGTGTTGGTTGCCATCGCTATGAAGGATTCGACCGCGAGACTGACGGGCTATCCAATGCAAGACAGTTGATAAGTCAGTTGGAGGAGCAGCAGAAAGCGAACGACCGCGAAGCTTTGGAATCGGAAGAGGTTAGTAGCCGTCCTGAAACCGATGATGCGACGGCGCAGCAGTTGAAGGCTCATATTGAATCACTGCATGTTACGAACAGCCAGTTGGCCGCGCGCATTGATCAGTTAAACTTGAATTCGCGTTACCGTGCAAGACCCGCAAGCGTTTCGTCCCGGCACAAAGATGCCTACGTTCTGGCGACTTCAACGTGATGAAGACGGCGCAGACCAGATTAAAGCAATCGCGGCCTATCTCTGGCAGGAGAGTTTTGATGGGCAAGTACCGCAGCAGCAGCGTGGCGATGCTCAGCACGGCAGCGAGCTTTTCCACACGCGCGGCTGCATGGCCTGCCACTCGATTGACGAGAACGGCGAGCACGTGGGCGGAGACTTTGCGGCGAACCTGACGAAAGTTGGTCAGAAGGCGAACTTCGATTACATAGTCCGCTGGATTTATAACCCGCGCAATCGCTGGGCGCCCTACTGCCCGCGCGAGCACCGTGATTTAACGCCGCAGGATTACGCTAATCACAATCTTCCGTTCGTCTTCGACACGGAGCAGCATTCGCGTTGTCCAAACGACGGCGCGGAACTGCAAGTGCAGAACATGACTGTGATGCCCAACTTCCGTCTGCCTATCACGGACGCGCGAGACATAGCCACATACTTATTCTCGCTCTCTCAACCGGAATCATACCCTGATACTTCCTACCTGACCGATGCTAGCCTGCATGATCGCGGTAAAGCTCTAATCAAGCAGTACGGTTGTGCAGGCTGCCACGAGATACGCGGCTTTGAGGACGAGCAGCGAATTGGTAAAGAGTTGACGACGGAAGGCGCAACGCCAATGGAGCGCCTGGACTTCGCCATGCTGACCAATGACGCAGAACGTGGCGTTGACCCGCTTGACCAGAACAATCACGAAGAGTGGTACACGCATCAGGGCTTTTTCACACATAAACTTTCAGACCCTGCTATTTATGATAGAGGAAAAGAGAAAGCTCCTGCTGACCGTCTGCGAATGCCTAAGCCTTTCCTGACGGACGAATGGCGCACTGCTCTGACTACGTTCCTGCTGGGCAGTGTGGGAGCGGAAGGCGCAACCGTGCCTCAGACTATGTTCTACAATCCGAGCGACAGGCGAAGAGATATTCAAGAAGGTTGGTGGGTTGTTAAGAAGTACAACTGCATGGGCTGTCACAGCATCCAGGTGGGACAAAACTCTGTCTTGATGGGACTGCCGCTCTATCAGACGCCGGACTGGCGCGATCAATTGCCGCCTAGACTTTCAAGCGAAGGCGCGCGCGTTGATCCCAACTGGCTGCTTCGTTTCCTGCGCGACCCGTCGCTCGCTGGCCCGCAAAGCGCTAGCGCTCAATCAGGCAACGCGCAGCCTTCGACTAACAACGCGGCAGCAGCAGTCAGCACGAGTGCGCCTCCTGTTGCGGGCGCAAACACGGGCGCGGCGCAGCAAAACAGTCAACAGAATAATCAGGCTGCGCAGCAAGCTGATAGATCGCACGGTGAATTGCCGCCGCAGCCGGGCGCAAATAACAACGGTGTGCGAACCTATTTGAGAGCGCGCATGCCTACGTTCACCTTCTCGCCGAACGAATTGCAGAAGCTTGTGCGCTTCTTCATGGCCGTCTCATCGCAGGAAGACCCGTACATACCGCAGCAGCTTGACCCGCTGACGGATCAGGAGCGTCTTATCGCTCGCCAGCTATTCACTTCAGGCACGCCGTGCTTGAAATGTCACATGACAGGCAACGCGCAACACGACGCGACTGCGATTGCGCCGAACTTCATGATAGCGGGGCAGCGTCTCAAACCCGACTGGACATTCCGCTGGCTGCTTGATCCTGCGCAGATAAGTCCGGGCACGGCCATGCCTACAGGACTATTCAGGCAGGAAGGCGACCGATGGGTGACGAACATTCCGAACGTCCCTCAAGCGGTTCAAGATTATCAAGGCGATCATGCCAAGCTGTTAGTGCGCTACATGATGTTGATGACGCAGGACGAGCAGCAGCGCCTTCTCTCTGCAAGCCCTGCGCCCGCAACTGGAGGCGCAGCGCCTTCGCCCGCGCATGGCGCGCAGCAGCAAGGGCAGACTGCGCACGGTCAAAAACCCGTCAGCAGAAATATTGCGCCGCAGAATCGTGGAAGGCCAAAGACGAGTGCGCGCGTGAAGAATTACAGTTCGCGCAGCCCCGTGGTCGCTTATGCGGTCGCGCATCGCGCTGGCTAGAGTTTTCATAACGCAATAGTTGTGTTTTAATGGCACAAAAGAAATCATACTGATTTGGAGGAATCACACATGCTCATCAGACGCGCACGCTTCTGGCTTGCCATCTCTATAATCCTTTCGCTTCTAGCGCTCGGTATTGCTTGCAAGAAGAGCGAGGACACAGGCGAAACTGGCAATACCGGAGGCCCAACGGCAAATAAGTGGAAGCCGAAAGGCAACGAGGGAACCATCAAGGGCACAGTTGCCCTGAACGGTCAGGCTCCCGCCAACTCAAAGCCAGACCTTTCCGCAGACCCTTTCTGCGCTTCTCATAATCCTAATCTGACGACCGAAGATGTAGTAGCCAGCAACGGCCACCTTGCGAACGTTTTGGTCTACGTCAAGTCTGGAACGACCGCAGACGGACAGAACATAGATAGCCTAGGCTTTGACACGCCTTCGGACGCAGTGACATTGGATCAGAACGGTTGCCATTACAGGCCGCACGTTCTGGGCGTGATGGTCAACCAGAAGATAGACATCAAGAACAGCGACCAGACCACTCACAACATTCACCCAACGCCGCATACGAACCAAGAGTGGAATCAGTCGCAGCCTGCGGGCGCACCCGATATAGTCAAGAGCTTCCCGCGCCCCGAAATAGTCATTCCAGTCAAATGCAACCAGCATCCCTGGATGAAGGCGCACATAGCCGTGATGAAGCACCCGTTCTTCGCAGTGAGCGGCGACGACGGCACATACACAATCAAAGGCGTGCCGCCCGGAACGTACACGGTCGTTGCATGGCACGAGAAATTGGGCGAGCAGACCTTGGGAACTGTGAAGGTTGATGCCAACGGCACGGCCACAGCAGATTTCAGCTTCAGCCCGACTGGTGGCGCTACGGCGAGCGGCCAACGCTCTCTTGAAGTTATGCCCGCGCTCGACGTTCCAATGCTGATGGAACAGCATTGAGAGAAGTTAGATGTGAAAGGCGGCGGGCACATTAACAGTTCCGCCGCCTTTCACAAGAACACTGTTATCGCATTTTGATTTAACCAACTCATCATACGCGAAGTTCGGATTCCAGCCCGCGCGAGCGGGCGACCGTCTAAAGCGAGAGCGCGTTAGCGCTGGGAAATGATAGCAACAAAGTATTCAAGCCCGCGAGAGTGGGCGACAGAGCATGAGCAATTCTAGGGCTGTCGCTATCTTCGATAGCTCGATTGATATTTTTTCATCTTTACCCCAGCGCTAACGCACTGGGCTTTATGCTGTCGCCATCTTCGATGGCTGAAAATATTCGGTTGCATAGGGTAAGTTAAATACTGATTAGAAACCTATTTTTGTAATCCTGTTAATGTATGAAAGCAGTTGCAGTCGAGATTGATCGCGGCATTGTCGCCGGAGATGAAGCTGTGCGTCTTACGGCGCGCGAGCGCGTCTCTGCATACATTGAACTTACAAAACCCCGTATAACTTTTCTTATCGTACTGACTTCAGCCGCAGGCTATTTCCTAGGCGCGCGCGGGCCTATTGATTACCTGAATCTTCTTCACGCGCTCGCCGGAATCACACTGCTCTCTTCCGGCATAGCTACGCTAAATCAATTCATGGAGCGAGACCTTGACGGGCTTATGCGTAGAACCAGCTTGCGCCCGCTCCCTTCGGGAAGACTTCAGCCGTTTGAAGCTCTTTTTCTGGGCATCTGGCTCACGACCATTGCAGAAGCTTATCTGGCTTTTCTGGTCAACCCTATAACTGCGGCCTTCGGCCTCTCCGTTATCGTAGGCTACCTTTTTCTCTACACGCCTTTGAAGACGCGCACGAGCCTTTCAACTGCGATTGGCGCGTTTCCGGGCGCTATGCCGCCGCTGATGGGATGGACTGCGGCGCGTGGCGAAGTGGGGGTGGAAGCGTGGGTTCTATTCGCAATACTCTTTCTCTGGCAGTTCCCGCATTTTCTTGCAATCGCATGGATGTATAAAGAGGATTACAGGCGCGCAGGCATCGTGATGCTGCCCGTAATCGAACCCGAAGGCCGCGTCACTGCTCGGCAGATTGTTGCGTACACGCTCATGCTTATTCCCGTGAGCCTTCTGCCAACAGTTCTAGGTATTTCCGGTAAAATTTATTTCTGCGGTGCCATCGTGCTCGGCGCTCTCTTTCTCTACAGCAGCGTCCGCGCAGCCGTTTCCAAATCAAAACAGCACGCACGACGGCTCCTGCTTGCATCGGTTCTCTATCTACCACTGCTCTTTGGATTAATGGTCTTGAATAGGTGATAAAAACAGTTTTCAGTTTTTAGTTTTCAGTTTTCAGAAAGAAGAGCGAAATGCTTTTACTGAAAACTGAAAACTAAAAACTGAAAACTGCTCTTAGGAGGTTCGCTGATGGGTCGCGCTTTGGGTGTTCTCATCTGGCTGATTACGCTCGGCTCTGTGCTGCTGTTTGCGAGCGGCAAGTGGTGGTTTCCGGCTACCATATCGGAGCATGGGCCTGAGATTGACCGCCAGTTTATGCGTACGATCATAGTGGTTGGCATAAGCTTCGTGGCGGCGCAAGTCGCGCTCGGGTGGGCTGTCTGGAAATATAGAGCGACGCCGGGCGACACTACGCGAGCGGTCTATTCGCACGGCAATAATCGTCTTGAGATTATCTGGACTGTCGTTACGGCTGTGGTCTTCATCTCATTGGCCGTCATAGGCCAGCGCGTCTGGGCGCAGCTTCATTTTGTGGGCGCGCCTGCGGGATCGTACCAAGTCGAAGTCGTTGCTCAGCAATTCCAGTGGAATTTTCATTACGCGGGCGTTGACGGCCAATTCGGTCGCACAGACCCTTCGCTCATAGGCTCGTCGAACCTCATAGGTCTTGATCCGGCAGACCCTAAATCCAGAGACGATGCTGTTTTGGCAACGCTGGTGCTTCCAGTTAATCGTCCCGTCGAATTAACACTGCGCTCGATTGACGTGACGCACAGCTTCTGGGTTCCGCCCTTAAGATTCAAGCAAGACCTTGTGCCGGGCATGGCGATTCACGTTCATTTCACGCCGACGAAAACGGGGCAGTACGAATTGGCTTGCGCGGAATTGTGCGGGCAGTTTCATTACAGGATGCGCGGCTACGTCATCATTCTGCCGCAAGACGAGCATAATGCTTTGATGGCGCTGCCGCCCGACCAATTTCAGACGCGCGTAGGCCAACTACGTCAGCAGTATCCTATAGTCTATTAACGATAAAAACTTTTCGCCCAAAAAAAGGGAGAGGAGAAAAGGAGCTATGTCAGCTCACGAAATTTCCGGGGAAGCGCACAGGCACGAACCGCCGAAGAGTTTTATACGAAAGTATATCTTCAGCCTTGATCACAAAGTCATAGGCATTCAGTACATGCTGCTGGCTATGACTTCTGTGCTATTCGGCGTGGTGATGTCCGTGCTGATGCGCATGAACCTGAGTTGGCCCGGAACGAAGTGGCCTATCCTAGGCACGCTTTTCCCTACGGGCGCGCCCGAAGGGGTGATGAGTCCAGAGTTTTATCTATCGCTCGTCACGATGCACGGGACGATGATGGTCTTCTTCGTGCTGACTACTGCACCGCAGGGAGGATTTGGAAACTATTTTCTGCCGATTCAGATTGGCGCGGACGACATGGCCTTCCCCTTCCTCAACATGATGTCCTTCTGGGTGACGTTCGTGGGCTTCCTTGTGCTGGTGCTTGCCATATTCGTCGAAGGCAATCAAACAATCGGCGCGTGGTTCTCAGGTCTGGGAGACTGGATGCAGGGAGGCAGCGGCACGGTTGGGCCAATCGGCGGGTGGACTGCTTATCCGCCTCTAAGCGCGCTGGGGAAAATCGCAGGGCCTGGTCAGGGCGCAGGAATGTCGCTTTGGATTATCAGCATTGCTATTTTCTGCGTTGGCTCTCTTCTAGGCGCTCTGAATTTCATAACGACCTTGCTCAATATGCGCACGCGCGGGATGAGCTTGATGAGAATGCCGCTCACATGCTGGGCATGGTTTACGACAGCAGTGCTTGCGCTTCTGGCGTTTCCGGTGCTTCTGGCTGGCGGCATTCTGCTATTTCTTGACAGAACTGCTGGTACTAGCTTCTTCATTCCGGGCGGCGAGGTTGTGACCGATACACTGATTACAAGTCATCAGGGCGGCTCGCCAATACTGTGGCAGCATCTGTTCTGGTTCTTCGGTCACCCGGAAGTTTACATAGCTATCTTGCCGGGCATGGGCGCTACCTCGCACATACTTTCTACGTTCGCCCGTAAACCAATATTCGGCTATCGCGCTATGGTCTTCGCCATGTTCGGCATTGGCCTCTTGGGCTTCTTCGTCTGGGGACATCACATGTTCATAAGCGGCATGAGTCCCTATTCGGCTATGGCCTTCTCTATACTGACGCTTTCCATAGGAGTTCCTTCTGCGATCAAGACGTTCAACTGGATAGGCACGCTCTGGGGCGCGAAGATTCGTTTCACTGTTCCTATGCTCTTCGCCCTTGGATTCGTATCGCTCTTCGTCTCAGGCGGCATCACAGGTCTTGTGCTTGGGCAGACTTCGCTTGATCTTCCCATGCACGATACCTATTTCGTGCTGGCGCACTTTCATCTGGTGATGGGTGTGGCGGCAATTTTTGGAATGTTCGCGGCGATGTCCTTCTGGTATCCGAAGATGTTCGGGCGCATGATGAACGAGACAATCGGAAAAATTCATTTCTGGATAACGTTCATAGGCGTCTATTCCATCTTCATGCCTATGCACATCATGGGCATCATTGGGATGCCGCGCCGCTACGCTCAGTTCGCAGAAAACGGACAGTCAATCTATCATTTCATTGACCCGGCAGACCCTCTGGTAAAATTTGTGACAGCCGCAGCAATCGTCACAGCCCTTGCGCAGGTGCTCTTCTACTTCAATTTCTTCTGGAGCCTCTTCAAAGGCAAGAAGGCTGGCGATAACCCTTGGGAGGCTACGACGCTTGAATGGACTACGGCGACGCCACCGCCGCACGACAATTTCGCTGGCGTTGTGCCGACCGTCTACAGAGGGCCGTATGAGTTCGCAGTGCCAGGCGCTCCGAACGATTTTATTTTGCAGACAGAACGGGACGCAGAGGTGGCTGAGGTTGATGGAGGAACAAGCGGTAATGGCAGCGATGGTCACGGGCACTAAAGACATAACGAAAAAAGGGAAGAGGATCGCGGGCGGGCCTAAAAAGCCTGCGCCGAACGGTCACGGGTCTCGCGGCAACGGCGGCGGGCCGGGCGGCGATGACCTTGCCAGAAGGTTCGAGCCTGATCGCTACCGTATTGGAATGTGGGTCGCGCTCGCGGGCATCACTATGCTCTTCACTGCGTTGACGAGCGCCTACATTGTTCGCGCGGGTTGGGCCAATGACCGGCTACCACGCGACTGGAGGCCGCTCGTTATACCGAACCTGCTGTGGCTGAGCACTGCGCTGATAGTGGTGAGCAGCGTTACGTTCGAAATTGCTCGAAAGGGTTTGAAGCGGGGCGCGGAGAGCGTTTACAGTCGCTGGTTGCTGGTAACTGTTTTTCTGGGTCTGGGATTTTTGACATCGCAGTTTGTTGTGTGGCGGCAACTCGTACATCAGGGCGTCTACATGTCTTCAAATCCGCACGTCTCTTTCTTCTACGTGCTGACGGCTGCGCACGGCGTTCATCTTCTAGGCGGAATTTTCGGTCTGGATTATCTGCTGCTTCGCACGTGGCGAAAACGGCAGGGCGAGTTTGAAGAGAAGAAGCGGCAGGCTCTGGCCGATTCGGTTTCGCTCTACTGGCATTTCATGGACGGACTCTGGGTTTACTTATTCCTACTCCTATTCTTCTGGAGGTGAAGAGGTGGCATCTGAGGTTCAAGCCGAGCAGTTGATAGCGGCTGATTGGGGCGGCGGCGCGTTTCCCTACAGGGTCGGGCATAGAAAACTGGGGATGTGGCTATTCATAGTCTCCGACTCGCTTACGTTCTCTGCGCTATTGATAGGCTATAGCTACGTGCGCGCGTCGAGCGACAATTGGCCCACGCCATTCCCGTTCTGGCCTAGCATAATCTTTTCCAGCATAATGACGCTCTGCCTGCTATCGTCCAGCTTGACTATGGTGATGGCCGTTAAAGCATCTGCGCGCGGCGATAAAGCGGGCGTAAGGCGTTGGATTCTGGGGACTATCTTAGGCGGCGCATCGTTCATCGTGCTGCACTTAATAGAATGGAATCACTTGATAGACGAAGGGCTTCGCCCGTTCGCGCTTCCCAGCGAGTGGGCGCAACGCTGGCCCGGCGCTTCTCCGCTCTTTGGCGCAACGTTCTTCGCAATCACAGGGCTGCACATGTTCCACGTCTTCACTGGACTAATTTATCTGGCATCTGTAGCTGCTATGGTCAAGCGGTTGAAGCACGAGGATGTTGAGATAAGCGGCCTTTACTGGCACTTTGTTGATTTGGTCTGGATGTTCGTGTTTCCTATGATCTACCTGCTGTCTGTTGATTTCAGAGGATGAGCGGTTCACGGTTTGAGAGTTAAATCGAAGGAGACTTTTGAAAAAATGAGCGCGCACATGGAAGAACAACCGCACGATGAAGGAACGACCAGATTGTTCGTTTCTGTCTGGGTCTGGCTGCTGGCGTTAACCGGTCTGGAGGTTTTCCTGGGTTACGTCCATTTCGATCTGAAGATGAAGCTGGTAATTCTTCTTGGACTTTCGATCGTAAAGGCCGCGCTCATCATGGCCTACTTCATGCACTTGAGGTTCGAGCGGTTGAGCTTGATTCTCACGCTCGTGCCCGCTATGGTCGTGTGCATATGTCTGCTCTTCATATTCTTCCCCGATAGTTTTCGCTCTTCGTCGCTTCGCTACCCCCACACTAACTCTCCTCAGACGACAGGTGTAAACCCATGAAGAAATTTTCGGGCGCAAACAGGCTCGCGTGGCGTGGCGCTATCCTTGCGCTCGCCGCTTTCGCCCCGTGCGCGAAAGCTTTTTCCCAGTGCGCAATGTGCAGGGCTGCCGTTGCCGGCTCCAGCAATGTTGAGACGCTTTCGCGCGCTCTGAACATAGGTGGTCTTGTTCTTCTACTTCCACCGATAATCCTCTTCACAGCATTTTTCGTTCTGATCTGGCGCTACGCACGCGCGCAGGAGACTGCGTTGTACGGTATTGACAAAAAGAGTTCTCTGAAAAGATGGCTGCGCTCGAACAAGTGGTTTACGCTGCGAAAAGAGAGAAGTGTTATAAAGCGCAAAGTAGAACAGTCGTCTTAGCACACATACAAAGAGCGTTCATCCTTCCGGCCTGGCGCGTTGCCTCGAATCCAACTAAAAAGTTAGAATAGGTAAAAGAATGTCCGAGAATGAATTCAACGTTGACGTTGAGCGCGAGACCATACGCGGACGCGCGTGCCCGCGCTGTGGCGGGAAGATAATCCCGTCTGATCAGGCAATCTATCAGAGCACTGGCGACCCGAACGCGGTGTTCCCGGCATGGCAATGCGAGAGGTGCGGTTATACAGAAGTGGTCGAAAAACCCAAGCCTGCGCCGAAAGCAAGGCACTGAAAACAACGATGAGGGATGAGGAATTGATCCATTTATTCATTTACCTATTTTTCATTGATAACAATTAGAAGATGAGAAAATGAATCAATGTAAAATGAAAAAATGAGTCAACCATTCGTTGCAATCGAATTCAAAAATGAGGGATTGAATGACGGATACAGTCACTTGGGAGGGAAGTCAGATGAAGCGTGAGGGATTTGTCCTGAACCTCCTCTGCGTGTTGCTCGCGCTGGCGTTTCTGGGCGTTGTCGTCTGGAACGTAATTGCTCTTGGCACTGTTACTAATTTCTTAACCATTGACAGCCTTTTTCTAACGGTCGTGTTCACGCTGCTCGCCTTGGTGCTTCTCATAAACCCTATAATGTCTCTGAGGGACGCAGGCGTTCTAAGAAATCCTTTGAAGCGCAAAGGCGCTGAAGTTACTGCGGAACAACTGGCGGCGACGACTCCGGCAATCGCTGGTAGCACAGGGCAGGCAGCGCTTCCCGCTGCTCGTGCCAGTGTGCCTGCGACCACAGTCACGAAGAGAACTGCTCGGACTGTCCCGCCGGATGTCGAGAACATGGTGAATCGCCTGAAACGTTCTGAGGAGAATCAATCCTGACCGCTTAAGGGTTAAAGGTGGCAAGAATGAGTGAGATGAGGGAGCGCGTGCTAGCAATGTTCAATGAGTGGGGCAAGGAGGCGCTAGACCTTCATGAACTGTTCGAGGCTGGCGGCAACGACCCTCGCGCGCGTACGGAAGTTTTCGACACTGTGGAGCAGTTAGTCAAAGAAGGATTATTGGAGGAGCGCGGGAACGATTTTTACGCGCTAACGACAAAGGGCAAGCGATTAATAAAGTGATAAAAACAGTTTTCAGTTTTTAGTTTTCAGTTTTCAGCAGGAAGAACGAAAAGCTTTTAACTGAAAACTGAAAACTAAAAACTGAAAACTGTTCTTATGAGTGATTACATCTACGCTTTGCCCCACTTGAACGCTGCCCTTAACGCTACGAGCGGAATCCTTCTGGTGATAGGGTACACGTTCATACGGCGAAAGCGGGTCGTGGCTCATCGCAACTGCCAGATTGCTGCGCTCACAGCGTCCGCGCTATTTCTGGTTTCATATCTAATCTATCACTATTATCACGGCGCAACGCGCTTCCCTGACATTCCAATCATTCGCCCAATCTATCTGGTCATACTCTTCACTCATCTGGTTCTTGCCATAGTAATTCTTCCACTTGTTTTCCTGACGGTTTATCGCGCGGCGCGTGGTCGCTACATTCAGCACAGGGGCGTGGCGCGCTGGACTTTCCCGCTCTGGCTCTACGTCTCTGTCACTGGCGTAATCGTTTACCTTATGCTTTATCAACTATTTCCTGCGCGAGGTTGAGAATCGTGTGATGAAAGGGAGCGGGCATAACTCTGAAACCTCTGTCGTAGCAAACGCGCAGACGGCGCGACGCCGCGCGTCTCTGCCTCTTGTAATCGTCGCGGCGCTTCTCGTCATAGTCCCTTTCCTGACATGGTACGGCACCTGGTTCGGGCGTCACCTTTCCGATGAAGAGATAGGCCAGTACCTTGCAGACGGGCAGAACACGCGCCACGTACAGCACGCGCTCGCGCAAGTCGAAGAGCGTATGCGCGCGCATGACGAGAGCGTGAGGCGCTGGTATCCGCAGATAGTCGCGCTCGCAAATAGTCCTGAGACTGAAATCCGTAAAACGGTCGCGTGGGTCATGGGCGGCGATGCCAAATCCGAAGAGTTTCATGTGACGCTCTTGCGATTGCTTGCTGACAGAGAGCCGGTCGTCAGACGCAACGCTGCTACGGCGCTAGTCAGTTTCAATGATGGAAGCGGAAGAAGTGAGCTACGCTCTATGTTGAAGCCGTTCGATGTCGCAGCCCCTGTTGAAGGGAGGTTGATGAGCGTCTTGCCCGTAGGCTCAACGGTTACTGTCGGAGCGCTGCTTGCGCGAATCAGGCGCAGTGATTCGCAGATACAGGAACTGCGTTCGCCCGTCGCGGGCAGAATCAGCGTCGTACAAAAGCGTGAAGGCGAGCAAGTCGCTGCCGACGAAAAGATATTCTCAATTGCGCCCGACACGGACAGCATAGAGAGCGCGCTGGTCGCACTGGCTTTCATCGGCGCAAGCGAAGATTTGCCTTTGGTTGAGAGTTACGCCAACGGTGACGAGTCAATCCCTGATAGAATCAAAAAGCAAGCGGCGGTGACGGCAGATGCCATCAAACGCCGCTCGGATGATTCTCACTAAACTTTTCCCTTTAAACAGGTGGCGGAGGCGGAGCATCAGGCAGTGTGACGCCGTGCATCGCTTCCCAGTTTTCGGTAGGAACCATTTCAATGGCATCCCACGGGCAGCCATCTAAAAACGCGCCCTCCGGCCCTTTGCTTATACATTTCTGACAGCCTATGCAGAGATATGGATCAACCTCTATGCGACCGAATGGCGGGTGGTCTTCGTCTGGAATCCAGAACATGCAGGCTTCAATCGGGCAATACTCTATGCAGGCGGGCGAGCCTGCGCACCCAGTGCAACAGTCTGTGGTGATTGCGAGTATGCGCGGCTTCTTCTTGCGCGTAGCCTTGCCGTCGCCTTCGGACATAGGCCAGTGTTTCTCGATGATTTCTATCATAGAAAAATTATTTCAGTAGCGCCTTTCCGTGAGTTACTTCTAACACTCTTACTTTAACACGCCGCGCGCCGCAGACTCAATCATCTCGCGCGGGAGTGACGTATAAACTTGAAAGAGAAGGCGAATCGTTATACAACTAATTGAAAAACCGGACAGCAAATTAAGGAGGCTAAAGAATGGAAACCGTCGCCGGAATCTTTCGTTCCCGCGCGCAGGCCGAGAGCGCAGTTCAGAATCTTATGTCGGCTGGCGTCTCTGCGGACAAAATTAACCTGCTCATGCCCGGCACAACGCCGGAGGAGATTGAATCACAAGTGCCCACAACCGAAACCGAGCAGCCCGGAATGGGTTCAGCCATAGGTGGAACTGTGGGCGGTGCGCTAGGAATCGCAGGAGGAATGCACTTGGGCGCGGCTGCCGCAAGCCTCGTCATTCCCGGTGTTGGCCCAATCTTCGCTGCGGGTCTTCTTGGCGCAGCGCTGCTGGGCGCAGGCGGTGCGGCTACGGGTGCAGCCTTGGGCAGTGAAGTCGAAAGCAATATGGCCGACGGTATTCCGCACGATGAGCTTTACATTTACGAAGACGCGCTGCGCCAGGGGCGAACCGTCATAGTCGTTATCGCGGAAGATGGAACGCAGGCTGACGCAACGCGTTCGATTCTGGCTCAGGCAGGCGCAGAGAGTCTGGACGCCGCACGTGAAAGCTGGTGGGTAGGATTGCGCGACGCGGAGGCAGAGCATTACAGAGGGCAGGGAGGCGATCTGGCGGCGGACGAGGCAAAGTATCGCAGCGGCTTCGTAGCGGCGCTTAACCCGCGCGCTCGTGCGAAATCTTATGACGAGGCGAGCGAATACTTGCGCGAACAATACGGCGAAGAGTGCGCGGAGAACTCTTTCAAGTGCGGCTATAAGCGCGGGCAGGCTTATCATCGGAGCATGATCGAGAGGTACAAAGGTTGAGGGACACGCTCCTGAGCGCGGCGGTTTTCATAGCCATCCTAGCGGCGAGCGCTGTCGTTACCAACTGGTTCGCAAAGACAATGTATCTACGCTGCACGGCCTGCGCCACGCTCAACGCTAAACGCCGCGTGGTCTGTAGATCATGCGGTAAGACGCTTCGAGAGAGATAGCGAAGGCAAAGGAAAGGCAAAAGGTAAAAGTAAAAAGGCAAAAGTGAGGGGAAGCCAATTTTTAAGATTAAGAGAGAAAGAGTAATAGCATTGCTTTCATCCTCTTCACTTTTGCCTTTTACCTTTTTACTTTTGACTTCTTTACGCCGCTGGTTGTTGCAGGTCAATTTTCTTCATGATTCTGAGGCTGCGGTCGAAATCAACTGCCTGCGGTCTCGTGTCTGAATCGAAAGTGAATCGCTCTGTGCGCTGTGTAATCTCTATGCGCTTTGTGACCGTACCGCTTGCTGTGATGATGTCAACGTCAACGGGCAGGCGGAAGACTGCGGGAGTAATATCGTCGGCCTGCTGTGTTTGCTCAATGTCCATTATTAGCTGCCTTCTTCGTTCGTCGTAACTCGTTCGCACACGCAATTCAGGATAGCCAGCTTTATAGACCCACTGGTCAAAGAACCAATCCAACTTCTGCCCGGAAGTCTCTTCAAAAACTTTCTGCAAGTCCGATGAATCAACAACCTGATATTTGTACTTATTCAAGTAACGATTCAGCGCCTTCCAGAAAATTTCGTCTCCGACCTGCTCGCGCAGCATGTGTATGACGAACGCGCCCTTCTTGTATGTGGTCGTGTCCAGCAGATCGTTTGGCGTTTGATAACGGTCGTACACAAGCGGTCGCCTGTATTTCACTTCGTCCTCATCGAAATAGCTGTACTGGTTGCTGCGCATCTCCGTCAGATAAGCATCACGACCGCGCTGGGATTCAATGAAGACGGCCTCCATGAAAGTTGCGAAGCCTTCGTTGAGCCACAGGTTCGCCCAGTTCTTGCATGTCACTAGATTGCCGAACCAGCTATGCGCAAGCTCGTGCGCGACCAGAATGTTCGGCGAGAAAGGAGATTCATCCGGGACGTTGCGCAGAATCTCCGTGTCTGCCTGCGTTGTAGAAGTGATGTTCTCCATCCCGCCGAAGACGAAGTGCGAGACGATTGTCTGCGAGTAGCGCGTGTAAGGATATTCGTAGTTGAGAAGTCGGCTGTAAAGCTCCATCACCTGCGGCGTCTTCGAGAACGAACGACGCGCCTGCGCTTCAGTCCCATGATAAGTGTAGTATTCGACCGATACATTTTTATATGTATCCGTGAGCTTTACATAGTCGCCCACGACGAATGAAGTCAAATAGCTGGAATGCGGCACGTCCATCTTCCAGTGAAACGTATGCGTGCCGTCGTCGTTATTAGCGGTCTCCAATAGCTGGCCGTTCGAGATGGCTACCTGATTCGCGCCCGTTGTGATGTACTGCTCGCTAGTAGCCTTGTCATCAGGAAAGTCGTAGCAGGGGAACCACAAGTGACTGTCTTCCGGCTCGCCCTGCGTCCAGATTTGAACGTTCTGCGCGCCCGCTTTGCCTGCGCTGCCCTGCTGTATAAAGAAAAGCCCGCGCTGCTGCGAGGTCGCGCGATACTTGATATTGACGCTAATGGTTTCCGCTGGCTCGTAAGCGCGATCCAAAGTGATTGAGAGGTGGTCGGGCGGCTGCGTCCATTGAAGCTGCTTGTTGCTTCCGTCAATAGTAACGGATTCCACTTGCATTGCCGAAGCATCAAGGTCGAAAGATTTGAACCCGGCGGCAATGGGTTTCAGCGCGACCGTTTCGTCGCCAATCAAGACTCTGTTCGCAACGTCGAAGCGCGAGCGAAGCGTGTAGTGCTGCATGTCATAGGTGCGAGGCGGGCGCGGGGGGGGCGGCCCCAGCATCCTATTATGCGAATCGAGTCTAACGACGTTGCTGGTGTTCTCAGAAGGTAGAGAGTTGGGAAACGAAGAAACGTTTCCGGCAAAAATTGCCAGGATTAAAATATAGAAGATGATGCGACGAGCATCGGGGCGAAAGAACATTCAAAACCTCAGAACAAGAAATTTGCTATCACAGCACCATTCCAATTGTGCATCATGCGCGGCGAATGAGGCAAAGGGAAGGCAAAGGAAAGGCAAAAGGTAAAAGTAAAAAGGCAAACGTTAGGGAGAAGCCAATCTTTTTAATTAAAGATGGTTTCAGCCTTCCTTTTACCTTTTACCTTTTTACTTTTGCCTTTCCTCAGGCGGTACTGACCTGTCAATAGATGCGGGGTATAATGTAGTATCCTTCTTCCGAGAATTGCTATAACTTATCTTCTTCGGCCTGGAGAAATCTGATGCGTTCATATGCGCTTATCTCTTACAGCTTGGTACTGTTTCTGATTTCAACTTTCTCAACGGAGATTATGGCTCAAAGTCCTTCACTGCCCGTGCCGCCCGAATGGCAGACCTATACTGAACGAACCGACTATCGAGAGACGCCGCGTTACGAAGAGACAATTGCATTCAGCAAGAAGCTTGCGGCGGCGTCCAACTTAATTCGCTACATGACCTTTGGTAGAAGCGGCGAGGGAAGAGATTTGCCGCTGCTCGTTGCTGCAAGCGGCGGCACTTTCACGCCAGACGCTGCTAGACGCGCGGGAAAAGCAGTCGTGTTGATTCAGGCTTGCATTCATGCCGGCGAGTCTGATGGAAAGGATGCTGGCCTTGCTTTGTTGCGCGATATTGCGATTACCAAAACTCGGCTCAGCCTGCTGGATCACGTCGTTCTGCTATTTATTCCGATTTACAACACGGATGGGCACGAGCGCTTTGGCCCGTACAATCGAATCAATCAGAACGGGCCAGCCGAGATGGGCTGGCGCACTACAGCCGAGAATCTTAATCTGAACCGCGATTACATGAAGGCCGACGCGCCGGAGACTCGCGCGTGGCTGCGGCTCTGGACTGAGTGGAATCCTGATCTGTTCATTGATTGCCATGTCACGGACGGGGCTGATTATCGCTACAATGTGACCTATCAATACGAGCATCACGAGAACGCGCCGCCTTCTGTGCTCGCGTGGGAGCGCGTTGCATTCGACACAAAAATTGTTCCGGCGACTGAGGCCGCAGGGAATCTGCTTGCGCCCTATATGGAGTTTCGTGACAACCGCGATTTAAGTCTTGGTATAGTTGGCTTCCTGCAAACACCAAGATTCTCTGCGGGCTATACGCCCTTGAGGAATCGCCCCGGCTTGTTGATTGAGACGCACATGCTCAAGAACTATCGCACGCGCGTGCGCGGCACTTACGACCTGCTGCGTTTTACTTTGGAGGAAGTAAACCGCGACACTCAAAGCTTGCTGCGGGCTGTTCAGGAGGCGGACAGGGAAACAGTTGAAGCCGGGCGAAAATATGATCCTGCCCAAAAGTATCCCCTACAGTTTTCGCTTACTGAAAATTCCGTTCCGTTCCATCTCAAGGGCGTTGAATCTCACAGAGAGTTGAGTGAAATCTCAGGCGCTGTGCGCGTAGTATTCGATACGCGACCCGTTGACCTAACGATTCCTCTCTTCGATGACATGAAAGTTTCGGCTGCTGTCGCGCCGCCCCTCTACTACATCGTCCCGCCGCAATGGAAAAGCGTGATAGATGTTTTAGAAGCTCACGGTCTTAACTTGAAGAGGCTTGGAACGAACACGACGTTTGAAGTTGAAAGCTACAGGTTCAGCGATGTGAAATGGGCGAGCGCGCCTTTTGAGGGACGCTTTCAACCAACCTACAAAAGCAATCTAGTTCGCGAGCGAAGATTATTTCCAGCAGGCTCCGTTATCGTTCCAATGGCACAACCCGCAGCGCACGTTGCGGTTCACTTGCTTGAACCAGACGGGCCTGATTCTTTCGTAGCGTGGGGATTTTTCAATGCTATATTCGAGCAGAAGGAGTATGGCGAAGATTACGTGATAGAAAGGCTGGCGCGAGAGATGCTGGCAAATGACCCTGCCTTGCGACGCGAATTTGAGCAGCGCGTAGCAACCGATACGCATTTCGCAGCAAGCCCACGCGAAAGGCTGCAATTCTTCTACGAGCGCTCGCCTTACAACGATGCGCGGAAGAATCTTTACCCGGTCGGGCGCGTCATAACGCCTCTTGATTCGAATCTACTTTCAGATTTTTAAGCGAAGATGGGGATGACAACCCGCAACGGTTGCATCCCCATCTTCAAGTTATTGCCCCAAAAATCCGATCTCGGTTCAGTTACCTTAAACTGTGCGGCGTCCGGTCAGAAGATTAATCACGAAGATGACCAGCGCCAGTACAAGCAGCAGGTGTATGAATCCACCGACGGTGTAGCCGCTAACAAGACCTAGCAACCACAAGATCAGTAGAATTACAAGAATCGTCCAAAGCATATTCGTCCTCCCCTTTTCAAGCGACAGCCATTAATCCCCTAAAACTCAAGCTCACAATTTTAGCCCGCTTGTTCGGGCCAAGGCCATCCGTGCCGCGCTTAGTCTTAAACCGTGCGGCGTCCTGTGAGCAGGTTAATCACGAAAACGATGAGCGCTACGACCAGCAGCAAGTGTATGAGTCCACCACCGATGTGCGCCACTAGGCCAATAAGCCACAAGACCAGAAGAATCACCAGAATTGTCCAAAGCATTTCGCCGTCTCCTTTTGTTCAAAAATTCGTCTGCCAACCCCTAAAAGGTTCCCGTCAACCTTGCTCCCTAACATGGCAATGGCCGTGCCAGCATAGTCGTAACGAAGCCGCTCAAGGCTCTAAGTCTTTAATCAACAGGTTTTACGGGCAGAAAGGAGTTTGCGATTTAGACCTTTTCGGTCAAATAATTAAGCTCTTCTTGTATGGAAATCGCAGCCAAAGTTTTGACGCCCGTGTTTTGATTTAGAGCAGCAGATTAATCATTGGATAATTGAGCGTAAAAACAGCCAACCGAAAGGCGTGCGCGCTCATCCGAGAGAGCGTTGAAGCGAGTTGGCCGCTCACTGCTTTAGCTGCCTCAGAGGGAAAGACCTCGAAATGGTTTTGGGTCTAAAATTCCTACTATTTGCTGGACTAATCTCTCTGCCTGCTGCTAAAGTGTAATTTGCGTGAGACCTTCTAGAAGGTCGCCCACGCCGGTTCGATTGGAAAGGGTTTTCCGGGCACATCCAGTTGTGTTGTTCTTACCCTAGCCGCTAACTTTTCTCAACCACGATACTTCAATCAATTGATTTTACGCTTGAGGACTTCGCCCCCGAACAGTCTATAAAACTTTCTGGAGATTTTTATGCCGTCCCCTATTGCACGATTGCTCCCACGCTCGCCGAAATTGAGCATCACAGTGGCTCTTGGACTCATTCTGCTCCTCGCCGCTGCGAGTCTAATCACTTTCTATCAGCGTCACCGCGCTCCCGTGCGCACGATTAACTATACGGAACTTCACGCCGTAGGCGAATCGTCCAGCGTAGTTTCCTTGAGCGTTGACGGCGAGACGTTGACCGTCACGTCAGCCGATGGTTCTGTGGCTCAGGCCATAGTAACGAGCGAGGCCGCACAGCAGGAGATTGACGGAGAGTTTAGCAAGAAAAATATTCCTGTAGAGTTTCACTCGCTCAAGCCAAGCGCGCTCGTTACGGCTATGAACTGGATTGTCCCCGGCATG
>MNJR01000143.1 GCA_001920415.1 Acidobacteria bacterium 13_1_20CM_3_53_8 | reverse complement strand
GGTCCAATACGGCGATTGGGACGGGTTTACGCCCGAACTGCCTTGTTGGGAGAACGTAAACCATGCGATAGAAGGTAGAGATGCCTATCGATGAGTAATGGCATTTTAGGTATTGCCGGGGAATTTACATTGCCTGCAAGGATGAAGCGTCAATAGATAGATATATTAACGCCGATCCATGCCGCGGCGGCTTCGGAGCACGGCGCAGCGATAAAAATAACAGTCGGCTTTGCCTGTGGAGAACAAGCAAAAGGAAGCGAGTTAAGTATGATGATGTGTGAGAATATGTCGTGCCGAATCACACGACCATGAGGCCTTTAGCGGCCCTTCTGAATACGAATCCAGCTGCTTGGAACTGCTGTTTGCCAGTCAGTGTAACGAGAACAAAAAAAGTTTAAGTGTGCGAAGCGTGGATGTGATGCGATGCAATCATTGGCCACACAAAAGTGCTGGCGCGATGCATGACATAAGCCGCCCATTTTGTGTGTGGGATCCATTTTTGGTGGTGCCGTTTTCCTATAAGGGCGATGGATTCCCTCATTTGCGTCTCCCCAATTTGGAACATCGCCATATACGGCAAGTCCTTTACACCACCCTCCTTCCCTCTAGAGCCACTCCAAGCGAACCGCTGCTCATCGCGGCTAATCTTTTTGTCATAAGGATTCCTGCAATATTGCAACTCTAAAAGACCGATTCTTCTGCCATTGATATCGCCGCTGCTCGGAAATCCACGGCGCCAGAGTCTATTTGTGCCGCTGTCTACAAAAAGAAACCTCTCCCACATCTAACGCGGGTATCTCCCACCCACCAACTTTCATTTCCTTTGGCAAGCTAACGTTGACATAGATCTACGATAGCTTCGCTATATCCTCGCATATCATACCAAAGATATAATCACGCATGCCGCCCAGATTGTCTTCTGCCACAGACGATTCATCTCTCGCAGGAGCTCCACTTAATCCAGTCGACGCAGCAATGGGACAAAATTCCAATGGAAACAAACGACCTCGGGAGGAGGAGGACGAACTCGAAGACGACGAAGACGACGAAGGCGGCAAGAAAGAACGTATAATCTCTAGCGCGGCGCTTCTGACATGTAGGACGAAAAATTGAAATTGCCTTCATTAAGGATAAATCGCGCCGGCATATCACTTTCTCGAAACGTAAGGCTGGTATCATGAAAAAGGTAAAGTCCTCTATCAGCGCCGCTAATTGCGTAGGCATACGAATTGTCTGTCCTCACTGGGACTCAGGTGCTTCTCCTCGTCGTATCAGAAACCGGCCTCGTCTATACCTTCACCACGCCGAAACTCCAACCACTCGTCACGAAACCGGAAGGGAAGAATCTCATTCAATCATGTCTCAACGCACCTGAACCCAGCGGCGGCTCCAACGACGGTATCTAACCTTCCCTACCACCACGAAATCCCAAACCCAACCCTACATTCCCTCACATGAATAAAAAGAATATCATTATTATATTAGTCTCCTTTCTTTCTGTAACTGTTTGCCGACTATTTGTATAGAGGATTCCCCAGACCTCACAACTTCGCCTCTTCCTCCCAAACAACGGACAAACCCTGGGTCTCGTTCAAGCAATAACGTGCGTCAGACGGCCGTGCCACTCTCCTCTCTTCCTCCTCCTGCTGTGTCTGCAGGACCTTCAAGTCAATCCTCTGGATACCAACCGTACAATCCTGAACAAGCCGCTGCATATCAGCAGTACTTGAATCAGAATACTGGCGGTGGAGGATATCGTCCGTGAGTTGGCTTTTTTCGGTTGACATTGGTACGTTCGTTTGGGCATTGGGTTGGTTCGGATATGGTGTTGGGAATGAAGTCTGGCTGGATTCACTTGTATATGGTAGTTCTCTTAGTTTCTCGGAATTAGTAGTCAATGTGGTGTGTAGCGGAGGTATAATCTAGGGATGTGGTCTATTCTCCCTCTGTCTTGTCTTGTGTATTGTCTCTACCTAGCGGACTCGCCGCCTGTCTATCATATCTTGACATACACTCTTTTGTATTGTTCAGTATTCTGCTGCGTGCTCGTGAGAAACCATCGCAACATGACACACGTTCATGACTTCGTGCGGCTTCCCAATTCATAGTCGCTATCAGGTTATCTTGCGGTCCTCCAGCTTTCCAAATTCGGAGATATCACAATCCATCGAAGTCTAATTGCCGCAAGGTTTGTCAAATATATATTAACATATTAACCCGAGGCTCCATATCCTCTTTTCTCTCTAGGATCGTCACTTTTATGCGCATGCCAACTCTCCACAGCCTTGGACCTCCAACACATGCACGCGTATGTAATGGAAATGCCGTCGCAAATCCACGGATATACCTGTCGAATACGATCCATAGATGCGATAACAGCAAAACGTGGGGGCCACAAATAGTGTAAAGCGCAAAGTTTATGCAATTTCTACCTATAACTCCAATTTTCCAACGCCGATAATGCAAAGTCACTATATTACCTGATTGATTGATGCTAAACCCGACGCACTGGATCATCCTGTGCGTGTCCCTCTGGTTCTGATTCCCCCTCAAATTCCTCGTCGATTGTTGATTGGTCGTCTTCTAGGTCGCCTAATAATTCCTTTAACCCTTCGACTTCCGCTACACTCAAGGCTCTGCTCCGTCGCTTATCG
This sequence comes from Acidobacteria bacterium 13_1_20CM_3_53_8, assembly GCA_001920415.1. Lineage (GTDB taxonomy): Bacteria > Acidobacteriota > Blastocatellia > Pyrinomonadales > Pyrinomonadaceae > 3-1-20CM-3-53-8. The sequence continues at coordinate 5,976 of MNJR01000143.1, read as the reverse complement.
ACGGTAGGTGGTGCAGTTGCATCATTTTCAATGTCATCGCGGTATATGTCGTCAGTGAATAATTCGTATGCGGGTGCGGTAGTGAAGGGGTTTGTTGCGAGGGGTGTTGTCGGCGGTGGGCCGGGTTCTGGTGATAGTCTCCACGACAGACTAAGTACTCCAGACAGAAGAATTGCCGTGCCTATGGCGACAAAGGTGATTTGAAGGTGTGTTAGGCGAGACGCTTGTTGGTAGTATATCAATCCATCCAAGATTGATATAATATTGTAGATGCAGAATACAAGTGGATATAGTATCGTTGTTGAACAAAGTCTCAATCCAGAATTCAGATAATACAGCTACCGTTAACAAACTCCTTGGAAGTTGTATACCTGTGCAAGTTCAAGGACAACTAGACTCAGTACAATCATCCAAGACTGCCAATGCGAGAACTGATTCTGATCAGTAATGGATCTAATAACCAACTCTACTCCCGTTTTCGCCAAAAGCAAACAATGAGCGCTAATCAATCCACTCAAGCATCCTAAAATACAACCTCTCACGATCTTTAATCGTTTTATACTCTTTCCCACAGCAATGGATGATATTGCCATAAATTCCAATCCAGCATTATCCATAAGCACCGATTTTCTCCGTATGGAAATCAATAATACCCTCGATATTACCAGTATCACCACAACTATTCCCCCTTGAATTCCCATCCATATTATGAACGGTGTGCGTGAGAACATATCCAATAACTCCACCAAGTTGTGACTTGGTTCCTCCAATGCGCCGAATCCAGCAATCAATCCTGCGCCAACACTCACCAGTACTGTTCCCAGCAGACTCAATCTCGTAAATCCCTCATGGAGCATTAGACTTGCTAATATCGCATTGAATATTAACCCGCTTGCCTGTAGCGGAGCTAATATAACAAGCGGCAAGGTTGTGATTTGAACAGTACTGCCAAGGATATTGGAGGATAAGAAGATTATTAGGCCCAACCTCCATAGACCTCGTCGGAAAGGCCGTCTTCTCAGATGCGGCGGCCGCGCCTCTTCAGTGACATGCGACTTGCGCTGGAGAGTCAAGCCGAGGGATTGTATAAAGGATGTTATTATCGCAGTCGTTACTCCGAGAGTGATAGGACCCGCCGATAGTGGTATTGTATCCATTGCGGCGTCCTTGATCTAATAGCAGAGAAAACTATTGAGCGAGAAAGGGGTCTTGTAGCTATGACATGGGTTGAGTTACTGCTTTGTGCTGTTTGGGTCCAAGGAGTTGATGGCTGTGGTCCATGGTCACTGTTGGGGCAAAGTTAAACGTGTGCCTTAGCAGGGCAATGACTAAGCCCAATCACGTGTTTTCCGAATCCGGAAGAACGCGAAACACGTCAGATACATGAACGGGTACCGTTTACCATTACTAATTCTTGCATCTCTTGTTTATTAATACTAGTATACAGTATCCTCGCATAGTCTCTAATATACATCGGCAAGGATAATTTTATCGAACTCCAGATCTGATCTGATCATCTATTCGACATCCCGCATACTCATTCTCCGCGATAAAAAGCACTTATTCTGTTTTCACGAAACCTCCGACCCTTATTGACCGAATAATCCAATCTCATCCAAACCCGTTGAATAATCTCCTTCGCTTCTGTTCTCATGATAAACGCCACTCTGCTATCAATAATCGATCTATGCATATATTGTAATTCTTTGATAATCTTCCTGGTGATATCTGCATATTCTGGCGGTGGTAACGAAACCGCAATATCAATTATCAACATCGCGGTCTTTATATGCTGAGTTTGTTTGTTTGAAACATCGCGTGGCAGTTCCTTAAAGGGATATTGAGTTTGAAGGGAATTGTTTTGCAAGAGATTGGCGGGATTTAGCGACGGAAGCGGGATATATTGGAAGACGGTCGAGGAGATGGATTTGGAGGGAGGGATCTTTGACAGACCTGACGAGGAGGTTGAGAAGTTCTGTTACGTTTCCTGGTTCGAGTGATTGCAAGAGAGGCACGAGAGAGGCTTCCACTGTCTCTGTCAGGTCCGGTCCATATTCATAGTCCATTGACATCTTCATCAATAAATAGCTGATGTGGACCAGCGTTTCGGAAGGCAGACTATTATTAAACAACTTCAGACAAAGTCCGTACCTTCCAGCCAATGACCCCAGGATAGATGCTAGTACTATCAACCCATATTTATTGCATTCCACATCTACGTTCTCTTTCGTTATCTCTATTGCCGAGTCATCTCTCAATAAACCTTTATCTGCGCCGAACTGGAAGAAAATTTGATGAAGGATATCAGTTGTCATGAATCCTGCGGATTTCATCTGTTGTCAGTGAATTTCGGGAGTGCGTTACCAGTGCGCTGACCAGCATTTCAGAATATGCCAGTGCGACGGATTGAGATTGCTCAAATGCAACTGAAATTAGCTCGGTCATCCTTCCAGAATACTATGCTCCAAGAACCATATTATCAGTTCGGGATGTAATTTCTCCCCAAGATCCACCATCTGCTTCGCAAATCCATATCTAATATGCTCAGCCCGGGTCTCATCGTCTACAATTAACCTCATCCCAGAACGCAAATGGAACATACCATCAAACCCTTCCAACCATTCGACACCTCTGATCCACGCTGTATCAAACTTCCTCTCCTTCCTCGCATGCCGAAATAATCGATATCCTCCTTCCTGACCGATATCCCCACCAATTTTACTCAAAGCCGCCTTTACTTTCTCGCTGGAATCCTTTCCCAAGGCATTCTCCGTATCAAGTTCCATCCGGTCCGCATCAGGGTCGTCAAAGTCTTCTATACTTTCGTTCAACATCACCTGAGTCCGAGCTCTTGCGGCATCTCGTTTATCCAGTTCTTCTCTTTGCTTTTCTAACCACGCTAACGAGAAATCAGGGCTCCTTTGTCTGCTTGTGGGTTTCGCCGCGGCGACTTGTTTGACGGGAGGAATCGACCTGAATTCTTCGTCAGATTCGTCTAGATCCATTATCTACTGTCAACAATGCATTCAGAGCGACGGAGAAACATCGATATCTTGCTGCGAGTCCTCCGCGAGCGGCAGGGGTGATCCGGCACGCGGACTCGGCGTCTGGATACTAGAAAGCGAACCATCGGAAACCAACCCGGCTCCTGAATCTTCATGGATAAGTGTTGGCGACAATGACGTATTTCCGCCTGATATTGTGAGACCGTCAACACAATCGCGGAGTTTACGACTCTCATCCGTGGCCATAGTTTCTTGGAACCCCGCCGTCGCTTCTTTGACGACGTCGGCGTTGGTCGTCTCGTGAGGCGGATTTACCCTCCTTTGAAAGAACGAGGTGATCTTGCTAGTTTGTTAGAATGGACAGGGAACGGAGGTACCGGTTGCCATTTGCGATTCCATTTGGAGTTCGCTTGGTTGGACGCGACATGTAATGTCGACGATCGCGTGAAATTGGTCAAACAGGTTCAAGCAGACATATTCACAACTTGTCAGACCATCTCAATCCCCAAGGTCGGGTCCTCTCTTGGCCGACAATTCAGAACAATCATTATGAAGACAATGTTCCCCGCCGAATTTATTATTATTATTTGCATATATAACCACCTCGTCAGACATCATTTCATTTAACAAATCCCAACACCAGCATCAAGATAAAGTATGCTAAATCTCGAAATCAAAGGTCGTATTGTCGCTACCCATCCAAAAAGCCCATTAAAAAGTAGTCACATAACTCCCGAAACCTCCCGCACAATATGATAAACCTGAAAATATTAACCCCCTCGCTCCAGAAATGGTAAAGAAAATCCATCCCGTTCAACGCCGCCGAAAAAAAATGATATGCTAATATATATACGATAATCCTAAAAAACCACCATTAAAGAGTGTCGTTTATATGGAAACATTCCAAGGACGAGTCCCAATTTTGTGTATGCAACCCAAATGAATGCAAGGGTATAGTTGTGGTGTGTGTGGTGGTATGTTACGTTATTTCCATATCTTCGGTGACGTCTGAGTTATTTCGCCTCCTACGTTGAAAGGGTATGAAACCAGATGCCAACTGCATTACTTCGAATTGATCTTGTCGTATGGGTGTTTGAAATTGAAATGGTTGTTGCATGCGTGGTGGGGATATCATTTGGCCGTCCATGGATGAGGAAATTTGAGCATATTGAGCAGGATAATTGTAGACCGGGGACGGGGTGACGTTCGGAGACGGTAAAGCTGGCATGACCATGGACTTGTTGCGACGGATGGGGGGTGATATATTTTGTGCCGACTGAGATCGCTGGTGTTGGATCGACGAGAGGGAACTGATCGAGCTGGCAGGAGTATATTGCGTCGACGACGTATTCACACTTGAAGGTGTAGAGAAACTCGGCGCGGCTCGTAATGTCTTTGCCGTAGGGGGTGAACGTTGATGGGATCCTGCAGACGAAGGTTGTGAAGCTGGGGGCGAAGATTTTGGTGTTCCCAGATTCCCCATAGGCATCTCAGCTTCAAAATAGGTTTCCAGCTCATGTGGTGTCGTAACCGTGTATCTCCGATCAATAGACTCGTCAAGAACAAGCCTTGAAACATTTGACGGACGTCGGCTAGGTGTCTTTTGTGTTGATATTCGGCGTATCGTCCCGGTATTACTCGATTGTGATGCAGCTTGAGAAGACGGAGGAGATTGCGACTGTTGTTTGTCCAAGTAGTCCAACACCATCTTCAGTCGCTCTTCTTGACTCGCTTGCCGTTTGCGAGTCTCATTCAAACCGTTTACAAGTTGACCGACTTGTTCTTGCAACGAACTTAGCTGCATGTTAATCTCGAATCGGGAAGGGTTACCTGCTTCATGATGTCATTCTGCTGCACCTGCATCAGACTCATGTGCGTCGATAGATCACCTTCCCTGAGAAAGTCAACGTCCCCTTGTCGCCGTTTTATCTCATCCAAGAGGTCGGGTCGGTGTCGTATGAATTTGGTATGCGAAAACTCCCAGACTTGGTTTTCAGATGCAATTTTGTATCCCCGTGGCGTCTTATTCACCTTGTGGAACCCATACCTAGGAATCAACGATGTTAAAAGGAGAAATACATGTTCAGCTGCCGCACAAAGCTCGAGAAATTGCTGTGTTTAAAATGCAGAGGCAAGACTGTTGCCGCGAATTCCTGAACTCGCATGATGTAGAAGCTTGTTCCGGTAGCGTTCCATGATATCAAACTCTGATATTTTTCGTCAGACACCATCCTAACACGCGTTAGAAACAGTAAACAGTGAAACGCACTTGTGTAATCGGGGAATAAATCCGCTAAGATTGTTCGAGGGACTTGTATCGGACGCTGACCAGACACTACTTGCGCGGCTGGAACTTCGGAGGACCGGAAACGAGGGAGTTGGCGGCTGAGCTTGTGAGTATTGGAACTGGTTCGACTGAGTCCTGAAAGGAGAGTCCGGAGATTGCAGATTCTGGATTTGAGAATTTTCGGTAGATTGCATGGAGATGCCCAGCCCAGCATATGAACCACTTGGATCATCTTTGTGTTGGGACACCGGTAGGGAGTTGGAACTCATATTTTCGTGTATTTGCATGGTGTACGGATTGTGAGAAGCGGTGGGATATGATACTGAGCGTGAGAGATGATTCCGAGGTATGGGCGAGGGCTGAGAGTCGTAAGGTTGGTGCTGTTGCTGCTGAAGCTCGAGGCGTGGATCGTGCGTTGGGTGACCCTGTCCCCTGTCCATCATGACGTCGCGGGTTGCCCAAAAAGACGAGAGAGCGGTATTTTGTCGTGTTTCTCACAGCTGAAGAGTCTCCATCTTCAGTGTTTCATACAGAAAACTCGTTTGACGCGCAGTAGACTGTCACAAAACGTGAAAGCGGCGATGACGAGGCGGTCATGAAATTCGGACGACGTCGGAGGAATGTGTCGGTCAGTCGCTCTGTACTGGATGAGGATGGCTGAGAGACCGTAATACCAGGTATTGG
>MNJR01000152.1 GCA_001920415.1 Acidobacteria bacterium 13_1_20CM_3_53_8 | reverse complement strand
GTCACGCAGGCGCGATCTCTGTTTAGTCAACCCAAGACTGGGGTTAAGTTAACGTGAGTTAGATATGAGAGAGTAAAGGAGAGAAAACTATCCACGAAGCCACACGAAACTACACGAAATGAAATGTTCTTTTCGTGTAGTTTCGTGTGATTTGGTGGATCATCTTTTCCTTCTCTCTTACTGATGGCTTATATCTAACTCACGTTCTTTTAACTTAATGACCTGCGAGGAATTGAAACTTGCAACTGAATGAAGCAACTCACGATTCAGCTACAAGCTGTTATATGAAAGCCTTACTTTCCTTTGAAAGCGGGAGCGCGTTTTTCTAGAAAGGCGAGCGTGCCTTCGCGCATGTCTTCAGTTGCGAAGAGTTGGCTGAAGAGTTCTCTTTCCAGCTTCAGACCCTCTTCGAGCGGGAGATCTAATCCTTGCGTTACCGCTTCCAGGCAGGCGCGAATGGCGAGCGGTGCTAGCTGCGCGATTTCTTCGGCAAGAGATAGAGCCTCGGCCAAAACTCTTTCAGGTTCTACGACACGATTAACCAGACCCATCAGGCGCGCTTCTTCCGCCGAAATAGTTTCACCCGTCAACATCAAATGTTGCGCGCGCCCTGTGCCCGTGATGCGCGCGAGCCGCTGCGTGCCGCCATACGCAGGAATCACGCCGAGCTTCACTTCCGGCAATCCGAACCTTGCGTTGACGGAAGCAATACGCAGGTGGCACGCTAGCGCAAGCTCAAGACCGCCGCCGAGCGCTGCACCGTTGATCGCAGCGATAACAGGCACACCGCAATTCTCTATTCGATTACAGACCTCTTGGCCGCGCTCTGCCAAAGCCCGCGCCCCTTCCTTATCGAGCGGCGCAAGCTCACTGATGTCCGTGCCCGCCGAGAACGCGCTCTCGCCCGCGCCCGTCAGAATTACTGCGCGACACTGCTCCGGCGTCTGTCTCTTGATGTACGAGAAGAGTTTCGCAAGGCGTTCCATCATCTCGCGCGTGAGCGCGTTAAGCTTCTCAGGCCGGTTCAGATGAACCACAGCCACACGGTCACGCAACTCGAAAATTGTTGGGGGCATAAGAACAGTTTTCAGTTTTCAGTTTTCAGTTTTCAGAAAGAAGAGTGAAAAGCTTTTCACTTAAAACTGAAAACTAAAAACTGAAAACTGCTTTTATAACAGATTCATCGGCGTAGGGTTCTTAGGGTCTTTGGTGTAGTCGTAGAAGCCTCTGCCTGATTTGCGACCGTAGAGACCTGCGAGAATCATGCGTTTGAGAAGCGGCGGCGGCGCAAAGCGTTTCTCGCGGAACTCGTTGAACATTATCTCTGCTATGTAATAGGTGGTGTCTAGTCCTACGAAGTCGCCGAGCGTGAACGGCCCCATTGGATAACCGCAGCCGAGCTTCATTGCGTTGTCAATATCAACTATGCTGCCCACGCCCTCTTCCAGCGCGCGAATGGCGTCGAGCATGTAGGGCACGAGCAGACGATTTACGATAAAACCTGTCTTGTCTCCGGCGCGCACCGGAACTTTCCCTAATTTTTTGCCGAACTCTACGGCCTGCTCGTAAACCTCTTCGTCCGTCAAAATCGTTCGCACTACTTCGACCAGCTTCATTATCGGCACAGGGTTGAAAAAATGCATGCCAATGAAACGCTGTTGGCGTTCAGGTCGTGTCGCCGTCATCATCTCTGTGATTGAGATTGACGAAGTGTTCGAGGCGAAGATTGTTTCCGGCTTGCAGATAGCATCAAGCTGGCGATAAGTGTCGCGCTTCATGTCCAAGTTTTCGATGATGGCTTCAATGACGATGTCGCAGTCCGCCAAATCTTCGAGCGAGGTTGTGCCTTTCAATCGCCCACGAATTTCTGTCTGCTGTTCGGCTGAGATAGTCCCCTTCTCCGCAAATTTCGCCAGCGATTTTTCAATGCCGCCGAAGCCTTTCGCAATTAAGTCTTCGGAAACTTCACGCACCGTCGTGTCAAACCCCGCGCTCGCCGCTGTCTGAGCTATGCCCGAACCCATCAGGCCGCAGCCGAGCACGCCAACTTTTCTAATCTCCATCTTTATGATTTCTCCTCCAAAAAGCCCTCATTGCGAGAGCAGATTATACAAAGAAGGCAAAAGTAAAAAGGTAAAAGGCAAAAGTTAAGACAAAGCATTCATCCCTTATTTTTAATCTTTAATTCACGCCTGCAAGGCGTGTCCACACTTTTGCCTTTTACCTTTTTACTTTTGCCTTCCTTCTGCTTCATCTTTGTTTCTGAGAGTTTGTGTTCTGCGATTCTCCTTCGTTCGACTCGTTGACCAGTTCGATGCCATAGCGGTCGCCTTCCGATTTCACCCACTCTTCGCGCTTCTGAACCCACGCTCTGTAATCATCCAGAATCTTCTTCTGTTCAACGAGCGCTACGCGCGTCTTCTGTTGTTGCGGCGCAAGCGAGACGAAATCTCGCGCACGCGCAAGAAGAGATTTCAGTTCATCGCGCAACGCATCAGCTTGCTCATCAAGATGCGGAGCTTCATCAAGCTCCTTGATTGCGTCGTTCAACTTTTGAGCGTTTCTCTCATCAAAAGCGAAAACGAAAGTGCGGTCGCCATTGTTGAGCGCATTCAAGTAGCCAGTGACTTTCGCCGATTCGTTGACTGACGCGACGGGCACAAGCGTGTTCTCGACCGCGCCCATAGTGCTCCTAAAATTGCGCGCGACCATAACGAAACTGACGGCAACGAGCGCGAGCGCTGCCGTTTGAAGGATGCGCCAGAAAATTGCGACTCCGCCGCGTTCGTTCGGTCGCCTGTAGTCAACGACCGCAGCGAGCGTTGCGCCCGCTAGGAGTCCGCCAACGTGCGCGGCGTTATCAATAAGGCCGCGCCCCACGTAGCCTATGAAAAAATTTATGAGGATGACGGGAAGCATGCCAGTGCCGAAAGCTCGCTTAAAATTTTCCGGCAACTCGTGACGAAATTTTATTCCGAAGACGAAGAGCACACCTACAAGGCCGAAGAGCGCGCCCGATGCTCCAGCCGATACAGGATCGCCAGCTTTGAAAAGAAAGCGTCCAAGAGAATTAACTTGCAGGTCTGGGCGAACTGTAAAGTAACTTGCCGCGACTCCGCATATTCCTGTCACTACCCAGAAGACTACGAACTTCGCAGAGCCATAAAGCCGCTCGACCAACGGGCCAATCTGCCAGAGGCCGTACATGTTCAAGAGCAGATGAAGAAACCCTATGTGTATAAATATAGGCGTGACGAATCGCCACCATTGATGCTGATTGTTGACCGTGCCGTTAATTAGATAATTGACCTTTGCGCCATAAACGAGCAGAACAGTTTCCGGGAAAGAGAGAATAGCACTCCAACCAAACCCACTCGACGCCCACATCAACATTGCGACGAAGATGTTCGCCATGAGAAAGATGGTGCTGAACGTGGCAGGGCGCGTGAGAATTGCGCGGGCGAAGCGAACGGCCTCTATGTCGTAAACGGGTCGGCGGGCGCGTGAGGTTTGCAGTTCCGTGTCGGATTGCGATGCGCCGCATGCTGAGCAAACAGCCTCGCCCGCGCCCACTATCGCGCCGCAGTTGCGACACATTCGCGGGCGGTTGGCTGTATAAGGGCTGCTTGGCTGGCTCTCCGACAAAACTTCCCTGCTGACGAATACCGAAAAATGGATTTGTGCAGAGAGATTCTACACTGAGAAGATGAAAAAGGAGAAAGCGGAGTAATGGGAGAGAATCCGAGCTTGATTTAATAACTCATGATACGCAGTTGAAATGTTAGAAAGAAAGCGCTCAATGAGTCTGCGCGAGCAGACGATTAGCTGCGCGAGCAGACGATAGATGTTTACCTCTCACATATTCTGTCATCCAGCGCCTCTGCCGTCTGCTCGCGCAGACTCAAACTATTTTTCTCGTCCTCTACCCCAGACTACGCCTGCGGCTTCGTCAGGGGCTACAATCTTCCGCCTGCTTGCGCAGACTCATTCGGGCAGATTCGATAAAGTTACTGCGTAACATCAATATAATTGTCCCTAACGGGGCTTGATTCGCTCGTTCTTATTACTTCCTGTGCTGCTCCTACTCTCGGTCACCTTATCGTGCTCTGAACTCTGACTTCGCGCGTCGCGCTTGCGTCCGTCGTTACTTCAACCGGCACGCGCCAGACTAAAGTTTTAATGAGACAGGTTCCGGTGTTGTCCTCGCGGCAGTAAAAGATTGTAAGCGCGACGCGCAGTTCAGACTTGCCGGGCGCGAGCGAGCGCAAGGGCAGGCGCAAAGGGAGCGAGAGATTCTGCTCAATCTGCGTCAGAGTTTTCTGTCCGCTAGCTGTAGATAAAGATTGCGCGCCCGATTCTATAGAAATTTGATAACGATTCGGCGCGAGCGTGTTCACGTGATAGCCAGTGGGCAATGCAACTTCGATTTGAAGCGTTGCGTCTGTCTGCGCATGAAGGCGTTGCGGCTGAAGCTTTATCTCTTCGGCGTTTGGCGCGAGTTGATTTGAGTCCTGCGCTTCCACTTGAGCATTCGTAGCGGGCGGGCGTAAACCTTTTATCACGAGCGTCGAAGTCTGTTTCGTTTTCAAATCAACGACGCGCACCGCATGGTTGTTCGTGTCCGCGACGTAAAGTTTTCCATTTGCGACGCTCAAACCGCCGGGTTCATAAAAGGCAGATTGTGCGCCGTCCTCCTGACCGGGTTTGCCAGTGCCCGCGAAAGTTCTGACCGTGCGCGATTGCGTGTCAAGCTCCTTGATCTTGTGATTGTAAGTATCTGCGATAAAAAGCTTGCCTTCGTAAGTCACAATGCCCAAAGGGTGCTGAAGGCGCACGTCGTCGCCCACGCCGTCAACATCGCCAAAATCAAAGAGGTCGCCGCCCACTAGCGTCACTACGTTCCTGTTGCCCGGCTCAAGATTTATTGCGCGTATAATGTTCGCTTCCGCATCCGACACGTAAAGCGTCTTGCCGTCCGATGCTAAACCCGATGGCTGCGCGAATGCTGCTGAAGTCAAGTCACCATCCTGACGCGCCTCCTGTCCCGTGCCTGCGAATGGGGCAACCTCTCTCAACGCTATGTCGTAACGCCAGATTTGATGTGGGCCAGCCATCGCTATATACAGGTTGCGCCCGATTAACTGCAAATCCCATGGCGAGTTCAGCGCGATTGAAGTTGCGGGCTGCCCTATAGCTTCCTGCGGCTCAAGTCCCTGTCTTCCAGTGCCAGCGATTGTCTGAACGGTGCGCGTCTTTAGATCAACGCGGCGAATGAGATGATTTTCCGTGTCGGCCACGTAGAGCATATCGCCATCGAGCGCCATCCCCTGCGGACGATAAAATTGCGCGTGGTCGAATGAGCCATCCTGCGCGCCTCGCTCGCCCGTGCCGATTGTTTCCAGAAGCGTGCCGTCGAGTTTCGTTACGACTATACGATTGTGATTCGAATCGGCTATGAAGAGACGATCACCGCGAGCGTCCGCAAGGATTTTTCCGGGAAACGCAAGCGGCAAATCGCCCACGCGCGCGCGTTCGAGCGCAAGACGCAGAGGCTGTTCGTTCAACTCGCCGCGTCGTCGAAACTCTTCGACGGTTTTACCAATCAACTGGTCAAGCGCTTCATAATTCCCTTCGCCTTCCGCCCTTCCAATCAGATAACCCGCTGGATCAATCAACCACTGCGTCGGCCAGGCGCGCACGGCGTAAGCGTTCCAAATCTTAAAATCCGCATCGTTGATGACAGGATGCTCTATCTCGTAGCGCAGGATTATTCGCCGTATGTTTTCGGTCTCGCGCTCGTTGGCGAACTTCGCCGAATGCACGCCTATTACGACAAGCTGGTTCGCGTACTTTCTTTCGAGCTTCTTCAAGTCCGGGATGATATGCATGCAGTTAATGCAGCCGTAAGTCCAGAAATCAAGAAGCACGACCTTGCCCTTTAACCCTGCGAGCGTAAGCGGGCGATCCGTGTTGAGCCAGCCGCGTCCACCCGTCAACTCCGGCGCACGTACGCGCTCCTGCTGCCTTATAGCCATAAAATTTTTGATTTTTATCGAGAGAGTGGCCGAAATTTTCACGGGAGAAAAGAGAACGAACGATGCGATGAGCAGAAGCGCCAACAGCTTCTTCATCATCACGCCCGAATAAATTTCGACCAGCAATCTCTTCATCATCAGAAATACAAGCAAAAGTAAAAATGTAAAAGTTAGGCCAAAGCCATTTTTAATTTATAATTCACGCCTGCAAGGCGTGTCCACACTTTTGCCTTTTTACTTTTACCTTTTTACTTTTACCTTTTGCCTTCTATCTTTTGCCTTTCAATCTCTTGATCCACTCTTTCCGTAGCACGGCGTAGATGCGGGATCGTTATAGAGCCGCCCACGACGAGCGCCACGTTGAATGCGTCCAGAAACTCCGCGCGGTTGACGCCCAATCCAGCGCACTGCTTGATGTGATACGTCACGCAGTCGTCGCAGCGCAGCACTATGGACGCGACCAGCCCCATCAACTCCTTGGTCTTACTGTCGAGCGCGCCGTCTTCATAAGCCTGCGTGTCTAGCGCGAAAAATCTCTTGATGCCTAGATGATTGCTTCCCAGCAGTCGCTCGTTCATCTCCGCGCGATAGCGATCAAATTCATCCACCTGAGACATAACTTTTATTTCCTTTCACACACTTATGAGAATCCCCGAAAAGCTTCCGAAACAATCTAAAAAAATTTCAGTTACTCTACCACACGCGCGCCGCGCTATGCATGAACGATTCATGCGCAAGGCTCAATCCAGCCAACCGCCTGACAGCGCCTTTCCTGCTCACAAAATTCTTCGACCTTTATTCCCCGCGCGGCGTCTAATCTTCTGCAACACGCTTCCATCGGTAGGCTAAAAGCGTGGAACACAAGCGGCAGCGCGCCCCAACATTCGCGCTGCCGCTTTCTTTTTCACGCATGGTAAGATAGTTTTCAGTTTTTAGTTTTCAGTTTTCAGTAAAAGCATTTCGCTCTTCTTCTGAAAACTGAAAACTAAAAACTGAAAACTATCTTTTATGAACCAGCAGGCTTTCGCAACGCTTGGATATGAGGAGATGAAGGCGCTCCTGGAGCGCGGGGCGCAGACGCCTATGGGGCGTGCGCGTGTTCGTGCGCTCGCGCCGGTTGAAGATTTGCGGGAGTTGCGGCGCACGCTTCTTGCGGTCGAAGAGTGTCACGCGCTCTGGCAGCGCGTGGGCGCTTGGTCTTTTTCGGAGTTGAGCGATCCGGGCAACGCTGTGTCGCGCCTTCGAATTGAAGGCACGGCACTTGAGCCGCTTTCTATGCTGGAGCTTGCGCGTTTGTGCGAACAGGCTCTGGCAGCGCACGCCATTGTTCTTAATGAAAGAGATGCTTGCCCAGTTCTCTGGGAAATTGTTGGGGCGTTGCCGCGCGAGCTTCACAGCATGGCCGCGCGCGTTACACTTAAAATCCTGCCGAGCGGTGAACTGGATGATCGGGCGAGTCCTGAGCTTGCGCGCATACGTCACGACATCACACGGCTGCGTTCATCAATCACGCGCTCGCTAGAAAATTTGATGCGGCGCGCGGGCGAGGCCATACAGGATGAGATCGTCACGGTCAGGAACGACCGTTTCGTCATTCCCGTTAAATCGGATCATCGTGGTCGTGTCGCAGGAGTCGCGCACGGATTCTCTTCGTCGGGTGCGACCATCTTCATAGAGCCATTAGAAACCATTGATGCGAACAATGAATTGCAGGCGCTGCGCGAAACGGAAGAGCGAGAGATTCACAAGATACTTTTCACGCTCACGGAAGAGTTGCGCGAGCAACTTCCCGGAATCGAAGCGGCGGCAATGGCTGTGGCCGAGCTTGATTTCGTAGGCGCGAAAGTTCTTTTTCTACAAAAATTCAACGCGATCACGCCTGAGATAAATGAAGAGTACGCGCTGGAATTGGAGCACGCGCGTCATCCTCTTCTGGAAGAGAGCCTGCGAGAGATTGCGCGCGAAGTCGTGCCTGTTTCGCTCGCGCTCAACCGCGAGCATCCAGTGATGGTGATTTCGGGCGCGAACGCTGGAGGCAAGACTGTTGTTCTGAAGACCGCAGGGCTGCTCAGTTTGATGGCTCTGTCGGGTCTGCCCGTTCCTGCGCGGCGCGCGCGCGTTCCGTTCTACGCATACGTGCTCGCGGACATAGGCGACCATCAATCGCTCGCAGCGAATCTTTCGACCTTCACTTCGCACGTCGCAAACATTTCCGCGATGATTGAACTCTGCCGCGCGCCCGCGCTAGTGCTTCTGGATGAAGTTGGCACAGGCACAGACCCTGAAGAAGGTTCGGCGCTCGGCGTAGCTGTCGTTGACCATTTTAGACAAAGATGCGGCGCGCATGTGATGGCTACGACTCACTACAGCGGACTGAAGTTTTATGCAGAGAACGAAGAGGCTGTCACGAACGCAAGCGTTGAGTTTGACGAAAAGAGTTTGCAGCCGACCTATCGCTTGTTGGTTGGCCTGGCCGGTTCATCTTCTGGAATAGAGATAGCGCGGCGCTTCGGCTTTCCAGATGAGATCGTAGGCGCTGCGCGCGAGCGCGTGAGCGCTTCCGTTTTGGAAGCCGCAGAATATTTGCGTCGCATCAAGCGCGAAGCAGAAGTTTCTGGAAATTTACGTCGCGCACTGGAAGAAGAGCGCGAAGCCGTTGCAGAAAAGTATGCTTCGCTGGATGCAGAGGCAAACAGGCGCGAGCGCGAACGTCAGGCCGCATTCGAGCGTGAATTGACAAGGGCGACCGAAGAGTTCGAAAAACGTTCGCGCGAGCTTCTTTCAAAGATCGAGGATAGGGCGGAACGCACACGCGCCGAGCGAGAGGCGCAGAGACGAGCCATTGAACTTAAGCGAGAAGCGCGTGAGCTTTCAAAAGCCGCAACCGCTTCTGAAAGCCCGCGACCTGTTCGCATCGTGCGCGACGGCCAAGTGGTAGAACCCGCGCGAACCTCTTCCGCCGAACAGCGTGCCTATCAACCTTCTCCCCGAAAACCCATCAAGGTGGGCGACCACGTGCGTCTTCTCTCCTTCGGCTCCGTAGGCATCGTTGATAATCTGAATGGCGACGAAGCGGAAGTGCGCGTAGGCTCACTTCGTTTACGCGAAAAGACGGAAAATCTGGAACTGGTAGAAGCTGCGCCCGCTAAACCCGAACAAGGGCGTGGAGCAAAATTGCGCGTCTCGCGCGGAACAGAAGTTCATCTCGTTCCATCGAATGAAGAGATTCGTTCGGAACTGAACCTCATAGGCCGCACTACGGACGAAGCAGTTGACACGGCAGACAAATTTCTTGATGAAGCATTTATGAACAGCATCAACCACGTTCGCATCATACACGGCCACGGCACAGGCGCGCTCCGCAAAGCCATAGCCCAACTCCTGCAAGGCCACCCGCACGTAGCACGCTTCGCACAAGCCCCTCCTGATCAAGGCGGCGCTGGCGCGACCATTGTTGAGTTGAAGCAATAACGAATTCTGCAAGCGGCTTGACTCAAGAGCGCGTTTCAAAATCCGCTTGGCGAGCTTAAGCATTTTCCTTTGCGCCTTTGCGTGAACCATCAATTCACATGAATCTTAAGCTTTAATAGAATTGAAGGTTCACGCAAAGGCGCAAAGATAAAAGATAAGCTCGCAAACGGGTTGAGCAGTTGTTACAGGTCTTAAAATGAGTTCTAAAACTCGCCTTCTTGAATGCTTTCCCTTTTCGCTCATCATTTCCGGCTACCCATGCCAGTGCGGCTTGCGTAGAGATGGAAACGACTCGCATCATTTTTCTCACGGCGCGTCACTTTTCCATTGTGATTACGCCACTGCCGATTAAACTCACTTGCCATATATGAGTAGTTTGCCCAGAAGCAACACCGAAAGCCCGCTCTCGTTCGTTGATTAGAAACTGAAATCCAATCTCAGGTGGAGGTGGCCGCGCTTCTTTCGGTCTAATGCCCTCTTCTCCTGCGATTAGGAATGGTCTATCAGGAGATTTCCAACCATGCAATTGCATAAACAACTATCGTCAGCATCACTTTTTTTCATAGCAGCGTCTCTATTCGTAATCATTTCCGCTGGGGGGGCGCGCGCCACAACTTTCACTGTGACGAGGACAGATGATAGGAATGCTAGTTGTAATTCGGGCGTGGACTGTAGCCTGCGCGAGGCCGTAGCGCTTGCTAACTCTACGCCCGGCGACGATGTTGTAAGTTTCAACCTGACGTACCCCGCGACCGTTACGCTCGGCGGAACTCAGATAAGCATCACCAGCAACATAGCCATCAACGGGCCGGGTTTGGATAGCTACAAACTAACCGGCAGCCTGACCGTAAGCGGCAATAACCAGAGCCGCATCTTCGGCATCACCAGCGGAACTGTCAGCGTGGGCGGCCTGACGCTCACAAACGCTGCGGGCAGCGCGATAGCCCAGCAGGGCGCTGGCACATCGCTGACAATCAACACAGTGCGCGTCGTTAATAATACGGCTACAAATGGTGGCGGCGTGCTCAGCCAGTTCGGCACGCTTGCCGTCAGGAACTCTACTTTCAGCGGTAACTCTGCTGCGATAGGCGGCGGCATATACTTTGAAGGTGTGCTGATGACTGTGAACGGCTCGACCTTCAACAACAATTCTTCGAGCGATAGTTCGGACTATGGCGGCGGCGGGATTTACACTCAGAGTCCCTCTATAATCGTAAACTCAACCTTCAGCGCTAACACGGCTGTGCTAAGCGGCGGCGGCGTCTATTTCTCTCAGACCAACGGCACGAACGCGCTGACAATCAGGAACTCTACTTTCACTCTGAATACAGCACACTTCGGCGGCGGCCTTATCACAGACGGCGGCATCAATTCTCTGAAACTAGGCAACGCACTTGTCGCAGGCAACACGGACACTAACAGCGGCACGAGCACGGACAACATCTTCGGCCCGTTCACGAATCTCGGCGGCAACCTGACGAGCGGTAATCCCATGCTTGGGCCGCTTGCGGACAACGGCGGGCCAACGCAAACGCATGCTCTTCTTGCGGGCAGCCCTGCGATAAACGCGGGCGCGAACGCTCAGGCTGTTGACGAAAACGGGCAAGCGCTCGCAACAGATCAGCGCGGAAAATTTTCTGCGCGAATCACTGGTGGCACGGTTGACATAGGCGCTTACGAGTTCGGCTCGCTTCCCACGACCTTTTACACCGTGACGAGAAATGATGATAGGAACGCTACCTGCAATCCCGGCGTTGATTGCAGCCTGCGCGAGGCCGTAGCGCTCGCAGACAGCACGGCTGGCGATCAACTCATAGACTTCAGCGGTTCTCTACTGGGGCAGACGATTACGCTCGGCGGTAGCCAGATAAGTATTACCAGCAACATTGTCATCCTGGGACTTGGCGAGAACCAGTTAAGAGTTACTGGCAATAACCTGAGCAGGATATTCAGCATCATTGGCGCGGGGCTGTCGGTTAGCATAGGCGATTTGACACTCATGAACACAGCGGGCAGCGCGATCCTTCATCAGGGCAGCGGCTCTACGCTCTCGCTAGACACTGTGCGCGTGCTGAACAGCAACGCCGGGAGTTCGGGCGATGGCGGTGGAGTATTCAGCGCGTTCGGCACGCTCAAGGTTGCAAACTCTTACTTCTTCAATAACACGGGGCGCGACGGCGGCGGCATATACTTTGAAGGCGCGGCGATGACCGTGACGAATTCCACCTTCTACAAGAACCACTCGCTCGACGATACAGATTTCGGCGGCGGCGGAATTTATACAAAGAACCCTACGACAATCATCAACTGCACTTTCAGCCATAACACTACGGCTGCGGGCGGCGGCGGTCTTTACACTGAACTTAGTACGACGACTGTGAGGAACTCTACTTTCGCCAACAACACAGCGGCGTATGGTGGCGGCATCTTCCATGCGGACGGCACACTGAACATGGGCAACACTATAGTGGCGAATAATACAGGCTCTCCGGGGCCGGACATCTATAGCGCGTCCGGAGTAAATTCGCTCGGCTACAACCTTATAAAGAACACGTCTAGCTCGAACATTGGCGGCACTACGACGGGCAACAAGACTGGCGTTGACCCTATGCTCAATAACCTTTTCAACATGGGTGGGCCAACGCCCACGCGTGGATTGCTGGCGGGCAGCCCTGCGATTGACGCTGGCAACAACGCGCTTGCGCTGGACGCCAACGGCCAGCCGCTCACGACAGACCAGCGCGGCCCAGGGTTCCCGCGCATCCTCAATAGCACGGTTGACATGGGCGCGTTCGAGGGCGTCGTGTCACCCACAGCCGCTAGCGTAAGCCTTGCAGGACAGGTTGTGACGACTACGGGCGCGCCTCTTGGCGGAGTCCTTGTAACGCTCGGCGGAGCGAAGTCTGCGCGCACAATCACGGACACGCAAGGCCGTTTCACATTCGACGACCTTGAGGCCGGAGGCTTCTACACGGTCTTTCCTGCGCTCGTTAACTTCCAGTTCGCGCCAAGCGTAAGCGCTTTATCTCTCACGGGCAGCAAGACGGACGCCCTGTTCACAGCGATGCCGGACGCCATCTGGGGCGCGAATCCACTGGACACGCCAGAGTATTTCGTACGCCAGCAGTATCTGGATTTCTTAGGGAGAGAGCCGGACGATGGAGGATTCCAATACTGGAGCGAGAGGATAAACGACTGCAATGGTGACGCAGACTGCATACGCCAGAGAAGAATTGATGTATCGGCAGCATATTTCATGAGCGATGAGTTTCAACAGACTGGCTCTTTCATATACCGTCTCTACCGGGCGAGTTACGCCACGCGCCCGACCTTCGCTCAGTTCTCATTAGATCGCGGCGAGGTGGTCGCAGGCGCAAACCTTGAAGCGCGCAAGATCGCGTTCATAGAAGAATGGGTCGCGCGCCCTGAGTTCCGTCGCGCCTATCCAGACTCGCTCAGCGCAGAAGATTTTGTGGCGAGGCTGATGAACTCGGCAGGATTCCCGCCGCGCACGGGCGACTGGGAGGCATACGTCCTGCTGCTCAAAAACGGCGGCACGCGAGCGCAAGTTCTACAGAGTCTCATCGAAGACGGCGGCTTCAAGGTACGTGAATACAATCCCGGTTTCGTGTTGATGCAATACTACGGATATTTAAGAAGGGATGCGGATGAGGGCGGATACCAGTTCTGGCTAGACGCGCTGAACAACCGCGTGCCCGGGAACTACCGCGCTATGGTCTGCGCCTTCATCACATCCACAGAGTATCAGCGCCGATTCAGCGCGGTCGTGACTTACGCAAACTCTGATTGCAGATAATAGTGAAGATTGATTTCCAAAGCCATTCTCTGCGGCGATGAGATTAAGGTGCATCCTATTTTGCATGATTGACGCGCGTGAGTTTTCGCTAGGCGTCAACCGCGCCAGTGCGAATTGTCACAAAAACGCCATCTCACCAACAATACGACTCAACCTTGAATAGATACGACTCAACACAAAGGGATTGCTGTTTCTTGTTTGTAAACAGGAATATCCATCCTTAGTTCTCTGTGCTTGTCGGTCTCGTGTAAGCCCAGATGAAAAGAGAGCAAAGCGAGAGGACTAAGCATTAGAGCCGACCACTTGATGCCTACTTTGATTAATAAACA
>MNJR01000030.1 GCA_001920415.1 Acidobacteria bacterium 13_1_20CM_3_53_8 | reverse complement strand
TAAATGGAAAGGTTGCTCTTGTTACCGGCGCTACTCGCGGAGTAGGCAAAGGTGTAGCCCTTGAACTGGCGGAGAGAGAAGCTGTCATACTTTCAGCAGTGAGAAACAGCAGTATGCAACTTTATTACTAGAAAGCGAGGACACCGATGCGCAAAACACTATTCATGCTTCCGCTGCTCTTCGCCTCAGTCGCGTTAGCCAGCAACAATCCTGTGGAGCGCTGGGCGAATGCTGTCGGTGGCCGTGCCAGGGTTGCCACCATTAAATCAATCTATCGTGAGGCGACCGTGGAATTCGGCGGTTATCAGGGAACGCTCAAGGTGTGGCACACCGCCGACGGCAAATATCGCAAGGAAGAGCAGATCGGCACGTTCTCGACGATTGAAATATTCGACGGCGTGAACGGCACTGTTCAGCAGGGCACCGAGCAGCCGCGCAAAATGACAAGTGCCGAATTGGAACAAACGTTATCGAAGCGTTTCTCGAACTCGAACGCGATATTCTTTGTCTTCTTTCCGGAGCGCCACCGCGGAAGCATCACCATCGCAGATGACAATACTATTGTATTCAAACCTGAAGGCGGCATAGAGTGGCGCGTGACGCTTGATCCACAGACCTCTCTACCCAAGACCATGATACATAGGGAAGGTGAGCGGACAATCACCGTGACATTCGACTCATACGAGACAGTAGAGGGGATTAAGTTTGAGAGGGAGATACACCGCTCGGCAGGCGACCCATCCCGCAGCGCGGTCATTCGATTTACGAAGACTGTCATCAATCCCCATATTGACGCGTCGCTGTTCTCGATTCGAGCCGAATAAAACGACGCCAGCAATTCGGCGTCCGGTGAGATTTTCTCTCAGGTTAAGAAATTTATTCTGGCCGGGTAGTACGATTTCTTCAATGATGTATCTTTATTTTAATGTTCATATCGAAAGACAGGATGAAAATCTTTGCTCTCGTGGTTCGTAAAAAGATGAAGCAGCTTCCGGTTCACCTATTTGGCAGAATTTCAGCATGACAAGTTACGGATCAAAGTTATCAAAACAAAGTATTCAGCCAACAGTTGGAGCAGAAGCAGCGCCGCCATCTGATGATCCTTTCGCTGCGGGTTTGCGCGGATTCGGGCCGCTCGGAATCCTCGCAATTCTAGTCATTGTCGCCGGTCAAATCATCTTAGCCCCGCTCGGCGCGGTGCTGGTTCTGGTGTGGGCGAGGCGGTCACGCACGCCGTGGCGTCAGATAGGCTATGTGCGCCCCAGAAACTGGATCAGTGGCTTGGTTGTCGGCATCGCTTTCGGCATCGCGTTCAAATTCCTGATGAAAGCGATAGTGATGCCGCTTTTCGGTGCCGACCCGATCAATCAAGCGTATCACTTCTTGGCCGGAAACGGAGCCGCCGCTGCGGCATTCGTTCCCGTGCTGATTATCAAAGCCGGCTTCGGGGAAGAGACATTTTTCCGAGGGTACATGTTCGAGCGGCTCGGCAAGCTGTTCGGATCGAGCGTCGGTGCAAAGATATTCATAGTGCTTCTTACGTCCGTGGTGTTTGCACTGGCGCATTACGTTGACCAAGGGCTAGCAGGTGTCGAGCAGGCTGCGATCACCGGTCTCGTATTCGGAACGATCTTCGCCGTCACGGGGCGTCTTTGGACGCTTATGTGTGCCCACATCGCATTTGATCTGACAGCGCTTGCTATCATCTATTGGAATCTTGAATCGGCTGTGGCTCATCTTGTATTCAAATAGCCGAACACGGAGCCTTTTCACATGGACAAATGGTTCAGCGAGATGGTTGCGGATTATAAGTTGCCGGAAGCTTTGGCCGAGGAACTACGGGACGTAGGATTTGTCGTCATGACGGGGCCGCTCATATGGAAAGAGGTTTCCGATTTCGCCGCCGCCTACGATTTAGCCGTTCGGGCTGCGCATCCTGATGATGTCTCGATTGGTAGAACGAGCATACGTGTTAACGACTTCGTCAATCGCGGACCTGAATTCGATTGCCTCTACGTCTATGGGCCGTTATTGGCCACCTGTTGCAGCATCATCCGTCAGCCATTCAAGCTAAGTACCATGCACGCGCGGACTGTGCTGCCATATTCATCGGCGCAGGCTCTTCACGTAGACTTCAGGGAAAAGGACGGTTGGCCTATGGTGGGCTTTATCATCATGGTGGATGACTTTCTGGCCGACAACGGCGCGACTCGGTTCGTGCCGGGTTCACATTTCTGGCCTAACGATCCGACAGACGTTATGCAAGATCCGACAACAGATTATGAGGGACAAGTGTTGGCGTGCGGGCGCGCGGGTTCAATCATCATCTACAACGGTTCCATATGGCACGGGCATACGGCCAATGTTACCGCGCGGCCTCGACGCTCGATACAAGGGGCGTATATCCGCAGAAATGCCCAGGCGGCGGTCAACCAGGCTACGCGCATTCTACCCGACACCTTAAGTCGTATAGGGAGCCTTGCGAAATATCTACTGGATCTGCCCGCTGAAAAATGCGTAGATTTAACCGCAAGCCGTTAGTCATGCTTCGGACGGTCTTTGCACATCTATTCAGAACGGGTTGCATAATCCTCGCTTATTCCGCCAGAACATTTGTGCTAAGGCTTCGTCAATTGGAAGCCCTAAAATAATCAGCATCGGCTTTCAACGCGCGTGCGAAAAAACTTTCACTGCCATTGATTCGCTCCAATTCATTGCGTCCATCGAACTACCGGTCGCAGAATGGTTTAAGATCCGACTTGTCATCGTAAACTGTCTTAATGGCCTTCCG
Organism: Acidobacteria bacterium 13_1_20CM_3_53_8; assembly: GCA_001920415.1. Taxonomy (GTDB): domain Bacteria; phylum Acidobacteriota; class Blastocatellia; order Pyrinomonadales; family Pyrinomonadaceae; genus 3-1-20CM-3-53-8. Next base: position 22,374 of record MNJR01000030.1, on the reverse strand, counting down.
AACTTTTCTCAAATCGCCTCCCTTCTGGCTCATCATTGCTGCCGCATGTATCGTGCCGGCCAGTTTGAATTCTTTCACGGCTTATCTAAATTCTCGTGTCACCGGACGGACAAACTGGGTTGAGGTAATCTTTGCTGCCAGTTTGTGGCTGATCTTCGGAGCACTAACGCCGATCCCCTATCTTCTCGCTCGCCGTTTCCCGCTAAGACGAGAAGGAATTGTTCGTACTATATGGGCGCATCTTGCTGGCGCGCTGTTGATGTCTCTTTGTTGGACATCTGTGGGCGTGCTGCTGTCGTTACCATTGGTTCGACGTCCACCGCAAATATCCTTTCTGCGTTACTATGCGAGTTCCGTACTTACAAATCTATCCTTATGCGTGTTTTTGTATTTCGCCGTACTTGGCTGTATTTACGCCTTCTCTTACTATCGCGAGGCGCGCGAGCGTGAGTCGCAGCAGGCGCGATTGGCCGCGCAGCTAGCCGAAGCCCGCTTAAGCGCGCTTCGCATGCAACTCAATCCACATTTTCTATTCAACAGCCTCAACGCGATAACGGTGCTGGTGCGAGACCAGAATACTCAAGCTGCATCGCGAATGCTCGAACTGCTCAGCGGTGTCTTGCGTCAGGTGTTGCAGAGCGAGAAGAGGCAGAAGGTTACGTTGGACGAGGAGTTGCAGTTTATCGAAAAGTACCTGGCAATCGAGCAAGTGCGTTTTTCCGACCGACTTCAAGTGCGATGGTCGGTTGAACCGGATATTCGCGATGCTTTGGTTCCAGAGTTTATTCTTCAGCCGCTGGTCGAGAACGCGATTCGTCATGGAATCGCGAAGCTGAGCGAAGCTGGCAAGATTAAAATAAGAGCGCGTCAGGATAACGGCAGGCTCATACTCAGCGTAGAAGACAATGGACCCGGATATTATCCGGTCTCTAATATCGGAGTTGGTCTTGCGAACACTACTGCCCGGCTTGCGAATCTTTTCGGCGAGCGAGGACATCTCCAGATGATGAACGCTAAAGGGGGCGGCACAGTCGCCACCTTACGGTTTCCCCTGAAGAGAGTAGCCGATGGATAGAATTCGTGCCGTCATTGCTGATGATGAACCGCTCGCGCGTCGCGGTATCCGTCAATTGCTCGCACCGCACGGCGATGTAGACGTAGTGGGCGAGGCTCGGAATGGTCGCGAGACAGTGCGTATCTTGCGCGAGCTAAAGCCGGACCTCCTTTTTCTTGACGTACAGATGCCACAGTTAGATGGTTTCGACGTGCTCAAAGAGGTTGGTCCGAAACTTATGCCAGCCATCATTTTTGTGACCGCTTATGATGAATTTGCCGTGCGAGCATTCGAGGCACACGCGCTGGATTATTTGGTTAAGCCGTTAGAAGTGGCTCGGTTCGCGCAAGCGCTGGAACGGGCACGCGAACTCTTGCGGTCTGCCAAAGCCGTAGACCTTTCACGCAAGCTGGCAGCGTTGTTGGTTGCGCGCGAAAAGGAGCGCGCCAAGCAGAGAATCGTCGTGCCCTCAACCACTTGTGATCTGGTATTGGATACGGACGAAATCGACTGGATAGAGGCTGATGACTATTATGCGGCGATTCACGCACGGAATGCGCGACATCTTATTCGCGAATCGCTTGCGTCGCTGGAGCAGCGTCTCAACGGGACGCGGTTTGTCAGGACACATCGCTCGGCAATTGTGAACGTAGATCGGGTGTCCGAAGTTCGGCGTGAGAAGGGCGAGATATTGCTTGTCCTTCGGAACGGAGCACGAATACCCGTCAGCAGACGGCGCCGAGCGCGAGTAGCTAGATTACTACGGCATCTCAGTTAATTGACCACTCACAGATTCCTTCCTACCGTTGGCTGACTAAATCTTGTCAAAGACATTTTGGGAACCACACACTTTGTATATCAAGCGGTATCTTTTTTTGGAACTGTTTGTTGAGTACGGGCTATGCTTTGACTGAAAACTGTAAACTACTCTAATGGCGTGAATGCATCTTGCCTGTCTTGGGATTCCAGCCGTCTGTGCCGCCTAGAACCTTCTGCAAAGTGATTGCCTTTGCTTCCGCTCTGGTCAACCGTCTGGACCACGGCACGCGAGCGCGCGGATTCGCCCCTGCACCAGTGCTGCCAAACTCCGCGTAGCGCACAGTCCTTTCGCGCTCTGGAAAGTTCCAGTTGTGCCAGCCTTCAGGTCTAACCACCTCAGACATCTCCGTGTTCAGATAGATCACGTCTGAAAAGGCGCGCCAGGGACGACCTAAATAAGTTCTGACGGCGGGCGTCTCTCCAGTGATCTTGCAGTGCGAGAAGACAAAGCCGAACGGTTGATTGTCGGGCGTTGATGCGGCTGTAATGTAGCCGTCGCGCAGACAGTGTATGCGGCAGCGCTCGAAGAACGCAGTCGCGCCGCCGAAGATGAAATCAACGTGGCCTGTGATGCGGCAATCTTCAAAGTATTGACGACCGCGATTCAAGAGTATAGTGTCCTGCCAGCCCAGGAATCGGCAGTTGCGAAACACCACACGATCGCCGTCAACACGAACGGCCAGCGCTTGTCCCACCGGCCCTGCTGAATTCTCAAAAGTAATGTTCTCCGCCGTGAAATCGTCTGCATCAATCTGAGTCGAAGGTGTGCGGAAAGTGCCTATGGGTTTTCCGTCGCGTCCCATTAGGTTCGCATTCAAGTCGTATGTGAGCACGGTTCGGTTTACGTCCTCGCCTACCAGATGAAAGAAGCGTTTCTCTCGCTGCACGTAGATCAACTCTCTGTACGTCCCCGGCTTGATGCGTATGATTACCTGATTGTCTTCGCTTCCGGCAGGCACGGACATGATAGCTTCCTGCACAGTCTTGAATTTGCCACTCCCATCCGCCGCTACGACAATCTCTGTTTGGCCTGCATGAACGCCGACGGCGCAGACAGTGAGATAAGCCAGCAGGCATATCGCTATGCTCGCAACCGTTTTTGTCGAAGTGATGGTCGTCTTCATGTACTAAGTGCTGGAACAAAATTAAATTTAACTATTGCTCAGGCAAAATGCTTAAAAACTTTAGCTAAAACAAGTGAAAGCATAATGCCATGATCCTGAAATGTAATTTGGTACGAATCCTTACCTTCTTCTTCAAGCCGTTTACATCTGACGCCAATTCTCTCGAATTCAATCCGGCGCGACGAGATGATGCGACTCGAAAAACAGTCTCACATTTTTATGAAATGTGTCGAGCGGCTATTGACATAAGGCCGAAGGTAGCTTAGAACGACAAGCATTGTTCTGCCTCGCACGTTTTAGAAACTGATTGTGTAAAAATTCAGAGGCCGTCCCCCATGAAAACGACTCGCACCACCTGCTTCTTTCTGATAATTACTTTGCTACAGTGGTTTGTGCCTGCGGCGCTCCCCCTTGGGCAGCAGCTAGCGGACGCGCGTGCTGGCTTGCGAGGCTCACTCGAATTGCCGCGTGTCGGGCGAAGTTTCCTCGAATTACATCCGACGACAATTAGCGCGCACGACTATCATTCCAATTCCTTTATCTACTCTGAAGCGCCGCCCGATGCCGAGTCAAGCGGCGGTATCAGAGAAGAGATACCGGATAGATATAAAGCCAGATACCAGAGGTGGAAGACTGAATTCCTGTCTACTGAAACCGGTCGCAAGCAGTGGGAGACGTACGCACAGAACCAGCACTTTACTTTAACGATAACCATATCCAGCGATAACCAGCAGGGGGCGAGCACGGGCAAGTACAAGTGGAGCGATTCGGGTGAACTCGCAGGGGCTACTATCAGTTTGGGATACGACCTTGATGAAGGGTTTCCTGATCCGGTCTATTATCCCGTGATGAATTCACTGGGGTGGAGTAGAGAGATGTACATGACAAGCGGGGACATCTTGGCGGCGACTAAAATCGCACACGAGTTCGGCCATGTCATTCAATCAACGAACGCAGATGGCAGACTCTACAGGCTTCAAAATAAGTTGATGCCTATTTATAGAACAATCTTTCTAAATAACGGACACAACATTCATGATCCGCGCTTATTCGCACTGGCGCAGCAGATGGGCGGAACGTGCGTGGAGGTCTGGGAGGATCGCGAATACTGGGGAGAGGCAAATGCGATGCTCTACTTGCGCGACCGGGTTTTAGAGAAAAGCTTCCGTTGCTATCTATTCGCCAGAATCAAACGGACTGTGGAAGAGTACGCTGAAAATTACGCAGAGAGATTCGAACGTGTTGGTCAATCGAAGCCAGACCTTTGCGGCTGGCAGTAGCCTTACACTGCTCGCCAATGAAATATCCTTACAGAACGAAGAAGTTTTCGATGAAAGCTGAATTTAAGTCTCTTAAATAGAAGAACTCAATTCTTATTCAACGGAATTCTACGCCAACCGCAATAAGCATAAACAGAGAGCCGAACTCTACAGACCCTAGCTATCTGTGCGGCGGACTTACAGGCTCTACTCTTCTCAGATACTTGACCAAACCTAAGTGAAGCTCGCGTATTCCTTCTACGGCCAGTCCCGCCATGACCTGCGCGCCCACAGGCGAAAAGTGTGTGTTGTCTTCAATGCCGTTGGGGTAGTTTGGATTCTCGCCCGGCCTGAGTTGCAGGAAGAGTTTTCTAGAATCTTCGGGACCATACTGCTTGAGAACTCGTTCGCTTTTGCGGTGCATATCAATCATGGGCACATGATTGTCTGCCGCAACCGCGCGCACGATGTCAGGATATTCGCCGTGCGTGTCGTGGAAGACGCCGCTGCTGTCGAAGCTACGACGCATAACGGGCGTGAGTAAGATAGGAATAGCTTTTTTCGCGCGCACTTCGTTGATGAACCTCACAAGGTTTCTACGAAAATCTTCGGGGGGCGTGTAACGGTCAACCTTATTCTTCGACTCGTCGTTGTGGCCGAATTGTATGAAGACGTAATCGCCCTTCTTCAGCTTTGCGACTATCTCCTGCCAGAGTCCTTCGCTGATGAAGGTGCGCGTGCTCCTGCCGTTCTTTGCGTGATTCTCAACTCTAACTCTCTCTTCTCTGAAGAACTGTTGCAAGGCTTCGCCCCAACCAGTTTCGGGTCGCTTCTCAGGAAGTTTTTGGGCCATAGTTGAATCGCCCGCCAGATAAATTGTTATAGCCCCTTTGCCGAAGCCAACACCTGAAAGCAAAAATATCAAGAACAGAACGCTTAAATATCGCATCATCTCTCCCACATTGATCTACTGAGATACCTCATTTGCTCCACTCAGAGGTCAGTTTTTACACCTCTTTCAAACAAAGCACCATCTCAATCCCACCGGCTTTACCTGCCAATTTTGATTAATTGGTCAGACCCTTTAATGCCGGATAGTATAATTGGTAAGATGAAGACTTGACAAGTCGCCGCTCATGAGGCAAAATTGGCGGCACTTGCTGGTAGGGTGAGGATATTTGAAATATTCCTGCTGAAGATTGTCGCTGCGTAGCACTCTTTCAGCTTATAGTTATGTCAGATGTCTAATAGAAGTTGGATTCGTGCCTTTCACGCCAAGTCAATATAGTGGTTTTGTTCGCCGCTTTAACATAAGCTGTGGTCTAAGCAAATTTCAAGTAGCAGATGGTGATGGAGCGCATCACATTAGAAGAGTTGATTAATTGGTAAGACCAGCTAGGTGCTTCTCTAGAAGCAGGAATAGTCTCAATCTACTGAACTGTACTTCGAGCTTTTTCGGCAGGCAGTTCCATCAAAGTCGCCAAACAACCCAGGCTTCCAAATCATAGCGAGCTACGGGTGGGTTAACGTCATCGTCACGAGATTGCTGGTGAGAAAGATAATCAGAAAGGATTAATGTCATGAGTAAATGTTTTATGCGCCGTGGCTTCGCAGCCCTGTTGTTGCTCCTCTTGGCCTTTATGGTTGTAAGCGCGCAGGAGTTCAGAGGCTCGGTCACGGGTAAGGTCACAGACCCCAATGGGGCGATTGTGCCGGGGGCTACGGTCACTATTAAGAACGTAGAAACCAATCTTGAAAATATTGTTACTACTAATGAAGACGGTAGCTACAGCTTCCCGCTTCTACAACCGGGTCATTACACCTTGACCGTGACGGCGCAGGGTTTTAGCACTTCCACTCGCGAAGGCATTGAGGTGCGAGTTTCCGAAAAGCTGACGCTGGACATGCAGATGCAGGTTGGCGGCGCGACCGCGACCGTTACGACCGTTGCGACGGACACCCCTGCGCTTGAGACAGGCCAGGTCAGCACTGGAACTGTTATCAACAACCGACAGATTAGCGAATTGCCTTTGACTGAAGGAACTGCTTATCAGTTGGCGACACTTGCGCCCGGCATAGCCTACACGGGCAACCCACAGTTCACAGGCCCCACTTCGAACGGTAACCTTGCAGCGTTCCGCTCGAACGGCGCGGTCGGTGCAAACCAGATAACGTTGGACGGCTCGCCCAACTATGGCTTCGACGGTTCCGTGGGCTTCTCGCCACCGGCGGACGCCGTGCAGGAGTTCAAAGTTCAGACCAACAGCTTCGACGCACAGCAGGGTTACTCGGCTGGCGCGACCGTGAACGTCGCGGTCAAATCGGGTACGAACGATGTGCATGGCTCCGTCTACTATTTCAACCGCGACCGTAGCCGCACCGCGAATAATTTTTTCTCGAACAGAAATGGAGTGGAGCGTCCTGACAGGACGTACCATCGCTTCGGCGGAGTTGTGAACGGGCCTGTGTACATACCCAAGCTCTACAACGGTCGTGACAGAACCTTCTTTCTTTTCTCTTACGAACGTCTGATTGACAACATTGCTGAGCCGCAGCTATTCACAGTTCCGACGGCGAAGATGAGGACGGGCGATTTCTCGGAACTGATCGTTAATCGCAACAACATAGCCGATTCGGCCAACACAGTAATCTACAATCCGTTTTCGGGGACGCAGAGCGGAAGCAACGTGGTTCGCACCTCTTTCGGCTGCCCCACATCCGGCGCTCTTCCTACTAACTCCACATGCAACATCATTCCGTCGAACCTCTTTAATCCTGTAGCCATCGCGCTGCTCAGTTATTACCCGCTGCCGAACGTAACAGGCACTGGAGCAAACGGCACGCAGAACAACTTCTTCTCGAACGTCAATCGAGGTCAGAGGTATAGAGGGTGGCTGACGCGTATTGATCACAGGATTAGCCAGAGACAATCAATCTTCGGCAAGTATTACCATAGCTTCAACCCGGAGAATCGCTACAACTGGGCTGGCGTTGTGAACAACTATCCAATCACACAGGGCTTTGAGTTTCGCACCAACGACGGGGGCAACATAGACTACACCAACACTTTGTCGTCCACCACGGTCTTCGACCTTCGCGTTAGCTTTAACAGATTCGTGCAAGAGCGCGCGCCGGGTCAACCCTTTGACCTTTCAACCTTGCCTTTCTCAGCACAGGCGTTGGCCGCGTTTCGTGGCTACGATTACATCCCCATGATCGAGATCAGGAATCTGGATGCGACCAGACCTATTCGTTCCAATCTGGGTTCGCAGAGGTCTGATTGGAACGCTGGAAGGCTTCGCCCGTTCTACATGGGTTCAGTTCAGCCGACAGTGACCAGGCTTTGGGGCAACCACACGGCTAGAGTCGGATACGATCTGCGCGTGCTGCGCGAGAACTTCATCAGCAACGGTTATCAAGCCGGTCGCTACTTCTTCGACGGCACGTACACCAGCCCGGCTTCCAACTCTTCCAGCGCATTGCGCAACGCTTTCGGGCGTGACATAGCCGCATTCATACTTGGCGTAGCCTCCGCCGGTTCCGGTTCTACTGCAAGTCAGATTGATAACGCTATCAACTATTCTGTGCAGTCCGTCTATCACGGCTTCTTCGTGCAGGACGATTGGCGCGTTACTCCGAAACTGACCTTGAATCTGGGGATGCGCTACGAATTAGAGGGAGGATTGACGGAGCGTTTCAACCGCATACAGCGCGGGTTCGACCTGACGACGGCGAGTCCGATTGATGCTGCTGCGCGGGCTGCTTACACAACGGCTTATAATGCCAACCCCGCAAACTTCCTGCTCACGCCTGACCAGTTCCACGTGCTCGGCGGGTTCAGTTTCGCTGACACGAACAACAGGGCGGCATGGAATACAGATAGAAGCAACTGGCAGCCGCGCCTCGGTATTTCCTACGCGCCGGATCAGAAGACTGTTGTGCGCGCAGGGTTCGGCATCTTCATGGCTCCGCACCAGAGCGAGATTCAAACAAATCCGCTTCAGACTGGCTTCTCCGGCAACACGCCTTTCGTGGCATCGAATAACAACGGCCTGACGTTCGCTGCGAATCTTACCAATCCGTTTCCGAGCGGCACGACCGCATCGCCCGGCTCAAGCCTTGGCCTATTGACCAGCACTGGCATTGATGTCGGCGGGATTGACTCGCCCGTTTTTCCTGTCGAGCGCAAGAACGCGAAGTTCGCGCGCGTGGTCTTCGGCCTACAGCGAGAGCTTCCGGGTCACTTCGTGCTTGAGGCCAACTACGTTTCGTCCTGGGGCTACGACATGGCTGTCAGCCGGAGCGTGAACTTCGTCCCGCTCTCATTCCTTGGAACTGATCCGACGACAGACACGGCTACGAATACACGCCTTGCCGTAACGATTCCCAATCCGTTCAGGAACTTGCTGCCGGGTACTGGAAGCCCCTTGAACACTGCGACGACCATCACACGCCTGCAAAGCTTGTTGCCGTTCCCGCAGTTCGGTAACGTCTGGGTGCAGCAGTACAACGGAACCAACAGGTACAACGCGCTACAGTTGCAACTGACGCAGCGATTCTCGAAAGGACTCACCTTAAACGCGAGTTACACTCGCTCGCGGCTGCGTGAACAGTTGGATTATCTGAACCCGACTGACACGGCGCTGGAGAATCGCATCTCGCCCGATGACAGGCCGAACCGCTTCACCTTCTCTGCCGTTTACGAACTACCTTTCGGCAGAGGCAGGGAGTTCGGCAACCATCTGAACCGCGTCGTTGACGCCTTCATAGGTGGATGGCAAGTGAACGGCACGTACGAGTGGCAGAGTGGCGAGCCTTTCCTGCTTAGCCCTACACAGGTATGGTACTACGCGGGCGACGTGAACCAATTACTGAGCCGCGTTGGTCAACCTAACGATTCGGGACAAAGATATGGCATAGACGTTTCAGCCTTCGTCGTTCCGACCGCTAACGGCACAGGCATAGTCCGTCTCAATAACTTCAACACAGGGCTGCGCAACGTGCCCACTACGCTGGACAGCATGCGCAATCAGCCGTTCCTTAACGTCAACCTGTCGCTTTCGAAGAGCTTCCGAATTGGTGAAGGGAAGAAGCTGCAATTGCGCGCCGAGGCGCTGAATGCTTTCAACCACCCGTACTTCGGAAACGGTATAGGGCTTGATCCAAGCAACACTGGAACATTCGGTCTGGTGACCACGCAGCGAAACAACCCGCGTGACATTCAGATTGGTGTGAAGTTCGTCTTCTAACCAACGCTGGCTAGGGAACCTCCCGGCCAGCAATCGAAGACGTGAGCCGCCTATGGGCTAATTAACCCATAGGCGGCTCATGTTGAATAGAATCGAATTCGCTTAGGTTAGTAAAGTGGACTTCAATGAAGAGAGCGCTCTGTCTAATCCTTCTATCTTTTATTCTGCTGACCGCTGCCGCTCGGATTACCCCGCGCGGACTTCTGGCATTTGATAGCGTACGCGCGAGCGCTTCGCCTGCGCCGTCCACTATAAAGTGGAGCGACTGTCTCAGGCAAAATTCTGAGTGGTACGGCAGTGACGAGGCAGTGCGCGTCGCCGATAACCTGCTGCTCTACCAGCGAGACACGGGCGGTTGGCCCAAGAACATAGACATGGCGGCGGTTCTTAATGAGCGCGCGCATCCCGCTCTTCTTCAACTGAAGAAGCAGACAGACGATTCCACGATTGACAACGGTGCAACCTACACGCAACTGGCATATCTTGCGCGCGTCTATAGCGCAAAGAAGCTTGAGCGCCACAAAGAGGCTTTTCTCAAAGGCATTGACTATCTGCTCAAAGCCCAATATGCGAACGGCGGCTGGCCGCAGTATTACCCGCTTCGTGCTGGCTACTACACACACATCACCTACAACGACGACGCTATGGTAGGCGTGATGGAACTCCTGCGCGACATCGCACAGAAGAGATCGGCTTACGCTTTCGTTGACGAAAGCCATCGCACACGCGCGGAACGTGCAGTCGAGAAGGGCATCGAGTGCATACTGAAAACTCAAGTCATCGTTCAAGGTAAACGCACGGTCTGGTGCGCGCAGCATGACGAAGTTACGCTAGCGCCAGCGCCAGCCAGGAGGTTCGAGCCTGTTTCGTTGAGCGGTTATGAGAGCGTCCCCATAGTACGCTTCCTGATGAAAATAGATCACCCGAATCAAGAGGTGATTGACGCAATCGAATCTGCCGTCGAGTGGTTTAAGACGACTAAGATTACGGGCTTCAGTTGGGTGGAACGACCCGATCCGTCGAAGCCCGGCAGTTTCGACCGCGCTCTGGTGAGTGACGCGAACGCGCGTGCGCTATGGGCGCGCTTCTACGAGATAGGAACCAATCGCCCTATCTTCTCCGGGCGCGACAGTCGTATTAAGTACAACGTCGCGGAGATAGAGGCGGAACGCAGAAACGGCTATCGCTGGTACACGGATGCGCCCGCCAAACTTTTAGAGGTTGATTACCCTGCATGGCGCAACCGAGTGGCGGCATTGAATTGCTGTAAGGCGCGAGCGAGCGAAGTTGAAGAGCCGTTTTAGATAAATGTTCAGTTGAAAGTAAGAGAAGGTTATTTCACCACCGCAGACGCAGAGAACACTAAGGAAGCACAGAGAATTTTTAATCTTAAATTTGAAATCTCAAATCTCAAATATTTTATTCTTCTTCGGTGCTTCTTCCGTGTTCTCTGTGGTGAGTCTTACTTTCCATACGCTCAACTGAATATTGCTCTAGTCCCTCGTTCTTTCGGGCGAGAGATAGCAGCAAATTATTGGGGGAATAAGTTATGAGCAATCGTCGTGAATTTATAAAGACACTTTTAGCAGGCGGCGGCGCAATCGTCGTTGCGCCCGGCTTGTTGTCGGGCAATTCAATTACAGGAGCAGTTAGGCAGGCGCTCCAGCAAAACTCGACTGCGGACGAAGCCTGGTCGCAAGCACAAAAGATTCTGGCGAGAATCAAGCCGCCTGTTTTTCCTAAACGCGATTTCGACATCACGCGCTACGGCGCTGTAGGTGACGGTCAGAAAGATTGCACGGAAGCTTTTCAAAAGGCCATAGCCGCTTGCAACCGCGCGGGCGGAGGCCGTGTAGTAGTTCCTACAGGCTCGTTCCTAACCGGCGCGATTCACCTCAAAAGCAACGTCAACCTGCATGTGACGAAGAATGCAACAATAAAATTCAGCCGCGACCCGAAAAAATATCTGCCCGTTGTCTTCACCCGTTGGGAAGGGATGGAATTGATGAACTACTCCCCCTTCATCTACGCATTCGAGCAGGAGAACATTGCCATAACGGGCGAGGGCGTGATTGACGGTCAGGCTGATTGTGAGAACTGGTGGCCCTGGAAGGCGCGCAAGGGCTGCGGGTGGAAGCAGGGCGACCCTAGCCAGCTTCCCGCAAGGAACCGGCTCTACGAAATGGTCGCGCAGGGCACGCCCGTGAGCGAGAGAGTATTCGGCGAGGGGCATTACCTGAGGCCGCAGTTCATACAGCCCTACCGCTCGAAGAACGTTTTGATAGAAGGCGTCACACTCCGCCACTCGCCTATGTGGCAGATTCATCCTGTGCTCTGCACAAACGTAACAGTGCGAAACGTGAATGTCGAAAGGGAGGCCGGAGCAACGGAGCAGACCGGGCCTAACACGGACGGGTGCGATCCAGAATCGTGCAAGGACGTATTGATTGAAGGCTGCACTTTCGCAACGGGCGATGATTGCATAGCCATTAAGGCGGGACGCAACAACGACGGTCGTCGCGTCGCCGTCCCTTCAGAGAACATCATCATACGCAACTGCCGCATGAAGGACGGTCACGGCGGCATCACAATCGGCAGCGAAATCTCCGGCGGCGTGCGCAACGTCTTCGCCTATGACTGCAACCTTGACAGTCCCATCTTGAGCACTGCGATACGCTTTAAGAATAACGCCTTGCGCGGCGGGCTTCTCGAAAATTTCTATTTCAGGAACATAACGGTGGGCGAGGTCGCCGACGCCACAATCACAATAGACTTCAATTACGAGGAGGGCGAGAACGGACCCTTCACTCCGGTTGTGCGTAACGTCTTCGTAAATGGTCTGAAGAGCGGGAAGAGCCAGCGCGCTCTAGACATGCAAGGGTTCAAGAAAGCTCCCATCACCAACATCAATCTTGAGAACTGCACGTTCGACAACGTCGCCAAGAGCAATATCGTGAAGAACGTCGAAGGGCTGACGATTCGCAACGTGCGTATCAACGGCCACCTCGTTACAGAGGCCGCATAGAGACGAAACATTGCTTGAGATGGCTGGACTAGAAGGCATCCACGCCATCTCAAGCCTTGACCATTTCAGCGGGCATGGCCGCCGTTCATCTTCTATTGGTTAGACCTTTCCCACTGCTTTTAAGATTATCATTCGCTGTGAGTCAGCAAATAGGCTAAAATAGGGATAACGATGGGCGGTTTGTAAAAGACTTGGAATGTTCCTCTGGGGATTGGTAAAGATTTTTCTTCAGTAGCGTAAATGGTATGACCGATTCAAGCACAAATATCTTCAAAACTATTGACCCTGAGCGTCGCGGGACGACCTCGGAAGAGGTGGTCACGCAGCTTCGTGAGATGATTCATCGCGGCGAACTACGCCCCGGCGACCGCCTGCCGCCGGAACGCGACCTCGCCAAGTTGCTCGGAGTCAGCCGTCCAACTTTGCGCGCAGGCATTCGCTCTCTCGCCGCAGTCGGCGTTCTACAATCGCGGCAGGGCGCTGGAACATTTGTAGTGGAATCGGAGGGGCCGCCCTCGTTGGACAGCGGCCCATTGCGTCTAATGGCATCGCTACACGGCTTAACTTCCGCCGAAATGTTCGAGGCGCGACGCTCTCTTGAGATGGCCGTCGCGGGACTCGCCGCTGAGCGCGCGACGAGCGACCAGATGGCAACGATGGCCGAAGAGATTACAGGTATGTACGCATCTCTAGACGACCCGGAGCAGTTCCTGGTTCATGACGTACGCTTCCATCAAACGGTCGCCGCAGCTTCCGGCAACCGCATCCTGACATCTCTGATGAACATGGTGGCGACAATACTATTCGACGTGCGTAGTAAAACCGTTAAGCGCGCCAGAGACCTGAAAGAATCTGCGGAGATGCACAGGCAGATTTACCGCGCCATACGCGAGCGAGATTCCGAAGGCGCACGCAATACCATGCGCGACCACCTAATGCTCGCGCAGAAGGCGCAGGAATCAGAGGAAGAAGCTTCTGTAGGGAATGAGGAAAGCTCAAACGGCAACGGCGCAAACGAAGAAGCAATGTGAAGAAATAAGAAGGGGTAAAAGGGGAAGAGGGTAAAAGGGAAAAGGAATTAGCTCGCTAGCTTTTACCTTTTCACCTTTTACCCTTTTCACCTTTTACCCCTTCTCTTTATCCTCGCGCTTTCCGCACAGCATCAATGTACGCGCGTGCGGCCTCTGTCACCTTCTCAGGTTGACCAGCGCGTATAGCCTTCGTATCCACAAGATCAGCACCGACGCCGAGCGCAACCGCGCCAGCTTCAATAAAACTCGCGGCAGTCGTAAGCGAAACACCGCCCGTCGGAATCAACTCTATCTGCGGCAGCGGAGCTTTCAGAGACTTGATGTAGCTTGCGCCTCCCATAGCGCCGCACGGGAAGACTTTGACGAAATCTGCCCCGGCGCTCCATGCCTGAACAACCTCGGTCGGCGTCAGCGCGCCCGGCATCACCGCTACACTGTACCTGCGGCAGCAAGCGATTGTGTCCAAATTAAGCGCAGGGCTTACGACGAACTGCGCGCCCGCCAGGATAACTGCGCGCGCCGTTTCTGCATCCAGCACAGTGCCCGCGCCGACGATCACTTCGTCGCCGTAAGCGTTTGCAATCTCTTCAATGACGCGCACGGCTCGCGGCACTGTCATTGTAATTTCGAGCACGTGAATGCCGCCCGCCTTGATCGCCTCGATGACCTGCATAGCTTCTTCGGCGGAAGAAGCACGCACGACAGGCACAACGCCTATCTCCTTAATGCGCCGTAAGACATCCTGTTTATTCATCATTGTCATCCTTGGAATCAAAACTAAAGGAAGAAAGGATTGATTCATTTACTCATTGAATCAATGAATCAATGAATAGATGAATCAATCCTTTCTTCCTTGCTCTTCATCTCGCCACTCGTGCTCCGCCGCCCTTCATCACTCGTTCAACCTCAGCGAGCGTCGCCATAGTAGTGTCGCCGGGCGTTGTCATCGCCAGCGCGCCGTGAGCCGCGCCGCACTCAACGGCGTACTGCGGGCCTCTGTCGGTTAGAAATCCGTAGATTAAACCGGAGGCGAAAGAGTCTCCGCCACCGACGCGGTCGAATATTTCGAGGTTCTCGCGCGTCGTGGCCTGATAGAGTTCATCAGCAGAGTAGCAGACTGCGCCCCAATCATTAATGCTTGCTGTCTTCGCGTTTCTTAAAGTCGTTGCCACGACCTTGAAGTTCGGGAATTCTTGAATTGCTCGCTCGATCATCCGCTTGAAATTTTTGACATCCAGTTTGGAAAGATGCTCGTCAACGCCTTCCACTTCAAAACCCAGACAAGCAGTGAAGTCCTCTTCGTTGCCGATCATTACGTCAACCAGCGGGGCAAGCTCTTTATTCACTTCCTGCGCACGCTCTTTGCCTCCAATTGATTTCCATAGAGAGTCGCGGTAGTTCAAATCATAAGAGATGATTGTGCCGTGACGCTTTGCCGCCTCCATAGCTTCGCGCGCAACCTCTGGCGTTGTCGCCGATAGCGCGCAGAATATTCCGCCCGTGTGAAACCAGCGCACGCCCTCGCGCCCGAAAATCTTCTCCCAGTCAATGTCGCCTCGTTGAAGTTGCGAGACGGCAGTATGCCCTCTGTCAGAGCAACCCAGAGCAGCGCGCACGCCGAAACCTCTTTCGGTAAAGTTCAACCCGTTGCGAACATTGCGGCCAACGCCGTCATACTTCACCCACTTAATGTGCGACTGGTCAACGCCGCCCTGATAGATTAAGTCCTGCACAAGACGACCGACCGGATTATCAGCCAGCGCCGTGACAACCGCCGCGTCCAATTGGAAGCAGCGTTTCAGACCACGAGCAACGTTGTATTCGCCGCCGCCTTCCCAGGCTTGAAACGTGCGCGTGGTCTGTATGCGGCTATTGCCCGGATCAAGTCTGAGCATCACTTCGCCCAAACTCACTATGTCCCAGCGACAACTCTCTTTCGGTTTGACGATCAAACTTTCTGCCATACTTTTTCTATTCCGGTCTCATGAAGTGCTTATGCGAGCAGGCTCAAGGCGCGGCACTAATAGATGAATCGCCGCTATTGAAATCAGGTATGCCGAACCTGCTATGATGAAGAGCACTGTAAAGCTGCCTGTTCTGGTGAGCACATAGCCAGTTATCTTCAAGATGAGCATAGCGCCGAGCGCTCCGGCCATTCCTCCAAGTCCGACGATAGAACCGACGGCCTGCTTGGGAAACATATCCGAGGCGGTCGTGAAAAGATTTGCCGACCACCCTTGATGCGCTGCCGTTGCGAGTCCGACCAACAGTACAGCGACCCACATGTTCTCGACCTGCGTGACGAAAGCTACGGGGACGACGCAGAACGCGCACGTGAGCAGCGCAACCTTGCGACCGAAGTTTACGGAGTGACCGCGCTTGATTAGAAGCGATGAGAACCAGCCGCCAGCGATGCTGCCGATGTCCGCTAGAACGTATATGACAAGAAACGGCGGGCCGAAGTTTTTGATGTCGAGCCTGAAGTTCTGGCTGAAAAAGAGCGGGAGCAAGTAAAGATACCAACGCCAGATCGAGTCGGTCAGAAATTTCGAGATTACATAAGCCCAAGTCTGCCTGTGCGGTAGAAGTTTGAGCCACGCTATCTTCTCGGTCGGCTCTGCCGGGTCACTCCGTATGTAGGCGAGTTCGGCGCGACCGAGCTTCGGATGCTCTTCCGGCACACGGTAGATTAGAAACCAGAACAGGAGCCACAAAAGTCCGAGCGTGCCTGTGAAAATGAAAGCCCACTGCCAGCCGTAGTTAAGATAGAGCCATGGCACGCCGAGCGGGGCAATGATGGCGCCTACGTTCGACCCTGCGTTGAAAATTCCTGTTGCGAGCGCGCGCTCTTTTTTAGGAAACCACTCGGCTACAGTCTTGATGGCGGCAGGGAAGTTACCGGACTCTCCTAAGCCAAGCAGGAAGCGCGCAAAGCTAAAGCCCGTGATGCTGCCGACGAAGGCGTGCAGAATCGCCGCGAAGCTCCAGAAGATGAGCGAGAGCGCGTACCCCAAGCGCGTGCCTATGCGATCAAGCAGGCGTCCTGCGCTCAGCAAGCCTATGGCATAAGCGACCTCGAACCAGAAAACAATGTCTGTGTAATTTTTGTCCGTCCAGTGGAAAGTCTTCTGCAATTCAGGGCCGAGTATGCTGAAAACAAGTCGGTCAATGTAATTAATGGTCGTGGCGAAAAAGAGCAGCCCGCATATAACCCAGCGATAGCGTCCTATGCGTTCATTGACGCTCTCCAGTGCCGCTACAGCCGCGCCAGTTGCGCTCGTGCCCGAAGATTGTTGGGCGACTTCCGACTCAGATTTCGGGAGCGCAATCTCTTCGACCGTTTTTTTAATCTCGCTCATCTCTTAAGCTCTTATCGTAAAAATTATTTATCCTGCTCAGGTCTTCAGAGAGTCAGCACATCGGGGGAGAGATATTCGCGCCCGTTCGTATGAGCAGGGCAAAAATTCAATGCGCCACGCGGGACGCTGATCCAAAGATTACTGAATAGGTCTTCGGAAAAAAATTACTGGTTGACTCCGCTTGCAAGGAAGCCGCCGTCAACAACCAATACTTCACCTGCCACAAAACTCGCTGCGTCTGAGGCCAGGAAAACAGCGGCTCCGGCCAACTCCTCGACATGGCCGAATCTTTTCATAGGCGTGCGCAGAAGAAATTCACGCCCGCGTTCAGTCTCGTCCAGAAGCTTCTGGTTCAATGCTGTGCGAAAGACTCCGGGCGCAATCGCGTTGACACAGACCCCGCGCGGTGCCCATTCGACCGCGAGCGATTTAGTCAAGGATGCGACCGCAGCCTTGCTGGCCGAATAAGCGGCGACTTCGTAAAGCGCTACGAAGGTGGAAAGAGACGCAATGTTGATGATGCGCCCATACTCGCGCTCCAGCATATGACGCCCGAAGACTTGGCAGGCGCGCAGAGTGCCCGTCAGGTTCGTTTCGATGATTGCGTTCCAATCATCTTCCGAAAAGTCCAGAGTCGGCGCACGTTTGGTTCGACCAGCGGAGTTGACCAGAATATCCACCTTCCCGAACGCCTTAACGCTTTCATCCAATACTCGCTGCAAAGAGGCGCGGTCAGATACATCGGAAGTCACTCGCAGCGTCAACCGCCCGCGCTCTTCAATCTCTTTGGCCGTCGCCTCGACCTGTTCCATGCGGCGTGATGTCGGCACCACATCCGACCGCCACTTTGCCGTTCAACTCTAAAGGAGTGTAGCTCATAAATTTATTGCCTATGACTCGAAGGATAGTCACTTCCTAGAATCGGAAGCTTTTGCTCTGAAAGCAAGCGCCGGGGGAAAGCGCCCGTGAAATTACTGCTGACCGCGACAATTATTGGTAAAGGTAATACCACTAATATGTCAGAGCGACAATGTGTAACACCACTGCCGCTTTTCTGTCAAGCTGGCTTGCGCCGCTCTGAAAATAGTTTTGTCGAATATTTTTGATTGTCTCTGGATTTACACGAGATTTGTCTTGTGCTATTAGCGGGTCTGTGGTAAAAGTATTCTTTCTCAAGAGATGATTGGTAAAACCAATTACATCAAAGGGTGAGTTTGTAGATAAGGCATAATGATCAGTACGGGTTATTAATCGAACTGCTTTTATTCAGGAGAACTTGAAGATGTCCGCTCCCGTCTCGCAAAAAATCGTGCGCCGTGTGGCCGGGCAAAATGTCTGGCTAGGCTATAAAGTAGAAGATGCTGAAAATAATCTAGCGCGCCTACCAGTTCGGGCGATTAATCCAGAGGTGTTAGAAACGGAAGAGGCGGTAGGTCGCGCGCAGTTGGAAGAGATACGTCAGGCGGCAAGCAGAAAAGAGGGTGATCTGGTAATCATCCTTCTGGGTGGGCGAGGGGCGCAAGGTTTGTATAGCATCTTGGGTCAACTGGCTCAAACCTCCGAAGCAGATGAACTGCTCGGTCGGCTGCATGTCTTCACGCAGGACGCACTAGCTCCTATGCGCATGGATAATGGTCTGAGTTTCGTGCGTGATTTCGAGCGGCTGCTAGGCGAAGCCTTTTTCCGAAAAATCAGAAGTTTCACGCCGATGAGAACCGACACGAATAATCTGGAAGGCGAGTTAACCAGCTATGTAGAAAAATTAGAGTCTCTGGGCGGGATTGATATTTTCTTTCTAGGACTTGGGCCGGAAGCGAATGCTGCATCACACCTGGCTTACATCAAGCCCGGCTCGGGCGCGAGCGTCAGGGATGTCGCGGGAGTGATTCCAATCTCATCTAGCATACTTGAGCACCACATCAAAAAATTCAAAGTTGGCGGAAGCCTCGTCACCGAACGGGACGAGACGGAGTGTCGCGCGGCCACACACATACTGACGCTTGGGCCTGCGGCTATCCTGGGCGCGAGGAGAATCGTACAATCAATCGTGGACGCCAGCACTGCCCCGGCCAAGCGCGAAGCTTTCCTACGCGTGCTGACAACGGAGATAAGCGAAAACCCGCAGACGCGAGCAGAGCAACTGGACGAGAATCCGGGTTTGTGGCTGCGCCTTCATCCGAACGTAAGGTCGCTCGTCTTGCCTGACGTTTTAGTAGCTTAGGTTTAGAAGTAAAGAAGTGAAAATTTATGTCGAGCATTCAAACAAAGCCAGCCTCACGTATTAGCGATTACGCCATCATTGTTGACCCCAGAGATAATGTTGCCGTAGTCAAGAAAGAGACTTCGCTCGATCTTGAACTCATTCTGCCGGATGGCCGCGTCGGTCAACTGACAGACGCTGTGCCTCCGGGACATCGCTTTGCCACGCGCGACATCCCCTCTAATGATTTCGTCTTGCAGTACGGCCAGCCCATCGGTACGAGTCTGGGAATTCGAGAGGGCGAGCGCATCTCGCATGACAATATGTCGAACGATGTGCCCATAGTGCGCGCTCTTCCCGAAGACCTTCACACTTCTGCGCCCGACTACATTCCTCTTAGCGAGCGCGCTACCTTCATGGGCTTTCGCCGGCCTGACGGTCGCACGGGGACGCGCAACTTTGTACTGGTAGTTCCGACCTCTATGTGCGCGAGCCACGAGGCGCAGCAGATTTCTATGATGTCGGAGTTTCTGCACTACAAACGCGAAAGATTCCCGAACGTTGATGGTGTAGTGGCGATTCCGCACAACAAGGGCTGCGGCTGCCAGGACGGCTCGACCATAGACGTGATGCTCAGAACGCTCTCGAACTACGCAGACCACCCGAACGTAGGCGGTCTGATTCTGATTGACTTAGGATGCGAGAAGACGAACCTAGCTTACGTCGAAAAGTGGCTTCAGAAAGAGCACAAGTCATTCAACAAGCCTTTCGCCAAAATAGGTATTCAAGAAGTCGGCGGAACTGAAGCCGCCATAGAGCGCGGGCTGAAAGAGGTCGAGCTTATGCTGCCGGAAGTAAACCGCTCGGTGCGCGAAGAAGTTTCGGTGAGCGAGCTTGTTCTGGGCGTCAAATGCGGCGGCTCCGACGGTTTTTCCGGCATCTCCGCTAATCCATCTCTTGGTCGCGCAGCCGATATGCTAGTGCGTTCCGGCGGCACGGTTCTGATTACTGAAGTGCCGGAGTTCTGCGGCGCGGAGCACGTTCTGGCGAGCCGTGCGAAGGATGCCGAAACAGCGCGCGCAATCTATCGCATGGTGGATTGGTACAAAGAGTACGCTTCAAAATTCGGCGCTGTGTTGAACCAGAACCCCAGTCCCGGAAACATCGCGGGCGGCCTTCTCAACATCACTATCAAATCTCTAGGCGCAATTGCCAAAGCTGGACGAACGCGCGTCGAAGGTTGTGTGGAATACGCAGAGACGCCGAAGGTGCGCGGCCTAAATTTGATGCAGGGGCCGGGCTACGATCAGGAATCCACGCCCGGATTGGTCGCAGCAGGTGCGACCGTTGTGGTCTTCACTACAGGGCGCGGCACGACCATCGGCAACGCTATCGCCCCCGTCATCAAGCTAGCCTCCAACAACGCAGTCTTTGAAAGAATGTCACGCGATCTCGATCTTTCTGCGGGCGGAGTGATTGACGGCACTGAGACGATTGATGAAGTCGGCGCTCGCATCTTCGAGCATGTGCGCCGCGTCGCTAGCGGTGAAGTCTTAGCCAGGGCCGAAGAGCACAAGCACCGTGAATTTCAGTTCTGGGCCGAACAGACTGTGTCGCTTTAAGAAAGAGGTTAGCGACTGATTAAAACTACAGAAAGATTCGTGGGATTTTTATGGCGGAAGAATTAAGGATTCATGAGATAACGCCGGAGACATGCTTTGTCCCCGCTACGGATAAGGGGAAGGGGCGGCGCACTGCGGTTGCTCCGGGGCAGACGGCAGCACGTTACTTGCACTATGGACGAATCACGATCTCGGCTGGCGACGATGCGATAATCTTTAACAATAACGAGCACGAGACGGGTCTAGTCTGTTTGAACGGAGCGGCGCGAGTCACAATAGGCGAGGAAGCGTTTGAACTCTCGCGCTACGACTCGCTTTACGTTCCGCGCGATTCACAGATTGAAGTTCATGCGAGCGGCGAGCAGGGATGCGATCTGGCGGAAGTCTACGCGCCTGTTTCCAAGAAATATCCTGTACAGTTCGTATCTTATAAAGACGTGCGTGCAAACCCGAAGCTTCACATCATCGCTGGGAAGCCTCCTGCCGAACGTGATTTGAACGTATTGATCGGCGCAAACGTCGAAGCGGGGCGCATCATGGCCGGAGTAACTTTCTCAAGCCCAGGCAACTGGACATCCTGGCCGCCGCACGAACACTCGCGTATGCTTGAGGAAGCTTATCTCTTCATTGACATGCCCGCGCCCGCCTTCGGCGTGCAGTTCGTTTACACCAATCCTGAAAAGCCTGAGCTGGTTCAGGTCGTGCGCGAAGGCGACGTTGTGCTGATGCCGCAAGGCTATCACCCGAACGTCGCAGCGCCCGGCACGCAGATCAATTTTCTATGGATGATGGCGGCGATACGCGAAGGCGAAGACCGTCAGTACGGCGTGGTGAACGTACAGCCGGAATTCGCCGCAGGTGGTTCCGGACTTGAAGCGGCGGCGGGGAAGTAAAGTATGTCAACGACCCAAGATAGCAAAATCAGCGGAACATCGAATGCGCGAGTTCCCGTAGGCGCTCAGCACTTGAACTGGTCTGGCATTCCGATAGAACGTCCGGCGGAAGGAATAGAGCGGCAGATGGTCGTAGGCGAGAAGATGATGGTTTGCCGCTTCCGCTTCGCACCTTTTCTGGTTACGCCCGAGCACTCGCACACGCACGAGCAGATGGCAATCGTCGTTGAGGGGCGCGTGCGCTTCTTCATAGAAGGCGAGGAACGCATAGCCTCGCCGGGCGATGTGCTGCATTTCCCGTCTGGCTGTCGGCACGGTGCGACAATGATGGACGAAGAAGTTGTGCTAATAGACATCTTCACGCCAGTACGAGAAGATTTTCTTAACGGCTAAAAGCGAGAATTCGGAAGGATAACGCACGCCTATCCGTGTGCTTGATTCTTTTGACTTCCGAACAAAGGCGAGCGCTCTGCTTCACAAACATAGATACTGCAAATTTGATTCTCGATAAGTTCAGATTGGACGAAAAGGTCGCGCTCGTTACTGGTGCGTCCGCAGGACTCGGCGCTGCAATCGCGGTCGCGCTCGCCGAGGCCGGGGCGCACGTCGTTGCGCACGGCAACTCGCGCACGCCCGATGCGACCTGCGCGCTCATAGAGCGCACGGGACGCAGAAGCTTAGCGGTGCGCGGTGACTTGGCGGATAAGCAGATTCCTCAAAAACTCATTGCGCAAACTCT
>MNJR01000144.1:151004-161410 GCA_001920415.1 Acidobacteria bacterium 13_1_20CM_3_53_8 | reverse complement strand
GTCCAGAGGGAACACTGTTCCCTCTGGTCAAGAGCGGGGTTAATACCCCGCTCGCGAAGTCGGCGGGCGGCGCGTTAGTGACGCCGCCGTTTATTTTTACCTTTTCCAAATCTGCCGGGGGATATTATGAGTATTCAATTAGATGAAGAAGAGAAGCAGGAGTTTAATGCTTCTGAACGGTCGGGCGTTGATCTACAAAAAATCGCACAGGGCGTTCGGCTCATCCTTGAAGGAATCGGCGAAGACCCTGAGCGCCCCGGCTTGCAGCGCACGCCTGAGCGCGTCGCTGAGATGTACGCCGAATTGACCGAAGGGATGCGCGAAGACCCGCATCTTCACGTCGTTCCGTTGCCCGGCGACAAGCACGACGAGATGGTCATAGTCAAAGACATTCACATCGCTTCAATCTGTGAACATCACCTGGCGCCGTTCGTAGGCCGTTGCCACATCGCATACATACCCAGAAACGGTCGCATCGTAGGGTTGTCGAAACTCGCGCGTCTCGCAGAGACATTCGCGCGAAGGCTTCAGGTGCAGGAGCGGCTTACAACTGAAATCGCAAACACGCTCTTTGAAGCGCTTGAGCCTGTGGGCGTGATGGTTGTGATGGAAGCAGAGCACACCTGCATGACATTGCGCGGCGTGAAAAAGCCCGGCGCAGTAACGATCACGTCAGCCGTGCTCGGCGGCTTCCGCAAAGACTCGCGCACTCGTGCAGAAGCTATGGCGCTCATCACAGGCAAAGCTTAGAGGAGGGAGAAAGATTATGAAGAGATTGCGACTGATTGTCCCAAAAAATGTTTTGTTCGATAAAAGAACTGCGTTTACGGTTCTCTTACTTTTAACCTTAAGTGTTGGTTTGGGTGTCGCTCAGCAGCACAGAAGAGCAGTTGGCATGAACAGTCCTATACGCGAAGAGGCGCTACGCGCTCATATCAAATATCTCTCGGATGACATGATGGAAGGGCGCGGCCCAGGCACGCGCGGCGGCGAGCTTGCTGCGAAATACATAGCAGCGCAGTTTGAAGCTTTGGGGTTGAAAGGCGCGGGCGCAAATGGCAGCTACTTTCAGCCAGTCTCGCTCACGGGCGTTAAGGCAGACCCGCAGACCACGCTCAACATCAACGGAACGAACGCAAGCGAGTCCTTCAAGTTCTTCGACGACTTCGTTGCCTTCACAGGAGCGCAGACAGACCACGTTGACCTTGACACCGATCTAGTCTTCGTCGGTTACGGAATAGACGCGCCCGAACAGCATTGGAACGATTACAAAGGCGACCCTTCGGATTTCAAGAACAAAATCCTGGTGATGCTTGTCAACGACCCGCCAGCAACTCAGCAAGAACCCAATCTGTTCGGCGGTCGCGCGCTCACATACTACGGTCGCTGGACTTACAAATACGAAGAGGGCGCGCGTCGCGGCGCCGCAGGAGTTCTTCTACTACACACGGACGAATCCGCAGGCTACCCCTGGAGCGTTGTACGCACGTCGAACGGTTCATGGCGTTACGATATAACGAGAACGCTTAGCGACCATACGCCTTTCTTGAAGATGCGCGCGTGGATGACGGACGCTGCGGCGCATCGTATGTTTCAACTCGCCGGTCAGGATTTGGACGCGCTCAGACAGCAGGCAGCATCGCGCGATTTTCATCCTGTGAAGCTGAATTTGAACGGAAAGATTTCGCTCAACGCGATCCTCGTTTGAAGAACCAGTACGTTGTTTATTCTGCGCACTGGGATCATCTTGGCATTGGTCAGCCTGACCGTCGCGGCGACACCATCTACAATGGCGCTGTTGACAACGCTTCCGGCGTCGCAAGCGTAATTGAGATCGCAGAAGCTTTTACGAAATTGCCGCCCGCAGAGCGTCCGCGCCGCTCCATACTCTTCCTGATTCCTACTGCGGAAGAGCAAGGGCTTCTTGGCGCTGAATGGTACGTGCGTCATCCGCTAGTGCCTCTGGTGCGAACGGCTGCGGACATCAACCTGGATTCTATGAACATACTGGGAACTACGCGCGACTTCGTGCCGCTCGGCGCAGAGCGCTCATCAATTGAGAACGTGGCTGAAGCAATCGCCCATGAACGTAATATGCGCGTGGTGCATGACCCGCGACCAGAACAAGGCTCGTTCTATCGCTCGGATCATTTCCCGTTCGCGCGCTTCGGCGTGCCTTCAATTAGTTTGAAAGAGGGCGACACTTTTGACGGGAGACCCGCAGGATGGGGCGAGCGAATGTTCCGTGAATACAACACGGCGCACTATCATCAGCCTTCGGATGAATATTCCGACTCGTGGGATTTCCGCGGCATGATTCAAGAGGCAGACATAGCCTTCGCAATCGGTCGCCGCATAGCAGACCTGGATCAGATGCCCCACTTCAACCCGAACGACGAGTTCGCACAGGCGGACAGGAATAGAAGGTAAGAAGAGCAGTTTTCAGTTTTTAGTTTTCAGTTTTCAGTTCGTGGTTTTCAGCTAAAAGCCCGCTCGCTTCTTTCTGAAAACCGAAAACTAAAAACTGAAAACTGCTCTTATCTCTTATGAAGACTTTTTACATTACAACGCCGATTTACTACGTGAATCGTTTTCCGCATCTGGGCCATCTTTACACTATGATGATGGCCGATTGCGTTGCGCGTTACAAAAGACAGCGTGGTTTAGAGGTCTTCTTCTTGACGGGCACGGACGAGCACGGCATCAACATAGAGCGCGCTGCTGCGCGTGATGGACGAACGCCAGAGGAGCAGGCCGATTATGTTGTCAGCTATTTCAAGAAGATGACGGCAGAGTTCGGGCTGGATACTGAACATGGCGGTTACGACATCTTCATGCGCACGACCTACCCTTTTCACGAGGAGGGCGTTCAGGAGTTGTGGCGTCGCGCAGCACGAAGCCGCACACCTAAAGGGCGTGAAGCTATCTACAAGGGTTTCTACGAAGGATGGTTCTGCGCGCCATGCGCTGAGTACAAGACGGAAGACGAGTATAAGAAGCCTGAGCATGCGGGCGATCCTCCGCTCTGTCTTGTGCATGACACTCCGCTTGATAGAGTCGCAGAAGAGAGCTACTTCTTTCGTCTATCGGATTACGGCGAAGCGCTGCTGGCTCTTTACGAATCTCGTACAGACTTCATCAGACCCGAAGCCCGTCGCAATGAAGTCATCAGTTTTGTGCGGGGCGGGTTGCAAGACCTCTCCATCAGCCGCTTGAAGTCGTCTGTCAGTTGGGGCATTCCTGTGCCGGATGACCCGGCGCATACTATGTACGTGTGGTTCGATGCTCTGTCAAATTACATAACGGCAATCGGCTATGGCAATGATGAGCGGGAGCGAGTCGTTGGCTTTGAAAAATTCTGGCCTGCGCTTCACCTGCTAGGCAAAGACATACTGCGTTTTCATGCCGTCTATTGGCCTTCGTTTCTGATGGCCGCCGGAATCGAGCAGCCGCGCGCTATCATTGCGCACGGAATGTGGTTGGATCAAAACGGACGAAGAATGTCCAAGACTCTGGGAAACACTGTAGAGCTTGACGTGCTTCGCAAACACTTCACGGTTGACGCCGTGCGCTATTTTTGTCTGCGGGAAATAGTTTTCGGGCAGGACGGAAAATTCTGGTACGAGGCGCTCGTTGACCGAACGAACAGCGATCTTGCCAGCGGCCTCGGAAATCTTTTGAGCCGCACGCTCACAATGATAAGCCGCTACTGCGACGGTCGTGTGCCTTCATCTCAAATAAGCGAGGATCGCTATCTTGTGGCGAAGCGCGCTGGCGTTGACCCTGACCCGCAATCTCTAAGCTCCGCGCTTGAGCACGCGCGCGATCAATTTATATTAAACTTCGAGGAGTTCGCTTTCAGTCGCGCGCTGGATAACGTCTGGGCAATCATAGCCCGCGTTGACAAGATGATTTCGGATGCGAAGCCCTGGGAACTTGCCAAGGATGAATCTCAACGGCAGACGCTCAACGCCATACTTTACAGAGGCGCAGAGACGTTGCGCTGGCTTGCTGTTCTGCTCTATCCGGCGATGCCCGAAACTGCGCGAAAAATCTTTGGGCAACT
The DNA here is from genome assembly GCA_001920415.1 of Acidobacteria bacterium 13_1_20CM_3_53_8. Classification (GTDB taxonomy): domain Bacteria; phylum Acidobacteriota; class Blastocatellia; order Pyrinomonadales; family Pyrinomonadaceae; genus 3-1-20CM-3-53-8. Next base: position 157,344 of record MNJR01000144.1, on the reverse strand, counting down.
TGGAATCAATTATGACCCTGCGAAGATTGACCCTGCGCAGTTGCAATGGGGAACGCTGGAGGCTGGAACGCAGATAGGAAAGGTCGAGCCGATCTTTCCGCGAATTGATAAGGCGAAGACTATGGCTGAAATTCGGAAAGAGAGCGAACGGGGCGCGCACGCGACAGAAGCTGACGCTGTGCAGGGAGCGCCAACCGCAGCACAGACCAGGCCAGAGCCTCCAATGAAAGGCGCAACCGAGGCCGAGATGGTCGCGGGCGCATCTCAACCTTCACCCGAAGGGGTGACGAGCATGATTGAAATTGGCGATTTTATGCGAATTGATCTGCGCGTGGGGCAAATCCTCACAGCCGAGCGCGTGCCAAAGTCGGACAAACTGCTGCGCTTCACTGTTGATGTTGGAGAAGAGAATCCGCGACAGATTCTTGCTGGCATTGCAGAGTATTACGAGCCTGAGAAATTGATAGGGCGCAAGATAATCATCGTCGCCAATCTGAAACCCAGAAAGCTTCGCGGCTTTGAATCACAAGGCATGGTTCTAGCTGCTTCCATCGGTGAAGAAGGAAAACCCGTGCTCGCTGGCTTCGTCGAAGACGTTCCCAACGGTGCGAAATTGAAATGAAGAAGACAGTAGATAGTAGATAATAGTTAGTAGATTTATAGAGCATTCTGTGTTGAGAGATAAGATTCAAGACAGAAAGCCTCTCAACCTTCTTCATGCTGTCTGCTAACCACTAACCACTATCTACTGCCTACTACCTACTAACTACTATCTTCATGTTTGTTGATTCACACGCGCACATTGATGGGGAGGAATACGACGCAGACCGCGATGAGGTCGTGGCGCGTGCGCGCTCCGTCGGCGTCATTGCTATTTTGAACGTGGGGACGGGCGACCCGCACAGTGGAAGCCTGGAGAGAGCAATCGAAGTTGCGGAAAAGTATGAGAACGTTTTCGCTTCCGTTGGAGTTCATCCGCACGATGCGCGGCTTTTCGATGAGATGGCTGAGCGTATAGTTTCCGGCCTTCTGCGAGCGAGTACACGCGTCTTGGCTCTGGGCGAAATAGGGCTTGACTATCATTACGATAATTCACCACGAGACATTCAGCGTGATGTTTTTCGCAGACAATTGAGGATGGCTCGTTCGGCCAGCCAGCCCGTCATAATTCACTCGCGCGAGGCGGAACGTGACACAGCAGAAATTATTCGTTCTGAATTGAAAGGTTACGAATGCTCTGGCGTGATGCATTGCTTCGGCAGTTCGTGGGAATTGGCTGAAGCTGCGCTTCAATCGGGATTTATGATCTCGTTTGCGGGAAACCTCACTTTCAAAAACGCCGAGAATCTGCGCGAGATTGCAAAAAGAGTTCCGCTTGATCGTTTATTGATTGAAACCGATTGTCCATACCTTTCCCCTGTTCCGTTTCGTGGCCGACGCAACGAACCGGCGCGAGTCATAGAAGTGGCTCGCTGTCTGGCAGAGCTTCATCAAATTTCACATGAGGAGATGGGGCTTTTGACCACACGAAATTTCGAGCGACTTTTCAGAGTCACCCTCTATACATCACATTAAGCGGAATAAGATTTGAGCCAGAGCGACAACTCAGTCTGCGCCAGCAGACGGACAGAGTAAAGCCCCTGACGAAGCCGCAGGCGTAGTCTGGGGTAAAGAGTGAGAAAAATAGTTTGAGTCTGCTTTAGCAGACGACAGATGCAAATCGTTTGGAGATAAAAATAGATGTCTTATACGAATCTTCTCTATCACATCGTATTTGCGACGAAAAGGCGTTCACCATTCATCACGAATGAACTGCGCGCAGACCTGCATGCTTATCTTGGCGGCACTGCGCGCGGCTTGGGCGGCATTGCGTTGGAAGTCGGCGGCGTGGCTGACCACGTTCACATCCTTGCGAAAATTAAACCGACTGTTGCCGTCGCAGAATTTATCAAACGACTCAAGGCAGATTCATCGGGTTGGGCTAACCGTAAGACGCGCGGGCGGTTTGCATGGCAGGCAAGATACGGAGCATTTACGGTTAGCGAATCGCAGGTCGAGAAGGTGCGAGCGTATGTTCGCAATCAAGAGGAGCATCACAGTCGAGTCTCGTTTGAAGAAGAGTTCAAGGCATTATTGAAAGCTCATAAGATTGAGTTCGATGAAAAATATTTATGGACAACGTAAACATCTGTCGTCTGCTAAAGCAGACTCCTATTATTTTCTTATCCTTTACCCCAGACTCCGCCCTTGCGGGCTTCGTCAGGGGCTACATTCTCGCCGTCTGCTTGCGCAGACTGGCTGTATGTTTACAAAATCATATGTTTCTTAACTTGAGCGGGGGAAGACAGGAAGGCTTAACATCCTGTCAGCGCTTGCGCCTTTATAACTTTCATCTGCGCGCCGTTTGATGCTATGCTCGGCGTTCATACTAGAAACGTTGGTTCAATTTCGCCGGACAGTTGTAATTGAAGATTGAAGGCATAAAGATTTAAGACCACAGTTTATGGCCCAGCAGAACTCTTTCGACATAGTCTCTCAGGTTGATCACGCTGAAATCTCAAACGCAATCAATCAAACCATGAAAGAGGTTCGCCAGCGCTTCGATTTCAAAGGGAGCAAGGCTGAAGTCTCTTTTGAGAAGAACGAGCTTACGCTCGCAGCCGAAGACGAAACTCGTCTGCGAAACATGAACGACATACTGCAACAGAAACTTGTCAGACGCGGCGTGCCGTTAAAAGCCATGAGCTACGGTAAGGTTGAGGCTGCCGCAGGTGGAACTGTTCGCCAGCGCGTAGCCGTGCAAGAAGGCATTCCGCAGGAGAAGGCCAAAGAGATAGTGAAATTCATAAAGGATACAAAGAGCAAGGTGCAGGCTTCTATACAGGGTGACGTGGTGCGCATTACGGGGCGCGACCGTGACACTCTTCAGGACGTAATCGCGCGTCTTAAATCGCACGACTTCGGCATCAATATGCAGTACACTAATTATCGTTCCAACTGAATCTCTAATCTCCTAAAGACTAAAGATGCAAATATCCCACGGCAGCATGACTCTGGAAGACCCGCAGGCCATTGCGCGCCGCATCTTCAGTCTTATAGGAGCAGAGCTGGCACAGGTCGAAGTCGAGTTCGAGCGTCAGGCGCGCTCAAACATACAGGTCATCGCTTACTTGGGCGATTACCTGCGCGCTTCTGGTGGCAAGCGTGTGCGCCCTGCGCTCACAATTCTTTCCAACTATGCAGTGGGCGGCGACGGCTCTCTTTTCAATTCAATTCGCATGGCAGCAGTGATGGAATTTCTTCACACAGCTACGCTGGTTCACGACGACGTGATTGATAATGCGGAGATAAGAAGAAATCGCCCGTCAATAAATTCGCGCTTCGGCAACCAGACCGCTGTGCTCATGGGCGACTGGCTCTACATGTCCGCGTTTGAAACAAGCCTGACTGAACGCTCGCTTCCCGTTCTGGATATTTTGACGAACATAACGCGTAAGATGACAGAGGGCGAGTTGATGCAGTTGACTTTAATCGGGCGCACGGATTTGACAGAAGAGCAATACTTCGACGTGCTCAGACGAAAGACGGCGTATCTGTTCAGCGCTTGCTGCGAAATCGGCTCTATACTTGGCGGGGCTGACGAACGGCAGCAGCGCGCGCTTCGTGAGTACGGAATGAATCTGGGAACTGCTTTCCAGCTTGTAGACGATCTGCTGGATTTCACTGCGACTGAAGAGGTATCTATCTATTGCAGGACGAGCCTCGGATGCGCGCAGACGTGCAGACAGTCATGCGCGAAGGGAATTATGAAAAAGTCAGGCGCGGCTCTCTGTTAGAAGCCGTTGAGAGAGCGGGCGCGCTTCCCAAGGCAAGGGCACGCGCCGAAAAGTATGCGGAAGCGGCACGTAAAGCTCTAGACGAACTGCCTGCTTCCGATTACAATGAAGCTCTGCGAGCGATACCTTCATACATCGTCTCGCGCGAGAATTAAAAAGGTTTAAGGTTTCAAGTTAAAAGAACCGAACTTGAAACCTTAAACTTGAAACTTAGTTATCATGCCGAACGAAAACTTAATATCAACGCTTGAGCAAAGCCTGCGGCAATCGCGTGCGGCTAGAACACGGCTGGCAGCAAGGCTTGCGGAGCTAGAGGCAGAGACCGAAACGGTTCGGACAGAGATAGCAGAGATGGATACGCTGGTTAGCCAGACCGAAGCTGCCATCTTTCGCCTGCTATCATCCGTGCTTGTTAGCAACAGCAATGCCGCCCAGATGCCTTCGGACGCCGAGCTTGAGGCTGCTATGCGTCACGACGCAATGCGCGCGCAATCTGTTGCGCGCGCCAACGCGGCAGCGCATCCATCTCAGCCGCGTCATCACATTCCGCCACTTCGCAACGACATAGAAGTAAAGAGCGACCGATTTCGTGATCGCACAATCTCATACGCGGCCACGATTCTGTTGCGCGAGGCGAGCGAGCCTCTTCACGTCAACGAAATATACAATCGTTTGCTGGAAGGCGGCTTCGTCTTCACTGGCAACAATCCCACAATCAGCATCGCAGTCTCCCTGAACCGCAATCGCCGCTTCCGCAAAGTTGCCCCCGGCACATTCGACATGGTGATGCGCGAAGCATCGCAAGCTAGCTGATTCATAATTACAAATAGATAAACTTTACGGGCGTCTCGCGCGACTTGTCACCTCTTCATGTGCAAAATAATGGATTGAATAGTTCTGGAATAACAGGTAAGGTTTACCAATTCAGTTTTAGAAAAATCCTTTTGAGGACTATCCAAAATAATGCGAGCGATGATTCTGGCCGCAGGATATGGAACTCGTCTGTGGCCTTTAACTGCTGATCGCACGAAACCTGCCATACCATTTCTTGGTCGCCCGCTGGTTGGCTATATAGCGGAGTATCTGGCCGGGCAGGGCGTGAGTGAAGTGATGGTGAATCTGCATCACAGGCCGGAGAGCGTTCGCGCGGCTCTGGGCGATGGAAGCAGTTTTGGTGTGAAGCTCAGCTACATAGAGGAGCCTGACATACTTGGCACTAGCGGTGCGCTGGATAACGCAAGAGAGTTTTTTAAAGATGAAACTTTCATAGTCATCAACGGAAAGATTATCACGGACATTGACCTGCAATCTGCGCTGCGCACACATATAGAGAGAGGTGCGCTTGCCACACTTGTGCTCAAAGAGAACTTTAAGCGCGAGAGGTTCAGCCATGTTGAGACGCGCGACGGGCTTGTGACGGGGTTCGGAGGAATGCCAGCGTCCGATAACGCCAACGATGATGCTTCTGATTTCTCACCGAAAGTTTCTGCGAATGAGGCTTCAAACATTCCGCTTATGTTCACGGGGATTCACATAATGGAGCCGCGCATCTTCGACTACATTCCGCGTGGGGTCGCTTCAGATTCGGTTGTGGACGTTTATCCCAGAGCAATCGCAAACCACGAAAAAATTGCTGCGCACATTTCTCCTGAAACCTGGTACGAGCTTTCAACGATTCAACGTTATATTGAAATTAGTCTGAAAATGGTCGCGCGGGAAGGGAAGTACAATGTGATTGGAAAAAATTGCGCCATTCACGCGACCGCGACCATCACTGAATCAATGCTTTGGGATAACGTTACAGTTGAAGAGGGCGCAACGGTGAACCGCTCTATTCTGGGCGACCTGGTACGAATTGCGCCCGGCGCATCAATTGAAAACTGCGCAGTCGTACGCGCAGAGTTAGTCGCAGGCCAGACTCCTCCGAAAAAGGCATTGAAGGGTGAAGTTCGAGGCGAAAATTTTGTAGTGCCTCTGGGGCGATGATACAATCCGATTATATTTCGGGAAACGAAAGTTCGGACGAGGAACAGAGTTGATCCAGTGATTTCGGCGTCTTCTATAGATGGCGCATACAGACTCTTTTACTAGAAACAGCATGAGCCACTCGGCAGGAATAACTTCTCATACCTTCGATTTGCCTGCGCGCGAGCGTCTATTGAAATTTCTCGCGCAAGATGGAAGCGTGGATGAGAAGCGTGTACAGGCGCTAACGCCTGATGCATCTACCCGTGAGTATTTCCGCGTTCCCTGGGAAAATTCGACTGCAATCGCAGCCGTCTATCCAGAACCGTTCGACCCGGAAGTTCATCCCTTCCTTGATGTCACCAGACTTTTTACGGAAGCGAAGTTGCCTGTGCCCGAAATATTCGCGGTTGATGCGCTGCACGGAATCATTCTTCAAGAAGATTTAAGTGACCGCCAGTTGCGACTCTTTTTCGAGGCCGCATCCGAAGAGGAGCAGGAGCATCTCATGGATCAAGCCATAACTCTGATTGCAGAGA
>MNJR01000144.1:125968-150914 GCA_001920415.1 Acidobacteria bacterium 13_1_20CM_3_53_8 | reverse complement strand
CGTAAGCCTACGCAATGAGAAGTTGACGCACGGCGAGGCCGCAGAACTGAAAGCGGAGATGAACGATGTCGCAGCCGAATTGTCTGCGCGCCCGCGCGTGCTCTGTCACAGAGATTATCATTCGTCTAACCTTATAGTTGACCCTCGCGGTCGGCTGCGAATCATTGATTATCAGGACGCGCGCATGGGGCCTGCGAGTTATGATCTTGTTTCGCTTCTGCTGGACAGGTGCACCGAACCGCCTTCGCTTGCAGAAGTGCGCGCGCACCGCCTCTTCTTTCTTGAAGAGAGAAGACGTTTAGGGCTTGAGCCGATTGACCCGGACGAGTTTGCAAAGGAGTTCAGGCTCATGACCGTTCAGAGAAATCTCAAAGCCATAGGAACTTTCTCTTATCAAACGGCAGTGTGCGGGCGCGGCGCTACATACGCTCAATTCATTCAGCCTATGTTTTTGATAGTGCTTCGGGCGGCGGAGTGGCTAGGAAGATTCCCTGCAATGCAGCGAGCAATTCGCGCGCGCATAGGTGATGAGATAAAAGTCAAGCTAGTTAAATCTTAGGAGGCTATTTCAAAACTTGTAAAAATGCTCAACCCCTTAGCGAGCTTATCTCTTATCTTTGCGCCTCTGCGAGAACCTGCAATTCACATAAATCTTAAGTGCTAATAGAATTGTAGGTTCTCGCAAAGGCGCAAAGAAAAGAGCAAAGACCGCAAAGTTAGTTTCTAAATAAGGAGCTGTGCAAATTCAAATCGTCGCTGGAATAAATGTTTTATGGCAACTCAAATGGATGAGCAGTTATCTATGAACCAGGTTTACATCAACGAATTATCGAAGCACACGGGGCAGGAGGTTACGTTGAAGGGTTGGCTCTACAACCTTCGCTCAAGCGGCAAGCTTCTCTTCCCACAACTGCGCGACGGGACGGGCATCGTTCAGTGCGTCGTCTTCAAGAAGAACGTGCAGCCGGAGGTCTGGGACGCGCTCAAAGGTTTAGGCCAGGAGTCTGCTTTGATTATCAGGGGAGCGGTTCGTGCTGACGAGCGCGCGCCGGGCGGATACGAGATTGACGTATCTTCCGCAGAAGTTGTGCAGTCGGCACACGATTATCCTATAACTCCGAAAGAGCACGGGACAGAATTTTTGATGGATCATCGCCACCTGTGGCTTCGCTCGCGCCGCCAGCACGCTATACTCAAGGTGAGAGCAACCGTCGTCAAAGCCGTGCGAGATTTTCTAGACAACGATGGCTTCACGCTCTGCGATGCGCCGATATTCACACCCGCCGCGTGCGAGGGAACGACAACGCTTTTTGAGGTCAACTACTTTGATGAAGAGAAAGCTTATCTGACTCAATCGGGTCAGCTATACAACGAAGCTACAGCAGCAGCTTTCGGAAAAGTCTATTGCTTTGGGCCAACCTTTCGCGCTGAAAAATCGAAAACGCGTAGACATCTGACAGAATTCTGGATGGTCGAGCCTGAGATGGCCTACGCTACGCTGGACGACGTGATGAATCTTTCCGAAAGATTTCTTTCATACATTGCTTCGCGCGTCATAGAAGATCGCAAAGAAGAGTTGAAAATTCTTGAGCGTGATATTTCAAAATTAGAAACAATAGTTCCACCTTTCCCTAGGCTGCATTACGACGACGCAGTGAAGATGCTTCAAGAGGGGCATGAGCGAGGCGAGCTTGAGAACAGGTTCGAGTGGGGCGGCGATTTCGGCGCTCCAGATGAAACCTACATCTCAGGCCATTTCGACAAGCCCGTTATGGTTCATCATTATCCTGCTGCTGTTAAAGCTTTCTACATGGCGCGCGACCCAGAGCGCTCGGAGCTTGCGCTTGGCGTTGACGTGCTTGCGCCTGAAGGCTACGGCGAAGTTATAGGCGGGGGCGCACGCGCGACCTCTCTGGATTTCCTGCGCGAACAGATTGCCATACACGAACTGCCCGAAGAGGCTTTCAATTGGTATCTGGATTTGCGCCGTTATGGAAGCGTGCCGCACGCAGGCTTCGGCATGGGCATAGAGCGCTGCACAGCATGGATGTGCGGCATCGAACATATACGCGAAACAATTCCGTTCCCGCGCATGCTTTACAGATTGAAACCGTGAAAGGAAGTCTGGAGTCTGGAGTCTAGAGTCTGGAGTCAAAGGCAAAAAGCTTTTCTTCTGACTCCAGACTCTAGACTCCAGACTCCAGACTTCTTATAAAAAATGAGCGACAATCAAGAACCTATTGTTACTATCTTCGGCGGCTCGCGGTGCGGCGAGGATTCTGTTGAGTATCGGCAGGCTCATCGTGTAGGCGAGTTGTTGGCGAACGCAGGATATATGATCTGCACGGGCGGTTACCTGGGCGTAATGGAAGCGGCGAGTCGTGGCGCGCGTGAAAATGGAGGCCGTGTGCTCGGCATCGTCATGAATCAGTTTAAGGCTGAGCCTAATCGGTTTCTAACAGACAAAGTGGCTACGGAGCATTTCTACGAGCGGCTTCAAAACTTAATTACTCGCTCGGTCGGTTTCATAGCCATACGCGGCGGCATGGGAACGGTCACAGAAGTTTCGCTCGTCTGGAACAAACTTCAAACTCGCGTGATTGAACCAAGGCCAATGGTGCTTCTGGGCGATTGCTGGCCGCCTGTCGTGGAGTCCTGGCGAAAGTGGCTGGACGTTCGAGAATCTGATGCCGCAGTGCTCGATTTCGCAAGCACCCCTGAAGAAGCCGTTAAAATCATAATGAGTAAGACGAAAGGCGTAATCTTATGAACTGCCCTTCATGCGGAGCCGTGTTAGAGGACAGCGCTAAATTCTGTGGAGGCTGCGGCTACCGCCTTGAATCAACAGGAATGCCCGCGAGTGCTGCGCCCCCTCCGCCTACACCGCCAGCATACGGAGCAGTCCCGTCGCAGGGAATAAACATTGACGCGGACGCGCGCGGGCAGGGAAGAGGATACTCATACGAAGTTCTACATCAGCCTGCATTCTCGCTCGCCGTTGTCGAGCTTCAGCCCGAACAATCAATCATGGCTGAAGCTGGCGCAATGGTCTCCATGTCCGCCAACATAGAGTTGCAATCGCAGATGAAAGGCGGCCTCTTCGGCGCATTGAAGCGTGCCGCCGGAGGCGAATCAGCATTCGTCTCAACATTCATAGCGCGAGGCGGCCCCGGCGAAGTAACTTTCGCGCCCGGCGCTCCCGGTGACATTGCTGCCATAGAGATGAGCAATCAACTCTTCTTCGTTCAATCAAGCTCGTACCTTGCGGGCGATGCCAGCCTGGTAGTTGACACAAAATGGGGCGGCGCGAAATCTTTCTTCGCCGGAGAAGGACTGTTTGTCCTTCAGGTCACAGGCACAGGTCTTCTTCTGCTCTCCTCCTACGGCGCGATTCATCGCAAGCGTCTGCAGCCGGGCGAGCGCTACGTAGTTGACACTGGACATCTGGTGGCATGGGAAGGCACTACGCAGTACACGCTCAGAAAAGCCGCAGCAGGATTTTTCCGCAGCATGGTAAGCGGCGAAGGCATAGTTGCTGAGTTCACAGGGCCTGGAGAGATTCTTATTCAGACAAGAAATTTGCAAGCGCTTGCCGGAATCTTGAAACCGTTCTTCCCGTCACAATCGAGTAGCGGTGGCGGCGGCTTCAATATTAATCTCGGCGGGTAATTATTAGGAGTTACGCAGTTGACAGAAAAGCGCAAGCCTTGTCAGTACCGCCTGCGGTAGCGGGCGGGTCTGTTAGCAAAGTCAAAAGTAAAAAGGTAAAAGTAAAAAGTGAGAAGAAGCCAATCTTTTTATTTGCCTTTTTACTTTTGACTTCTTCACCCGCCCAGCTTAAGCAGGCGGTACTGACCTGTTCGTTCAACTGCGTAACTCCTATTTATTAGAAATAGTCTTATGAGCCGTTCTTTCGTCGAGCAACAAATACAAAATTTCCACCCATACCGCCCGGGAACAGGAAAACGAGTGAGCATACTGGGCGTTCCGCTTGCATTCGGAAGCGGGATGGCTGGCGTTGACATTGGCCCAGCCGCGCTGCGTGTTGCCAGATTGAACCAGCGCGTTGCTCAACTGGGTTATGAAGTGCGCGACCTCGGTGACATGCGCGTTCCCCATCCTTCGCAACAGCCAGATTCTAACGAAAAGCTTAGACATCTGACAGAAATTGGTTCTACATGTGAAGAGCTGGCAGTTGAAGTAAAAAATATTCTGGGCGCGGATGAGCTTCCAATAATACTCGGCGGCGACCACTCAATCGCAATAGGCTCTGTTGCCGGTGCGGCCTCATATTTTCGAGAGAAGAGCGAAACCCTGGGGCTAATATGGTTCGACGCTCATGCGGATATGAACACGCCCGAAACAACTCCTTCCGGGAACATTCACGGGATGCCTCTGGCGGTTCTGCTAGGCTACGGCGCACCTGAATTGACTCGCGTTGCGGGCTTCGCGCCCAAACTCGATCCGCGATTCTGCGCGCACGTGGGCGGGCGAGATATTGATCCGGGCGAGCGTGAGCTTATCAGCCGACTTGGAATTCGCTTCTTCACAATGCGCGAGATTGACGAGCGTGGGATGAGCGCCTGCATGGACGAGGCAATCGCAATCGCCCAAAAGGCTTCAGCAGGATACTGCGTTACACTGGACGTTGACGCTCTTGATCCGGGCGACGCGCCCGGTTCGGGAACGGTCGTTCGCGGTGGTCTGACTTACCGCGAAGCGCATCTTGGTATGGAGAAGATTGCCGAAGCAGGTGGTATGCGCTCGTTTGAGGTCGTAGAAATCAACACGGCGCTTGATATGAACAATCGCACGGCAGAGCTTGGAGTCGAATTGATTCTCTCCGCATTGGGTAAGACAATACTTTAACTGCGTCCATGTAAATGGACAAATATAAATGGTTACCGTTTACACTTAAATGGTCGTATCAGAATCGGAAGGGAAGTCTCGGTTGGCTAAAAAAATTCGAGTCGGAGTAATCTTCGGAGGGCGTTCAGGCGAGCACGATGTCTCCATACGCTCAGCGCTTTCTGTAATCGAAACGATTGACAGTCAAAAGTATGAGGTCGTCCCCGTTGCTATTGGCAAAGACGGACGCTGGCTTTCACCGTCTGAGGCCGCAGCGCTTTTGCCCGTTGATACTTCCAAAAAACTTCCGCTATCTGTTACTCAATCAAAGCCGGAAGAAATAGCTTTGATAGGCGACCCTTCATACAGAGGATTGATTAAGCTCAGCCGCGATAATTCTTCCACAGAAACGCTCGACGTAGTCTTCCCGGTTCTTCACGGCACCTACGGCGAGGACGGAACCATTCAGGGGCTTTTCGAGATGGCTGGAATTCCATACGTGGGTTGTGGCGTGCTCGCTTCGGCCTGCGGCATGGATAAAGTCTTGATGAAATCGCTGTTCTGCGATGCAGGCTTGCCAATCTGCAAATACACATGGTTTCTGCGCGAACATTGGGACAAAGACCGTTCAAAAGTTCTGCGCAAGGTGAATAAAGAGATAGGTTTCCCTTGTTTTGTGAAGCCAGCTAATCTTGGCTCGTCCGTTGGAATCTCGAAAGCTGATAACAGGAGCGGACTAATTGAATCAATAAATCTGGCTGCGCGTTACGATCGGAAGATTATTGTTGAAGAAGCGGTTGACGCACGCGAGATTGAATGCGCTGTGCTTGGGAACGAAGAAGTCGAGGCGAGTCTTCCGGGTGAATACGTGATTCTGGAAAAGTCTGCCGCGTTTCTAGACTACACAGAAAAATATTCATCAACCGGGCACGTTAAATTTATCGTCCCCGCAAAAATATCAAAAGCTCTAATCAAGCGCATACAAAAATTGGCCGTAAGAGCTTTTCAGGCAGTTGATGGCTCAGGCCTAGCCCGCGTTGATTTCTTCCTGCGTCATGATAATGGAGAGCTTTTAGTTAACGAGCTTAACACCCTGCCCGGCCTTACGGACGTTTCAGGTTATCCGCAAATGTGGGAAGCTTCTGGATTGCCATTTCCACGAGTGATTGACCGCCTGATAGAACTTGCCTTCGAGCGCCACAGAGAAAAGTCTCGCAACGAAACAAGCAGATAGAAGAAGGGGAAGAGGGTAAATGGGTAAGAGGGGAAAGGAGAAGGCTGTTTGTCATTACCCTTTTAACCCTTTCCCCTTTTACCCTCTTCCCCTTTCTTTTATCCTTGCCTTTTTGCTCTGTAGCCTTTGCGTGTGCGGGCTTTTAGCTCTGAGCGGGAAAGCTTGATGTCAATGGCGCGCCAGCGACCATCGTGGGTTCGATTTGTAGGTTCGTAAGCAATTGTGTACTGACTGCCAAGCTCTTCGACTATGCTTGAAAATGCTTCGCGCAAGGCTAGCCCGCCGGGCGCGTCAACATAAATCCCTCCGCTTTTCTCTGCGAAAGCTCTTAGCGCGCTCGTGGCTATGTGACCATCGCGTGTATTCCTGCTTTCAATGTCCGCCATGTTGACTGTGTAGATGGTCGCGCTGGCTGCTAGCGCGGCTGCAAGCGCGCGATCTTGCGAAGCAGAGCTATGGTTGTCTGCGCCATCCGAAATAACAACTATCGCTCTGCGCCTTTCCTGACGCTTGGAAAGTTCCTGCGCCGCATGAAGAATCGCGTCGTTTAGCGATGTCACGCCTTTGGCGCGAACGCTAAAACCTCTCGGCACAAGATCGTGACTGGGAGAAAAGTCCTGTATGAGTTGAACTTTCGAGTCAAAGTTGTAAACAGCAGCGACATCTTCATCCCTCAAGCCCTCTAGAAAATGGATTGCAGCGGCACGCGCGAGCGTCATACGCTCTTCCATGCTGCCGGAAGTATCCATTAGAACGACAGCAGCAAACGGCGTCTCCTCGGCGCTAAAATTGGAGATAGCCTGTACGTGCCCATCCTCGAAAATATTGAAGTCAGTTTTTTTCAGGTGATGAACGTATCGGCCTTCGCCATTTACGACCGTCACGTTAAGGACGACCAGATCGGTTGTCACGCGCACAACATCATCGTCCTGCGTCGCCTGCGCATTCGAGAAAAAGGGAAGGGATATGACAATGAGAGTTGCGAATAGAAGTAAAGATATGGGGACGAAACGCTGGGGGCTATGCAGTCTCTTCATGATTTCCGTGTACTAGCGGCTAAGCTCTCGCACTCTGCGAATAACGATTAAAAGCTTGTTGGAGCTTTCAATCACGCCAGCAGAAACGACCTGACGCGGCGTCTTCTCCACAGTCTTTCGTATCTCTTCCGAAAGCTCTGCGACTCTGTTTACAGCCGTCTCTAACTGAGTTGGAATCTCCTGTTCCGGCTCGTCAACGCTTGATCCTCCTGCGTCGCTCAAAATTCTATGCGCAAGTTTCTCCAGACGATCAAGTTTTTTCAGATCATCTCGGTTGAGAGTTCTGCTATGCGAAAACGATTCTCGAATCTGAGCGCCAATCTGCGCGGCCTCTCGCGCCCGCTCCAGATTTTCGCGTCGCTCTCTCTCCAAAAGCTCAATCTCGTGGCGATCCCTCATCTCCAATTCAGGCGAGCCTAGACGCATGTCCTCGCGTGATGGACGAGGCCCGCTGGTCGAGGCATCCGTAGGAGGTACGGGTGCAGTTGATTGCGCTCGCGCGGCTGATAGCGAAAGTAGAAGTAGAAAAATGAGAAGAGTTAGTTTGCGAAAAGCCATCTGCTCCCCCGGATCAATCAAATGAAGAAAAGAAACTTTTCGATGCTGATTCAAAATATTCTAAATTAACAGAATCGCAGGCAACAAGCCCTCAAGCTATCATTTGCAGTCAGACGGCAGAAAAGCCAATACGGTTGTCTTTCAAGTTACTTGAGCTACTGAGAGCTTCAATTCGATAAACCATCTAGTCATAAGAAGCGCAAGCAAAAATTAAGTGTACAGTCTGCTAAAGACTGCGATCACAATCCGCTCTTTCTATCTTCTACGCTCAGCCATTTATCACCCGCCGTTTAATGTTTCACTTCAAGCTGGTCGCCGCGCCGACTTATAAAGCTACTTCTTAAGTAAATGGCTATCAGGCTTCGGAAACTGAGAACAGTCCGATATGGTCTATAGAGTTCATGGAACGCGCGAAGGGTTATCCGGGGTATTAATAAACTCATTACCATGTCTGGGCGAAGGCTTAACAATTACTATAGTGTTTGAGTGCTCGATACGCTCCGGTGGGCGCGGATTACCGGGAAGGGTTCGAAAGACAAGCGGGGAGGATTGAGACCCGCTTCTCAACCTTAAAACCTTCGCTCCGCTGTAGCTGTGCGAATCCAGGCTCAGAGCGTAATCGCCCTGCTCGTTCGGAGCAAGGTCGTCCGGGGCAATCTGAACGGTGCGTATTTCTGAGTCTCCACCTGCTCGTCGCTTTAGCTCTAACTCAAGAGAGAGGTCTGCCAGTGGCTCTTGAGAGATGTTTCGCACAGAGCCGCTTATGATGGCCTGAGACCCTTTCAGCAGCGCTTCGTTCTCAACGACCTCAACTTTTGGAGGCGCTTGAGCGGGCTGCTGTTGAGCTTGCTGCGTTGCCAGTATTTCGGCCTGATGCTTTTTTCGCAGATATAAATAGCCGGAAAGAAGGGCAGCCGTGATAAGAAGCGCCGCAATCAGAGAAAGGACGAGCGGCACTGGAGAGCTTTTTTTATCTAACGAAAGGTTTTCAAAATCTGACATGGAATTTCAAATAGATGATCCTGGATTTTTAGAGTTAAACTAAAAGGCGAAGTTTTATCTCTTAACACGTTGACTTGCAATAACGTAGCGAAGTAGTAGCGTAATCCTACGGTCTGCTTTGCTGCGGTGCTGCGCCTGTGAGTTCTTCAATCAGAGCGCTCAAGAATTCCTGCTCCGCGGCTCCAGTGCTTTGAAGCGTCACCCACTCTGCGCCTGATGCGCCGTTGGTGCTCTATGGTTAAAGCGTAGCGCCCGCGCGTCCAGCCGCGACCGCTAGAGTCAGGCACGTCCGCGTAGCGGCTCAACTCCGATTCGGTAACAACCATCCCCTTTATGAATGTGTAAGGCTGACTGACAAAGATGCCTTCGCTCGGTCTGGAAGCAGCCTCATCTAGAACCAGTTTGCGATCACGCATCACTGTCTCTATAGCCTGTACAATCTGATCTCGTCGCCCTGTGAAGCGGTAAGGGTTGGGAAGAAGGGTTCTGGCAGGTGTGCGCCCTCTGCCGAAATCGAAACCGCGCCCGGTGCCAACATCAGTCCTGCTGCCGTTGATGGCTGGGGCGCGCTCGGTCCCATTTTCAACCTGCTCGCTCTGATGATCCACTCCCTTGGCCTGAGCATATGCGCTCGCCGCTGAAAGTAATAACGCGCAAATCAGAACGACTACTTTTTTCATAAACAGCCCCTTTTGACAGCCATGAGTCACTGAATTTCAAAACGTGGGGAGAGACAGACCGAGAATAAAGCATGGATGATGTAAATTCAAGCAGATGAGGTTGTCTCTCTCTCAAATACTTTTCCGTAAAGGTTGGGTGCTTTCCCAATCAACATCAATTACTGTTCTGTGTGGTCTCTACGTTTGAATTATTAGCGTTAACATTATTCTGAGCATTACGGTTTCTCTCCCACTGTCGCAATACTTGCACTCCGCGCTGAAAATCCGTTTCGTTCGAGTAAAAGTTGTGCGCGCCGTCGTTGCGGTCAGGGTTACGAACGTAATAAAGAAAGTCCGTATCTGCAGGATTAAGCGCGGCTTCAATAGAACTTAAGCCGGGCGAAGCAATAGGGCCTGGCGGTAATCCAGCGTGAATTCGCAGGTTGTAAGGCGATTGTCTGGTTAGATCGCTCTGATATACTCTGCCGTCGTTTCTCCATTTGCCAGCGAGTTTCGAGGCGTAGATGACGGAAGAATCAATGCCTAGCGGCATATTACGCTTCATGCGGTTGTAGATGACGGACGCGATTACAGCTCTTTCTTCCGTAAGTTTGGCCTCTGTTTCTATAAGAGATGCTACTGTGACGATTTCGCGCGGTGTTAGATTTAGCTCCTGCGCGCGCGCAGTCCATTCCGGCTTCCACTCCTTCAGAAAACGCTTGACCATAGTAGCAATCACGTATGAAGGCGTCGAGTCGGGTGGAAAATTATAGGTGTCTGGAAAAAGGTATCCTTCAAGATTCTTAGCCTGCGGATCAAGGTCGTGAATCAAGCTCACATCATCCATTAATCGCAGTGCGTCGTCCGAACTTTGTAGTCTCAGTTCTGGAAGACGTGTCATTGATGCTGCGATGTCCCAGCGCGTCCAGCCTTCAATGACCGTGAAACGGCTTAGACGCTGCTCTCCCTCCTCAAGCTTTCTCAAAACCGTTAGAGGCGAGATAGGAGAAGGGAAACGGTACTCGCCAGCCTTCAGGCGCTCGCCAAGACCTTTATACTTAATATAAACGAGCAGAGGCCACTTGTGTCTGATAACGCCTTCGTCTACGAGCTTGCTAACAATTTCAGTCGGTGAGAGGCCTCTAGGAATTTCTATATATTGATCTGCTTTTGCATGGGCTTCGGCTGTATGCAAATCTCTGTAACCCCAGAAAAGAATGGCTCCCGCGCAGAATATTAGTAGTAAAAAAAGTAGAAGAAGTTTTCTCATCAAAAGTATTTGGTAAGATAGGCCGAAATAGAGGAGCAGGCGCGCCTAAAGCTTATCTCATCTCCTCTTCCGACGTTAAGAAGTCTCTAAGAATAATAACGGCAGACTCGCTGTCAACCAGATCAGCCAGTTCGTCAAGACTGTGTCCTTCATCTATTAATCTCTCTTCTGCTTCACGCGATGTCAATCGCTCGTCCTGCAAGTAAATGGGTATTTCGAGCGATAGAGAGAATTTTCGATGAAAATCTCTGGCCTCTAGAGCCGCCTCCCCTTCGGTTCCGTCAAGATTTAGCGGCAAACCAATCACCAGCTTTTTAGCGTCAAAGTCGCGTACGATCTGGTTGACATCCCTGAGCAGCTTCTTCCAGTTTGTGCGGCGCAGCGGAGGCAGCGGGCGGGCTGTGATGCCTAACTCGTCCGAGACGGCTAGCCCTACGCGCTTTCGGCCTGGATCAAGCGCCAGAGTTCGTCCCCCTTGTTCAAGATGACTGGAGCGCCCGGTGCTCAGTGTTTCGCTCATATAATTGACAGGTTATTTTGCGGCCACAGCCGCTCGAATGAACTCACCGAAGAGAGATATTTTTAGAAGATTTCTATCTCTTCGATGGTTGCTTGCACGCTATCTATACGTCACTGTATGATACATCTTGCGTAAAACAATGTCGCGCGCCAGCGGGTTGCGCGGCCTTCAGAGCCTTCGGGTAAGTTATTAATTAGAGGTTTCAAATGTCATTTCGCACAAAGTTCGCCTTGGTCGTTCTCTCAGCCAGTCTGGCTCTCTACACCTTTGTAGGAAGCTGGATAGGGACGCGAGCGCAGCAGCCTGCTAACGATCCGTCTGCGCAGCTACGCATTTTCGAGAACGTGCTTCAGCATATACAGAACGACTACGTTGACGAGCCTAACATGGAGAAGGTTCGCGCTGGCGCTCTGCGTGGTCTGGCCTACGGGCTTGATCCTTATTCGACCTATCTGACGCCCGACCAGGTTCGTGATTACCGTGCGGGCAATAATAGTAATCAGGTAGGCATAGGCGCTGAACTCTCTCAAGTTCAATCTTATCTATACGTCATCGCTCCCGTTAAAGGCTCGCCTGCGGATCAGTCGGGCGTGCGCGCTGGCGACATCATAGAATACATCGACAGCAAAGCTACGCGGGACATCTCGCTCTACGACGCGAAGCAGCTATTGAACGGCGCGGCAGGCTCCGAAGTTAAACTGCGCATACTACGTGCGAACACGCGCCCCTTCACTGTGTCTGTGAAGCGCGGAGCTTTCAGAGCGCCCGCATCAGAAAGTCGTATGGAGGCGGGACGTGTAGGGGTGCTTCGCATCAACAGTCTTGCGGACGGCGAAGCCAATGATGCGCGCACGCGCCTTCAGGATTTAGTTCGTCAGGGCGCGCAGAAGGTTGTGGTTGATTTGCGCGGAGTGGCCGGAGGCTCTATTGATGAAGGCGTCGCTGTAGCAAATCTCTTTATAGGCGACGGCACTCTTGCGCAGACCATAGGGCGCGAAGGTCAGGTGAAGAAGACTTTCGCCGCCACACAGCAGAAGATGATCTTCAACGGGCCACTCGTAGCCTTGATTGATACGGGCACGGCAGGAGCGGCGGAGGTCGTTGCCTCTGCCATTCTTGAGAGAAAGCGCGGCGACGTTGTCGGCGAAAAGAGTTTTGGAGCCGGAGCGGAGCAGCAGCTATTCACCTTGCGCGATGGCGACGGACTTCTGCTCACGACCGTCAAGTGGGCGTCGTCTAATGGCGTTGCATTCTTAGGCGAAGACCGCGCGCATTCAGGCGTTCAGCCTTCGGTTGAAGTTAAGAGGCCGGAGTTGGCGGATGCTATTGATCCTGACGATTTGACAGGCAATGACGATGACGCTGCCGCCAGGAACAAGCAGCAGACAGAGCGACGTGAAGTCGCGCCGGACGCCAACACGCCCAGACCGCCGCAGGAAGATATTCAATTGAAGAAGGCTCTTGAATTGCTGCGCGACCGTCAGGCCACAGGGCAACGCACCAGCTAACTTCTCAATAAGTTAAAGAAATCTGGCCGGGAGTGAAGTTGCGTTTATCACTCCCGGCCTTTTTCTTGTATTGACTCGCACTTCCACAAGATCAATTTTTCAAGTTGAACTGAGAATCATTTACTCACAAAGGTATGTTGCCATGCTTCTTCGGAGGATTAGTGTCGCGCTTATTCTCCAAAAGTTTTAGGGCGCGAATCAATTTCGGTCTGGTGAAAGCGGGTTCTATCACTTCATCAACGAAACCGCGCTCTGCTGCTATGTAAGGATTTGCGAACTTTTCCTCAAACTCCGCTATGCGCTCTCTTCTTACGGTCTCCTTATCTTGCGCTTCCGATAACTCTCTTCGATAGAGAACGCCCACAGCTCCTTCAGCGCCCATCACGGCAATCTCAGCGCTAGGCCATGCGAAGTTTATGTCCGTGCGAATATGCTTTGAGGCCATGACGCAGTAAGCTCCGCCGTATGCCTTTCGAGTTATGACGGTTATCTTGGGCACAGTAGCTTCTGCGAAAGCGTAGAGGAGCTTTGCGCCGTGCTTTATGATGCCGCCGTACTCCTGTGCTACGCCGGGCAGAAAGCCTGGCACGTCTTCAAAAGTGATGAGCGGTATGTTGAAGCAATCGCAGAAGCGCACGAAACGCGCTCCCTTCACTGAAGCGTCAATGTCAAGAACGCCCGCCAGAAACGCTGGTTGGTTTGCGACGATTCCTACGGAGCGGCCAGAAAGACGAGCAAAGCCCACTACAATGTTGGGCGCGTAAAGCGACTGCACTTCAAAAAAATAGCGATCGTCTACGACCGTGTGAATTACTTCGCGTATGTCGTAAGGCTGATTGGAAGCTTCCGGGACGATCGTATTAAGTTTTTCGTCCGTGCGATCCGCAGGGTCTTCGGATTCAACGCGCGGAGCATCGTCCATGTTGTTCGACGGTATGAAAGAGAGCAGTTCACGCACCATTCTGAGCGCATGTTCGTCCGTGTCGGCTATGAAATGAGCAACGCCAGATGTGCGATTGTGTGTGAGCGCTCCGCCCAACTCTTCTTTAGTAACATCCTCATGCGTCACGGTCTTGATAACGTCAGGCCCTGTGATGAACATGTAGGAAGTATCTTTGACCATCACGTTGAAATCTGTAATCGCTGGGCTATAGACTGCGCCGCCCGCGCACGGCCCCATGATGCAACTTATCTGAGGGACAACGCCGCTCGCCAACGTATTCCGTAAAAAAATGTCCGCGTAGCCGCCCAGACTTACAACGCCCTCTTGAATGCGCGCGCCGCCCGAATCATTCAAACCGATTACAGGCACGCCGACTTTCATAGCCAGATCCATCACCTTGCAAATCTTCTCCGCATGAGTTTCCGAAAGCGATCCGCCGAAGACCGTAAAATCCTGCGCGAAGATGAAGACGCGGCGTCCGTCAATCAAGCCATGACCCGTGACAACGCCATCGCCAGCGTAAATCTGCTTCTCCATTCCAAAATCGCGCGAGCGATGAGTGACCAGCTTATCGAACTCCTCGAATGTCCCTTCGTCCAGAAGAAAATCTATGCGCTCGCGCGCAGTCAACTTTCCTGCTGCATGCTGCTTTTCGATTCTGGCAGCCCCGCCTCCTTCTTCCGCCCTTTGCGAGCGATCTTTGAGAAGGTCAAGTTTTGATCTGGTTAGATTCTTTTGCGGTTTCGATGCCATAGATTAAAAGTAAAGAGATGGATTTAGAGAGCTTTTCAAATCCATCTTAGCGAGCTTACGCCTTTAACTTCGCGCCTTTGCGTGAACCCTCAACTCTCGTTAATCTTGAGTGTTAAGAGAATTGCTATTTCACGCAAAGGCGCAAAGAAAAGAGCAAAGCTCGCTAAGAGTTGAATAGACACTTTAGGATTTGAAGTAGCTCCTTACTTTCTTTCATCTCTGATTCTCGGCAGCTTGCAGTCTGAGTTCTTTATTTGAAAATCAGAAGTAGCTTTACCATTACTTTCAGAACAAAATCAAACTACCATGCGCCTGCGCAGAGACCTCATGCCCCATTCCGTGAAGACAAAAGCCGCGAAGAGCAGGTAAAGGGACTCGTAAACCTGTCGCCAGAGAAATTTCCCGGTCAGCAGGGCGCGCGCAATATCAACAGCGCTCGTCAGGGGGATAACCCATGCGACCCAGCGCAGCACGCCCGGCAGCACTTCGACAGGAAACCATGCGCCGCAGAGAAAGAGCGAAGAGAAGAAAATAGCCATGTAAAGATTGAAAGAATCTATATCATGAATACGCGAAGTGATGCCTAGCGAAAGTCCGCCTATGAAGAGACTGCCCGCTATAAGCGGTAGCGGAACAAGAAGCGAGAACAGAGATGTAGCAGCGCCGAAGATGAATAGCACCAGCAGAATTACAATTGAGTCGAACGCTGCTTTCGATACAGCCCAGATGATCTCGGCGAAAGCGAGCGATTCGACTTCAACTGGCGTTGCCAAGATAGCGTCGTAAGTGGATTGATAGACCATACGAAAATATGCGCCGTAGGTCATCTCGAAAAGCGCGCGCATCATTACCGTGAACGCAAGGACGCCCGCGCCAACGAACGAAAGGTAAGAGATTCCCGCGACGCGCGCGCCAATGAGAGAGCCTACGCCATAGCCAAAAGCTAAGATAGAAAAGACAGGCTCAATCAGCGGCGCTGCGAATAGCATCTTCCACATGCGCCTGTACACTTGCAGGTTACGTAGCCAGACCGCTGCCACGTCCTGAAAAGAGATTTTAGTGAATGAAGTTCGGAAGAATAACAGGGAATCATCTTTACGTTCGATCTCGTTATTGCCAATTGAATCGCTGCTCATCTGGATTAATCGTTGAAGGGGAATTTCCGGTCTTCAATTAACTCTATCAATTCGGTAACAGCCTGCCGCGCGTTTCGTCGCACATGCTCAGGATAATTGTATCGCTCAGCATTTTCTTCAAACTCATCCTGGTCTAAAACTTTATAAGAAAAGTCAGGCTCAACCAGAACGTCTATATCCAGATCAATGTAACTTAAAACCTCTCCATCCAATGTGGGCGGCATATTTACGTTGCAGTAATAGTTGCGAAGCTCTCCATCTGGATTAATGAAACGAAAAATATTGTACCAGCGGTCAAGCCAGTAGTATTCAAGACTGACTGTGCCGCGCGCTATGGTTCCCATCAATTGGTGATTCACTTCTGCTTCAAACATGGCGTCTAGAACGAGTAAAGAACTGTCTTGCCGCACAAGCTCTGCGCGCCAACTGCGGTGTAAGCTGCCGTCGAATTTACAGGCGCGAACTATCAGAGGGCTGGGAAGGGGATTGAACATACGGGCGCTCATATGGCTTCGCAATCATCTTCGCCGCCATCCACCAGTTGTAAGAAGACATCTTCTAGATTTGAAGGGCGTATGAGCGGACGCTTTTCGTCAAACTCTTTTGCAAGCGGTGCTAGTGTTTCAGGTGAATCCGCGAAATAAAAATGGGCGCCGTTTCGTTTCGTGCCGGACACTCCTGGAGTGAGCGGAAGCAGCGGGATTGAGTCAGCGTCTCGGACTTCTAGCGCATAGCTTGAAACGCTCTCCCTAATAAGCTCGGACGGCTTGCCGGAGGCAAGAATCTTCCCACGATCCATAACAATCAAACGTTCACACAACTTCTCAGCTTCTTCCATGTAATGAGTTGAAAGAAGGATGGTTACGCCGCCGCGACTGCGGAGTTCTTCAAGCCTCTGCCAAATCTCCTGGCGTACATGCGGGTCTAGTCCAGTGGTCGGCTCATCAAGAACAAGTATGCCTGGATTATGTAGGAGCGCGCGCGCAATCATAAGGCGACGCTTCATCCCGCCGGAAAGCTCTTCAATGCGCGAACCTGCGCGGTTGATTAATCCCACGAATCTTAATAGCTCGTCGCTTCGACTGGCAGCTTCCATTCTATTCATCTGATAGTAACGTGAATAAATGAGCAGGTTTTGCCTCACACTCAGATCAGGGTCCAGATTGTTCTCCTGCGGCACTACTCCTATCATACTTCTGATTCTACGACCACCGTCTCTGACGTTAATGCCTTCGACCAGAAGTTCGCCCGCAGTAGGAGGGGTGCGGCAGGCTATCATACGCATGGTTGTGGATTTTCCTGCGCCGTTAGGACCCAGAAAACCGAAAGTCTCTCCTCGAAGAACGGAGAAATCAATTCCGTCCACCGCTCTATTGGAGCCGTAAAATTTAGTCAGCCCACTGGCAGAGATAGCCCTATAAATTACTTTTGAAGTTTTTTCAAACTGATCCATGCGTTCTGATATTTTTGCTTGATGAATTCAAAGCCTTCATTAGTCATTCCGTTATAAGAAAGAGAGCCATTCAGGCTCTCTTTCTTCGTCCAGACTAAAGTAAAACTTTAGAAGTCGGCAAGGCGACAAAAGTTGAAGTGATCTCTTAAGCTGAAGCAAAGAACTTTACTCTACGGCTCAGCTTAACTTTTAGCGACCACTCTTGTGCCAGTCGGCCAAAAACTGCTCAAGACCCTTATCCGTCAGCGGGTGCTTTATCAACTGCTGAATGACCTTGAAGGGCATAGTTGCAATGTGAGCGCCCATTCGCGCGGCCTCGATTACATGTATGGGATGGCGCATGCTTGCTGCCAGGACTTCGGTTTTCCATTCGTAGTTGGAATATATTTCTATAATCTCTGCCAGTAGCAGAAGTCCGTTCTGGCCTATGTCGTCCAAGCGACCCAGGAAGGGGCTTATAAATGCCGCGCCTGCCTTGGCCGCTAAAATAGCCTGCGCGGCAGAGAAGCATAGAGTCACGTTGACCTTTGTGCCTTCGGATGTAAGCTGTTTTGTAGCCTTCAGGCCATCGGCGGTCAAAGGGCATTTGATTACAACGTTCGGGGCGATTTTAGAGTACTCTCTGCCTTCGCGCAGCATGCCTTCCACATCTAGGCTTGTTACTTCTGCAGAGACTGGCCCCTGCACTATCTCGCAGATTGCAGCTATGTGCTGCTTGAAATCCACGCCGCCCTCTTTTGCGATTAGCGACGGGTTAGTAGTAACGCCATCGGCTATTCCCAACGATGCAGCCTCGCGAATTTCATCAAGGTTCGCCGTGTCAAGAAAGAATTTCATTACGCTCTCCTTAGCTTTCAGTTATGCGCAGTCATCCAGGCTATAATCCATTTTAATCCCATCTACAAAATCATCAAACTTCCAGTACGGGATTCTTGAGCACTCCAATTCCTTCAATTTCTACTTCAACTATATCGCCAGCGTGAAGCTTCGAGACGCCTGCGGGCGTTCCTGTGGCTATAAGGTCGCCGGGGAATAGAGTCATAGCGTGGGAAATATATTTAATCAGAAATTTGACGGAGAAGGCCATTGCGTATGTGCTGGCGCTTTGTTTGATCTGCCCGTTAACTCTGGTTATGACTGCCAGGTCTTCAGGGTTTAACTCGGTTTCTATGTATGGGCCAACAGGACAGAACGTATCGAAAGATTTGGCGCGGGTGAATTGAACATCTTTGCGCTGAAGGTCGCGCGCAGTGACGTCGTTCAGGCAGGTATATCCGAAGACAAAAGCCATAGGGTCTTCAGCATCAGAGAGTCTGCTGGCCGCGCGTCCGATAACGACGGCGAGTTCGCCTTCGTGTTCGACCTGAGATGATTCTATAGGGAGTTTTATTGCTTCTTCATGTCCTATGAGTGCGGACGGAGCTTTCAGGAAAAGTAAGGGCTGTTCCGGCAGGGCGTTGCCCAGTTCCGCAGCATGCTCCATGTAATTGCGACCTACGCAGACAATCTTTGACGGCTGCACAGGCGCAAGAAGTTTTATTTCATTGAGCGAGAGAATTTCATCGCCTGGATTAATCTCGCCCTCAAACGGATAGGGGTTGATGAGAGGGCGCAGGGAGCTATCTTCTACCAGACCGTAACGCTGTAAAGAATTTTTCCTAGATGTGAAACGACAGATTTTCATCTCGTTCAGGGCGCAGTTTCAGAAACAACCTCGGACGGCTGGCTTACATTCCCTGTAGAATCAATCGCCGTCAGATAGTAGTAATATTTTTTGCCAGACTCCACAGTTTCGTCCTGATAGGTCGTTCGAGTCAACAGAGCTGCATTAAGTTTCGTCCAGCGTTCTTTCGGTAAATCCGGGTCGGTCGAGCGATAGATGTTATAGCCGACAACGTCTCGTTCAGGATTAGCAGGGAAGAAGATTGAGATGCGCCCAGGGGCTGCTGCTAAGCTGGGGGCTGTAGGCGCTGATGGTGGGTAAACGTCGCGCGGGGCGACTGAGATTGTATTAGAATTCAAACTTTCTACGGGCGCACCGCCGGTTCCCAATGAAACTGATCGAACCAAGTAGCTGTATTCCTGACCGAAACGAAAATTTTTATCAGCAAAGCTCGTTTCCGTAATTGGCGCAGAATTGAGAGGCGTCTGGCCGCTGCCAGGCTCGCTCCGAGTTGTGCGATAGATGTTATAGCCCAGAAGGTTCACAGGCGTAGAGCCGTCAATATTTTTGGCAGGAGGCTTCCAACGAATAGTTACAGCAATCTCGCTCTCTTCCTCTGCTGTAATTGTCGGCGGCTCTGCAACGCGCGCGGCTGGCTCAATTAATAGAAAATTGGAGAATGCTGCACGCTGGTTCGCAACGTTAACGTATCGCAAGGCGTAGCGCAATCTGGTGGGCTGCCCTGCTAATTCCAGCGTGTCAACATAGGTGAGCGTTTCGCCGCCCGACTGAATTTCCGCGAAACTTACAGAGCCTACGAGCGTAGCGCGGTTTGAGAACTCTTCTTCCGTAAGTCCCAAAGGCTCCGTGGGGCGCTCTGCAAGCCTGTAAACATCTATACGGCGTATGCTCTGCACACTGGATGAAGGCGCATTACGAAGCGGCGCAGGCCAGCTTAAGATAACCTGGTTTCCGCGCTGTATGCCGGACAGAGATTCCGTTCGTTGAGGAACATGTTCTATGGGCGGAAGCGGCGGCCTGCGCTTCCCGCATGCCATTGAGAAGATAAGAAGGATTAAGGAAACAAAGAATAGAATTTTCCCTGAAAATTGCTGATGAAGGAATTGCTGCTCGGACTGCGCTCGGCAGAAGGAGCTTGGGCGAATAAGGGGGCTTCGCAGAAGTGAAAGTGTTTTCACAGGATATACCGGCTAAGGTCTTGATTTTTCACAGTTTCAGCAAGCATCTTATGGACATATGAGGCATCAATTCGTTGTTTCTTAGGCTCAAGGTCAGGTCCCTCGAAACTGATCTCGTCCAGCAATCTCTCCATAATGGTCTGAAGCCTACGCGCTCCAATGTCTTCGGTCTGTTCGTTCACGCGCCCTGCGAAATTAGCAATCGTGTCAATGGCATCGTCCGTAAATTCAAGCTCTATGCCCTCGGTTTCAAGCAGCGCGCGATACTGCTTGATAAGCGCGTTTTTCGGCTCCGTCAGTATTCTCTTAAAATCCTCTACAGTGAGCGATTCCAACTCTACGCGAATGGGGAAGCGACCCTGAAGCTCAGGGATAAGGTCTGAAGGCTTGGAGACGTGGAAAGCTCCTGCGGCTATGAAGAGAATATGATCAGTTCTGACCATGCCATAGCGTGTGTTGACGGTTGTGCCTTCTACTATAGGCAATATGTCGCGTTGCACGCCCTCGCGCGAGACATCTGGTCCGTGTCCAGACTCGCGGCCAGCTATCTTATCAATCTCGTCCAGAAAAATTATGCCGGAAGTTTCCACGCGCTCCAGCGCAGAGCGAGCGACGGCGTCCATATCAATCAGGCGCTCTTCCTCCTCCTGCATAAGATACTCCATGGCCTCGTCCACGCGCATTTTCCTGCGTTTGGTGCGTCCCTGAAAGATATTGCCCAGCATGTCCTTCATGTTGATGCCCATCTCTTCTATGCCCTGCGGCCCTGCAAGCTCTATGGTAGGAAAACTCTTTTCGTGAACTTCGATTTCGACAAGACGGTTATCGAGTTTTCCTGCGCGTAGCTGTGCGCGAAGTTTTTCGCGCGACTTTTGGAAATTATCATCGCGCGGCTCGGCTGCGGTCTCAACCGCAGTGTCACTCTCTTCCGCATCGAAATCGAAGAAGCCTGCGGAATAGGACTGTTTAGAGGGCGGGAGCAGCAGATCAAGTATACGCTCTTCAACATTCAGTTCAGCTTTATCGGCAATCTCTTCAATCTTCTCTTGACGAGTCATCTCTACGGCTATTTCGCACAGGTCGCGTATCATGCTCTCTACGTCGCGCCCGACGTAGCCGACTTCTGTGAACTTTGAGGCTTCGACTTTAAGAAAAGGCGAGTTGGAGAGTCTGGCAAGGCGGCGCGCAATCTCAGTTTTGCCTACGCCGGTTGAGCCAATCATTATTATGTTTTTAGGCATTACGTCGGCGGCCATCTCCGGCTGTAGCTTCTGGCGGCGAACGCGATTGCGAAGCGCTATGGCGACTGCGCGCTTGGCATTTTTCTGACCAACAACATGCTTGTCCAATTCCGCAACGACCTGACGCGGCGTCATCTCGTCCAGCCGCATTTCAGCGTCAACTTCGCCTTGTAGATAGATAACCATTACTTTACCAGAGTCTGGAGTCTAGAGTCTGAAGTCAGAAGCAATCTGTTTTTGACTCCAGACTTCAGACTCTAGACTCCAGACTCTTCCTCAAAGTTCTTCCACGATAATATTCGAGTTCGAGTAGATGCATATTTCGCCAGCTATCCGCATGGCTTCGACTGCGATTTCGCGTGCGCTCATCTCCGTATTTTTCATAAGCGCGCGTGCAGCCGCAAGAGCATATGAGCCGCCTGAGCCAATGGCTAGCACGCCATCGTCGGGCGCTATAACGTCGCCGTTGCCAGATAGTAGAAACGAGGTCTTATCGTCTGCCACTACAAGCAGCGCCTCAAGATTTCGCAGGATTTTATCTGTGCGCCACTCCTTGCTAAGCTCTATGGCGGCGCGCTCAAGGTTGCCATGATACTGTTCTAATTTTCCTTCGAATCTTGTCAGCAGAGAAAAAGCGTCGGCGGTTGCGCCTGCGAAGCCAGCTATGATGCGGTCGTTGTAGAGCCTGCGCACCTTTCGCGCGCTGGCCTTCATGATGGTCTCGCCTATAGTCACCTGACCATCTCCGGCAATTGCCACGCGAGAGTCACGGCGCACAAGCAGAACGGTCGTGCTGCGAATGTGTGGTGAACTCTTTTTCATCTTGTGCAAGTGAGAACTATAGAAACTGGCGCGAAGGGAAGTCAAGCGAGATGCAAAAGAAGTTTCATGTCAATTTCACTTATGAAGAAAATATCTATCTGCAAACACTCAACTCTTTGCGCTCTTTCTTTGCTTCTACAGCGTCTTGGCGTGAGAAAAGTTTTTCTCGCAAAGCCGCTAAGACGCAAAGCATTGCAAAGAGGTTTTCTATTGCTCTCTTGATGAAAATGTCCCATTACCGAAAAAGAAGTAGAGAAATACACTCATGTGGAGTTTGAGTTAGACTGCGATAGAGGCAGCGTTAAAATTGGATTTGAGCTATGATGTGAATCGTATGTGAAGCAAATGGAGAACGATTTTTTCCTGTGATAAAGAGAGGCAAGTTAAGTTGATGGAAGAACAAAGGCCGCGCATAGGAATCACCATGCGCATTGATCTTGAGACAGAGCGTTTCTATCTTGCGCGCATTCCCCAAAAAGAGTTTATCTCTTCTGTTGCTGAAAACCTTGACGGCGTACTGTTGCCCGGGAGCGATTCGGATGTTGACCCGTTGCGCTACGGGCGCGACCCGCATCCTAAGCTTGGCAGCGTTCACCCCTTGAAGGATGAAACGGACTTGATGATTTTGGATGAGATTGAGAGGCATGCTATTCCGCTGCTGGCGATCTGTTTCGGCATGCAGGTACTGAATGTTTCTCGCGGCGGGACTCTGATTCAGGACATCAACTCGGAGCTTCAGGGAGCAATCAAGCATGAGCAGGGCGCGCCTCGCAATCGCCCTTCTCACAGTGTGAAACTTCTGGAGGGAAGTCTTCTGGAGAAACTTGCAGAGTCGGATAGCGCGCTAGTCAACAGCCATCACCATCAAGCCATAGAGCGTGTGGGGCGCGAGTTGGTGGCTACAGCATGGACTTCCGATGGTCTTGTAGAAGCATTGGAAGACCCGCGCGACGAGCGCTTCGCGCTGGCCGTTCAGTGGCATCCAGAGATGGGTTGGGAGAACGATCTACTTTCCCAAAAGATTTTCGCGCAGTTTGTGTATGCTACAAAAGAGTTTTCAAGAACTAGAGGATTGGCTATGAGAGGCAGCGAAAACTCCGGCAGCGTCCGATAACGAAGGTCGTTTGGTCGGAGCGTTGCCCACAAACCTACAGTATAGTCAGGCTTTGTGGTCAAATGGAGTTTCTGCCCGCAAAGTCCTAGTGGCAACATGTGAGAGGGGGGTATTATGACTCCCGCTCTAGCGCTTTCTCTTGCCAAAGGCTACGTAATGATAAAGACTCTGGACATCAAAAATTTCCGTTGTTTTGAGAAGGTGCATATACCCAATCTCAAAAGGATAAATGTCATTGTTGGCACTAATGCTAGCGGCAAGACCGCGCTATTAGAAGCTATCTATCTTGCCGGAGGCGCACAGCCTGACCTTAACTTTAAACTCCGAACATGGCGAGGGCTAGGCGGTGCAATTAGGATTAGTACAGACTTGGCATCTCATCATGATCTGTGGAAGGATTTGTTCCATAAGTTTGATGAAACTAAACCGCCGACCATTTCCTTTAGAGGTACATCAGCATTCACGCGGACTCTGACGATTTTCTTCTCTCCTTCTAAAGAAAGAGTTATCCCTGTTAATAGCACTCAAGAAGGCACGCAGGCGACAGTTCCGCTGGTCTTTCAATGGACTAAGGGAACTAAAACAATCGGCGTCTCTAGGATAGAAGTCGTTAACGGAGAGTTCAAGATTAGTGGCGCGGGAATACCGATTGGGGCTTCCTTTTATACGAGCGCACAGGCAATAGAACCACTCTCGACAGCCGACCGCTTCTCGAATCTGAAGAAGCGAGGGAAAGAAATGCCCGTCGTTGACTTCATCAAAAATATGTTCAGCTTCATTGATAGGGTTGATGTCGACACTCATCATGGCTTGCCAATGTTACACGCCTATATCAAGTCATTACCAGAGGCAATACCGCTTGGCTTCGTATCAGCAGGAATAAACAAACTTGTGGCCATCTTGGTGGATGTTATCAACTTCGGACACGGAATAGTGTTGTTAGATGAAGTTGAAAATGGCTTCTACTACGAAACAATGCCGGAAATCTGGATGCACCTGTTCAAGCTCTCCAGCGACAACGGGACACAGATTTTTGCTTCGACACACAGCCTAGAAGCACTAAGGAATATCTTGCCAGCAATAAAAGGGCATGAAGAGGATTTCTGCCTATTAAGAACGAAGATGGAAAACGGCAAATGTATTGTGCGACGCATTGAAGGTGCAGACTTTGAGGCCGCGATTGAAGAAGGCGTCGAGGTTAGGTGAGGCATGTCTACGCCGCCCACAGCGTTATCACCTGATAAAAACGAGACCTACGATGAAACCCGCCTTATTCTTTGTGAGGGCGAGTCGGACAACAATTTTTTCAGGAAACTCATGCAAAGACGCAGCATAACAGGTTTCCAAGTTATTAAAGCAGCGGAGGGAAAAACTAATTTCAATAAGAGCAAGTGATGACTTCACTAAGTTAAAAGCCATTCTAATCGTATCGGACAATGACGATGATGCGAGTAAGGCGTTCAAGAATGTCACAGACCAAATAGCGGATGTAGGTGGCTACGGAGTTCCTCGCAAACGTCACACGTCTAAAAAGGCTAAAGGGCATCCCTCAATTGTTGTTTTAATGTTCCCGTGGAGAACTAAGAAGGGGTGCTTGGAAACTCTCATTGTTGAGGCAATGTTAGCCACTTATCCAAACGTAAAAGATTGCCTAAAGGAATACTCAAAATGCACCAAAACAAACAAGTGGGAGAAGAGCAAAAGAGACAAAATGCTTCTACGCTGTATGGTTTCTGTCACATGCGAGATAGACCCCGTTTGCTCTACCACAATGATGTGGAAAGAAGAAAAAGGCTTTCAGGTCTTATTAGACCATCAAGTCTTTAACCAGATAGCAAAGTTTTTGTCTGAGTTTCCCGTGAGGCCATAAAGTTACTTAGTCCAGAATGACGGCTAAATATCAAGTTCATACATAGACTGAACAATGCAGCAAAGATTGTGGCAGAAAATCTGGCTTTCATTTATTCAGGCAGGGTTGAATAATTA
>MNJR01000144.1:38940-125854 GCA_001920415.1 Acidobacteria bacterium 13_1_20CM_3_53_8 | reverse complement strand
GTCTGGCGGCTCGCGCGGGATAGGTAGAGCAGTTGTTCTAAAATTGGCTGAAGCTGGCGCGCACGTTGTGGTCAACTTTCTGCGTGACGAGAGGGCGGCGCGGACGGTTGTCAAAGAGACTGAAAGTTTGGGCGTGAGGGCACTGGCCGTTAGGGCAGATGTTTCCATGCTAAAGGATGCGGAAAAGCTGGTTCAGGCTGCAATAGAAAATTTCGGCAGGTTGGATTATTTGATCTGCAACGCTGGCATATGGGAGGGAGCGCCTTTAGCAGAGATGACAGAGGAGCTTTGGGATAGAGTTTTGACTATAAACCTTAAGGGCACGTGGACGCTTTGCCGCGCAGCCGTGCCGTTTATGGTAAAAAACGGGTTCGGACGAATCGTTATAGTCAGTTCGACTGCGGGACAAAGGGGCGAGGCTGGCTATTCAAATTACGCTGCGTCGAAAGGCGGCCAGATAGCTTTCACCAAATCGCTTGCAGCGGAGTTGGGCCAATACGGAATTAACGTAAACGCTGTGGCTCCCGGCTGGGTGGACACGGAGATGGCTGCGGCTTCGCTCGAAAGCGAAGAGTCCAAGAAAGAGATTTTGGGGGAAATACCGCTCGGGCGTGTGGCTGCGGTCGAAGACATTTCGGGGCCGATACTATTTCTTTGCAGCGACTGGGCGCGACATATCACGGGCGAGGTCTTGAACATAAACGGCGGGTCTGTGCTGTGCGGATAGATTCCCTAAAGAAAATTTTTCCGGGATATTTCTCGAAGAATCAGTTGAAGAAGATAAAATGTTTGAGCGATACACAGAGAAGGCGCGGCGCGTAATCTTCTTCGCGCGATACGAAGCGTCAACGTTCGGCACGCTTGCTATAGAGCCTGAGCACCTGCTGCTGGGGCTTATAAGAGAGGACAGAACTCTGCTGGATGCTTTCGTGTCGGACGGGCGAGTAAAGCTAGAAGAGGTGCGCAAAGAGGTGGAAAAGCGTCTGCAAGTTCATGAGAAGATTTCGACTTCTGTGGAGTTGCCGCTTGCGCCAGAGACGAAACGCGCGCTTTCACTGGCGCACGAAGAGAGCGAATTTTTCGGCCACAGGCACATAGGCACAGAGCATCTGCTGCTGGCGCTTTTAAGATGCGAGGGAAGCGTGGCCGCAGAGGTTTTGGCTAAAATAGGAATAACGCTTGAGGCTGCGCGAAAGCAGGTTGCCGGACAAACGGGGCTTGACGTTAGCGGCAAGCAGTCCATACGCTCTCAATTTACTCTGGACGCGAATGCTTTCGGCCAAAAACTTTCTGTGCTTGCTTCACAGCTTAAACGCCATTTAGGGATGATGGAGGTTGGAGTCAAAGAGATGAACACTTATGCGGAAATACTTTTGGCAGGGGAGCGTAGTGAGCCTTCCGTTATGAATGAAGAGAGAAGCGGTTTGAATGCGAGAGCGGGAAGAAGAACAGTTCTGGGAATTGAGAAGCTTGTGGAGGAATCTTTGGGGCTTTTGCGCGGCGCGCGCGTAGGCCTTGTATGCAACCAGGCATCTGTTGACCATAGCCTGAAGCATTCGGCTGATCTTCTGAACGAGCAGAAGGGTTTTAGTCTAACAACGCTCTTCGGGCCGCAGCACGGGATACGCGGCGACGTGCAGGACAACATGATAGAGACTGCGCACACGGTTGATCGCGCAACGGGTCTTCCGGTCTATTCTCTATACAGCGAGACGCGCGAGCCTACAGAGGAGATGCTCGAAAATGTGGACGCGATTGTGTTCGACATGCAGGACGTTGGCTGTCGCATATACACATTCGTCTATACGCTTGCCAATTGCATGCGCGCGGCCCTTCGCCTGGGCAAGCGCGTGATAGTTTGCGACCGCCCGAATCCTATAAACGGCGTGCAGGTTGCGGGCACAGTGCTTGAGCGGGAATTCGCATCTTTCGTGGGAAAATTTCCGATTCCTACAAGACATGGAATGACTGTGTGCGAGCTTGCCACGCTCTTTAACGAGCATTTCGGAATAGGTTGCGAACTTGAAGTTGTAAAGATGGAAGGATGGTCGCGCGAGCAGTGGATGGACGACGGCGATGCCCCTTGGGTTTTGCCTTCGCCGAACATGCCTACGCTTGATTCAGCTACTGTCTTTCCTGGAACAGTGCATATAGAGGGGACGCAGATGTCTGAGGGGCGTGGCACGACCCGTCCGTTCGAGTTGATAGGCGCGCCGTATATTTTTGGCGAAGATTATGCTGCAAAGCTTACGGGTTTAGGTTTCGAGGGTGTCTATTTTCGTCCATGCGGCTTTCAGCCGACTTTCCAAAAGCATGGCGGAACGACTTGCGGCGGCGTGCAGATTCACGTTACAGATCGCAGAAAATTCGAGCCGGTGATTGCAGGCGTGGCTGCTGTTAAAGTGGCGTTCGACATGTACCCGGAAAATTTCAGGTGGAAGGAGCCGCCGTACGAATACGTTTACGACAAAAATCCTTTCGACGTAATAGCCGGAACTGATAAGCTTCGAGCGCAGATCGAATCTAATTTTTCTGTAGAAGCTATAAAAGAATCATGGCGCGAGCCTCTGAAACAGTTTGGGAGCGTGCGTGAGAAATATCTTCTCTACTGAGCATGAAAGAGTTTTGAAGGATTTGCTTATAAGGTGCTATAGGTCACAACGAACTAGGGCGACTCGTATACGCGCTGCACGAACCGTCTTAATTGAAGAGAGGTTTTGGGGTTGCTGAGCATTGACCAATGTTTGGAAGAGTGCGGGCGCTTGCACGGCCATATGTGCGCTGGACAATTGCTGGGCGTTCGCATGGCGCTACTGGGTTGCAGGCTTTTGGGAATAGACGACCCACGCGGTGCGTATAGAAAGAGATTAATAGTCTGGGTTGAAATTGATCGCTGCATGACGGACGCTGTGACGGCTGTGACGGGCGTAAGGCTTGGGAAGAGGAGCCTGAAGTATGTTGATTACGGTAAAGTGGCGGCGACTTTTTTGAACAGGGAGACTGGCAAAGCGTTTCGTATTGTCGCGCTGGATTCGTCCAGAACATTGGCCGATAAACGTTTCCCGGAAATTTCCGGGAAAAAGGAGCGGCAGTTTCGCGCTTACAGAGAGGCTACGGATGAAGAGTTGTTCAAGGTGGAAGAGGTAGAGGTGAGTTTTGGAGAGATGGATGAGCCTGGCAGTCCTCGCTCTCGCGTAATATGCGCGAGTTGCGGTGAGGGTATAAACGATGGCAGGGAAGTAGAAGGAGTTTCCGGGAAACTCTGCAGGCCGTGCGCGCAGGGCGGTTATTACAGAGCGATTGATGCGTGCAGTCAGGCTCAAGGCCAAACTCTTAAGTAGCAGCGGCAGTAACTTATTTCCAGTATCAGCCGTAAACATTTCGTGGGCAGCGATTCAAAGGTTGGCAGGGCGCGATCCCCCGCGTCCGATAACGGATGAGGTTGAGTTTTAGGCTTTGGATTTTGCGATTAATAGAAGATTGTACGCCCTTAAAATCTCGCATTTGAGATACAGTCTACTTCTGCTGCTCTTCTTGCTGCTTCCACTTCAAGCCACACATGCGCAGAGCGGGCGCGCTGCATCAAACGCTCAAGTTTCATCTGGCGGCGCTGAAGACGTTTCGGATGTTATACGCGTTCGCACGGACGAGGTGGTCGTGCCCGTATCAGTTAGAGACGAGCGTGGTGCGCCTGTAAATGGTTTGACCGAAGATCAATTTCTGATTTACGAGAACGGAGTCAGACAGGAGATCAGAAGTTTTAATAGGCACAGAGTACCTGCAAACATAATACTGCTGCTGGACGCATCGGGCAGCGTTTTCGGCGAGATGAACCTTATACGCGAGGCCGCCAAGAGTTTTGTCAAAAACCTTTCGGATGGCGACCATGTCTCTATAATGCAGTTTGCGGATAGAGTAGAAGTTCTGGAGGATTGGGTTGCTGCAAGCGATTTGAAGAGAATACAGAAGGCTCTGGACTGGCGCTATCATGGCGGGGAGCGAACGACCTTTTATGAAGGGCTGTACAGGGCTGCCACAGATCAATTGAGCAAGGTTGAGGGACGACGAATCATAATTCTGTTGACCGACGGTATAGACACAGCGCAAAGGAGTGTAGCGAGTTTCGCAGACGCCTTGGGGGCTGTGCGCGGCGCAGAGGCTTCGGTTTACGTTGTAAGTCTCACGGCCAGTTTGCGAGAGGAGTTGAACAGAAGAGTTGGCGGAAGATTCAGGGCGTTTTTGGGCGGAGTCAGTCCTTCGGAACTCTCACGCTACCGTGCAATGATTGACGAGGCAGAGAAGCATTTAATAGAGATAGCGGAAGCAACAGGCGGAAGAATCTTCTTCCCGCACGAGATGGAAGATTTGATTCCAGCCTACGCTGCAATTTCAGAAGAATTGCGTACGCAGTATATATTGACCTATGTGCCCAAAAAGAGCTTGAGTGAAGGGGAATGGCGAGGTCTTAAAGTGCTTGTGATACCGGGCGGGTATGAGGTTGCGGCCAGGGCCGGGTTTCGCGTTCGTAGATAAGAGGGGAGGGAATCAGTCTTTGACTGTTAAGGAGAGAGAAAGTGAATTGGCTGGGAATATGCACGCGCCTGCGGCTGCCTGGCTTGTAGGTGTTGTTGCGTGGTTTGTGCCGGGTGGCGGGCACATACTTTTGGGAAATTGGAGGCGCGGGCTTCTGCTTGGGGGGACTGTGGCAGTGATGTTCCTTACAGGGCTGAAGCTTGGCGGCCATCTTTTTAGTTTCGGTGGACAGGAGGGATTTTATTCTCTATTGCAGATTCCGCCCACGATTGCAAACTTTGGTTCAGGAATTCTTTATCTTATCTGTTTTCTGCTAAACAAAGGGTTCAGCGAAGGCGGCGATTTAGCCAGTTCGCCTACGTTCGAGTACGGGAACACTTTTCTGCTAGTGGCTGGACTTTTGAACTATCTAGTAATGCTTGACGCTTTTGATCTGGCCGCAGGAAGGAAGAGATGAGACATTTTTCTATGATGATGCTCTTTGCAGCCCTTGTCTCAGTGGTCTTCGGTGTGACGGCAAAGCAGACTGCGCGCGAGCGTTTATTTTACGGACTAAAAGTTTTTGGGGAATTTATGATAATAGGGTTGGTGCTTGCGTGGGTGCTCTACTTCCTACCCTTTTGACCCGGCGCGCGCAAGTTCGAGTCCGATAACATCCTAGAAGCCCACGCGCAAAATTTCAAGGGATCATTTAGAAAGAAGGATGGGTTTAGGTTAAAACTATGGGATTGATAGAGACGGAAGCGATTATTCTTAGAACATACAATCTGGCTGAAGCGGATAAGATAGTCATCTGTCTGACCAGAAAAGCGGGTGTGATTAGGGGCGTGGCGCGCGGTTCCCGCAGGCTCAAGAGCAGATTCGGTGCAGGGTTGGAGCCTTTCACGCTTGTGGCTTTGAGCTATCACGAAAAGGAGGGAAGGGAGCTTGTAGCGTTGCGCCAGGCTGAGATCATCAGTTCATATTTTAACTTGTGTAGCGATGCGTTGATGGTCTCTTCACTGGCGCGCATGGCAGAAATGGTCATAGAATTCTCGCCGCCGCATGAGCCGAACGAGAGAGTTTTCCGAATGGTCAGCGCATGTCTTGAAGCAATTTCCAGATCACCTGCATCGCTCGAAGAGCTTTTGGGCTATTTCGAAGTCTGGCTTCTAAGGCTATCTGGATTCCTGCCGGATATTACACGATGCTCCGTGTGCGGCTCTAGCTTGCGCGATTCCGTGGCCGTTTTTATGGATGCTGAGGGAAGGCTGCGTTGTCGTCAGTGCAGCCCGGGCGCTCTTGGGGCTAGCCTTTCCGAAGAGGTATTGGGACGCCTAAGGGCAATCCGTCGCCTGTCGCCGGACGCTTATGCGCTGGAAGGGTTGAAAGGGTCTGCTGAATCCAGGAAAGAGTTGGATAGGCTCACCTCCATTATCATACGCAGGGCGCTGGAGCGAGAGTTGCGCGCGAAGCCTCTTGTGCTTCAGAGCTAGCCAAGAGGTTTGGTTTTCAAATGCGTGTTGGTTCGAGACTAATAGAGCGTTACGTTTTAGGGGCAATTCTGCCCTATTTTCTTTTAGCGCTACTGCTGCTGACAGGCATACTGTATGCGCAGCAATCCGGTCGCTTGGCGGAGTTGATAGCGGGCGTAGGGGTTCCTTACGAACTATTTTCGGCTGTAGCCTTTAGCCTTCTCCCAAGCGTGCTGACATTTACAATGCCAATGGCTCTGCTGGCAGGTGTCATCATAGGACTGAGCAGGCTTGGGTCTGATAGTGAGTTGACGGCCATGCGCGCAGCGGGTGTAGGAACATGGCGTATGGTCTGGCCTGTGCTGCTTTTCGGAACAATTGTAACAGCATTTGCGCTCTATATAAACCTCTACATAGTCCCCTATGCCGCGCGTGATTTACGACGCGCAGGACTGCAGGCGGCTCTCTATAAGCTGGATTCGCCTGTAGAGCCGCGTTCTTTCAGTACGGACATAC
This sequence comes from Acidobacteria bacterium 13_1_20CM_3_53_8, assembly GCA_001920415.1. Lineage (GTDB taxonomy): Bacteria > Acidobacteriota > Blastocatellia > Pyrinomonadales > Pyrinomonadaceae > 3-1-20CM-3-53-8. The sequence goes on along the minus strand of MNJR01000144.1, from coordinate 119,351 downwards.
CGGGCGGGCTATGTTGTCTATGTGGGGGAAGGAGACAGGGCGCGCGGGGTATGGGAAAGGGTTTTCATCGCCACGGAATCTGCAGACGGGGCACGAAGAGTTTTGACCGCACGCTCTGGAAGAATTGACGCGGCGGCGGAGCGGTCCGAACTTGTATTAGATGAAGCTGAGGTAACGCAGATAGAAGCAGGGGCAAGCGGCAAGGTGATTCGCGAGCAGTCATCTCAGCTTCGACTGCAGATTAACACTGGCAGGTCTGCATTGCTTGAAAGGCTAAACAGCGAGGAGCGTGGGCCTGAAGAGATGGGCTGGCAGGAGTTGAGATTGTACTCGAAAGTCGAAACTGGAACAAAAGCCCTGGATGCTGCGGCATTGCTACAACGTCGTTTTAGCCTCTCCTTTGCGCCCTTGGCCTTTGCGTTACTGGGGGCTGGAATAGGGTTAAGGGTGCGCAGGGGTGGCAGAGGGTTGGGAATGATTCTCTCCTTGGCGGCAATGATCTGCTACTACTTGGTCGCGCTACTGGGAGAGCAGATGGCCCGCGCTGGAAAGGTTTCGTCTGTGATGGGAGGATGGATGCCGCAGTTACTGACCCTGTGTGTAGCGGCGGCGCTTCTCGGCTTGCAGGGGAAAATGGGTCTGATAAGAAAAGTTTCTCACCTCTCTCGCTCAGCTCTTACAGGAAGAAAGGATGCTGTCGAAGAGGCTAAAGCGACGGGCAGTCTTGGAAAAGGTAGGCGACAAGGTAATGCCAGATTGTTAAACTTCCCGGTTCTCCTGGACACATACATCTTCAGCAGCCTTCTGCGCATGTTCGCACTTGTGTTCGTCGCGGTTACAGCCATCTTTCTTGTCTTCACGATCTTCGGCCTCTGGCGTTCCATTATAATGACGAGCACGCCAGCCCGCGTGGTCATAGAATATTTGATATACCTGCTCCCACTTTCGAGCGTACAAATCCTGCCCGCGACGACGCTAATCACGATATTGGCAACGTATGCCCCTATGGTTAGAAGAAGCGAGGCTGTGGCATGGTGGTCATGTGGCTTAAGCTCCTACAGGCTATTCCTGCCAGCTATCCTTCTAGCCATTTGCGCAGGAATGGCGCTCTGGTTACTGCAGGAAAATATCATGCCTTCCGCCAATTTAAGACAGGATGCTCTTCGCGCAAGGATTAAAGGGGGAACTGCTCGCGCGACTACGGAGCACGATAGGCAATGGCTCGTCTCTGCACGTGCACGCCGCATCTACTCCTACGAATTCAATGGCAGGGATAATAAGCTGAGCAACTTAGCTATCTATGAGCTTGACGGTAAAGGTGAGCGCCTCAATCGTGCAATCTTTTCTGAAGAGGCGCATTGGGGCAGCAGTCCGCACACATTGGAGATGGAGTATGTACATGAAATTAACCTCACCGGGAGAGGCTCAGACCAGGTTGAAGAGCAATCTCTTAGCCTGGAAGATGTGGACGCGCCCGAAGTGTTTAAGCCGGAAATTGATAAGCCACAGCAGTTAAGCAGCAGGAGATTAAGCGCTTACATAAAAAATCTGAAGGCGACAGGAGCCAATACATCATCGCTCTCGCTTGCACTACAGAGAAAGTATTCCGATCCATTCAGCCCACTAGTTCTTGCCTTAGTAAGCCTTCCTCTAGCGGTCTCTTTCGGAAGAAGGAGCGCTCTCATAGCACTTTGCGTCGCGGTAGCCATAGGTTTAACCTTCTGGGCCACCTCCAGTATGCTTCAGCAGGCGGGGAACTACGAAATGCTGCCACCATCGGTCGCAGGGTGGGCGCCCCTGCTGATCTTTACTTTTATTGGAATTTACCTTACCTCCAGAGTGCGCACCTGATTTAAGTACCTGTCTCCCAACTTGAGAGATACTCAATCTGCTCAGAAGTCAATGTGTCTATATTGATTCCAAGCGCCTTGAGTTTCAGGCCAGCGATCTCAGTGTCAACTTCCTGAGGCAGCATGTGTACCCCCTGCGGCAATGCGCTCCTGTTCTTTACCAAATATTCGACAGAGAGCGCCTGGTTGGCGAAACTCATATCCATTACGCTGGCAGGGTGGCCTTCCGCTGCTGCCAAATTTATTAGCCTTCCTTCCCCAAGGACAATTATACGTTTGGCTGAATCTTTGAGAACGTACTCTTCAACGAAGGATCTAAGCTGCGCAGGTTGTCGCGATATTTCCTGCAGAGCAACAAGGTTAAGCTCCAGATCGAAGTGACCGCTATTGCAAACGATCGCGCCGTCCTTCATTGTTTCGAAATGTTCCCTGTCAATAACGTGTCTATTGCCTGTTACTGTGACGAATATGTCCCCAAGAGGCGCGGCTTCCTTGATGGGCATTACCCTGAACCCATCCATGACAGCCTCAACAGCCTTAATGGGGTCAACTTCCGTCACTATCACATTGGCCCCCATCCCTCTGGCTCGCAAAGCCACTCCCTTCCCACACCATCCATAACCAACTACCACTAGAGACCGTCCTGCCAGCAGTATGTTAGTGGCGCGTATAATTCCGTCGAGCGTGGATTGGCCAGTGCCGTAGCGATTATCAAAAAAGTGTTTGGTCTGGGCGTTATTGACAGCTATAGAGGGAAATATTAGAACTCCTGCCGCCTCCATTGCGCGCAGGCGTACGATCCCTGTAGTTGTCTCCTCGGTTGTTCCCATCACTCTTTTCGCCTGTTCACCTCGCTCTTTAATAAGAGTGGCGACGACATCCGAACCATCGTCAATAATGATTTCAGGCTGGAAGTCCAGCGCAATCCGAAGGTGCCTGTTGTATGTGTCCGTTGACTCCCCTTTGATGGCGTAGACTGCTATACCCCAGTCTGACACAAGAGAGGCTGCCACATCATCCTGCGTGGATAGAGGATTGGAAGCGATCAGCACAGTCTCTGCCCCACCTGCTTGCAATGCCCTGACCAGATTCGCGGTTTCAGTCGTTACATGAGCGCACGCGACAACGCGTATGCCGCTTAACGGCTTCTCCCTATCGAAACGCTCACGAATTAGCCTTAATACGGGCATTTCGCGTTCTGCCCACTCGATTCGTTTCTTGCCCTGCGGGGCCAGGTTAATATCCTTTATGTCGCTCTCAAACGTCTGCGGTGCTATCATTTGACAATCCTTTGTTAAAGTATAAAGTTATGTGGAAGATCATATCCCTGCGTCTGCTCTAAGTGCTTCCGCCCTGTCAGTCTTCTCCCACGTAAAGCCCTCTTCCTCTCGACCGAAATGGCCGTAAGCGGCTGTCTGTTTGTAGATAGGCCTCCTCAATTGAAGGTCCTCTATAATGCCCCTAGGGGTCAGGCGAAAATGTTTACGTACCATTTTCGAGAGAGTGTCTTCGCTCAGGCGTCCAGTGCCGTTCGTATCCACGAGCACAGAAACAGGGTCTGCAACTCCTATTGCATAAGCGAGCTGAACCAGACATCGCTCAGCCAATCCCGCTGCAACTATATTTTTGGCTACATACCGGGCCATATAAGCGGCGGAACGATCAACCTTGGTAGGGTCTTTACCTGAGAAAGCCCCGCCGCCATGCGGAGCGTAACCGCCATAAGTGTCAACGATTATCTTTCGTCCAGTAAGGCCTGCATCGCCTTGCGGGCCTCCGGTTACGAAACGTCCAGTGGGATTTATATGAAATTTAGTGCTCTCGTCTAGAAGCTCGCAAGAGATAACATGGCGTATGACTTGCTCCTCTATCTCTTTACGCAGTTTTTCGTTTGTGACACCGGGGTCATGTTGTGACGAGATGACCACTGCGTCTACGCGGAAGGGGCGACCATCTCTATATTCTACTGTTATCTGCGATTTACCGTCTGGTCTCAGGTAGGGAAGTATGCCCTCTTTTCTTACCTCCGATAACCTGCGCGCAAGTCTGTGTGCAAGCTGTATAGGTAAAGGCATCAACTCAGGGGTCTCGTTGCAGGCATAGCCGAACATCAGCCCCTGATCGCCAGCCCCGCCTGTATCTACGCCCATGGCTATGTCCGGGGACTGTCGGTCTAGCGCGGATAGGACGCTGCAGGTGTCGCAGTCGAAGCCATACTTCGCTCGTGTATAACCAATTCCTCTAACGGTTTCACGTGCAACTTTGGGGAAGTCTACGCGCGCTTCCGTGGTGATCTCACCCGCTATAACGATCAGCCCGGTCGTGACCAACGTCTCGCATGCGACCCTGCCTGTGGGGTCATGCTCAAGGACTGCGTCCAGCACGGCATCCGATATTTGGTCTGCAATCTTATCTGGGTGACCCTCCGTGACCGATTCAGATGTGAACAAGTAACTGCCTTCTGTGCTCAATTTTGCTTACTCCTTACTATATGTCTGGATAGAGAGGCATGGTAAAAGACCGCGTACTTTAACAGTCGTCATTGCCGGGTGTCAAGGATACTGGTGTTCCTATGCCTGCTCATGCCGGATTCCTTGCTTATTAGTATTGCGTTCATTTATGCTATCAAACCTAGCGCCGATGGCAATCGTGCGGCAAACAGCTCGCCCGCTCCGCTTAAGAGCCGATTTTATGCTAAATGCTATATTCAATACATAATCTTTATTATCAGACGCGAATCTTGAGGTGTTCCTTGTAGACTTGAATGGCTCTTTGATTCAGAAACAGGTGCATACAGGGTCGAATTCCGTCTTCTCTTCTGTTTAGACCAACAGATAAAATTGTGGCCAACATCTACGCGCTTCCTTCTTGACTATATGAAGCTTTATCTCTTAGAGTTTCTGTTCACATCTCAATTACTTCTATATCAGAGCTTAAATGAAGATCGAAAATCAGTCGAATGGAAAACTCCCGCGCGGCACAATGCGCCAAATTGAATCCGTTATGGAAACGGTTCCTCGAGAGCATTTGCGCGGGATAGATTATATAAGACTTGTGGATAGAATTAGCGATCCACGAACAAAAACCTCTGCACAGATAACAGAGCTTCCAGGTCTATATCACCCAAAGCAAGGGGGACAGCAAGCATGGCTTGAAATTGCCTTGGAGGCTATACTTCCCCGCTCAAAGCCTCTTCACAAGAGACTCATCCCACGTCTCTCTTTCAAGGGTAATTTAGCAGCCATACTCATATCGCTAATAGGCCAGCACTACTATCTAACACTGCGTCACTCTGTTAAAAAGGGGCAGATGGAGCCTTCCATAAAGGCCTATACAGAGAAGCATTTGAGGAGATGGCACGAAAGCCAACACACACTAAGGTCACGCCTTTTCAAGCCCTTCCAGCCAACACTGGAGCGATGGAGCAGGAATCTTCAAAAGCGAGCTAAGCAGGAGAGGCAGGGGAGAAGATAGAACAAATTTAGACCTATTTCCCTTTAATTTTAAGCGCAAGCGGCATGCCCTATTCGTTATCAGACCCACGCCCGGGACGAGTCTCTATACTTTCTATCACTGTGTTGAGCACGGAAAGCAGCTCTTCCTCTGCGACGCGCGCCTTGCGAAACCTCACTTCAAGCCTAAAACTCTTATCCGGTGACACGTAACGATAGATGTATGGAGCAGCCGACGCAGCCTTCAGTCTTTCTCCAAACCTAGCACGGCGCGCCTCTCTAGCACCATCCCTAGTCAATCCTCTTGAAACAATTTCATCAGCCATCTGCGCCATAGAGAGATCGTCCGGCTGTCGAACTATCTGCAGCAGAAGCGATTTCGAGCCTATGTCGGCGCGCCGACATAGTTCACGTATTTTCTCAGGTATTGCCGCAATTGAAAGCGCCTCGGTTACAGTCGAACGGCTCTTCCCTATCTTTCTGGCCACCTCTTCATGTGTGTACCCGAACTTTTCCGTAAGCGCCAAAAGACCATCCGCCTCTTCCCATGGAGTCAAATCTTTGCGCTGCATGTTCTCTATCAAAGCGATCTCTGCCACAGCCCTGTCGTCAACATCCATCTCTATACAGGGTACCTCTCGCAGCCCCGCTTCGCGCGCGGCGCGCCATCGCCTCTCTCCTGCAATTATCATCCACCTACCGCCGAGCCGCGAGGGCTTGACAAGCAGTGGCTCCAGTACCCCTTTCTCCTTCACAGAAGCGATCAAGTCACTCAGGTCTCCAATCTCCACGCGGGGCTGGTCAGGATTTGGATCCAGTTTCTCAACCGCAATTAACCTGCCCACAGGCGTAGGCCTATGCTGAGACAGCTCTTCCACGTAATGCGAGTCATGTCGCATTTTCAGCCCCTGTGGCAATCCCCTTTTAGACACGACTGATCACCTCTTCGCAAAGTTTTGTGTACTCGTTAGCGCCAGACGAATGCGGCGCAAAAGTAAAGATTGATTCCTTATAGGCAGGCGATTCTTCCAGCCTTACGCTCTTCGTGATAACCGTCTCGAACATTTTAGGGCCGAAAACTCGCTGTATCTGCTCGAAAACCTCACGCGCAAGCGTGGTTCTTTTATCATGCAGCGTGACAACAACACCTAAAACCTGCAGATTAGGGTTAGGACGTGACTTGACCTTCTCAATAGTCTCCAGAAGATCATCAGTCCCTTCTAATGCAAAGTAGGACGACTGAATAGGAATAAGTACGTGAGTCGCAGCCACAAGGGCGTTGACGGTAATTAACCCAAGGGTAGGAGGCGTGTCAATCACAATCACATCATACAGCCCTCGAATCGGCTCTAACCTATCTTTTAACTTGAAAGGGGCATCGAAATCTCCAACAAGCTTCGACTCCAGCTTTGCCAGATTGATTCGCGCAGGGATAATCTCAAGACCTGAAACAGTGGTCTGATAAATCAAACCTTCAAAATCATCTTTTCCATCCACAAGCAGATCGTACGCGGAGCCATCTACACGCAGTGGATCTAAGAACGATATGGAGCTATTGGCTTGAGGGTCAAGGTCAAGAAGCAACACTTTCTTTCCTATCCGAGCGAATGCTGCGGAAAGGTTTATGGCGGTTGTAGTCTTCCCTACCCCACCCTTCTGATTTGCGATTGCGATTATCATTAACGCAGGTCTACAGCCAGCATGATGGAACTCTTTCTATCTCACATAGGAAGGTCGCCAGCCTCTCCTATAACATCCGGCCATTCATCCTCCATATCCGCTCCTTCTTCAACCGAAATATCTTCGTCGTCAGAAGGCGTGCTACGTGAGGCGGCTCGAATTACTTCCGTATTCACAAAAATAGGAGAATCGGACCTTAAAGCCAGAGCAATTGCATCCGATGGGCGAGCATCCAAGAGCATCTGCCCTCCCTCTCTAGCCCGCAACTCTATTACAGCGAAAAATGTATTATCACGCAATTCCGTCACAATCACACGCTCAACCACCGCGCCCATCTCTACAATCAAATTACGCAAAAGGTCGTGAGTCATCGGTCTGGGGGGTGCGATTTTCTCTATCTCCAGAGCTATAGCGTTGGCCTCGTAAGTCCCTACCCATATAGGCAAAATCGTATCGCTGTTTACATCCTTCAGAATTATGATCGGTGTGCCGCTGTTCGGGTCCATCATCAAAGCCCTAATCTTCACCTCTATTTCCATGTGCCCACCTCACCTTTTTCTTTAAGCTATAGAGCCGGCGAACCATCTACAACTCTACCGTAAAGGCTGTTAACTTTTGCCTCAGTAACTATTACTTCAACAATTTTGCCCACCAGCGATGAGTCCCCCGGAAAATTAAGAACCTTATGGCACGTAGTGTGTCCCGTAAGATCATTCTCAGATTTAGCGCTCTCTCCTTCAACCAATACTTTAACTTTTTCTCCGATGTACCCAGAATAAATCCTGCTCTGTATATTACGCTGCAAACTCTCCAAGGATAAAAAGCGTGCCCTCTTCTCTTCTCTACTCACATCGTCCTGCAAGCGAGAGGCAGGAGTGCCAGGCCTCTCCGAATACTTGAAAATGTATAGACCATGATACTGACAATTCTCCACCAACCGAAGCGTATCTTCAAAATCGGAAGTGGATTCACCCGGAAATCCCACAATAATGTCTGTAGTTAAGGATAAAGGCCTGCCAGCCCTCTTAATACACTGAACCCTGCTCAGATAATCACTACTTGAATATCCTCGCCTCATACGACGCAAAATCCTGTCGCTGCCAGACTGCACAGGCAAATGCACCCAGTTGCACAGATTATCGTGCTCGTCAATAGCCGCGACTATATCTTCATGAAAATCCCTTGGGAAGGATGTGGTGAACTTGATCCTCTCAATTCCTGTGCGAGCAACCGCACGCAAAAGCTTTGAGAAAGGGGTCGCACCTTTTATCCCCAAAAGTCCTTCCTCGCTCTTAGGGCGATAGCTATTTACGTTCTGCCCTATTAAATGCACTTCCTTGAAACCGGACTCTAGCAGACCGTGTATCTCTCTAACAATATCGGACGCAACGCGACTCCTCTCGCGCCCACGTGAATATGGAACAATGCAGTAGGTGCAAAATTTATTGCATCCCTCTATGATAGGAACAAAGGCAACATGGGGTGAGTGGCGCTCCACAGGTGAAACATTCCAGCCTTCTCCTTCTGAACGCTCGCCCAGGTCAATGACTCGCCCTTCGCCATCGCGCGCTCGCTCAATCAGCGAGCCTAGTCTGTCTGTCGCCCTGGTTCCAGCGACAAAGTCTATGGCCGATTCATGATCGAAGACTGCCTCGCCTTCCAGTTGAGCGACACAGCCCATAATACCTATTATTGGCCTACCTATTTTACTACTACGAACGCTCTTTAAATACTCTATTCTGTGAAAAACCTTCTGCGCAGCTTTCGCCCTGACAGAACAGGTATTAAAAATAAGTACGTCCGCTTCGCTTTCAGATTCTGCTAGATCATAACCCGCTGCCCTCAACTTTGTGGCGGCGCGCTCCGTATCGGCCACATTCATCTGGCATCCTAATGTTTCTATGTATACGCTTGATCGCATTATCTCTTACTTCTTCAAACTCTGTTTGAGATGGAGTTTATCAGAAATCAAATTTTGAGGCGATATTTCTTATTACCAATTTTATACTTAAGCTCTATGGCTTTTTCGCTCTCTTTCGAACAGGAGAGTTTTTAGATGATTCTTTAAGCATCCAACGTGCAGCCTCTCTGGTTGTCTGAGAATCTTCCACGCCTGCGATCATCCTGGAAAGCTCGCCCACACGCTCTTCTCCTTCCAGAGCTTTAATGTTTGTAACCGTTCGGCCAGCCTTGATCTCTTTAGTCACGTAAAGATGATGGTCTGCAAATTTGGCGATCTGCGGTTGATGCGTAACACAAAGAACCTGGTGCGCCTCAGATAGAGTTTTGAGCCTGCGACCAACCGCTTCGGCGACTCGCCCACCAATACCTACATCGATTTCATCGAAGACCATTGTGTCGCATTGAAAACTGTTGCCAGATTGCTTCTCTCTACTCATAGTACGCAGAGTTAACATTATCCTTGAAAGTTCTCCGCCGGAAGCAATCTGGGACAGGGGTTTCAATGATTCACCTGGATTCGCCGAAAGTAGAAGAAAGATTTTATCCAGCCCCTGCGTGGAGAATTCACTCCCATTTGAACCATCAGCCACATACACCGTCTCATGGTTTACGCGAAAAATTGCGTTATCTAATGCGACTTGTCGCAGCCCATCAGAGACTGCTTGTTCAAAACGCTGAATGGAATCTCTTCTACAAGCGCTCAAAATTTCTGCTTTTTCCAGATATTTATTTTGCAATCCAATCAGCTTTTCATTAAGCCTCTTTTCCTCGTCTGACTGGCTAGCTAGCGATTGAATATGTTCGTAGAGCTGATCTTTTATCTTAAGCAAACCGCTGACATCTGCCTTATATTTTCGTTTGAGCCTGTCAAGCTCTGCAAGCCGCTGCTCCACAGCGGCCAATCTTGCAGGAGAGAACGCTGCCTGATCACCATAGCTACGGAAAAGGTCTACGACCTCCAATAATGCTGCAACACCGTCTCTTAAAAAGTCCGCAGCGGGTTTGACACGCCCGTCAATCTCTGCCAACTCGTCAATCTGTCGTTGAATCGCGCCTAAATGAGAAAGCACGCTTTCATCAGCCTCATACAGATTCTCATAAATTGAACTCTTTAGTCTTAAGACCTGCTCCGCATGAGTCAATACCTTTTTTTCGGTCTCTAATAATTCATCTTCTCCTTCCACAGGATTCACAGACTCTATCTCATTAAGCTGGAATTGAACAAAATCTCTTGCCAGCTCTAGCTGATTCATCTCCTCCCTATGTTTGAGCAGATCATCGCGCGCAGTATCCCATAAATTAAATAACTCTTTGACCTCCATGCTAAGCGGAATGCATCCTCCGAATGAATCCAGAAGTTCCAACTGCGACTGAGCCGATAGAAGAGATTGCTGCTCGCCCTGCCCATGAATTTCCGCAAGTAAGGGCTGCAGTCCCTTGAGAGTTGCAAGAGTTACGCTTTTATCGTTAATAAATACCCTGCTTTTACCGCTTGCGCTTATCTCCCTGCGGACAATTAACCCATCCTCATAGAGTTCTATTCCCAATGATTCCAGGCTCTCTTTTACACCGAGCAATTGATCGCCCTTTAATTCGAAATAGCCCTCTACCATAGAAGATAGTTCGCCCGTGCGAATTAGCTGGGAAGAACTCCTTGCACCCAAAAGCAGTCCGAGCGCATCAACAATTATGCTTTTACCAGAGCCCGTCTCTCCCGTAAGCAGATTAAGTCCAGATTGAAACGTCAAGCTCAGCCGATCAATAACAGCAAATTTAGATATGTTAAGGTACTTCAACATAAAGCCATATCTCAGCCCATAAATTACTTTAAATGTAAAAGATGAAGAATTAGGAGCGTCACCCCCGTTATTTTAAATTATTCCTTGACCCGCTCGCTCCGTCTAAGTAGTATGCGAATCCTGTTTTTCAACCTTCTGCTCGGGAGAGACTAAGCAATGTCATTCAACAAGATTATTTTAGTCGGAAACCTTGGGCGCGACCCGGAGCTGCGCTATACGCCTCAAGGGACGCCAGTTTGTAATTTCACAGTAGCAACGAACGAGAAGCGTAAAGACCGCTCAGGGGAGATGCAGGATGTTACAACATGGTTCCGCGTTACACTCTGGGGCCGTCAGGCTGAAACAGCATCCCAGTTTCTCACAAAAGGGCGTTCGGTTTACGTAGAAGGTAGACTTCGCGTTGAGGAATGGCAAGACCGAGATGGCAAACAGCGCTACACCTTGGAAGTTCACGCCACAGACTTGCAGTTTTTAGGCGGTGGGCGGTCCGAAGAAGGACAGACCCAAACAAGCGTACGAAGCGCTCCATCCGAGACAACGACCGAAGACCTTTCAGATGACGACATACCTTTCTGAGATACTGAAGAGGGAATGTCGGCGTGCCGACATTCCCTCTTCAGTATCTTAATACAGACTCAGCTAGAAACTGCTTCCCTCTCCCCCCATGTGCCTAATAATCGCATCTTGGCATAGCGCCTAACCAGCCTCTGCTCGGCGCTAAAACTTAATGAATCACCCAGGCATTTGTAAAGGATGGTATCCAACGAGCGCGCCGTTTCGCTCACTCCAGCATGCGCCCCTTCGGGCGGCTCTTGAACTATGTGATCAATAATTCCCTGCTGGTAAAGGTCCGAGGCCGTCAAACGAAGACTCTTAGCCGCCCTCGGCGCTTTCGAAGCATCCTTCCATAGTATGGCCGCACACCCTTCTGGAGAGATAACCGAATAAACAGCATTTTCCAACATCAAAACGTGATCTCCAATGCCTATGGCTAAAGCTCCGCCTGACCCGCCTTCGCCAATGATCGTTACTATTACGGGCACGCGTAGCTTTGCCATCTCACGTAAATTATATGAGATAGCCTCTGCTTGCCCGCGTTCCTCTGCATCAATTCCAGGATATGCTCCGGGGGTATCTATAAATGAGAATATAGGACGCCCGAATTTTTCAGCCACCTTCATTACACGCAAAGCTTTTCTATAACCTTCCGGCTTTGGCATCCCAAAATTTCTATACTGACGCTGCTTAGTATCTCTGCCTTTCTGATGCCCAATCACAACGACCGGAAGTCCATGAAAGCGCGCGAAGCCGCAAATTACAGCAGGGTCATCGGCGAATCTCCTATCACCATGAACTTCTACGAACTCTTCAAAAATATGCTCTATGAAATCCAGCGTGTATGGTCTGTCCTGATGTCTGGCTAGATGAACGTGCTTGAACGCAGAAAGCTCCTCTTCAGAGTAGCTTTTTTGCGTCTCGACGCTTCGGTCATTTTCGATGGGAATTTCCGACATTACTCCAAGCTCTTAATCATTTGCTCAATTTAACGTAACATTAACCCATTCGACTTTACAACCTTGAGAATGCAGCGCTGCCTCAAGCTCCAGGCTACCCCGCACGCGTAGGGCTGAGTGCGGTCGCGCACGAACCAGCATGTTTCCCTCCACCATCATTTCTAGAAATATCTCGCAGTCCCCTTTGTGCTCGTCAAATAACTTAAAGAGTTGGTTTAAGTATGGCTCGTATTCGCTCTTCGCAGGAAGTCTTATTACAACCGACCTGGCCTTTTTCTGTAAAACATCCTCAAGCTTCACTACTTCATCTACAATTATGGTTGCGCTTGTTTCCTCCGGCTCTAACTTTCCGCTAACGAGCACAGCCGCATCGTTACAAATAGTGCTTTCGAATTTACTGAACACTTCAGGCCATAATACGCATTTCACGCCTCCCTCTTTATCTTCAATACGCATGAGGCCGAATCGTCCGCCCTTTTTTGTTGTCTTGATCTGCAAGTCAGTAACAATTCCGCCGAGATTTACTCTTGCGCCGCGCTCAAAACTAAAAAGGTCTGCCGACTTTAGAGCATTCAATTCCTTAAGAATTTCTCCGTAATTATCTAGCGGGTGGCCTGTGATATAAAAACCTATGGCAAGTTTTTCAGCCGCCAGCATGGCCGAATGAGTCCAAGGCTCCGCGTCTGGTAACTGCTCATGAACAATCGCTGAATCATCATCGCCTGGTGCAAAAAGAGCATTTTGTCCCGAAGTCTTCTGTCGCTTGGCTCTAGCCGTGCGCGAGAGGGCTGAATCTATAGCTGCAGTTAACCTGGCACGCCATGAATGTATAGAACTGCCATCATGTATAAGCGAATCGAAGGCACCTGCTGCGGTTAGACTTTCTAACACCCTACGATTTACCGCCACGGCATCCATTCGCTCAATGAAACCCGTAAAGGACTTAAATGGCTCGCAGTTTCTGGCCTCAATAATTGCGTTTACGCTCGTTTGACCAATCCCTTTCAGCGCAGCCAACCCGTAACGAATGGCTCCTGCTAAAGCAGTAAAGACCGCACCGCTTTCGTTTACGTCAGGAGGAAGAAGGCGAATTCCCTGTCCCCTCATTTCATTAGAATATTTGAAAACTTTAGCAGAATCCTGAATCTCGTTTGATAGAACTGCCGCATAAAAATGTTCAGGGTAATGTGCCTTCAGGAATGCCGTCTGAAAAGCAAGATAGGCGTAAGCAACGCTATGGCTTCTATTGAAGCCATAATCGGCAAATTGAGCCATAAGGGTGAAAATTTGCTGCGCTTTCTCTCTCTTTATTCCACGCTCAACTGCCCCGTTTATGAATTTCTGCTCATGTAAAGCCATCTCCTCACGCTTCTTCTTCCCCATAGCCCTACGCATAAGGTCAGCCTCTCCTAGCGTATAGCCGCCTAATTTCTGAGCAAGCTGCATGATCTGCTCTTGATAGACGATAATCCCGTATGTATTACTTAAAATATCTTTCATCTCTGGGACTATGTAGCGGACGCTTTTATGACCATGATGTCGTTGAATAAAATCCTCCACCATCCCACCATCAAGTGGGCCAGGCCTGTAAAGCGCGTTAAGGGCTGCCAAGTCTTCTAAACCTTTAGGCTTTAATTTTCTACAAATTTCCTGCATTCCAGCCGATTCGAATTGAAAAACGGCCTCAGTTCTCCCCTCCGCAAAGAGTTGCATTGTTAGAGGATCGTCCAGAGGGATTCTTGACCACTCAATCTCAAATTCAAGCGATTGCTTAATACCTTTTAAGCAGTCGCTTATAACCGTCAGTGCGGTCAAAGCTAAAAAATCCATCTTCAGCATGCCGGTTTTTTCAAGATCGGACATGGCATACTGTGTGGTTAACTCATCCTTGGTCGAAACGGCTACAGGGATCAATTCGTGAAGAGGCTCAGGTGATATCACAACCCCTGCCGCATGAACAGAAGAATGGCGCGCGCAACCTTCCAATCTTCTGGCAATTTCAATCAGTTCTTTAACTTGGGCGCTATTTTCAATTGCTGCGCGAAGCGCTGGGACTTGCTCCAGCGCATGATCAATACTTACGTTTCTTCCTCTGACGGGAGGCGGTATAAATTTGGCTATCCTGTCAACTTCCGCATAGGGCATATCAAGCGCCCTTCCTACGTCCTTTATGGCAGCTTTTGATGCCATCGTTCCGAATGTAATAATCTGGCACACGGAATCGCGTCCATAGAGGTTTGAGACATGATTAATTACATCCCCGCGACCTCGTACACAAAAATCTATATCAATGTCAGGCATAGAGATTCGCTCTGGGTTAAGGAATCTCTCGAAGAGAAGGTCGTATTGCAATGGGTCAATGTCCGTTATCTCCAGGCAATATGCAACCAATGAGCCTGCCGCAGAGCCTCTGCCTGGCCCAACCGGGATTGATTGCTCTTTAGCATAGCGAATAAAATCCCAAACAATTAAAAAGTAGCCAGCGAAACCCATCTTTTTGATCATTGCGATTTCACTTGATACCCGCTCCTGGTAATCTGACAAAGGCTTCTTCAGATTCCCTGTAGCCAGTAGTAGTTCCCAAACCGCCCCCCTGCGCTTTTCATAGCCCTCTCTAACAACTTTTTCAAAATATTCATCTATGGATAAATCCGCTTCAGAAGATGGAATTGGATATTTAGGCAAATAATTAATTCCGCTTGGAAGATCGAATTTGCATCTCTCAGCTATCTCAACCGTCCGAGTTAGAGTTTCAGGTAGCTCTGCGCCGAAGATCGCCCACATCTCCTCCTGAGATCGAACATAAAAATGGGGCGGGCCATAGCGCAGCCTATTCTGGTCGTGTATGGTTTTCCCGGACCCTATACAAAGCAGAACGTCATGTGCGCGAGCATCATCTGGCGTCAAATAGTGCGCATCGTTCGTGGCAACAAGCGGTATCCCTGTTCTCTTGGAAAGCTCAATCAGAGGCCTCCTTATACGCTTCTGAGCATCAATCCCGTGCTCCTGAATTTCTAGAAAATAGTTTCCCTTCCCTAGAATCTCCTCAAACTCTATGGCAGACCGAGCAGCATCTTCAAAACAATCACGAGCCAGCATCGCAGATGGAACACCAGACATACACGCCGAGAGCGCTATCAAACCATCGCTATGCTCCGCCAGCAGTTCCCTATCAATACGTGGCTTATAATAAAAACCCTCTTTGTATGCCTTTGATGTTAATCGAACAAGATTTCTATATCCCTGATAGTTCCGCGCTAAAAGTATAAGATGGTGGTTAGCCTTCTCACCCGGTCGCGTAGTTCCCGCACGGTCGTGCCGACTTCCACGGGCTATATATGTTTCGCACCCAATGATTGGCTGCACTCCCTTATTTTTCATGGCGTTATAAAAGGAGATAGCGCCGAACATGTTTCCATGATCAGTAATAGCGCAAGCATTCATACCTAACTGGGCCACATGCTGAGCCAGGGGTTTTATCTGTATGGCGCCATCAAGCAAGCTATAATCTGTATGCAGATGAAGGTGAACAAAATCCTTTTTGGTCATACGTGGTCGTATCCCCTCTTTATAGGGCAGGAGTTGCTGACGAAGTCGAAATAAAGAGGAATCCTTAAAGACCCAAAGATTCCTTCATGCGGTCGCACACTATATCACGTGTTTCAAAAACGTAAAGAGGCAATATCTTGTTTGGAAGTGGTCAGAAATGGATTAAATCTTTTATTGCTAAACTTTTTCTAAGGAAGGCTACAAAATGCTTCAAAGCTTTCACATGAAACCGGCGACAAGTTCGCCGGGCAATTTTATTCCCACTCGATTGTGCTGGGCGGCTTTGAACTAATATCGTAAACGACGCGATTTATCCCCTTCACTTCAGAGACAATACGTGTAGAGATTCGCGCCATAGCGTCGTGAGGCAGGCGCGCCCAGTCAGCAGTCATCCCATCCACGCTAGTGACTGCGCGAATAGCAATAACCTTTTCATAAGTTCGCTCATCACCCATAACACCGACAGTTGAGATTGGGAGCAAAACGGGAAAAGCTTGCCATACTGCGTCGTAAAGGTGCGCATGACGCAGCTCCTCTTCCAGTATCCTATCAGCAGCCTGTAGAATACGTAGACGCTCCTCTGTGACCTCACCAATAACTCGAACCGCGAGTCCTGGGCCGGGGAAAGGATGCCTTTTAATAATCTCTTCTGGCACATTCAACTCACGCCCGATCAATCTAACCTCATCCTTAAATAGATTTCTTAAAGGCTCAATCAATTCCAGATTCATGCGCTCAGGCAGCCCCCCCACATTGTGATGGCTTTTGATCACAGCAGAGGGGCCGTAAACGGAGACTGACTCGATAACGTCCGGGTAGAGAGTTCCCTGAACGAGAAAACGTACCCCTCCAATATTATCAGCCTGCTCTTCAAACACCTCTATAAAAACGCGCCCTATCTCTTTTCTCTTTCTTTCAGGGTCGGTTATCCCCTCAAGAGATAGTAAAAATTTATCTTCGGCCTTAACCCCAACCACACCGAGGTGCATACTGTTTTTGAAGAGAGCGAGCGTTGACTCAAATTCGCCCTCGCGCAGCAGCCCCGTGTCAACAAAAATACAGGTCTGCCTTTCGCCAACAGCAAGATTAACGAGCGCAGCGGCAACCGTAGAATCCACACCACCCGAGAGACCGCAAATAACTCTATTGCCACCAACCCTCTTCTTTATAGCCTCCACCTGTTCACCAATAACGGCTTTAGGCGACCAGTCGCCCTTGCATCCGCATATATCGAAAACAAAATTCCTTAAGATTTGAACCCCAAGGGGAGTGTGCGCGACTTCCGGGTGGAACTGAATTCCGAATATGCGCTTGCTTAAATCTTCTAAAGCGTTAAGCGCTTTATCCGTCTTGGAGATTATGCGAAATCCGGGCGGAGGAGCAACCACATTGTCCCCGTGACTCATCCAGACATCCATCTCCTGTGGCAGGCCAGCAAAGAGCGGGCTATCCAAGATACTTAATTTTAACATGGCGTACCCATATTCTCGATTTTTAGATGGTAGCACCTCGCCGCCGAGCAGTGCGGCAATCAACTGTAGCCCATAACATATGCCCAGTTTCGGACATTTGACTTTCTCTAAAAGCTCATCAGGAGGGCGCGGTGAGCCTTCGTCATATACTGAAGAAGGTCCGCCGGAGAGGATTATTCCACGTAATTCTCTTCTCTCTATTTCCCGTACAGGAGTATTGTACGGCAATACCTCACAGAATACCCCGGCTTCACGTATGCGGCGTGCTATTAATTGGGTATACTGCGACCCGAAGTCCAATATAATAATGGTCTCATGACTGGATTTTCCGCTCAACTTAAATGAACCTCCGACGCTGCTCTCGAAACCGCGTTCGCAGACGTAAGATATATGCTAGACCATTATATGTATCATCAAATACGTGAATATGGCAAAATCTTGATACTTTCACCTGAGATTTATGGCTTCTAGGCATTTATATGTTAAAAACACTTGGGCGTAACGCCTCTGTCTCTTTTCTTCTACTCTTCATATTTATTCAAACCTGTGGTGCCACTTTTTCCTCTCAGGAGCCGCAGCCGATCCAGTCCTTTTCACTTACTCAGCCGCTTACCCTACGCTGGAGCTATCCCTCAGAGCTAACGATTAATCTCACTCCCGCCACGGATTATAATAGTATTTACTTCCCTTTAGCTGGCGGGACGTTTCTTTGCTTAAAGAATGAAGACGGACACTTGGTCTGGAAAGCAGAGATGGGAGGTGAGATATCAGCTTCACCGGTCGCCGATGAGCGAGGCGTTTATGTGGCGTCCGAAATTAGAAGGAGCAGTTCGTCTGGACTCCAAGCTACCGGTGCCCTACGCTTTTTGAGTAAATTCACAGGGGTGACGCTCTGGATGCGCACCCTCCCCATGCCAGTGCGTGGCTCTTTATTTCTGCATCAGGAAATATTGTTGGGAGGCACTAGCGATGGCCGAGTCTATGCAATAAATACTAAAAGTGGAAACATACAATGGATGCGGCAGTTTTCCTTCCCTTTCAACTCAATGCCTTCAACTTCAGACTCACAGGTTTTCATAGGTAGCGAGGACGGCTCACTTCTCTGCCTTGATCTATTAACCGGGAGGACGCTCTGGCATTATCGGACGCGAGGCTCCGTTCGCGGACGCCCTGCTCTTGCCGCCGGGCTGGTTAGTTTTGGCTCCGCAGATGGCTATGTTTATGCCCTTAGCGAAGCGAGCGGCCAATTGCGTTGGAAAATGCGCACAGGGGCAGGAGTCCAATCGGTCGTTGGAACTGAGAGGGGTATACTGGTAGCGTCGCTAGATAATTTTGTCTACTTTCTTTCCTCAACGAATGGTCGTCAATTATGGAGGCGGCAACTAGCTGGGAGGCCAACCGCTGAGCCTTTAGCAACGCAGGATGGCGCATTGCTCACCCCACTTTCTGGCGACGTAGCAGTAGTCCTTGATCTTAGAGATGGGAAACCTGTGAACTTGCTCAGCGTAGGCGAAGATAATAATTCTACGGCCTCTCCCGTAACAGCCGGGAGAATTCTATTTCTAACTACACGACATGGACTACTAGCATTTTCTAGCCCTGAGCAATCATAGGAAACTAGCTATAGAGAACTCTTTTTTGCTTCAGGCCTCCTTCTTATGAATGAGAACAGTCGGAATACCAGACCGTGAAGAACGTAAAGCGTAACTGACGCTAGAAGGATGTAGCGTGAAAAGAGCCAGACCAATACGCCAAAGGCGGCAATGAAAAGGATCATCATACGCGTGCTGCGTCTGGTAGTGCCAACGGCCTTAAAGCTTGAATACCGCAGAGTGCTCACCATCAAAGTGCCCAGGCAAGCTGTCATAGCCATTACAAGAGTGCTGTAAAGCTCTGCCTTCTGTTTGCCGTACTGTATGAAAGGCGTGGGGGCAAAATGTATAACCGCAGCTAGCATCCCCGCCGCCAGAGGAATGGGAAGCCCCACAAAACTTTTCTTGTCCAGCTTGATTGTACCTTCGGCTATGAGTCTAGGACGAGCCGCCTGCACGTTGAAGCGCGCAAGCCTAAACGCTCCGCACATCAGATACATGAATGAGAGAAACCACCCTAGCTTGTGAAGGGGACTACCTTCCGGCAAGGCCGAGCCATAGCTCCACGTATACACTAGCAATGCTGGCGCAATACCGAATGTAAGAACATCCGCTATGGAATCAAACTGCACGCCTATCTCTGTCGTTGTCTTGGTCATACGGGCTATGCGTCCGTCCAGCATGTCGAAGAACATTGCGACCCCTATAGCTATCGCGGCATTATCAAACTGCGCAGCAGCGCGCGCAAACGCCTCCGCAGTCCCGACTCCCACAAGCTGGAAGCCGCGTAACGAGGCCATAATGGCAATAAACCCCATTAAAATATTCGCGGCGGTGAAAGCCGAAGGGATTAGATAAAGCCCCTTCTTGAGGCCGCGTCGCTCTGGGACAGCCGGTTCCGTTTCGGGCTTGACGCTTTGGACGCTGGCCATTAGACCACTCTCCCAATAATTGTAATCCCGCCGCGCACGCGCATCCCTTCGCGTACTTCTACACGTACAGATGGCGGCAGGATTAAATCTGTGCGTGAGCTGAATTTGATTAAGCCGAACCGCTCGCCCAGTTCAACTCGGTCGCCAACATGCTTCCAGCAAACTATTCGCCGCGCCAGGATGCCAGCGATCTGTTTGCACACAATGGTCAAGCTCTCGCTCTGAATTGTTAAAATATTCTGCTCGTTTACCAGACTAGCTTTCTCATTAGTTGCCATAAGGAAGCGCCCCTCCTTATAAGACATGTCTGTGATCGTCCCTGAAATGGGCGCGCGGTTTATGTGAACATCCAAGGGGGACAGGAATATGCTCACCACCATAGATGATTCCTCTTCTCCTGGCGAGATGGGGCTTATGCGAGTTACACGTCCGTCGGCTGGCGCCACTATTATATTTTCGTCGCGCGGTATTTCCCTCTCAGGGTCACGAAAAAAGAAGGCCATGAAGCCCGAGAGCGCCAGCAACAGCAAGCCCATAGGCCAGTAACCCAACGCAAAAGCGAGCAGGGCTAAGAGCAGGGGGGCGACTATATACGGGATGCCTTCACGAGCCATAGCAAGAATCTGCAAAGTAAGACTGCTATCTTACCAATTGATACCGGATTGACGGTCACAATAGAGGTTTCGCAGTTCAAGCACAATCGCAGCTACCAGCAACACGCATTGGCAAACTGAAGTTTGAACTCTTAGCTCTTTATTGCAATCCGATATAAATATGTTCTACCAATCAACCCTATTATAGGGAAATGGGGCGCATGAGGTTAGCTCTTTGCGCCCCTGTTTCCGTTTAACTCTTGAGCTATCTTCCCGAAGATTTCGCCTCTAGCTTAGTGCGACGAATCCCTGGACTTCTGGTATTGAAGCAACATCGAATGCATCTGATCTTTAATGGCAAGCTTCTTCTTCTTGAGCGTTATTTCTTCCAACTGCTCTTCGTCGCTGGGGTATGTAAGCGACGACAGTTCGCTCAGTCGCGCCTCGTAGCGACCGTGTTCGCGCGCAAGCTCGCGGAACTCCGGGTCGCTTGTCATCAGCTCTTCCTTTAAGCTCTCCTGGTTGGTAGTTTCCATGTTCTAGGAGTTCTCCTTTCAGATGCCAAATGAAATTTTAGACAGCCTCTCGGGCTGCCTTTGTAAACAGTCTCTTCACCAAAAATGTTAGCTCAAAGGCTCATGCCAAATCAAGCTTGCGGTCAAAATGTCAGCGCCATAATCAAGGCGTCTTCAGGCGGCTCCCTGTAGTAATTCTTTCGCCTGCCTATCACACAGAAACCGCATCGCGCGTAGAGCGCCTGTGCTGCCAGATTCGACGCTCGCACTTCAAGCAAAGCCCGCCGCGCTTTGCGAGATGCCGCCGCTTGCAAGACTGCTTTGATTAATGCAGCGCCTATTCCCTGTCTGCGGAATTTTGGGCGAACCGCTACGTTATTAACATGCAATTCGTCTACTGAATAGCGTGAAGCTATAAACCCGGCTACTCTATGCTCTTCTGCATTCGATAGCGCGTCCAGGTCGCGCGCGACCAGCATTAGCCCACTGTCACCTTGCGCTAGCTCTGAGTGATAAGCTTCCCAGCCCCAGCGGCTCAGCCCGCAAGATTCCTCAATCTCTACGACTTCCAGAAGATCGTGCTCCGACATACAGGAAATCTCTATCCTCTGCCCTATCACCTCTACGAAATTCACTGCGCTCATGCTCTTTTAATCTCTGCGTCAGACGGGCGAACGTAGATAGCCTTCAACTCTGCTGCATAGCAAATCTTCCCTTGAAGATAGCGCCGCCAGGCCAAAGAGGCCAGGCTTACAGCCAAAGGGTCAACTTGCGATGCTATAACCCAGTCTGCTGACGACCGACCTGAAATTTCCGCCTCACCAGCAAACTTTACACCTTCGCGCAAGGCGAACTCTTCTATCATCCGAGAAAATGCGCGCGCGCCGTCGCCTGCCCATACCAGCGGCTTCAGATTTTTAACTTTTTCTAGAAGACACTGTGGTGACAGGTGCGTGGGTTCTTCCAAGGGCTGCGGCAAGCCTTCCGCAGAGATTGAAAAGAGTTGCGAGAATAGCTCGCCTCTACCTGCCGGGAGCGCTGCAAGGATTTTAAGAGAAGAAGGAGTGGCTGCGTCGTAAGCAACTGCTTCCAGGCTTGGGATGCCAACACAGGGGCGCGAGAGCGTCGCGGAGAAAGATTTGACTGTTGCCAGACCAATGCGCAGACCCGTGAAGCTTCCAGGCCCAAGCGTGACTGCGAAAAGATCAACTTCACCAAGCTGAAGCGTCTCTTTCACCCAGCGCGGCGGCTATGACCTTTTCGCCCATGCTCAATGCTACGCTTCCCTCAAGAGTTGCCGTTTCAATGCTCAATATGAGAGGCGTGTTATAGGCCGCCACGTTTTTGCCCTAAATCCCCTTTATAGAATTTCAATAAATCTTAAAGGTAAAAAGCGGCGGGTGTCCTTGCCGATTCCCCGCCGCCTCTCTTTTCGTTCTTCCCCATAAAGGAGAGAAGAAGCGCGCTCAAGTCTTCTCATCATACTTGCGCAGGGCGTATGCTTTAGAGCGCACGCCCTACAGTTGCCGCGCATTCTACTCCTGATGCGCTGCTACAGCAATGACTGTTCACTGCCCGCATGCCGTGTCCGTGCGCGTCCTCACGGGGCTGAATCTCTGTTGGTATTCAGCGCTACTGATGAAGGCGCAGACCATAGCGCGGTAGTTACCCTGAATACGGTTATTCAAGACATCCAGCCAGAAGCCATATCCTCCCTCGTCCGGGTCACGTCTGAGGTAACCGAAGTATTGCATCAGTACGAACGCAGGGTTGTACTCTCTCTGCATGAACGCAGGCTTCTCGATCAACTCCTTGATTATGTCAGCCCTTGTAGCGCCTTGCTCCATCTCCCGTATAGCGTCTTGTTGATCCGCTATGGAGAAGTTTAGACCAGCAGAGTTGTAGAGCCTGCCTACGAACTCAGCGTTTGTAAGCGTGTCTGGATACTTTGTCTTAAAATCCGCGCGCTTGACGAAATTACTCACAAAGATTGACTTGTTCACGCTCCTATAAGCCCCTGTAACCATCTGGCTTCGGTCACTATTAAACTCCGAATAGCCGGGCTTCTGGCCGAATGCAGCGCGGAAGACTCTGTAGACGAAGAAGCCCGTGTCCTGTGGCTCTTCCTCCATGAAGAATGCCGCAGACACATCTATACGCCTTTGTCTCATGCACGCCTCATCCTGGCCGCAAGCGCGTAGCTGATCGCTCCAGTAATCCAATCCGCCCTGATCCGGCTCACGACCTAAGAAATCAAGGTATTGCTGCCGCACGAAAAACTCAGGCGTTTCGAGAGGATTGGTCGTCTGGCTCGTCTCAAGGGCTGTGAAAGATGCATCTGCCCTATTGCCCAGAAGTGATATGGCGCGAGTCGCAGGGCTGAATCTGTAGTTAGCCATCTCAGGCGTCACCACGTAAAAGCCGCCAGTCTCAACGCCAGTGAACGAGTACATGCCCTCGCTATCCGTGATAGCCCTTGCAGTCTTAGAGCCGCCTAAGTTGACCAGCACGCCTCCCAAGGGGTCACCTTCCGAGTTCGTCACTCTTCCTGTAAGCGCAGCAGGTGCGGCTGTTGGTGTATTCCCAATTGCGACGACGAAAGGAGAGAGCGAGCCGCTCGGCTCATTGCCGCATACCACTCCGCTCCCTACGTTCTGCCCCGTCGTAATATCTACGAGATTCCCGCCCACACTATGCAGCACTTTCAGTTTAGAGAAGGATGCATAGTCTGTGATGTACGGTACGCTGAAGCAGACGGTGATTGGGCCGGACACACTCGCTGTAGTTGTGATGTTGTCGGCAGGGCCTACAAGCGTATAGCCAGACGGAGCAGTTCCTGCCGAACTCGGTTCAATAGGAGTGACTGTGGTCGTGCCACCGCTTGAGACATTACTGAAGAGTAGCGTGACTTCTCCTGCTTGCGTCTGCGTGTTCGTGCCTGCGTTCGTCGTTCCATTCGCAGGCGCAAGGAAGGTTACATCCAGAATGGGATGAAGTTCGATCTGATTTGGGGCTGCGCCCGTCTGCCCGTGCGGGAAGTCAAACATCCCAACTCCCTTAATTCGCGCCACCGTAGTGGTTGTCTTAAATGATGTAGTTACCAGGAACATGCCATCAAACTTGCATCGCGCGCTGGCTATGCCAGGCAGGAACGGACTTGTCAACTGCACGCACTGAGGCGAGCTTCCCGGATACGGAATTTCCGTCACCATAGTATTACTGCCGTCACGAAATACTACGTGGTAGTCGGAATCATCCTCCAGCTTGTATTGAGTAATCGTGCCATGAACGATCCACTGCGTAGTTTCCGCAGGCGCGACGCGGTTATTCGGTGGCGTCGGATTCGGAGAAGGCATGGCTGACAACGCGGCAATCGTAGTGGGCGTGGCCGAGTTTAGATTTACTAAATTTCTATCCGCATCTGTCCCGGTCTTTACAGACCAGCGCTCAGTGCCGCATCCAATCGGCGCAGGACTCGGATTCGGACATGTGCTGGTAGGCGTAGGAGTTGCTGTAGGCGTGCAGAACGGTGTCGGGCTTGGAGCCGCGTTTGAAGGCGCAAAGGCTACGCCACGGAAAGCCGTATTCGTTGCCGCAGTCGCCAGCGTAGTCAAGCTGCCAGTTATCGGTGCGTTGTACCCGGAGGCGTCAGTCAGTGAATAGAGTGTAGAGGCGCCGGTTGACGAGTTCCATGAAGTTACGTAGAGGGTTACGCTTGACCCGCCGTTAATAACGCCGGTCAGCCCGCGCATACTGTCCCCAGCAATCGTGCCGTTTGAAATCCATGTTCCAGAGACCTGCGAATACTTCTGAATCCCTGCGGTGGTTCCGCTATTCGTATTTGCGTCGTCCACCACATAAAGCGTATCGAACGGGCACTCGCTGCCTCCTAACTTCGCAAAGTAATAGGAGTAAGGACTATTATTAACAGGATTGTTAGTGACTATAGGAAAACCTACCAGATTAGATATCGTTTGGCCTGACGTGGTTGGAGTACCAGTCCCTACGGTTCCAAGACGTATAGCACCTCCTGAGCTATCGGAAACGTACAACTGTCCGCCGAAGATTTTTACCTGACGCACGTTGGTCACGTTCGTGCTGAGTTGCGTAGAGGTTGTTGCGCCGACCGTAGCATACCTGACGCCGCCAACACTGCCGCCAAGCCATAGATTGCCAGCGCCATCGCTCGTAGCACTGCGTGGATTGCCGCCCGTGGCGAAATCAGTCAATCCTGTGGTTGTGTCTATTACGCCAGAAGAATCAACCAACCCAACGACGCGATTAACCGTTGAGCCTGAAGTGCCAGGAAGGTTCGTAGTGCTGCCCAAAGCCGCATTGTACCCTGTTAGAACCAGACGGCTTCCATCCGTAGAAAGTGTCAGTTCACCCTCAGAAGATGACTGCGCTGTTGCTGTAAGTATCTTGTTTGATCCGCTCACGGCAGTCGGCATCGGAATGGATTGTACAAATGTCCCGCCCGTTGTGTATTCGTCCAGAAACACTTGAGCAGGGGCATTGCTGCCAATAAGGCTTGATGCTCCAGTACCCACACGGTAGATGACTACGTTGCCTGGTGTGAATGCAGACGCTTTCACAGGTGAAGTAAATAGATGATGCCCCTGCCATAACAGAATTACAAAGGTAATTAAGATAGGAAGAGCGGTGAATAGACGGCGATATCCTGCTAAAGATAGTCTGAGGGTGATTAGTCTGAGCACGACAGACTCCTTCCATTTTCAAATTTGTACAATCACTTGCCTGAGGGTGCAGGACAAGTCCGCAAGAGATTAAACTCAAAAATGGAAAAAGCCTTAACGCTCTTCCATAATCAAAGCCAATCTGTTTTTGACATTCTAAGCCTAAGCAGAAGATTCATTCAAGTTAATTTCATTGCGTGCGCTGAGAATTCGTCAATTCATCAATCCTTTCTACGTCTGCCTTGCTTTCACAATATTTGAATCGCAGGTTCGACTGCTGAACGAAGATACAGAAAAGATGCGGGAGATGAAAGGTTTACTCTTCCACCTCCCGCATTGGATTGTCCTTGCCTCGATAATTTACTTACTCATGATACGCAGTTGAAATGTCTGAAAGAAAGCGCTCAACGAGTCTGCGCAAGCAGACGATTAGAGTGTAGCCACAGACGAAGCCGCAGGCGTAGTCTGGGGTATAGATTGAGAAGATAGATGGAGTCTGCGTGAGCCGCACGGCAGAGGCGCGAGATGAAAGATAGCCGCCTAGAGCATAAACATCTGCCGTCTGCTCACGCAGACTCTCTTGGTATGTGATGAGTAACCCCAGACTATACCTTCGGCTTCGTCTGTGGCTTTAACAAAGTTACTGATGCGTAACATCAGTAACTCACTGGCGTTATCGGACGTAAGAGGAGACGAGTTGCCTTTCTTCAAAAACCCATCCCCTCTCGCTCGGAATCGGAAGTTGGATCTATGGATTCGATCTAAGCTTCGTACCGTTCACGGCTACTGACTGCATTCGCCATTAGAGTGCGAGACGATAGAGCCGAACCTGCGCTGGTACTCGACGGAGCTAAGGAACGCGCAGACCATTCCGCGATAGTTTCCGGGCACACGGTCGTTCAGAACGTTTAGCCAGAAATCGTAGCCTGCGCTATCAGGATTACGGCGCAGGTATCCAAAATATTCCATCAACACGAATGCGCGGTTGTATTCGGCATTGACGAAAGAGCTATTCTCAGCAACAAGGCGAAGCGTGCGCGCGCGGCTTCCTTGAGCGTTGAAATCGTCAATCAGGGCGCTTCTCTGTAAGCTCAAATCAATTCCTGAGTTCACCTGCACGGACTGAAGCAGCGCATCAACGAATGCCCTCCCGCCGAGCGCTTGCGGGTATCTTTGTATGAACTCAGGTTGCTGGACGAAACTTTCTGCAAAAGCTTCTCTGCTCAATTCGGTTTCGCTGCCTGTAGCCATACGGCGGCTGTACTGCATGAATCGTTCGTAATCTGGTAAACCACCCAGCGCGGCTTTAGATAGACGGTAAACGTAGAAGCCGCTTTCCTGAAACTCATCACTCATGAAGAATGCAGCAGAGATGTTTATGCGCTCGTTGCGTATGCACACTGGGTCTGCGCTGCACGCCTTAATCTTAGCTGTCCAGAAATAGAGTCCTCCTTCGTCCGGCTCTCTCCCTAAAAAATCAAGGTACTGTTGCCGCACGAAATATTCCGGCGTATCAAGCGGATTCATTGTCTCGGCTTCTACTTTTGCAGTAAACACTGCGTCCGTACGGCTCCCCACCAGATTGAACGTGCGAACGGGCGGGTCGAAGCTGAAGTTTGCGCGAGACGGCGTAAGACTGTAGAACTCGCCGGGTTCTATGGCGTTGAAACTGTAATGCCCATTAGAATCTGTGATTGTCGCGTGAGCTTGTGAACCTTCAAGCCGCATGACGACGCCTGAGAGCGGCACGCCATCATTTGATACTACGCGCCCGCTCAAACTCACAGGAGCAGCCGTTGGTGGGATTGCTAAATTGAAGTAGGCTACAGGCTGGTCGTGGTCAGAGAGGCGCAACTCGTTCGTGCTCTCGTAGTTCTTAACCGGAAAATCTGAATCGTTGCGTGCGTAGGCAAAGCGGTCAACGAAGACGAACGCACGCCGGTTAACGATGATGTGGTCAAGCGTCTGCGCATTGCCGTCGAAATTGTAAGAATATTGCTCGGTGGCCGGAAGCGTATCCAACAGGTCTGTTAAGTTTGGGTTGACAAGGTCTGAAGAGGCAAGCACAACTTGATCTGGCGGCGCAGGCGTTCCCAGGATAGTCCCTATCACGTCAACGTAGCCGTCGTTAACCCGAAAAGCGTTTAGGTCGCCGACCGTGATAATCTTTTCTGTAGGGTCTGCCGTCTGCCGATTCTGAATGTAGTTAGCAAGGAACTCTGCCTGCTTGCGTCGCTTCTCACGAACACGCGCTCCAACCGTCCCTGCTCCAGCCGCAGTGTTGTCATCAATGCCACTCAGCGAGCGCGTATGATTAACGATAACGATGAAGGCGAAGGTTCCCCCGGCCTGACTGGGTATTGATGCTTGCAGAACAAGCGGCGGGCGGTCGTTGAGTATATCGAGCGCGCCAGTATTCGGGTCAGTGTAATTATAGCAAGTCGAGGCTGTAACGTGATCGCAACCAGCCAGTTCAATCTGCGTAACGTTGATGGTCGTAACGCGCGATTCCTTGACCAAGAAACCAACGTCAATGCCGCCTATGTCATTGCCCTCGACTAAGTAGGCATGGTAGTTAGGATTCGAGCCGCCGTCAATGTTCACTACATCGCTGTTGACCTGCGCCGCAACGGCCTGCAAGGTAGAGAGGTTCTCCATCTCCTCTACGCCTATAACGTCCGGCAGCTTCTGCACGTTGCGTATTATCTGCGATGCTTTACTGAGTCTCTTGTTGAAGGCTGTAGCCGTCAGCACAGGGTCGTTCGGATTATTCGGGTCGTTTGTAGTGTCGAAGAAGCGCTCCATGTTGAAGGAGGCGATTGTCAGTTCGTTGGCGTTAGGCACGGGCGCAGGCGTTGAGCCGGGCTGTGAGCCGACCGTAGGCGGGCTGGCTGCCTCCGGCAAGATAGTCCATGCGCGGAAGGAGTAGTCCATCTCGCCTATGAGATTCGTTATTACAGTGCCTGCGGCCACGTCCAGCGCGGTCGTACCCGGTTGCGCGTCGCTATCAACGCGAATCCTTTCTGGATTCTCGTCAAAGCGCGGGACATTGGCGGGCGCGCCCGAAGGGAGCGGGTCGCTGATGCTGATGCCAGCCTCTCGGAAGGGGCGCGCCATTCCTGTAACGACGCCGAAGAAGACACCTGTAGAGGAGACCGTAGCGCTTGACTCAGTAATGCTGCCCTGAGTTGGGCCAACCACCGTGAGCGAGCCTACTTGAACGCGCATGCCCTCTAAGCGCTCCAGATTTTCCAGACCTGCCGCCTGCGTGTCGGAAGCGGTTATAGTGACGGGCGCAGGGAGTGTATTCCCAGTTGTTAGCAACGTAGTTGTAGGGCTGCTGCTTATCTCGGTCAGAGGCTTCTGGTGCGTGTCCGCCGAAGGGATGAACTCCTGCACAGTGCCTTGGACAAGCACGCTGTTGCCTATGACGGCTGCTGCCGGGAAAGTTCCTCCAGTGAAGACGAAGATGCCGTTTGATGTGGCGGAGTCTGTGTCGCAAGCGTCGTCCTGTATGTAGAAGCCGCCAGACGACCCGGACTTGAAGCCTGTGACTACGCCGCTTGTCGTTATGTTTTGTCCTGCGAATGGGGAGGTCGTTCCCGATCCTTGAATCTGGCATATGCCGACGAGCGTAACGTCGTCATTGTTTATAGTTCCCTGCCCTTGAGTGTCGCCAGCATTCGCGCCGACTATGTTCGAGATGTTAACGAAGAATATCTCGTTTGGCTCTGTGGTGGTATCGCCATTGACTGTGACATCGAAGTTATAGCTGCTGCTGCCTTGTGGAATTGTTTGACCCGTCAAACTACGCAACACGTAATCGTTATCGGCTATGGTGGCTGTGTTGTCTTGCGTGGCTATATCGAACGTCACGCCCCCGGCCTGCGCTGGTGATGACAGGCTAACGACAAAGCTAAAGGTAGTCGTACCCGCGTTGCCCTCGGCTTTCGTCACGTCGTTGATTGAGATAGTTATGCCGCCTTGGTTTCTGAGCGAATTGATGTATGCAGTGTTATTCGCGTTATTGCCGGCGCCGAAAGTTAATCCGGTAGCATTTCCGGTAGCATCTGTTCCGTCGAAGTCATTAATGCTTTGAGTGCTGTTGTTGGCAAACACGAATTGACCGCCGGGTGATGTGCCTGATGCGATCAGTTTAGGAGCGGCAGCGGCGGTGAATTGTGCGCCTGCTGTCCCGCCCGCCAGAGCATGAATGCTTCCAGTTACTCCTGCATCACCGCTTCCAGCCGTCTTAATCATAACCATTTCTGTGGTCGCAATGTCGAAAGTTCCTCCTAGGGAGGAAAAGTACGCAGCATTTTGCAAGCCCAAATCTAAGTTATAATCCCCACCGCCGACGGTTGTATCCGCCGCACTATTATCATTCCTGAGAACGATGAGTGTTCCAGATCGAACGCTGCTCCACAAAGCATCTGTGGAAAATTGATATTTCCCGCCGCCATCGTTTGCCATGCTGCTGGAAAAATCTTTTATTATCATTCCTCGCATATCCAGACCGTCTTGAATGACGAGCAACTCAACCACATCGGCTGTCGTGCCGGAGTTGAAATATTTGTTAATGACAACGCTAGGGTTCCCAGCGCTTTGGACTGACAGAGGCGACGCCGAAAAGTAAATCACGACTGCGATTGTCAGTGTGACCAGCACGGCCATGCTAGTTCTGATACGAAGCGGAATGATTCGGTTTCTTGATGACATCAAAATAGACCTCTACTGATTTTCAGCAAACGACGGGGCCGACCCGGTACACTCTATGTACCGGGTGCTCAAATTTTTATGAAGCGACTGACCTAGAGGGTGAGTTCTGTAAGACTATCTAACTCTCATCGTTGGATCGCCGAAGAGAACCCAGGTGTGGCGAACGTCAATGTCGTCTGTGGAAGTTTTAGCGTTTCGCACGGCGTCGCCAATAGTTGGAGGGTTACTGCTGAAAAGCTGCTGGTAGAGGCTTTTATTCATCAACTGCTGTCCCGTTGGTATCGTCAATCCCGAAGAAGCCCAAGCCGCAACGGCTCCTCCGTTGTCCGCACGCATCAATGACGCGGATATACTCTCTGTACTGGGGTCGTTAAAGTACCCCGTTAGACATGTCATCATTATAAAAACAGGAAGATGATTTCCGTTCGAAAGCACCAGCGCATCCTGGTTCCTAAAAATGCCTGAGCCGGTCCAAGCGTTCAGGGTTCCATGCCCGGAGTAGTTGACCAGCATAGGCCCCTGGTTCACGGCATTATTGATCTGATCTCGAGTCGCGCAGTTGGTTTCTGTGCAACCCGTAGTGTTGCTTCCGTAGTTGACGTTCTTAACTGTCATAGAAGGAGGCATAAGTTGCGCGACTTCTGCGTTCTCGCCCTCGAAATCGTAACCGGTTGCGTTGGTATCGGCGACCATCACGGCAGTCTGCGACTGATTGCCAGGCGTGTAGTTCACAATCTTCGAGACCATCTTGCTAATTTCAGCAGCCGAGCGTCCCGGCAACCTTCCGACCGCCATCTCCGGCAAACCGTCGTTATCAAAATCAGCTAGCGCATCGTCCGATGCAGCTTCTGAAAAAGTGGCGTCAACCAGTTTAGTAGGAACAAAATCAACAAAGGCTATTCCTAAATAGTTCCTAGGATCAACGCTCGCACAACCGACCAGCAATAAGAAATGGGGCGGCTGAGACCAGTGACCATGCGCCCAGTTCAGAAAATCGTGTATTGCGTCAGGGCCGCGATTGCCGAAACTGAATTCGTCATAGACATCCTCTACATTGGCTACGTACACTTTTAGTCCCTGACTTCTTCTTAAATCCACAAGAGGCTGGACGGCAGACAGAAAATCGGAATAGCCTATTACCAGCAGGTCTGCGCCCAGAGCAGTGCTATTTAACTGCGAAGGCTGATTGAGGGTGATCCCGTCTGCGTGATTGATCTGCCCGCCTGTAAATGCCAGAAATGTGTGTCGGCCTTTCCCGCTCCAACTGTTCGTGGCTTGCACGTTGTTTGGATCGGTTACGTCAACGATGCGCACTTGCGAAGAAGTGAAACCGTCAATCCTAACCGTCTGCCCGGACTTTGCGCTGTATGCTAGAGAGTTATTGTCCGCTCTATATGCGTGCGCGAAAGTAAGGCGCACGTAATCAACCAGACACACACCGCTTTGCGAATCGGTCGTGAGCTTCAGTGTATTAGCGCCCGCGCGTAGCTGCGACATGCTGATGGGAATTTTGACGACGAAATTAGCGCGAAAGTAGAATGTGAAGGGCGGCAAACTCAGATCGTTAAGGGTCACGCCTATCTGATGCGGGAAGTTTGATACCCCTTGAATCGCGATCTCAAGAGTGCCTTCCCATTGCGCAGTAGTATCAGGATTATTTACGTCAAGCGTGATTATACCTGCTGCTGGCAGAGAACTCAGTATAGGCTCGCCAAAAAAGTTCTCGGTATCCCCGTTCAGCACCGCCCCGAAATAGGTAGAGCGGTTGCGGTGCTCAATAATGTAGGGAAAGCTAGGATTAGAAGCGCTGGCGGCATTCACGTCGAAATGATTTCGCTGAGCGCTTCCCTTTTTAACTGAAGCCTTACGCGTCTTCACTCGCTTCTTTTTAGGATGCGCAACAGGAGGCGCATCCGTACTCGTAGAGGCGTTGGTCGCGTCCGTGTGGGCTTCGGCGGCAGGCGGCTGATTGTTCTCGTTCTCTTCTTGATGTGATGGCCGCACAGGCTCCCTAGTGGTCTCAGTTTCAATAGAATCTCTTCTGGCCTGTGGCAGTCTCAAGATGGGCGGAAATAGCTGGCCTGCGAATGGGACATAGAATCCGTTTGCGGGGCGCTGCGGAATACCTTGAACAGGTACGGGCGTGGGACGCGTAGAAGGCTTTGGAGTATCTGTAGTATCCGGTCTCACGGCGGAAAACACCTGCATGCGCTTGCCTTGCGTCGTATCGGAGGTTAGCCAGTAGATGCGAGTGTCTGTGAAAGGGTTACTCAGAGCCTGCGCGTAAAATTCAATGTAATCGTTCTGCCCCAGTTGACCGCTCGAACGGCTCACTCGTATGGCCTGCTCCACGCCATCCCTGAATAGATGAAGCGTTCCCGCATCGGCAGATGCGCTCAAGCCCGCTGCCAGAAGCTCCGGCTGAGTGATGCGATACCACCCGCTCTTCTTGACTTGAATCTTTAATCCAGACTGCGCCGCAACCGTCCACTGCGTATTCAAATCCCCGGAAGGCGTATTAGACCCGCTCGAATTATCGAAGGCGGTCGAAGGCTCGCCCCTGCCGAAATCATTGCTGGGAGATGGCTGGCTGAGTTGCGACAGAATTACAGACTGCTGCTGCTTTGAAAGCGTGCTTGCTTGTACAGGGAAGAAAGGCCCGTGCGTGGTCTTCACTCCGCTCAAGTCAATCGCTTCAAGATAGTAGCTTGAGTTTATAGAGCCACGCGAATCAGCCAGAGTGTAGCCTCGCCCGGCTGTTAGAGGATTTCCTGCTCCGGCACTAAGCGCCGAGCCAGCGATGAGAGATCGGTTGACCAATGTGCGTTCGCCGTTCTGCTCGCGGTATAGATTGAATCCAAGATTATTTAGTTCAAAACTGGTCTGCCATTCGAGTAAGACGCCGCCGCTTGCAGCCGTAGCCTTGAAAGAGAGGAGTTTCAAGTTTGCTTGCGACTGGCTGGAATCTGTTTGCGAGCGGCTCTGAGCGGCAGACTGTACAAGAAAGGGTGATGCGGATGTCGTGATAATTGAAATAGAAATCAAGACGGGCACAAGGTAAAACCTAATCCGCGACTTGCGCCAAAAACTCTTCATTACAAATCACCTCACTTCTAATCTCGAATCCGAAACGAGTTAGAAGATGGAACATCAATACTATTGCTAAAACTCCATCACAGGGAATCAATCCTGGGTGCAACTTATTTCGGTGCTCAAGGAATAGAGGGATGATAATCAAGCTGGCCGCTTGTGATTCATTAACCTCGCACCGGGCCAGCAACTGCAGGCCAGCAGACTACTCTTTCGACCTAATCTTTATAAGCATATTCTGTCCCAAGCGCAAGTGCGCAGAGACACAATTTAGCAAATTTGAATCGGTCTGGGTATCTTATTGAGCTGCTAGTTATAATTGAAAAAGCGGCGCTCTCACGAGCCTAAGGTTTTGAAAGTAGATTCAATTAGAGATTCATTATACGTATGATGTGATGAAACCGTCATTGCCCACGCATGTGTTTGGGCAAGTTAGTCAGAAACTGGGCAGTTCGCGCAATGCAATTTCCAAATTGAAAAGGAAATCTGGGTAGATCATTGAAAGGCCCGCTCAAGCTTATGGTGGCGATGATAGGATCAGGCCAGCGATTGCGTATATCCGCCAACAGACCGCCGGGATGACGCAGATAACTAACCATAGGAGCGCGATGACTCATCGGTGGCTGATTTATAGCGTATGGCCTCTCCCATTGCTTCAATACATTTGGAATGAGCCAGCGCGGCAATTCTAGCGATCTCTTTTCAATCTCATCATCAGCAACGCAAGCGCCCAAGAGTTCGCGTGCTAAACCAATTGCGCACGTTATCCATTTTGCGCGGCGACTCTGTTTGCCCAGACAGATGTCCCAGTCGAAAGTTTCCGCTCTCGTCTCAAGCGCTGCGCCTATGTCGCAGAGCCAGAGCGGACGCCATGCACCGTGCTTCAGCAAATGGATTGAGAGCAGAGCTAAGTGATCCTCCTCGCTCATAACCCTGACATCGTAATCGCCAAGTTTTACCAGACGGGAGCGCTCGAAAAGCTCTTCCACAGTTCTGTCCGGCAGTTCGTCAAAACCTTCGTGAAGATCGAACCATAGACCCTTCGCCTCCGGGCTTGTAAGGACAGACCGTGCCGTTGAGTGCTGTCCGGGCCGAACGCAGATGTCCTTATCCCCGAACGGGCGAAGGGCTGTTTCAGGATAAGCCCGCGCAATAGCCCAGCCCTTCACCAACAGAGGCTCTATGCCGGAAGCGCGCAGGAGTGAAAATATTTTTTTAATTTCAGATTCGTGAACCGAATCCTGTAAGGCCAGTAAGCGATAAGCTTGCTGAAAATCGTGGTAAGAGGCTGGGCGAAGAGTCGAGTGCTTGAGACGCCACCACCCTAGTGATGCAGCGCCAGAGCCTAAAAGCAGAGGTGCTATGCGGTCAAATTCGGATTCTGAGATTTCCAGTGAAGGCGGGTGTGTGCGCCATGAGCCTGTGAGAGCTTTTGCAACCAGACTGCCTGGTGAATCGCAAAAAGCTCTCGACATACAGCTTCACACGCCCCTTGCTGGTGAGGAAGGAAACGAGTACGGTCATGTGGGGTGCCTGTCAAATTTCGCACAGGCACCCTGACCGCAACTCGAATCTCCTTTAGAGCCTGATTAGGCAAGCTCTAACATTGGGCGCTAATTAAGCGCACAGGTTGGTAGGTAAGCACGACAGAGAGCAACAATTTGTACCCGGTGGTGTGCACGGGGAGCCTGGCGGCAAGCATGTCGCGGCCTGAGCCGGAGTTGGGGCAACGATTGAGGTCACAACTGGAACGGCTACCAGGGCTGCAACGCCAAGCGCGCGCATCATCTGTCTTCTGCTCATGCCGCTGGCAATGATTGCAGCGGGCATCGTGACACGCTCTTCAAGCAAATTATCTTTCGAGAGCTGATCCAGCGCGAACCAAACTAGCTTCTCATCCACCGGAGCCTTCAACTCTGTCTCAAGCATCTGGGTCATATCCCGTACGCTCGTCTGACCATCGCAGTGTTTCCAAATGAGGGCAGCCGTTTGATTCAAGCAGTGTGCTTTATCACGCTCGAGATCATAGACCAAAACCTCGTCTGGCAGCTCTTTTACTACTAGCCCATCTTTACGAGCGAAGGGGGTTTGCTGTCCATTTGTATCTCTCATGTAGCCTCCAATAATAGATTGCTAAACTGAAAACGGCTCCCGACCTAAGAACTGCGAAGCTCGACGGGGAGTTTACCATCATTCTCGAAGAATGGAACAGAATTTATCTCGTCAAGTTGGCCCAACACAGACCGAGCCATCTCTTTAGCTTCGCCACGCGCTCCCTTAAGGACACGCGCATTTGACACTACTTGCTGCAAAATTGCAATCGCTTTTTCAGGTTCACGCCGCGCAGCCACCGTATTGGCTAGAAGTGTCAATGCTCCTTGCCCCGGCGTCAACTCAACAGGACGCCACCGCGCTCCCTCCTTGTATTGACTCGCAATCACGAGTCCAACCGGCAACGGCTTGGAGCCAGCCCGCCCGCCGAAAGCCTCTACAGGCGTATCGTTCTGCCTGTGATCGCCGCTCTCCCTCATAGAGAGCTTTTTCGGAAAGGGATGAACGCGCCCGCGCTCGTCCAAAACAGCGTACTCGTCCGAATAGTAGGTTGCGCCAGCGCGAAGCAGTTCAGAAACGAGCGTAGTCTTTCCTGAAAAGCTGCGTCCCGGAATCAGTATGGCTCGCCCGCGCCACCCTACCACACCGGCGTGTATGAACAACCTGCGCTTAGCAAACTCTGCGACGTACAACCGCAAGGTTGACTCGAATGATTCAAACAACTCGTCCGGGTCTAGCGTGCGTGCCACCCGTATGTGATCTTCATAAAGAAGATTGAACCGTCGAACACCGGGGCGGTTCGCCCCCTTGCCTATTAAGATTGAATATAGGCGCTCAACGCTACGCACCGTTGAAGGCTTCCACCCCGGCGGAAGATTTTCAATGATGCGCTCAAGCGCAGCTTCATCATTAGAGCGAACGCCTATGCGCAGACCGAACGATGTAAATGAGAATCCTGCCACCCAGCCCAGGCGGTCAACCTTCTCAATTCAAGTAGTTCTCCATTTAAGACGAGGCAAATTCACAGATGAAGTAAACCTTCCTGCAATATTAAACCGAAGTAAATTTAAGATCGTGGTGACGCTGTTCCATGCGCGCCTCTTCTAGAAAGCGCGACCGGCGAGAGCCAATATATTCCGTCCGAAGGCGACTTGCTTATTAGCCTTTATGCAAGGCGTGAAATTATCACGTGCGACTGTTTGCGTCAATCTTTCTCGCGCAATATTTGTAGAATTTTTTGCCCTCAGCCGTGCCCCGCACCGTATCTGAATAACCCTTCGACGCGCTTTTTTGTTCCCAGACAGATGATTCAGAAGATTAATTAACTCAAGTTGCCATAAAAAGTCTAGTCAATTGCTCCGAAGAGATTTCAAATAACTGGCAACCAGTGTCAATTAACCTTCTGAATCTCGAAATCATCCAGCCAGACTTTTCCGAAAGCAGGACAGGGCGCTGTGGTGCAAGCTTCGCGTCGAAGGGTTACAAGCACTGCCTCTGTCGCAGCCCCTGTAGTGAACTCCAGAGAATATTCAGTCCAACCCTCTGTATTCTGTGGAAGCGGCTTAGATTGAACAAGCGCGCGGTTTTCGTTTCCGGTAATATCAGATACAGCCATTATGGGCAGTCCGCCGCTTACTATCTTCTCTGTGCGCACTGCGAATTTGATGACGTAGCGCTTATTCGGCTCCGTTAAAATAATCTGCGAGAGCGCAGGCGTGTCCGCAGGCGAATCACCGTTCCACTCAACGCGCAAGCTATAGCTTCCAGAATGGTGCTGGCTTCCATCCTGAGAGATAGCAATCGCCGGACTGTTTCTGGCTATCTGCCATCCAAAGCTCTGCTCTTCTAAACTCACGCGATCTTCAAAGCCGCCGTTTAGAAACGTGGGCATCTGCACGGGGCTGCCCGCAGACGCGCCGCCACTCATGACATCGTAAGCTGCATGAAACTGTTTCCCTTTCAGAAGCATGCTCACTAAGAGTTGTCGGTCACTGGCGCTCAATTCGTGAAGGCTTTTAACCATTCCTGTCGCTTCGCTGAACTTACCATGCGCCGCATAAAATTTTGCAAGCGCCAGTCGCCATTCATCCCTCTCGGGACGTATGACCTGTTCCATAGCTACTGTATCGCCACGGTAAGCACCCCACGTTAAATCTATAAAATTTGGCAGAAGCATAGAATCATTCATGACGGCTCTGCGCATCTCTGCAAAAGCTTCTTCGTAGCGACCTGCGCGAAAAAGTATGTTACCTAATTGCCAGCGCGGCTGTGAATAAAAGGGGGCAAGCCTAACCGATTCTGTAAGAGCAGAGACGGCTCCCTGCTCATCGTTTACCCTGTCATGGGCTAAGCCGAGTTCCTGCCACATAACATAATCACTAGGTCTAAGCGATACTGCTTGCTCGAACTCCTTAATTGCCTCCGACAGATTTCCTGCATCTTCCAACACCCTGGCACGCAAGTAATGGGCTTCCGGGTCGCCGGGAGTCATCTGTACGGCCAGCAGCAGGGGCTGGTCCAGAGTTTGCCCTTCGCCGTAATAGGAGAAGAGCCTTGAAAATCCAACCTTAATGGACGCCCAAATCGCTGCGCAGAAGATCAGAATGAAGAGAAGCCCGCATAGAATACGCAAAGCCTTCTGTAAGGCTGCGCCCTTTTTAAGAGCGGCGTCGAGACCAGCGCGCGATTCGATCGGTTCTACGGATTTCAATTCAGATGAAAAGTTAAAGGCAAGATAAAAGCTTCGCGCGCTCAATCGTAAAAAGGCGAAGCGGGCGAAGCTTTTAAGAGATAGGCCGCGGCGTTAGATTACGGCGTGGTGCCGCTGGGATTGCTAGACTCGTGATTAGCTACGATAAAGCCAACGATGACGGCACCGGTCACACCAGATAAAACTGCTATTATCAATGCCGCGTGCGAGCCACCGGCTGCCCCTCCACCACCGGCAGCCGCATTAGCGGAATTAACCACGGGGCTGGTCGCTCCCGGCGGCAAGCAAACATTAAGCAATCCTGCGCTGGACGAATCATTATGGGCAGCGCTTCCTTGATCGGTTGATATATCGCCCGACGTACCCCTCTTCGAGTGTACGATTACGCAGCCGGTAATTATTTTGACCTTAATCTGACCGTCGCTGTAATCAAGCACGGCCTTTGTGTTGGGCGCGAGTTCGACCGATCCGAGCGACCCTAGGTCAATAGTCGCGCCGGTTTGATCGCCTGTCTCAAGTGTAGCGCCGGCTGAAATGGTATCCCCTGTGTGTGCTGCATTCCCGTTCACGAGCACAGGCTGATTGCCGTGTACTACAAGTTTACCTACAGCGCCTTGCGCAGGCATCGGTATAGAACCGGAAGCCGCGCTTGGCCCGGCGGCCAGATTTACCTGAATATATAATTGCGCAACACAGAAAATGAGCAGGAGCGCAACTGATTTTAAGGCTTTCTGCATACGTGGCGTCATCATCGTTATGTCTCCTTAAAGTAAAAAGCCGTTTGACTCTGGTTCTAACTCCGATGTCTGTAAAAAGCAGAATAACTCGTTGGGGAGTTTACAGCTTTCAAGCGTGACCGGTCAATAATTTTCCATTAACGAAATGGCTAGTTTTTTGGTCACCAGCCTTTGAAGAAGGTAAAAGTAAAAAGGTAAAAGGCAAAAGTGTAGGCACGCCTGCGGCGTGAATTATAAATTAAAAATTGCTTTCGTCCTTATCCCTTTTACCTTTTACCTTTTTACTTTTACCTTCTTATCGTCTCTGCCTTGTCCTGTTAATCAACGTCAATAGCTTATCTGCCATCTCCGCATTTATAGGCTTCAAGGCGTTGTATTCGGTCATGGCGGCATCTCGGTTTCCTACAGTCAAATAGGCCACGCCCAGATTGTAATACGCCTCTGCATAGCCGGGCTTTATCTGAACAGCATGCTTGTAGGCGTCAAGGGCCTCGTTGTAGGCTTGAGTCTTATAGTAAGAATTGCCCAGATTGTTGTAGGCTTCGGCGTCGTCCGGCTTCAATGCGACAGCCTGCTTAAAGGCCGCCACTGCGTCTTGAAACTGCCCTGCGCGGAAGAAGGCCGCGCCTAGATTAACGTAAGCAGGCTCGTAATCCTGCCTCAATCTTATGGCCTCTTTGAATTCGGCTATGGCTTCAGCGAACCTGTTGAGATCGTAATAAGCTTTGCCCAGATTGTAGTGTGCGTGAACGTATTCCGGGTTGATTCTTAAAGCCTCTCTCAACGCATCAACAGCCTCTGCGTACTTTCCAATCTTGTCTAGCAGGTAGCCCAGATTATTGTAAGCCTTAGCGTAATCGGGCTTGAGCCTTATGGCTTCGCGGTATGCGTCCACAGCTTCAGGCTGACGATTGAGACGGTCGTATGCGAAAGCGAGGTTGTTGTAAACAGCAGCGTTACCCGGGTTGAGTTGCAATGACTGTTTGAACGCGGCTAAGGCTTCGTCGTAGCGACCCAGGTTGTTAAGAGCCGTGCCAAGATTATTGTGCGCGTCCGCAGAATCGGGTTTCAGCCGTATCGCTTCCCTGTAGGACGCTACAGATTGATCGTATTGGCCCAGCATGTAGCTGGCGTTTCCCAGATTGTAATGCGCGTCGGCTAGATCGTTTCTTAACTGTATGGCCTTTTTGAAAGCCTCCGCGCTCTCTGCAAACTGGTTGAGGCTGTAATACGCAGCACCGAGATTGTTCTCGGTCTCTGCGCTGTCAGGTTTGAGTTCGAGCGATTTTTTGAAAGCTTCGACAGCCTCACTGTACTGTGCTGACTTATAGAGCGCTGCGCCAAGATTGTTGTAAACGATTGCGTCCGATTGCTGTAAGCCCGCAACCCTTTTCAGAGCATTGACGGCATCTGCAAACCTGCCCAGTCGTTCGTAAACATATCCCAGCTTATTGAAGACTTCAGGCGCGTTTGGTTTCAAGCGCACGGTCGCTTCATATGCGCGGCCTGCATCCTCGAAATGGCTTTGTCCCAAAAACGCATCGCCCAGGCTCTCTTCCGCTTCGGCCCAATCCGGCTTTAACTTCAAAGCCTGCTGAAACGCAGCAACGGCATCTTCATAACGCTCCAAACTCATAAACGCGTTGCCCAAGTTGAAGTGCGAGTCCGCATCGTTTGGATCAAGTTTGATAGCGTGCTGGAAAGCATCAATCGCCTCCGGGTATTGAACGGAGCTGAAATAGGCTGCGCCCAGATTGTTATAAGCGAGCGCGTCCGATGGCTTTAGCGCGATAGCTTTTTTGTATGCGGCGATTGCGTCTGCGTAGTGACCCTGCTCGTACAGAGCATTCCCCTTTATGTTGTAATCCTCGGCAGTCTCAGTTTCCGCTGTAGGTCTAGTCCTGCTTGATTCGGATTCATTGGCGGCAGGACGATTCCCATGCCCCGCCGCAGTACGATTCGAGCGAGCAACTTCCGTGGTCGGAGTTGGCCGCTTCACACGCTTAACAATGAGCGAGCGTGCGCCGCCAACCAGGTCTCTTCGGCGCACTGGATTTTGGAATGCTATGGCCGCCCCGCCAATTATGTCCTGAGCCTGAAACGCGCTCGCCCCCCCGACTATATCTCGACCCGTGCCGCCACGTATGTCCTGAAGAGCCAGCGCAAGCCCGCCCTGACAGATTATCGTGATGACCAAAAGAGCGCTATAAACTCGCCTTAATCTTTCCTGCTTCATAACTGAAAAACCGAAGTTGGCTGCAAAGTCAAAACTGTCGTAGAGAATAATTTCGCCGCTGCTAGGTCGAAATATTAAAGTCGCCTGCTATTCTTCTAGCCTCAAGCGGCAACAGTAGCTCTCTTTTCAGAGCGTCTTTCCATTCTGCTTTTCGTTGCTGCAACATTGACGGTCGCCATCGCAATGAGCGCGAAGAAAATTAAGCTGTTGATTGTAATGTGCAGGCCGAAATCAACGAAGCTGTGAACGGCTACGCCGAAGATGCCCGCACATGCTCCGACTATTGTCGCGCGACGAAAAGCGTCCTCAGTGGTTAAAGCTCTTCTAACCTCCCGGACGAATAGAACGAGGAACCATATAAAAATTGCTATACCTATAAGCCCGCCGCTAGCCAGAATCTCAAGATAATCGTTATGAGCCTCCTGCGGTGTGAGCAATCCGGGCGCATCATGATATTGAGTTATCGCCATCCAGTAGCCATTAAACCCTACTCCAGCTATAGGATGATCTTCAATCATGCGCCATGTAGCCCTCCAAATCTCCGAACGACTCGCCCCCAATGTAGTCCTATCCTGGCTTACTTCACCCGGCACGGTCTGTAAACGGCTGACAAGGCTTTCGCCGCCGACCCAAACCATTCCTACGAAGATTGCTGCAACTAATCCCGTGATGAGAAGAACACGCAACGCCAGAGAGCGACCCACACGGAGTAGAATATTCTGGCTCGTCCTCTTATACATATCTGCTTGCGGGCGGGCTAAATTGAAGGAGAGAGCCAGGAAGATTATCTGGCTCAGCATGCTCAGTATGCCGCCACGAGAGCCGCATAGAACCAGAGCGATCCAGACTGGCGCGGCGGCAGAAAGATACATTAATGCATTATCACGGCGAGCGCCGCCCGCAACCAGAAACCCCAGCGTCAGTCCCAGAGCCATCTCCATCAAAAAAGCGAAATGATTCTTATTTATAAACTGCGCGTAGCCTACATCCGGCTTCAGGTATGGAATCAAGAAGCCTGTTGCCTGATGCTGAGTAGTCTGACGTATGATTCCAAAAAGAGCGCACGCCATACCGACGCCTATGATTAAAAACATTAGCGCGCTCAAGCGTCGTTTGCTCTTTGTGTACCGTATGAGAAGCGCGAGCGTGAGAGAGATTGCGGCGACTTTTAAGATGAAGATGCGCGTTTCGTATGGATCGGCACTGATGGCGCGCGCGGCTGCCGTGCTAATTCCTGCTGCGCTTGCATTCTGGCCTTTCAAAGGCAGCGTTTGAAGAAATGCGAACAGCAATAGCGCCAGCAATGGAAGAAGCAGTTTGTATCTGGAAGTGTCTCCTAATCCGCTCAGCATTATCTCGACGACGCTTAATACACAGAGCACGAAGATAGCGCTTTCAAACAGAGCTTCCCACCAGGGTTGAACTGTTCCGAAAGGGATTGCTGTGAGTGCAATTACACAAAGCAGGGCGTAGAAGATAAACGAATCCAGCCTGCTAGCCAGCCGCGTGCGCACATGCATCCCCTCTTTCATCTCGAATGATTCTGGGATTGTTTCGATGATAGATTCGCTCACTGAGAAGAGTTCAGACTTGCGCGGTTGAGCTTAAATTCAAAGGCTCGTCAGCGTGCGCCTCTGTCTGGACTGGTTCGGAAGGATTTTCGGACAAAATCTCTTCGCCGTTCGCTTGCGCCGAAAGTCTGGCTTCGGGGAGCAGATCGTTTAAGTAAGAGCGCAGTTCGCGCTCGTGGCCGTTCTGCGATAGCTCACATAATCTTTCCAGCGCTTCACGCAAATCTTTTGCGGGGCGATCCGCAATCTTGTTGATGAAAATCTTGGGATGCGATGTGCCGACAACATCCTCTTCATCAATCTTCAGGCGCTCGTAAAGCTTTTCTCCGGGTCTAATTCCGGTCTCTACAATTTGAATGTCTTCGTGCGGTTTTAATCCCGAAAGCGTGATGATGGCTTCGGCCAGATCATAGATGCTGACGGGTTCGCCCATGTGCAGAATGAAGACCTCGCAGCCATCTCGCTCACGGCAGATTGCTCCGGCTTGAAGAACAAGCTGGGCGGCCTCCGGTATAGTCATAAAATAGCGCTTCATGCGCTTATCTGTGATGGTTATTGGCCCACCCTTTCTAATCTGTTCCTGAAAGATTGGAATGACTGAGCCAGCCGAGCCTATAACGTTGCCAAAGCGCACGGCCACGAAATGTGTTTCGTATCGGTGATTCAAATCCTGCACCACGAATTCAGCCATTCTTTTGGTCGCGCCCATCACCGAAGATGGAAAGACAGCTTTGTCCGTAGAGATTAGCACGAAGACTTCCGCGCCGAACTTTCCGGCGAGTTCGCCTACCAGATTCGTTGCGAGCACGTTGTTCTTGACCGCTTCGCCCGGATTATATTCCATCAAGGGCACGTGCTTGTGCGCTGCTGCGTGCAGCACGACCTGTGGCTTGTAAGTTTTAAAGACGGTGCTCATGCGCGCTGTATCACCAACGTCTGCGACGAGCGGGACTATATCAAAATCGTCATTCGATTCGCGCAACTCACGATCAATCTGGAAGAGTGCAAATTCCGCGCGCTCTACAAGCAAAAGACTGCCGGGATGGAATCTGGCAACCTGGCGTGATAGTTCTGAGCCGATTGAACCGCCAGCGCCCGTGACCATCACTGTCTTGCCTGAGAGAAAATGCATCAGACTCTCTTCGTCAAGGCGCACAGGCTCGCGTCCCAGCAGGTCTTCGATCTGCACATCGCGTATTCGGCTTACTTCGACATTGCCTTGAAGTATCTCGTAAAGCCCCGGAATAATTCTGACCTTGACGGGAATCTGTTCGCAGATGGTCACGATGCGCTGAATTTCATCACGCGAGGCCTGAGCTATAGTTATGACGACATGATCAATTGCGTGCCAGCGTACAAGCTTTGGAATCTCCTCCGTAGTGCCAAGAACTTTCAGTCCCTGAACAACCGTGCGCCGCTGCTTGCCCGGATCATCGTCAACGAACCCTTTAATCTCAAGGTCTAAATCGCCGCGATCGAGAATCTCCTTGGCCGCGAGCACGCCTGCTCGGCCAGCGCCTATAAGCAGAACTGGCCGTCTCACTTCGTTCATCCAATCGTTGTAACGCAGTCGCTTCCTCTTCTCGTAGCGTTCAAAAAGGTGGCGTCGCAACACGCGCAAGCTGAGAAGTCCGCCAAAGGCCAGAACTGTGTCCATGACGCAGACTGATGCAGGAACGCGCCAGTGGAAATAAGCGTCCGGCAGTCCGAGTCTTAATGAAAGGATGATGACGAAAGAAGCAAGCGCAGCGTAAAAGAAAGATTTGACGTGGCCTATTCCAGTGTATCGCCAGATGAAGGTACGACCGCCGGTCAGCGTGATGGCTGTGAATTGGACTAGAACGACGAGGGGAAGTTGAAACAGTTCGTTGCCCACCCACTCGGCGGGCACGTTGAAATCGAAGCGCAGCCAGTTGGCTATGGCGAAAGCCAGAACCAGAACAGTTATGTCCAGAACAAACTGAAGGCGTCGGCTGAGAAGCCGCCCCCACCATACGCGGACTCT
Source organism: Acidobacteria bacterium 13_1_20CM_3_53_8 (assembly GCA_001920415.1). Classification (GTDB taxonomy): domain Bacteria; phylum Acidobacteriota; class Blastocatellia; order Pyrinomonadales; family Pyrinomonadaceae; genus 3-1-20CM-3-53-8. Next base: position 74,624 of record MNJR01000144.1, on the reverse strand, counting down.
ACGAAACTCGTTTGAGCCATTTGACATAATGCTGCAATTCGGTCGGAACGGGCGAAACTTTTTCTAGAAAGCGAGAAAGCCTTTACGGAGCAAGGCACTGTATCAAATTAATTTTTCTCTGAAAATCCGGTTCGCGCGATGAACGAATAAGCCTGAAGCTTGAAAGCATGGCTCAAGCGCGGCGAGCTAACTCACCTTGTTCATTTAACCCGGACGGGGCTGTGTTTATATCACATAAGGCTTGAAAGTGGAAAATTATGCCGCACACGGGCGTTGTCATATTTTGGAAATAAAGATCAACATTCATCGGCATCATATTTTCAAACTATGACACTACTCGCACACGAACCAAAAATTTTTCCGAATTAACTAACACGCTCGCTTTATCAAATAGCCAATTCCGGTGGTCTAAGGTTTTTTCTTTGCTCGGCAAGTCTCACGCCGAAAGCCAGCAGCAGATAGACGAACGCGCATCCCAGTAATATGACCAGACGTGTAGTAGCGCCAACCTTCATGTAAACAACCGCGCTCGCACCGCAGCCAATCATCAGAATGTACTCGGCCAAGACTGTCTTTCGATGACTCCAACCGGCGAGCACCATGCGCTGGTAATAATGTTCTCGGTGCGCCTGCCAGACCTTTTCGCCGCGAAGCAGACGGCGCAGCAGCGTCACGGTCGCGTCAACTATGAAAGGCGAGAAGATTAGAACGGGAACCCAGAGGTCGAAAAGCTCCAGGTGAACTCCCATGACCGCAAGTGTGCCAGCAAGAAATCCTAGAAACGTGCTTCCCACATCGCCCATGAAAATTCTGGCGGGCGGGCGATTGAAAATCAGGAATCCGCCAGCCGAAGCTGCTGCGAGCAACGCCAGCAGCGCCATGAAATAGTAATGACCGCCCCAAGCTATCAGACAAAGAAAACCGAAACCCACTACGCTCATGCCGCCCGCGAACCCGTCCATCCCGTCCATGAAGTTGTAAAGATTTGTCATCCATACCAACCACAAAATTGTGAGTGGGACGGCCAGCAAGCTCAGTTGATAAGAACCAAGAACGGGAAGTGCGAGCGATCCAATTGTCACCCTCGCGCCGAACACAACTCCGCAAGCGGCTGCTATGTGAACCATCAGGCGAATGGCTGGGGCAAGCTCTTTCCAATCATCCAACAACGAAACCACAGCTATGAAGAAGAGCATTGCGATGATGAGAAGATTGCTCACAACAAAATTGCTATCGCCACTTATGCCCGAAATTTTCAGTAGCAGTTCCGCTATGAGACCCGTTGCGAAACTGAGTAGAATCGCAAGCCCCCCTGTGCGTGGCATCGGTTTATCATGAAGCGAGCGCTCGTTTGGATGATCCAGAAGACGCAGGCGCGACGCAGGCAGAGAAAGGTGGCGTGTTACCCTGCCTGAGAGGGCTAATACAACTATAGAGATGAGAAGATGTGCGGCTATCATGCTGCGCGCCTGTCCTTCATCAATCGAACGGTCTCGCGCCATCCCCGTTCAAGATCGAAGCGCGGTATGAAACCTAGCTCGCGCTCTATCTTCTGTGAACTGACAGCTATGTCTTCGTTGAGCTTATCAATCGTAGCTCTTCCCACAGGCGAACGAACTCCGAAAAGACGCGCGCCGTCCTCAAACACTCCGGCCAGCGCGCGAGTCGGCGCGATGGGCACACGCAGGCGCGGCGCTCTTTTATCCAGCGCTGCACTCATAGCTTCGATTATCTCATTCAGAGTATGAACGCGCCCGTCCGTTAAGTTATAAACTTTCCCTGCGGCGCTTTCGTGCGAGGCTGCAAGCTGGCTCGCTGCGCAAACGTCCGAAACATAGACGAGACTGCGCCTGTTGTTTCCATCTCCTATCTTCACAAAGTGCCCCTTGCTCAAGGCGTTAAGAAGCAGAGGATAATTCCCTTTCATTCTTGGGCCATAGACGGCTGCAAGGCGTAGAACAACGGAAGGCAGATTTTCCAGAACAATCCTCTCGCCCTCGGCCTTCGTCTCGGCGTAAATCGTTTCCGGTCTAAGCGGCGAATCCTCGTCGAAAGTTTCAGCATTATTGCATGAGCCGTAGACGTTGATAGTGCTGTAGAAGACCATGCGCTCTACACCTGCCGAGCGCGCAGCTTCGGCAAGCCGCCGAGTGCCTTCAACATTTATCTTTCGATACTCGTCACGAAGCGAGGCGTCCGGGGAATTTATGTGAAGTTTCGCGGCTAGATGAAAGACCACGCTCACGCCTTCAATTGCGCGACTGAGAGATTCCGAATCGGTCAAGTCACCATCGAAAACCTCTACACGCTTATTCAGATAATCCGTGCGCGAGGACTTTCGGACAAGAGCGCGTACGCTCTGCTTTTCAGCTAGAAGATGCTCAACCAGCGCCGTCCCGATTGCGCCACCTGCTCCCGTCACCAACACCTTCATATGATTATTTCAATATCCGTTACGAGCGTTCAGCCTCTTAGCGAGCTTATCTCTTATCTTTGCGCCTTTGCGTGAACATGCAACTCTCGTTAATCTTAAGAGTCAAGATAATTGAGGGTTCACGCAAAGGCGCAAAGGGAAATACTTAAGCTCGCTAAGATATTGAGACTTGCTCTTAGTCTGAAATTGCTGAAGCTTCGACCGCAGGTTGCTGAACCCGTTGCGATGGGATTCTTCCCTCTTTATGCAGCTCGCCTTCAATCCACCGATACGTCTTCGCAAGTCCGTCTTCGAGCGAGACCTGCGGCTCCCACTTGAGAACTTCGCGCAGCCGCGTGTTGTCGCTATTGCGACCGCGAACCCCTTGCGGCTTCGTCAGATCGTAACTCTTTCCAATTCTCTTCCCGGCGATTTTAGAGACGATGTCAACAAGCTCGTTGATTGAGATCATGCGATCCTGCCCAAGATTAAGCGGCTCACGATGAGAGCTTCGCATCAGCCTGAAAATTCCTTCAACGCAGTCGTCAATGTAGCAGTAGGAGCGTGTCTGCTCGCCATCGCCCCAGACTTCTATGGAATCGCCATCGTGCGCGAGCGCTATCTTTCTACAGATTGCCGCAGGAGATTTTTCGCGCCCGCCGTCGTAAGTTCCCAGTGGGCCAAAGATGTTGTGGAAGCGTACGACGCGCGTGTCCAGCCCGAAATCTTCCGTGTAATGGCGACACACACGCTCCATGTAAAGCTTCTCCCAACCGTAGCCGTCTTCGGCATCAGCCGGATACGCATCTTCTTCCTTGAGCGGCGTCACATCTGCGTCCCGTTGCAGATAGCCCGGATAGATGCAGGCGCTAGAAGTGTATAGATACCTCTTAACGTGGTTCTGGCGGGCGGCTTCGATTGTGTGCATGTTGATGAAGGTGTTATCGCGCACGATGACGGCCTTGTTGGTCTCAATGAAACCTATACCGCCCATGTTGGCCGCCAACCCGTAAACTTCCTCAACGCCTCGCGTAGCTTTGAGACAGTTCTCTTCTTTGCTCAGATCAAGAAGCTCAAACTCGTGCGCAGAGGTCGGCGCGTACTCAGGCTCTTTTACGTCAACGCCGCGAACCCAGTAGCCTCTGTCAACAAGATATTTGGTTAAGTGATGACCTATAAAACCGCCCGCGCCTGTGACCAGGACTTTTACTTGTTCTGACATTCAAAGCTCCTTCGATTTGAATTAAAGATTTTTTGGAAATTTATGCGCTGGTGTTTGAAGCGCCGAGGCTGCGCACGGGCAATTCCGTCGGCTGAGCTTCAATTGCTTCAACCATGCTGGGCAGCAGCGCTCCCATAGAGAACCTGCTTGAAAACTCTACCTCATTCAGTAAGGGCAAGACTTGCTCGTCCCGCATGGCTTCGAAAATATGAGCGACTACTTTGTCCACCTCGCCGTGTTTGGCCGTACGACCGGCCTCGCGCGAGGGAATTTGTGGGAGTATGTCAACCACGTGGCTTTCCGTTGGGCCAATGTAGAGAAACGGCGCGCCTACGGAAAGAATGTTATATATTTTGCATGGATGAACTATTCCAGCGAACTGCTCGCCCATAACTACTACGTGAAGGTCTGCCGCAGAGAGCGATGCGGACAGCTTGTCTAGCGGCTGATACGGCAGGCACAGAATATTTTTCAACTCACGCTCAACAGCAAAGCTCTTGACCTTTGCAAATTCGCTCCCGCCGCCTACGAAGCAGAACGCTACGTTGGAATTATCCTTCAACCTTTGAGCCGCGTCCAGAAGCGTATCGAGCGGGTGACATGGGCTGTGATTGCCGGAATACATGACTACGAATTTTTCTGAAAGATCGTGTTTTTGGCGAAATGCTTCTCTGCCTTCAATGTCAAACTTTACGGCATCATCATGAGACCAGGGCGGAACAATCTCTATTTTTTCGCCTGAAATGGCTTTGGCAAGGATGCGCTCTTTCATGAAGCGATCCAGCACTATAATCTTTTCAGCGTGTCGAAGCGCGTATAGAAGTATGGAGTTAAGAAATCTTGCAGCAATGGAGCGCTCGCGCAACCACCCTGCGGCTACTGCTTCATCAGGATTCAAGTCCATGACCCAGTAGACGAAGCGACCGCCTTTCAATTGAACGAAGAGCGCCGCGAGAAAAGAGATGAGCGGAGGCGCTGTCATCCCAACGACAACGTCATGCCGGGGCAAAAGCGTCAGGCGGAAAACGCAAGCCGCCAGAAAGCTTGCGAAATTCATAGACCTGCGCAACTTCGAATTTTTTCCAAGATTGAGCGAAGGAACGCGTATGATCTTAATCCCCTTCCACATCTCTCGTTTGGCGAAGCGCGCTTCCGCGTCATCATAACCTCTGCGGCTCGCCAGAACCGTCACATCGTGCCCCTCGTCAGCCAGCCTCACTGCGAAGTCTGTCAGATGCTGGCTAGCCGAAACCACATCAGGATAGAAGCACTGATTTAGAAGAAGCACTTTCATTCGCTTAATTTGAATAAGTTTCTAATAAGAGAAGCGTCTTTCTTCGGCGTTATCGGACGCGCGTATTTATTCAAAAGAGACGCAGAACGTTTCGTCGTCGAACTCTCAAATCTGTAGAGCGGGAGCCTGGCGAACGCGAGATGCGAAATAGGCGACCGTGCGCTGAAGGCCATCGCGTAGCGGAATTGTTGGATTCCAGTTTAAGAATTTTTGGGCACGTGTGATGTCCGGCTTTCGTTGTTTGGGGTCATCCTGCGGGAGCGCGCAGTATTTGAAGCGCGGCGTTGCTCCGCAAAGTCGCGCGACCTCTTCGGCCAGCTCCTTGATTGTAAATTCGCCCGGATTGCCCAGATTAACAGGGTCGTGAATTCCTTCGCAGTTCATCAAACGAATCAGAGCTTCTACTAGATCGTCAACGTAACAGAACGAGCGAGTCTGCGAGCCGTCGCCGTAAATCGTCAACTCTTCGCCGCGCAATATCTGCATTATGAAATTCGAGACGACGCGCCCATCATTCTCAAGCATCCTTGGCCCATAGGTGTTAAAGATGCGCGCAATGCGAGTGTCAACTTTATTCTGACGGTGATAATCCATCATCAGAGTTTCCGCAACACGTTTTCCTTCGTCGTAGCATGCCCTGATCCCGATCATATTGACGTGCCCACAGTAGTCTTCCGTTTGAGGATGCACTTCCGGGTCGCCGTAAACTTCCGAAGTCGAAGCCTGAAGGATGCGAGCCTTCACACGCTTTGATAAACCTAGCATGTTGAGTGTTCCCATCACGTTCGTCTTCACAGTCTTCACGGGATTGTACTGATAGTGAATGGGCGAAGCGGGGCAAGCTAGATTATAGATTTGATCTACTTCGAGCAAGATAGGTTCGATGACATCGTGACGCAGCAATTCAAAGCGACGATCATCGAGTAAATGAAATATGTTCTCTCGGCGCCCTGTAAAAAAATTGTCAAGGCAAATGACATCATTTCCTTCACTGACCAAACGCTCGCAAAGGTGCGAACCGATAAACCCCGCACCGCCTGTCACAAGAATTCTCATAACAATAGATCGCTCCTGAAATTAATCATGCTGCTCGCGGCGAACTACATTATTTCCTAAGTAGAGCACATCCATACGCGTCTTCAAAAAGCAGTCAATGGCATGGCGCGGAGTGCAGACGACAGGCTCGTTCTCATTAAACGATGTGTTCAGAACCACAGGGACTCCGGTCAGGCTGTGGAAGTCTGAAATGAGTTGATAGTAACGAGGGTTGACATTCTCGGAAACAGTTTGCAAACGACCTGAGCCGTCAACGTGTGTGACCGCAGGAATCTCTGCGCGTCGTTCGGGTTTGATCTGATAGACCATCAACATGGTTGGCGCTGGATGCGTCTGTTCGAAATAATCTCCGACGTGCTCTTCAAGAATCGAAGGCGCGAATGGTCTGAAAGGCTCGCGCTTCTTTATTCGCTCGTTCAGAATCTCTTTCATGTCCGAGCGGCGCGGGTCAACGACGATCGAGCGATTTCCAAGAGCGCGAGGCCCAAACTCCATGCGCCCTTGAAACCATCCAACCACTGCGCCGTCCGCTATATCCTCAGCCGCGCGTCTTGTTACCTCGCTATCAGAATAGCTCTCGAACTTTAATCCCGCCCGCTCAAGCTCGCTGCGAATCTCCGTGTCGCTGAACTCCGGGCCAGTGTAAGCGCCCTCCATAATTTCCGCGCGAGGTTTGTCTAGAAGATTGTTGTAAATGTGATAGCAAACGCCCAGCGCAGTCCCGCTATCGCCAGCAGCAGGTTGTACGAAGACGCGGCGAAACGGAGTGTTTAGAAGAATCTTTCCATTCATTACCGAGTTGTAGGCCACACCGCCCGATAAACCCAGATCAGTCAAACCGGTCTTGTCATGCAAATGATTTAGAACATGAAAGCCTATCTCTTCAAGACGCAGTTGAAGACTCGCAGCTATGTCTCGCTCGCGGTCGGTCAAGGGTGAGCCTGCGACGCGGGCAGCCCCGAACCTCCGCACGAATTCATCGGAAAAGATTCTGCCTATGACGGGCGAGCCTTCGTCCCAACTCATCTCTACGCCTTCGGCGTGGTGACGGAAGTAATCTAAATTCAGACGAAAGCGTCCGCCCTCTTCAGTTCTGATGATGTCCCGAAAATCTTCTATGAAGCGCGGCTCGCCATACGGCGCAAGCCCCATAACTTTTCCTTCGTCGCCGTAGTGCGGAAAACCTATGAACTGAGTGGTCGCCGTGTAGAGAATGCCGGAAGAGTGCGGATATTCAACCTGTCCCAGAACATCAATCGAGTTGCCTTCGCCTACGGCCCACATGGTTGAGATGAAATCTCCGAAGCCGTCAATCGAAAGCAGCGCGGCGCGCTCAAACGGCGAGACGAAGAAAGAGCTTGCAAGATGCGCGCGGTGATGCTCTACGTTATGAAACTGCGCTCGAAACCTGTTCTTTGGAATTTTCAAGGCTCTCGCCAGATCGTCCTTCAAATCGCGCACGCGCGCGGCGTTAGCAAGGCGGTCTGCCACCTGACGGAAAACGCTTGACCCGTTTCTTTCGCTCTTCGCCTTCTTTCCTTTGTCGAAATCGCCCAGACTTTTTGCGGCGCGCGTCGCAGTGTAAAGAATCTTTTTGTGAAGATGCGCCGACGGGTCACGCGAAATGCCTATGTGCTCCACATCTTCAATAGAGCAGCCAGCAGCTTCAAGACAATATTTCACCGACTCAATCGGAAATCCTGCGCAATGCTTGCGACGATTGAACCGCTCTTCTTCCACAGCCGCAATCAAGCGACCATCACGAATCACAGCAGCAGCAGCGTCACCGTGATATGCGTTTATTCCAAGTATGTACATAAAAGAGTCTGGAGTCTGGAGCCAAATGGATTTTCGATTTTGGATTTTGGATTTTCGATTGGAAGAAACAGAAAAGCTCTTAAATCGAAAATCGCAAATCTAAAATCGAAAATCAGTCTGACTCCAGACTCTTTACGATCATATTCAAAACCCTGACTGCTTCCCTTCCCTCTTCCGCCGACACGGGCGATTCCGTCCCGTTCGCTACGGCGTCAACGAAGCGCTCAATCAGAATGTCGTGTGTGTTGTCGTAGCGTCCCGTAGCCACCTTCATGCTCTTCGATAGAAGATTCTGAACTATTTGACCTGATTCGCTCAAGAGAGAGAGCGCGACGGGCACTGGCTTTAAGGTCGGACGGCGATTGTTGATTAGATACATGCCTTCAAGATCGAGTGTGAGAATACCTTTGCTCCCCAAAATATCCAAACGCGCAGCCCATTGATCCGTAGTATAAGAGAGGGTCACGGAGCTTATAGCCTTGTCTCCAATCAGATTTATACGATAGTCGTCATAACGCGACCAAGGATAATCAAGAATCTTCATGGCATCAACGCTCACGCGCCTTACAGGATTGATGAAAGCCAGCGTCATGTAAACAATGTGTGGGCCTGTTTCGCCAATTACGCCGCCGGGCAACTTGTGCGCCCAGTGATTTTCTTGCGAGGTCATGTAGTTCGTAGGCGTCGAAAGAAAGATTCGCATCCCGCGAAACTCACCAATTGCGCCGCGCGCGACCATCTCACGAGCTTCCATGAACGGATAGTAGAAGAGATCGCTGTGGCCTGCGCACACCTTCACGCCCGCCGAGCGCGAAGCGTCAACGATACGGTCGCACTCTTCTACAGTAAGCGCCATAGGCTTTTCTATAAAAACGTTGCAGCCACGCTTCATAGCCTCTATAGCGAGCTTCACGTGAGTCTGCGGCGGCGTGCAGATGTCAACGATGTCTGGCTTTTCCTGCTCGATCATCTCGCCTATGTCGGAGTAGGTTCGCGGTATTCCGAACTTGCTCGCAACCTTCTGCGCGGCCGCTTGATTCAAATCGCAGAGCGCGGCCAATTCGACTTTGCTTTTGTGCTTCAGAAAAGCCGGAATATGTTTCTTCCCCGCTATTAATCCGGTTCCTATGATTGCTGCTTTAACTCTCGGCATAAAATCCTTTCAATTACAACAAACTCTAAATTTCAACAGGTTCTTCTTCAAGAATGTAGTCTCGGAACCACTTGTCGAACATAATGATTGAAAAGAGCGCGTAGGAATTGTCGGCCTTGCCTGTCCGGTGCTGGTGGCGCAACGACTCTATGTAATCGAAGTTGAAAATTCCCAGCCTCTCAACCTCAGCGCGATTCAGATTACGGTTGAAGTAACCATCGAACGACGCGCGCATCCATAGCGCCAGTGGAAAATTGAAACCCTTCTTCGGCCTCTTCAAGTGTCCAGCCGGGAAAAGGTTTGCGAACACTTCTGTTAAAATTGCTTTCCCTTTCCCCTTGCGCAGTTTTTCGCGGAAAGGAATCTGAAGCGAGTGCTCTACAAAGCGATAATCAAGGTAAGGCACGCGCACTTCCAATGAATGCGCCATGCTCATCTTGTCCGTGTATTCCAGAATGTTGTCTGGAAGAAAAGTTTGCACATCCAGATGAAGAATTCTATTGCCCTTGTCTTCCAGCAAACTTTCACCCAGATGACGCCGCATAATTCTTTCAGCAGGTAGAAAACCTCCGTTAGCGTTCGCCCTATCAAATGTAATTTGATTAAGAAGACTCTTCTTCTGATTTTCGGTTAGAAAGTAAGTCCAGTTCACAAACTGGCTCACTTCGTCTTCGCTAAGACCATCGAGTAACTGACGAGCGCGCCGCAGAGTCATCTTTCTGTGATCGTCCGACGCCATATCAAGAGCGCGTCGAGCGCCAGCCAGAATGGGGCGCGGAACGCGGCGCAGCCATCGCGCCATCTTCATAGCGCGATAACGCGGATAGCCTGCGAAAAGCTCATCGCCGCCTGCGCCGCACAACGCAACCGTCACAGCGCGCCGCGTGTGTTTGGAGATTAAGTACATTAGATAGAAGGTGGGATTGCCGAAAGGCTGATCGAAGTGGTCTACGAGTTCTAGCATTTCTACTGGATCGTTCAAATCAACTTCAATCTCTTGATGCTCTGTTCCGAATTTTTCGGAAACCTTTCGAGCCGCTTCGCTCTCATCGTAAAACTCAAGCCCCTTGCCGCGAAATACAACTGTGAAGGTTTTGATCTTCTGGGAAGATGATTGCATCATAAGCCCCGCCAGTATTGGCGAATCAACGCCGCCGCTCAAGAAAACGCCGAGCGGCACGTCGCTAATCATCTGGCGCTCCACGCTATCGGAGAGAAGCTCTCGCAATCTTTCTTTCTCGTCTTGATGAGAACCGTTGCCGTTTACTCTTTCGATCTGGCGCGGCTGCCAGAAGCGTCTTGATTCCAGTTGGTTCGTAGTCAAATCCAGTTCTACAACATGCGCCGGAGGAACCTGGTAGATTCCACGAAACATAGTCTCTGGACATGGAACGTAAAGGTATGTGAAAAAGTCGCGCGCGGCTTGCCAGTTTACTTCTGTCGAATAAGCGTTCGATGCCAGGATCGCTTTTATTTCCGAAGCGAAAACGAGGCAGCCATTTTCGTGGTAGTAGTAGAGAGGTTTGATTCCAAAATGGTCACGTGCGAGAACGAGTTTACGTTTGCGCCTGTCAAAGAGCGCGAATGCGAACATTCCGTTCAAACGCTTAACGCACTCTGCGCCCTCTTCCTCATACAAATGCAGAATCACTTCCGTATCTGTTCTTGATTTAAAGCTATGCCCCAGCGCTTCCAGTTCGCCACGCAACTCTAAAAAGTTATAGATTTCTCCGTTGTAAGTTATCCAAATGCTCTCGTCCGCGTTGCTCATAGGCTGATGACCCGCAGGCGAGAGGTCAATGATGGAGAGCCTGCGATGCCCAAGGCCGACTCGTTCTTTCTCGAAATATCGCGTGCCTCGATCATCCGGCCCGCGATAAGCCAGCAGGTCTGTCATGCGTTCCAGAACGGAACTGTCGCTTAGATTAAAAAATCCTGCGATACCACACATATCTGATTACAATTCGCCTAACTGTCCAGCGCCATCCACATGAACTACATCGCGCGCGGCTCTGGCCTTTAGCTTTCGCGCAATAGCTCTTTCGTATAGATCAATCAGTTCGGGAACGATTCCGTCCCAAGTGAATTTTTCTAACACGAGTTTTCTGCCATTCGCACCCATCTGACTTGATAGCGAAGGGTCTGCTAGAAGCTGTCGTAAAGCTTTCGTCAGAGATTCCGCAGTAGGACTTATGCTCACACCGGCTTTGAACTGCTCAACCTGTTCCGAAAGATTTACAAGGTTGCTGACGATGACAGGAACTCCGCAGGCCATAGCCTCTATCACTGACACTCCGAAATTTTCGTGCAGAGAAGGCAGCGCAAAAATTTCCGCATCAACAAGCGCGGCCTGTACCTCTAGCCCTCGCAGCGCCCCCGTGAAAACAACGCGCTCTGTGATTCGCAAACTCTGGGCCAACTGCCTTAACTCGCTCAGGTAAGTTCCCTCATTAGGCCCTGCTATGACCAGCGTCGTGTCAGAAAATTCTTCATGAATCTCTGCGAAAGCTTGAAGCAGAAGATCAACCCGTTTGCCCGGCGTGAGCCTGCCTAGGAAAAGTATGAGGCGACGCCCGGCTAGTTCCGTATATTTCAGTTTAAAATTGCCGGGCGTGGGCAGATTCTGATAGGCGTTAGGAGCAAGCCCCAAAGGAATAACTGTATCCGGTGATTTATAGTTGAAAGGCTGAGCGCTTCTTCTCTCCTCTTCGCTCGTGAACCACAGCGCAGCCGCGCCATCAACCGTTCTTCGTTCTACCAGAGCCGTATAGAGACGCTTCTTCCAACTCTTTTGCGATAGCGACCAAGTGTCCATCATGCCGCACGGTCTCAAAATGTAAGGCACGCCAGTGCGGCGGCATTCACGCGCGGCTGCTGAGACCGGATAACTCCAGAGCGTGTGCAGGTTCACCACGTCTGCCCAACCGACGAGTTCCGGCAGCGCCCTACCGAGTTTCGGCGACCACTGCCAAGGGCCGACGAGGTTAGGAAAGATTCGAGTATCGCAGTCGAATTTTTCGGGGATGTCGTAAGCCCAGCGGTCAGTTGCGACCAGTCTCACTTCCACGCCAGCCCTTGCTAGCGCAGAGGTCATGCCAAGAGCGGCAACGACCGGGCCTCCACATTGCAATGCAAGCCTTGGAAGAACGTGCAGGACTTTCACAACTCGATTTGGTGAAGCTCGCACCAGTTGGCGAGCACGAATAGAGACCAAGGACGTGACCAGCCTACGCTTCGAGGATTGAGAAGGAAACGCGCCCAGACCTTTTGCGCGGCTTCAGGTCGAATCCCCAATTTTATGAAACCGCCTTCGTCTGCGAACTTTTGGTTAATTTGATCGCGCAGCCGAGACTGCATCCAGCTTTCGAACGGAAGCGTAAACCCCATCTTCGGCCTGCGCATAAATTCAGTCGGGAGCAAATCTTTAATCACATCTTGAAGGAGAGGCTTTGGCCCATCGCCTCTCATCTTCCACGCACCCGGCAACCCCAGCATGAAGCGCACGACCTCCGCATCAACGAATGGGACGCGCACCTCAAGCGAATGAGCCATGCTCATAGCGTCCGTGTCGCGCAGCAGCGTGTTTGCCATGTATCCGCGAAGCTCGTAAAGAGAGACAGCGTTCACAATATCATGCAGACCGTTAGAGTTTTCTCTTTCAACTTCATCCGCATCTTCCACTAAGAGGGCTAGCCGTTCGTCTGGAGCGAAAAGCTGGCGCGAGATTTTATAAACATCGCGAGCGCTTCCCTCGCTCGTCAAAAGCTGCCAGAGCTTTTTCTTCTGCACGGAGCCGTTCGCAAAAGGCTTTCCCAACGCTAAAGCAGTTCTGCGAAGTCGCGGCGGAAATCTTTCGAGCCGCTTCATTCTGAGCGCTCTACGAAAAGTGCTGTAGCCCGCGAACAACTCGTCGCCACCCAGCCCTGAAAGCGCCACAGTAGCGCCCGATTCTTTCACAGCTTTTGAGACGACATAAGTGTTGATGCCATCAATCGTCGGCTGATCAATGGCGCTCAAGGCTGAAGGAAGCAATCCGAGCAGGTCATCTTCTGAGAGCGGAATCTCTTGATGATCGGTCTCGAACTTTTCTGCAACGTATCGAGCGTGCGCGGCCTCTGTAAACTTCCCTTCTGCGAAGACCACGCTGAAAGTTTTCGGCCTCTCAGTTGAAACCCTGCTCATCAAAGCTACGAGCGCGCTTGAATCCATTCCGCCGGAAAGAAAGAGGCCGAGCGGAACATCGCTCACCAGATGAAGACGCACGGACTCTTCAAGAATCTCTCTTAACTGTACGACCGCCTCGTCACGATTCTTTACAGCAACTCTCTCATCAGTTGCCCAGAGTTTTTCAGCGAAAAATTTCTCTTCCGTCTGAAAAGAGTTTCCCGAAAATCTTACGGTCATCGAATGGCCGGGCAGGAGCGAGCGCACGCCCTCAAGGATTGTCGCGGGCGCTTCGACCGAACCGAAATCCAGAAACGATGCGAGACCTTCAGGGCTTAAGCGGCGCGGGACAAGCCCGCTCGCAAGAAGCGCGCGAATTTCAGATGCGAATAGAAAAAGATTTTCAGTCCGATAGTAATAGAGCGGCTTAATGCCAAAGGGGTCACGCGCCAGAACAAGTTCTTGCTTTCGCACATCCCACACGGCAAGCGCGTACATGCCCCGCAATTTTTCAAAACAATCAACGCCCCACTTTGCGAACGCGCGAAGAACAACTTCTGTATCTGAGTGCGAAACCCACCTGCGCCGCTCGTCCTCAAGCTCTTTGCGCAGAGATAAGTAGCTATAGACCTCGCCGTTGTATGTAATCCAGTTACCTGTTTCCCGGTCGCGCATCGGTTGATGCCCGCCTTCTGAAAGATCAATGATACTGAGCCGTCTGTGTCCGAAAACAACCTTAACGTTGTCATGCGAGGAATCAACTTCAACAATGTCTTTGTCATCAGGGCCTCGATGTGCAAGCGCAGAGACGCCGCGCGCTACTATTTCTACCGACTGCTCGCGCGTCCCCTTCATCAATGCTCCGACAATTCCACACATCGCTTAAGTCCTTTTATATTACGCCGACTGCTCGCCTTAGCTACCGATGTCGGATTCTATCTTTCAGCGGTCGCATGTTCCCTGTTACGGGTTATACGATACCACTCAATAGTCCGTCGCAAGCCATCAATGAAATCGGTGCGGGCACGGAAGCCGAAAAATTCCATAGCACGTTTAGTATCCAGCGCGCGGCGCGGCTGACCGTCAGGCTTCGATGTGTCCCAGGAGATTTTTCCATTGAAGCCGGTTTCCCTAGCAATCAAGTTAGCGAGTTCGCGTATACTAATTTCTCTACCTGCTCCAAGATTCACAGGCTCGCGCCCGTTATAGTTTTCAACGGCGAGAACAATGCCTTCAGCGGCATCATCCACATAAAGAAACTCGCGCGTAGCATTGCCGGTTCCCCAGACTTTAATCTCTAGTCTTCCTTCTTCCACTGCATCAACGCATTTTTTAATCAACGCAGGAATCACATGAGATGACGCAGGATCGAAATTATCGCCAGGGCCATAAAGGTTTACCGGCAAAAGGTAGATGGAATTTAATCCGTACTGTTCACGATAGGCTTGTGCTTGCACTAACAGCGCCTTCTTTGCGATACCGTATGGAGCGTTGGTCTCCTCTGGATAGCCATTCCACAGATCGTCTTCTCTGAAGGGCACAAGGGTAAATTTCGGATAAGAGCAGATCGTTCCAATCTGAACGAACTTTTCTACACCTTGAAGGCGCGCTCCTTCGATAAGTTGAACGCCCATCATTAAATTTTCGTAGAAAAAGCGGCCAGGGTTCTCAAGATTGGCTCCAATGCCGCCCACAACCGCTGCCAGATGGATTACAATCTCTGGATTAATATCATAGTAAAGCCTTTTGACGGAGTTGCTATCAACAAGATCGTAATCACTGCGTCGCACAACAGAAATGTTGTCATAGCCACACTCAAGCAGACGAGCGACTACTCGACGCCCAAGGAAACCGCCGCCACCAGTGACACAGATTCTTTTACTAATAGTTGCAGCATTCATCTTCGCTCAATTTGCTTTTCTCTAATAGCCTTGATAATCGCGACCTCAATTGTTTCCTATACAGAACAGGCCATAAATTTAGTCGAGAATCGCCTAATCAATCATCTTGAACTTTGATTTTTTAAGTTTCCCACCAACCTGTTTCTGCCGAAATTGCTCGTTCACCCAATGACCTGCTTGCCTTCTCATGTCTGGCTAAATCAAGATCGTATTCAACCATCAAACGAACCAGTTCTTTGAAGTTCACTTTAGGCTCCCACCCCAGTACGCGGCGTGCCTTGGTCGAATCCCCTAATAGCAAGTCAACCTCGGTGGGTCTGTAGTAGCGAGGGTCAATCTCCACGTACTCTTTCCAGTTAAGGTCCAGATGGCCGAAAGCTTCATCCAGAAACTCCCTTATAGAATGAGTTTTGCCTGTGGCTATAACATAATCGTCCGGTTCTTCAGCTTGCAGCATCAACCACATCGCATCAACATAATCACGCGCATATCCCCAGTCGCGCTTTGCATCCAGATTGCCCAGATAAAGTTTATCCTGTAATCCTAACTTGATTCTCGTTGCAGCGCGCGTGATCTTTCGTGACACGAACGTCTCGCCTCGACGCTCTGATTCATGATTGAATAGGATGCCATTGCAGGCAAATAACCCATAGCTTTCACGATAATTGACCGTGATGTAATAAGCATAAGCCTTGGCGCAAGCATAAGGTGATCTGGGATAGAATGGTGTTCTTTCGGTCTGCGGTGACTCCACAACTTTCCCGAATAATTCTGATGATGAAGCTTGATAGAATTTCGGCTTGATTCCTGCTTCACGAATCGCCTCTAGAATACGCACAGTACCGACTCCAGTAACTTCTGCCGTATATTCCGGGATGTCGAAACTTACGCGAACATGAGATTGTGCGCCTAGGTTATAAATCTCATCGGGTTGCGTATTGCGCAAGATGGTATTGAGAGAACTGGAATCGTTCAGGTCACCATAAATAAGGCGCAGCCGTGTATCTGGAGCATGGGGGTCTTGATAAAGATGATTGATGCGATCAGTGTTGAATGAACTGGCGCGGCGAATTATGCCGTAAACTTCATAGCCCTTCTCCAATAAAAATTCGGTCAGGAATGAACCGTCCTGTCCAGTTATTCCGGTTACCAGCGCGCGTTTTGACATAGCTGCTTAACCCTCAAAATAAGATTTAAAGAGCAGTGTAATTCCAAGGCAAACGCATCTAGAAAACGAATGAACTTTCTGTCGGAGCAACTTTAAGGACACTGTATATCTTAAAGAGCTTCGTGTCTGAAGCAACTAACGGTTTCTATTCTTTCTTTAGGACACGTTTTCGCTTGAAGGCTAATCCCTAGCCTTAAAATCTCTAGAGCAATGAAGTGGAATGTT
This sequence comes from Acidobacteria bacterium 13_1_20CM_3_53_8, assembly GCA_001920415.1. GTDB lineage: Bacteria > Acidobacteriota > Blastocatellia > Pyrinomonadales > Pyrinomonadaceae > 3-1-20CM-3-53-8. Next base: position 58,210 of record MNJR01000144.1, on the reverse strand, counting down.
TTTGCAAGATAACAACGATTGATTTAACGAGCAAGTCTGATTCCCTCAAACCAGCGTCAAGTAAGATACTCCACTCCTCTGGTTTCTCCTCCCTGAACCAAAGTCCCGGCCCACTCAGTTTTAAGACCGTGTGCCTGATATTGAAGTAGCGAGTAAAAGTCTCAATGTACTCATCTGGCAAAGCGAACGAAAACTGGTCGTGCTGCGCCCAATAAGAACAGTACGGGTCAGGTTCGTTGGAATAAAACTCTTGATCGCAAACCATCGCTTTATACTCGTGCTCGTCTAATAGTAAATGGTCGTAGCCATGCTCGTCTCCATAACTTGAGATACAGTGATCGCCGCTATGGGTGTAATAGAGAGGCCCAATCTCATGCCAAGCCCAACCTCCCGGCCTTAATATCCTTGCTGTCTCACGCGCCGCAGCATCTAAGTTATGAACATGCTCAAGCACTGCCCTTGTACAGAGAAGATCATAGTAACCGCTCTCAAATGGTATTTCTTCAATAGAGGCGCGCTTAAAATTTACTTTAGCCATGAAATGCTCTGCTAATTGTTGGGTTATGTCAGGCCAAGTATTGAGATCGAGCACGTCAATACCGTCCAATCGTTTCACACCCCTACGAAGCCAGAATTGTACGTCTTCGCCACCGACAAAACATCCGGGTATAAACACCCTTTCTATCTTATCCCTGCGTAGAAATCGCAGGAGATTTCTGAGTGACGCGGCTTCTGCGTGCCTTTCGTCGTATGTGAGTAAATCATAATTGAACGGAATTTCTACCATTCGGCGTAGGCGTGGCTGGGCAGTAAAAAGAAGTGGGGGAGCAATACTTCTCTTTAGTCTCTGACGTAAAGATTCTGACGCGTAGATACGAAACGGCCAGTTGTCTGCGTCAAGATTTGATGGTGGAAGTTGCTGAACTAGACCATTACGAGACGCTTTGAGATCCGAGATAACTGAAAGGCGCATGGAAAGAGAATATCAAACACCTATTAAACAGCCTGTGTATTGCCAATCATTTTGCGGCGAGACTTGTAAATTTCGATGGCGGACAATTCTCGTTTCAGTATATCTGAAAACGTCTGGCAAAACTTGGGGAAAGTGAAACTCTTTTGTAGCCGATGATAACCGGCGTCACCTAATTTGGCGCGAAGTTCCGAATCAAGGCACAGACGAATGAGTGCCTGCGAAAGCTGTTCCGTATTCCCGTACTCGACCAACCAGCCCGTCTCTCCATCCGTTACGACCTCGGGCGCGCCGCCGCTATTTGCAGCAACTACCGCCTTGCCGTACTGCATCGCCTCAAGGTACACAAAGCCAAAACCCTCCTGGGCACTAGGCATCACAAAGAGATCACAAGCTGCATAAGCTTGGCGCAATAGGTCATCATCCACAAAACCTAAGAAATGCACGCGCTCCGAGACGCCTAGCTTCTTAGCTAATTGCTTATGTCGTTCCAAATCTGTGCCGTCACCAATCACGATGTACTGTATATCTGGAACTTGATTGGCTATTTTAGGCAGCGCCCTAATTACGGTATCAAATCCCTTCTGCTGCTCCGCAGCATCGAGGCGACCTACCGACAAAAGTTTAACTCCCGGAGGGAAGGAACAGTTGCCCGGAATTCTTGTGGGGTGAGTCTCTTTCCACTCAAGAGCATTTGGTAGAACAAAGACACGCTGACCTTCGATGCCCTGAACCTCAATCGCTCTCTGTTTTGTATATTCACTTATTGAGATAATAAAATTCGCATGGCGAAGCGCCCTCTTCTGTAATAACGGTAAGCTGCGCCACACCTCCCAACCATAAATTACTATGCCCACTCGTGCCTGTGGCCGCATGAATTTAACAAGCGAACATAGGGGCGCGTAATTTATGTGGCTGGCAAGTATCACATCCGTTTGTCGTTTTGCCGCGATACGCAGGACGCGCTTCACGAATTGGATGCGGTCGCCGTTGAAGGCTTCTATGAAGAGATTGGAATATAAAGAATCTTGAGAGGCCGCCTTTTCGCGCTCGTCCATTGCTATTAGCACGCGGCTTTTGGCGGACGTTTTCATCTCATTAAGCGCACGACAGATGAGTCTATTATATGTAGGGATTCCCCCATACCACCCGAATGTGTTCGTCTGCAAACTAAGAATCATTATTTCTTCTCTAAAGTAGAGACAAGGAAGGTGCCGAATTTCATACGGCTGGTCAAGAAACGGCTCAGAGAGTTCGGAACAAGGGGTATCAAAGCGCTCTTCAAAGACCCTGCGGGCAATGGTATCAGACCCGCTTTACTACCCAAGATTGTCACATCTTTAACAGTGAATAGGTCAGAGACGAGGGATTTCCATTCGGCGATAGTGTAGTAACGAGCAATGGCGCCATCCGTAATCTTTTGTGAAGTCTTGTGTAGAGACCCGGTTTTAAATAAGTGTCCCTGGAAAATCCCGGCCAGAAGCCCGGAGAATATCTGGTAGTTCCAGAAGTTTCGATGATACACCATGACTTGGGCTTCTCCCTTTGCCCGTAACACGCGGTGCATCTCTTCAAGTATTCGCCTTGTATTTGCCGAGTGATGGATTACGCCCCAACTCCATATGTAATCGAACGATTCGGAGGGGAAAGACATCTTTTCTGCGTCCATCTGCTCAATAACCGCGTTCAGCCCAATGTAGCGTAATCTTTGTGTCGTGCTCCGAACAGCGTAGCGAGTTATATCAATTCCGGTATATGAGCGCGACCGTTGGGCAAGAAGTTGTGCGTGGCTTCCATTACCGCATCCAATCTCCAGCACGTCCTTCTTTTTAAGAGAGCCAAAGTTTATGATTGAGTCAAAAGGCAATTTGTTCCATGAAATCATTGTGGCGGCGTCAGAAAAGAACCGTCTGTCAATCTCTTCGTAAAATTCTCTGGTGAATTCTTCGGCCTCAAGTTTCTCGCTGAAATCGTAGCGCATGGGATGGAGTTCCCACCACGTACGATTAGCTTCTTGCCATTGGAGTTCCTGCTCGGGCGTAGCAGGCAAGGCAGTCGGGCTATCGAACCCGGTCGGGACATCATCTTTGAGCTTTGAAATTGACATAACGGGCCTTGTTTAATCGAAAGTCCTTGCTTCAGGTGTATCGAGAATTGGAGAGTCGGTTGATTTATTTAGTGATTAAGCTAGCCAAGCTCAAATTGATGTCCCGCTTGTCGTGCATCTTTTCTCGCACCCACCATAACAAGATAGAGCTAAAGATGAGATTCTGAAGGATCGCACCGAACATAACCTCTGCACTCGACCCTATACCGTTCAAGAAGAAAACGAAGCTTGCTATAAAGATTGCCCACCCGCCAGCCCCCGCTTTCGGCCCCGCAAAAATCTGTTCAAGTAGGCTAAGGATAGCTCCTTGCATGAACATCACCAGAAGAACGCCGAAAAACCCGAAATTCATGTACCCTTCGCCGATTAGAGTCACACCAAAGGTGGTGCTCTCCAGAACCTGCTCTGTTGAGACGCCGTAATTGATTGCGTAAAAATTGTTAGCGTTATTGGCTTCTGGCTTGCCCGGCCAGAGAGCGCGCGGAATCAAGGCGACAGCGAAATATTTGTAACTCTCTCCATACTGATATGGAACGCGCGAGGGGGTTGACGCATAGATGTAAGTGAATTGATGAATAAGGTCTGTACGCGATGTGGTGTCTGAAGCTGATTCGAGAAAATTGTGTTGTTCGGTTAAAGCTGATACCCAGTAGTCCGTTGCTTGTTCGATCCATTGTAGACTGCGAATTGTAACTGATGAATCGGTAGCCGACTCGTTCTCAGAGACTGATCTTCTGATATCTGATTTCACAGGGGACAGAAAGACGATTAACACGCCAATGAACGCAAAGCCCAGAATCGGAACTCGACGAGAGTAAATCCACTTGGCTATTAATAGCACAGTTATCGGCACGAGTACGGACTCAAGCATCGTTGTTGTAGCATTGCGAATGACTGTGATTATTAGCATTAAGTACAAAATAAGTTTCAGCCACTTGCCTCCGCGCCCTGTATAAACGATCCAGCCGAGTATCCCAATTGCCACTAGCGCTTGGTTTTGCAATAAGCCAATAATAGCTGAAAACTGCAATTCGCTTTTTTCCCACAGAAATGTCTGGATAGATCTTAAAATCTGTAGCAGTAAGAAAATTGAGAAACAATAGAGAATTGATCTATTAACATTCAGCGGAAGGCTAACAGCCGGGAGGGCATTGCTGATTCTCTTCTTCCGCATAAGGTGATAGGCCATCTGCATCACCAAGATGCCAATGATTGTCATCGCAAGCGCAACTATAACATCGTTGCTATCAAGGTAAGCATCGTCATAAGCGAGCGCCATGATTGCTTCGCGCGTGAAGATGGGGATAACGAATTGCGCTGCGTATGCAATGCATAGGAGCGGTAAAACAGGCACACCAACCTCGCGCTTCCTGATGTAGCGGTATAGCGGATACAGGCAGAGGCCCAGCAGAATCATCGCAAGAAAAACCTGCATTGCAGAATAATCATACTGAGAGAGTATTAGTGGGATTATGAAGGTAAAGCAGACGAAGGCTGCCGCAGACAATCTTACTATAGAGTGAGTGTCTTCCCACCTCGAAGTGCTTAATTTACCGGCAAGTTCAGTCCGCGCCATTTGATGATTCCTGAAAACTGTGTGTGCTCAATCGCTTGATTACCGGAGAGAACGCTTTCTCGTAGTGCCACTCGGCGATTATCTTTTCACGCCCTAACTCCCCCATTTGTCGTGCCTGTTCTGGATGGTCAATAAGCCAACGAAGCGCCGAGGCTATGCTCTCAGCACTCTTAGGGTCACAGGCAAGGGCATAGCCGGGTTCGACAAACATCTTTCGCCACTCAGGTAAATCTGTGACCAGAAGGGTAAGACCACTTGCAAGGTAATCGAAAGGCTTGTTGGACGCGCCTGCCATGTAGCGCAAGTTGATATCGCCTCCGTTTTCGGGCATGAAGGCAAGTCCAACATCAGATTTCCTGCACAATTCCAGAAGTTCGCCTCTCGTCGGTATAGAACCAAGAAACTCCATTCTATTAGCAATCCCAAGTTTCATTGCCATTTCTCGCAACTCCTCTACGTACCCCAAGTGGCCGACCGTCTCGTAGCCTATCACGCGCAGTTTTACTCTTTCGGGCAGCATCGTAAGAGCAAATAGAACTGTCTCAGGGAGTCTAGGCGGCACTATTGAGCCATGATAGAGCACCCAGAATGCCTCATTCTCATGGTCGCCGCCAGACATCTCGGCCTCAGCGCGCGCCGGGCAATTCCACACACAGAGCATATTCTCGGCCCCGGTCTGTTCGGCAAAGATTGAAGCGCGCTGTTCATTAGGCAGGATACAAATCTGACTATGTCGCGCAAGCTGTTTTCTTGCGCTCAAACAGATGCGCATGAAAAAAGTAGCGCCAGTAGCTTCAGGCGAATCATGCTCATGGTAGATTACCTTCACGCCAAGTAGCAGATTAATCAGGCGCGCCGCAGGACAGGACAACAGGTCTGAGGCATAGAGCCATTCAGGTCTCCACCAGATCGCCCAAGCCAAAGTCCAGAGTGTGAACCTAACGTAGTGCAACTTCTGCATCAAGCCGCGCTTGCAGAATGCCATCTGACGAACATCAACTCGCTCGTGCTGCGCAAAGCGCAGTGCGTCGGCTCCCCCCATTGCGCCTATGCCGAGGAAGAGCACGCTCCATCCGTCATTGGCTAAAATCTGCGAGCTATGCTCAAGCGGCGGGAAAGCAGCCGGATTAGTATATTGTATATATAAAATTTTTCGAGTTTTTCTGCTCACTGATTTAAGATTAGCGAAACTGCTCCATTCATTCCCCTTTAATGAAATCGTCTCCTCAGCCAATATTATTAGCGACTAAGCTCGCTGATTTTCGACAGCAACAGATCATGTTCTCAGTCCATATCTGCTGAGATTTGCCTGTCTCGATTCGGCGAACTGTATTAGCCATCAACTTGAGCAGCTTCCATAGTCCAGCCCGAATCTTTCCGGTTAGCTTCTCCGGCACGGGGCCGGTTTCAATAAACGCGACGCTATTGAAATTGAAGAGCTTTAATAGATGGCTCAGTGACTCAGGTGTGAAGACGGTCAAATGCGTCAGGTCGCCAAAGATAACCTGTCGAGGGAAAAGCCCCTGACCGTTCGGAGTCTGTAGAATCAACATGCCGTCTGCTTTCAGAGCCTGATTGATAAGAGGAAGCAGGCGCATCAGTTCGTCTCTGGTAAAATGTTCTATGAAATCGAGAGCAAGAATTGCGTCATAGCACTCGCTCTTAGATTCGAGGAAAAGGAGAGCGTCTGCGACCTGTGCATTCAATCCTTTTTTTCGTGCAAGGCCGACTTGCTCTTCCGATATGTCAATACCTTGAACTTGAGAGAAGCCGTGCCTTCGTAGGAACTCCATCATATAACCCGCACCGCAGCCCAACTCAAGCATCGAATCGTCTCGCCTTAAACGATTGAATGTAGGTATGTACTTGTGCTCGCACCATGCCCAGTGGGATTCAAGGGCATTCACATCTTCCTCAAAGGACTCTCCCTTGAAGGTTGAAACGTAACGATGATATAGCTCTTTTCTGAAGTCTGCTTCAGTCGACTTCAACACTATCATTACAGCCTCGCTCTATCCTGTTCCGCCCACACAATCAATTGCCTTGCACGATCAACATATGTATGGCCGCCTTCGATAACGTACTGATAACTCGCATCGGCGACTCTCTGACGCGCTGTTTCGTTATTCAGATAAAATTTAACCTTGTCGCGCGCCTCCTCAGCCGAGTCGAAGCACTCTACCGTCTCGCCTTCTTTAAATAGATCAACCACAGCGGGCGTTCTAGTAATCAGAGAAAAAGCTCTGCATGCTGGCTGCTCGAAGGTTCGCATGTTCGGCCCGGGCCATATCATCGTGTCAATGATATTAAGCATGATGCGACTATCGGCACAGACCTGCGCAAACTCTGCTCCGCCGAGTCTGCGCCCGCCGTAACACGCCCGCAAAGGGGAACCGGGACGCGTGCGGCGCTTCCAGTAGCTGCTTCCCCACAGGTACAAATCAAAATCGGAAAGTTGCTCTAACAAGGTTTCGCGCGCAGCCCGCCAATTACCGACAAAGACAACATCATGAGCCAGAGTGGAGTCGCCGTTCTTCGTTTTCATCGCCGGGCGGTGCAACTCAGGGTCGGCTGCTAAAGGGAGGTAGTTTACTCGCCTTGCCCCCAACCTTTCGAAGACTTCGACCCAAGCGGGAGAAACAGTCATAAATCTATCGAATAATGGTAGGCACTGAATCCGGTCACTGCTCAGACTTTGGGGAGAGTCGGGATAAACGCAGTAGATCGGAGTATGAGGCAAAAGCACTTTCACCTGCCCGAGCGTTCCGCTCCACACTTCTTCCGTCCAGATTACAACGATCAGATCTGGGCGCAGCTTCTCTGCGGCATAAATAAGCTCGAGGTTTGCCTTCCGAATCCAAGGTTCAACATGGACGAAAGTGCTGAAGAGTTGGCCCACTCGCCACCCACGTGCGAAACGCTTCCGGGCTTCTACTGGATTCCAGAAAGAAACGTCCCACCCTATCTTCTTAAAAGCTCTGGCGTACGAGCTTTCCAAGCTCTGGAACCTTTCTGACCCGACGATTAAGAGAGATTGACCGGCCAATGTTCTGCCTTGCCCGAATATTTAGTGTCTCTTTGTGCGGCCCGCTCGCTTCTTTCCACAAGTCAATGCCGACGTGGGCCAAGTGAGTGCAATTTACATGCGGCTTCCGTCAAATTTGAAGCCGCGACCGTTACATCCTGTGTCTCAGAGATAGAGATTGACGCCGCCGACATAGCTTTATAAAGACTATTATCCCGGCAGAGTCTTTCAATCATCTGTCGCAACACCTCTGTATCTCCGCATGGATAAACTAAGGCGTTCACATCAGGTCGCGCAGTGTCATCATTCCCGACGCAGCCAACACGGTCGCTGATAATAACCGGAAGCCCGAAGCAAGCGCCTTCTGTTACCACCAGCGGGTGCGGGTCGTATGCTGAGGTGACTGCAAGCGCATCCGCAGCCGCCAAAAATTCCGGCACCCTCGACTGATTTACGAATCCCGCCATCACAGTATTGCCGACTCGCTCTCGTCGGCAATATTCCTCAATCGCTCCGCGCTCAGGCCCTTCGCCTATCAACATAGACCACACGGGCGCGCCCCCTTCGGCTGCTCTGTGAGTGGCTGCGACCAGATCGAGCGGCCTCTTGCGCGTGATGTACTTCCCGCAGAAGGCCACAACGAATGCGTCTTGCGGGATCTTCAATTCGTCACGGATTGCGAGTCGTATCTCATCTCTCTTCTGAACTCTCGCAAGGAGTGAGCTGCGGTCTATTGGCAAGTTGCCGCGAAAGAGACGATCCTCTGGAACTCCGTAGAGCTTGTGATATTCCCGATTGTTATCCCCGACGTACAGAGCGCCGTCAACGCGGCTATAGTAGCGGCGTACTATCATCTGCTTGGGCAGACGTTTCCACCAGGCAGGCTGTGTGCGGACATTCGAGTCAGAATATAACAAGAGAGGTTTACGGTTCGCGTAAGCCCAGTTGGCCGCGCGCCAGCTTGTCTTATGAGCATAGCCGAAGACCTGCACAACATCCGGTTGAAAACTGTTAAGGGCAGTCCCAACTGTAGGATTATCAACCTCCCAGTAGCTCAGATTACGCGGCCTGCGCGCGATGGGCAGTAATTCGTAAGCGTAGCCGTCCATAAGAGGTATGTCCCACTCGACCGGAATCTTAAACTCTGGATCAAAGTAACTTGCCACTCCCCAATCACAATAAAAGAAGACGCGCAGATCAACTTCTTTACGCCTTGCGACTTCTCTGTGCCAGGGAGCGAAATGTTGAATTGGATGACTGACTAGAACAGCAAGGCGAATAGTCATAAAGGCAGCAACTCGTTACGGCTTAAACAATGCTTCTTATATTCTCTTTCAGCAGCGAAGGCCACGAGTCGGTCTCCCCCTTCGCGCAGCCTTCGTAAAAAGATCGGTTGAAAGTCTCGGAGCGAACCGTAGAATGAAAATGGTCTGGATGATGCAACACGGCTGCATTTGACAAAAAGGCTGACCAATAGCCGAAGGTGCTTCCCGGAGAAGGAATGATTACACGGGCTTTTGATAGAAGCAGCAGATCGGTAACGTCTGAAGTTGCGCAAGAACGCGTAACGTGAGGAAGTTTTAATAGCTCTTCCAGTTCATCATCATAACCGTCAGAAAAAATCGTAACAGGAAGAGGCTTGCCGCTGACTGCTCGCAACCGTTCTATGGCGTTTGTGAAATAAGAGAAAGGTGCGCGAACGTGTCCGACTTTGGCGAAGTCCTCGCCAGGCGATTCAAGCCCCGCCAGTTCTTCACGATGCTTCTCCTCCAGCATCGAATAAAGACGATTAAGAATTAATTTCCTGTGCTCTTTTATTCCTTTGAAATAATCGGCCCAATGTGGAATCTGATTGAAGACGTATAGATTCCCGGCAGCGTCGTTGTGCCTGTTCGAAAGGCGCTCAATCTCCGGCTCGACTATCCACTGATAAGTGCGCAAAATCATTTGCCGCCGAAAAAAATTTCGATTGCCGTTTTTTTTGAAATAGCCGAAATAGAAGCGGCTCTGTCTTTCGCGCCTGAGGATTGGCCCGACTTTCACCCCTCCCCAAGATGCGACGATCAACTCAATGTCATTCAGATGTGCGAAGGCTTGCGCGCGCGCCCAGACGAGCAGCATGTTGCCAAGCCCGGCTCTGGGGAGTTGGGCGTAACAGAACGACGAAGCTTTTTTCTCCCTCATGCAAACTGCTTTCGGGTAACTATCAGTTGATCTAAATAGACTGTGACATTGAAACCATGTTGGGCGAAATACTCTTCAGCACCTTTGAACAGATCGGACTTGGAAGGATAACCCGGCTCTGTGCCGAAACAGCGAAAGTCGTCAACAACAATCGCTTTGATTTTATTGCGATATTTTGAGAGCACTTCCAATTCTTCGACAGCAGGTTCGGCCAAATCTCCGTGAGCCGTCTCGCCGCCCGAAAAATGGCCGTCCAAAAAGATTAGAGCATCGCTCACACTCTCGTCCTCCAGAACTTTTGGAAGAGCAATCAGAGCGTCGCCTCGAATGGCCTCTATATTTCTCTTTCGCGCAAGGCGTTTCGCCGCACGCTCGTAAAGTTTTTCGTCAAGCTCTATGGTGAAGACGCGCTCGAAGACACTGGCGCATCTTTCGGCAGTAACACCGTGAAATGTTCCGGCCTCTATAAAGATGCGCGCCCCAGTCTCTTTTCTGAGCCTGTTGATTGTTAAGAATTTCGTATAACTGTGCGGGTTCGTGAACCTGCATCTGGCAACCCCGTACAAATCCTGAGCGTAACCGCCCAAACCCTTGATGAAGCTTTGTAGTGTGCTCATCCGTTGGAATCTATCTCTACTCTAATCTTTCGTGAATTCAAAGAGACCGCAAGCCATACGCGCTTCATTGTAATCATCCGGCTTCGCTTCAATCTCAATTTTCCCGGCGTCGTCAACGGTAGCGAACGAGAGGAGTCTCAGCTTATTGAAGGCTTGCAGAATAGTCTTCGGCGAGAACACGCGATGCGCGTTGAACTCGACACGCTCTATTCCAATAGGCACGGAAAAATAGAGACGGCCTCCGGGCTTCAGGACACGTGCGAGCGAAGCCATCGCTTTGAAACAGGCGTCAGGGTCAACGGGGTCGCCGTAGCGCCCAAGACCGAAATGCTCTATAGCATGCAGGCTTGAAAGAGACTCGACGCTATCATCCTCAAAGTTAGAGAGCAGCGTTGCATCGTCCTGAATAAAATTCAGGTCGGGAAGATCGCTCGAAAGGGGACGAATATCAATCACGATGATCGGCATGAAGGTGAGCACGTGCGCAACAAATCCGTCAATGCGCGACCCTATGTCTATGTGACGCGCCGGACGAGCATGATAAATTTTTCTGGCAGCCCATAGGTCTTGATGAAAGTAAGGCCCGCCAGCCCATCCAGCCTCTCCGTCAAAGTCCGTCATAATCGGATAAAGATTGCTGTAGTGCAGAGGAAATTGCTGCTGTTGCGAAAGCTTTCGGTACACGAGTAAGTCCTTAATAAAATGGGGTGTCTCGGCCATGTTCCGCTTCAGATGATAGGGATTGAATCCCATCATCACGCACATCAGCCGGACGTAGTTATAAGCGCTTGTTCTTAAAGACAGGATTAAGACCCTCTTGCTCTTTTAAGGGAGAACCCTTGTTATCTGACAGGTAAACAATCAGACTGAAGATGAAGATTCAACGGTCAAGTCCATTCAGCAGTCCCGACCTTTCGAGCGATGATTTCACCATACTGTGAAATAGAGCGAACCGGCTCTCCCTGCAATGTCGCTACCTCGTAATGATAATTCTTGAGAAGATCGAGCAACGAATCGCTAGTCGTTCCGATTTCGGGCCAAGCATAAGGATGCACTTCGATATAGAGCACGCGCGGGCTAGGATTCCGCTCGCTCAATAAGCGCTTGGCCCCTTGAAGCACTCTTTCCTCATAGCCCTCAACGTCAATCTTCATCACGTCAAGACGATTATCTGCAAAGATGCTGTCGAGCGTCACGCACTTGACGCGCAGTTTGCCGTCTGCGGCTGCGTCAATCATACCCGGAACGACATGAGACTCGATTGCTTCTGAAGCGAAGCAAACCTCGCCGTCGCTTGAGCCTGCGGCAGCACAGACCAATTCTACTCTGCCATCTAGACCGTTCAACCGCACGTTCTCTTCCAGCATTGCGAAATTTCTGGGATCAGGCTCGAAGGCGAAGACTCTGCCCTTTGGCCCGACACGCTTTCCGAGCGAGATCGTGTAAAGACCTATGAACGTGCCAATGTCTGCTACCCAGTCGCCAGCTCTGATTTCAGCCATCAGAGAGCGCCAGACATCTGGCTCGTACTCTTCAATCACGCCGCGACACTTTGGAGAGACGAGGATGCTATCAGTGTCGTTGATAACTCGCTTTAGCCCACGATGCCCCGTGATAGAGACGACCCTATCGTAGAGCGGTCGCACTTTATTCCATAACCATGTGGAATGCTCCAGATGCTTATTGTGTCTGATTGCGATGCTCAGCTTTTCAGCTAGATGCATGGGACTCTTCCGGGTGTATTATATAGACCACTTCGTTAGTGGAAAGCTCGATGCTAAATCGTCAGGAACTTAAGCAGCCGACAATACGGCATACAGGATAAGGCCAGCCATCTCATTCCGAGAGAAGAATCGTCTGTACCTACGGCTATAGTAAGCATTTTTCATTGCAATGCCCGGATGCATAAGACGGTGCAGGCCGTAACGAAAGATTCTCGGATACGAACTAATCTTGAAAGGCAATCCCCAAGTCCAGTATTTCAAGAGGCGAAAGCCCGCTCGCGCCGAAATTTTTCTCAAGCTCTCCGGGCTGAAGTAGTGAAGGTGCTCGAAGTCCTGATGCAGGCAATGCCATCTTTTCCCGGCGAATTCGTAAGAGGCGAAGTTAGGCGTAAGGATGAAGATGCTGCCCCCTGATGCAAGCAAGCGCCTCATCTCTCTTAGGAAACCATGAAGGTTTTCGACATGCTCGAGTACATCAATCAGCATGATTAGATCGAAATGTGCAATTGGGAGACGCGCATTCTCAAGCGATGTGCAGCGTAGGTCTAGGTTATAACGCTCCCTCCCGAATGAAATAGGATAGTCGGAGACATCAATGCCAACCAATTCACCGGGGGCGTGTTTCTTTAAAGAATAGAGCAGGCTACCAGATGCGCACCCGATGTCGAGTATTTTTTTCTCCCGAAGCACGAAGTTGGAAACGATCTCTTGGTAGCCCGTGACGAGACCGTCTGCTATAGACTCATCGCGCGTTGCGCAGTAGTCTTTTCCCCTAAAGAAATCCTTCTCACCGCTGAAGTATCCCTCATTGTAATAACGCGCTAGAGCCTCTTGCGTTGGGCGCGGATCAACGTATGCCAAGCCGCAGTCCTCGCACTCGTAAATCGAAAGGCCGTCGCTTCGCATTGCAACTTCCCTTGCGTCAGTTGTCGAGCAGAATGCGCAATGATTTTCGAATACGAGATCGCGCGAATTCCAGATTCCGCGCGAATTTATTAGATCAATTCGCGCGCTATCCAGTCGGGGTCCGCGGGGTTTACTTTTCTCTGTCAGAATTGGGTGGTCTGTTTTTAGCAATCCCATTCTCACGAATTTACGATTTGCGTGTGCGGCGCATCAATTTCTCCAAGATGCTGGCCCATGACCCATGAGATAATGCCGCCCTCAGGTCTGTTGGCAATCGCTAGGACTATAAGCGTGGCGAAATAGATGACCCCACCGATAACAATGAAGCTTAGGAGATTCATCCAACGTGAGGTGAAGAACTGTATTCCGCGCGCAATTAGAAACCAGACAGCAATGCCCATCACAGATGATGCGCAAAAAGGCGGCGCGATGGCCTTAAGTAGAGAGGGCATTCGCAATTTCATTAAATGATTCGTAAGAAGGTGGGGTAAGAGGAAAATAATTGGGCTAACAATAATATAAGCCCATGCAACGCCGAGGAGTCCCCAACGAACGCCGACGATAAAAGCTACCGTCATTGCAGCAAGAGAAACGAGCGCCATGTGGAAAGTTATTTTAGTCTTTCCTAAAGCCCATGCTGCCATTCCCCATATGCTTATGGCTTCAAAAAATCCTATAACACTAAGAATGCGCAACAGTGGTATTACCGCAATCCACTTTTCCCCATAAATTGTAGTTACGAAAAGCGGAGCAGTCGCCCACAGGCCGATGATAAGGGGGAACGTTGCAGCGGTTACGGTTCGAGCCATACGAAGATATGCGCGACGAAATCGCGCGAGATCGTCTTGTACAGAAGAAAGAGCTGGGAACATCACTCGACCGATAAGACCGCATATACTTATGCCGGGTATCAAAATTAAATTATAGGCGAGCGCGTAGTAGCCGAGTGCCGTCGCGCCGAGTACGCCGCCGACGATTGCATTGTCTATGTTTCGGATCCCGTGATAGGTTAAGAAATATCCGAAGGCGCTCAGGCTGAAAGAGAACAGCTCACGTGCTCGCTGAATGCTGAATGTGAATCGGGGAAGCCAGCGTGCGGCGATAATGCGACCGCCCGTGTTCGCCAGCGACATAGTGATGTTCTGCGAAACCAGCGCCCATACGCCCGCGCCAGCAAATGCCAGCATCACCGCCACAACGCCTGAGATGAGCACTGCCGTACATTCAATTAACGAAATCTGTTTGAAAACTAGCTTTCGTTGCAGTAGAGCATTCGACGCCCAGCCCAGCCCATTAATCGGTAGCGTCAGCATCATAGCGATGAGCAAAGGCGTGAGGCGCGGCTCTCTGAAGATGAGGGCGATGAGCGGCGACAGGCCGCAGCCGATTATGCCAAGAGCTACCCCTGCAGCAGCATTCAGCCAAAAAGTTGTTGACAGGTGATCGTTATCAAGCTCTTTGCGCTGTACGAGAGCAGATGACAGTCCCATGTCCTGAAAGTAGGTGATGAAGTTGACCGCCAATAATGTTAGCGCAATGAGACCAAAATCTTCAGGCGAAAGCTGACGAGCCAGAATAGCCGTAACCACAAGTATAGTGAGTCGCTGTGCAACAAAGGCTGCCCCTAGCCACGAAACTCCACTGGTGACTTTCCCTGTCAGCGACATGATGCTCTGAATTCTGAGTCTATCTAAAAGCCGCTTATCTCACGGTATATGAACAGTAATCGATAGAATCGAAATACCGATTTGTATCTAGCTGCAAATTACCTGTGAACGCGCTCACGCGTGTCCCCAATAATGCGAGCGGGCGAGCCAGCGACGATTGCATAATCTTGAACGTCGCGCGTGACAATCGCACCAGCACCGACCAGCGCGTTTTCACCGACAGTGACTCCGCCCAAGATGGTCGCATTGCTCCCGATTGAGGCGCGCCGCTTAACCAGCGTCTTAGCAACCTTCCAATCTTTTTCAGTCTGTAGATTTCCTTCGTCAGTCGTGGCTCGCGGGTAAAGGTCGTTGATGAACATGACGCCGTGACCTATGAAGACTTCGTCTTCAATCTCGACGCCTTCGCAGATGAATGTGTGTGAGGAGATTTTGCAGCGCGCGCCGATGATTGCGTTCTTCTGGATTTCTACGAACGCCCCTATGCGTGTGTCGCGCCCGATTGTGCAGCCGTAGAGGTTGACCAGATCGGGCTGATAAATCTTGACGCCTTCGGCTAAAGAAACGTCTGGCGCAATCGGCATAAACAGTTTTCAGTTTTTAGTTTTCAGTTTTTAGTTCGTAGTTTTGAGTTTTCAGTAAAAGCCGGTTCGCTTCTTTCTGAAAACTAAAAACTGAAAACTGACTTTCACCCTTGAGCTTCTGGGGCGACTTTATTTTCGCTATCGTAGTAAGACTGCTGGTAATAGCGCTGGTAGTAGTAATGGTCGTGCGAGCTTATGTTGACGTTGTTGAGGACTATGCCGAAGATTTTCGCGCCTACGTCCTGAAGCACCTGGCGTGCACGCCTGACAACATGGCGCGAACTCTTGCCGCCGTGAACGACCAGTAGCACTCCGTCAACAATTGTTGAGATGAGCACGCCGTCTGTGAACGAAGCTATGGGAGGCGAGTCAATGATGACGTGCGTGAATGTTTTTTCGATGCAGGAGAGGAGTTTGCGCATCTGTTCTGAGCCTAACAGTTCAGCCGGGTTTGGCGGGACTGGCCCCGATGTCAGGTAATGAAGGCCGCTGGCCCCGTGCTGCTCGATCATGTCCAAGAGTTCGGCGTCGCTCATGTCGCTGGACAGATAGGTGCTTAGACCTTTGCGATTCTCCGTCTCGAAAATTGTATGCAGGCGCGGTCTTCGCATATCAGCGTCAATGATTAGAACGCTCGCGCCCGTTTGCGCAAGGCTGATTGCTATGTTGGTCGCGGTCGTGGTCTTTCCTTCGGCTGGCTGGCTCGATGTGACCAGAAGACTCTTAGGCGCGCGGCCTGCGGTTGACAGCAACACGGATGTGCGCAACTGCCTGTAAGCTTCTGCGAGCGATGAGCGACCGTCTGTGCTGAATATCAGTTCGGGCTGATTGATCCCGCCCTTGCCGTTGCGTATCTGAAGAGAGCCGACCGAGGGCAGCAACTTGCGACGCGTCTTTCCTTCGATTGAAGGGATGACGCCGAGCGCCGGAAGGCGAAGAACTTTTTCAACATCGTCGGCGGTTCTGACAGTGTCATCCAGGTAATCCAGAAAGAGCGCGAAACCTATGCCGAAGCCGAACGAGAGCACAAGGGCTAGCATCACTACGCGCGTGCGGTTTGGCCCAACAGGCCCGTCTGGCACGAGCGCGTAATCAACTATGTGAATGTTGTTGGGCGTTCCCTCGCCCACAACGTCGTTCGTCCTCTCTTGTTGTAGCAGGCCGTCGAGAAGCTGCTTGTTGGTCTCAATGCCCTGCTTGATGATGTTGTAATTGACGGCGGCCTCGTTCTGCACCAATGTCTCAGAGCGCTGCTTGTTGAATGCGTCGCGCAGTGAGTCTTCCTGCGCTTTCGCCTGCAAGTAATTGGTCTTCAGGTTTGTCGTGAGAATGTTTGCCGCGTGAGATTTCGCTTCCTTAAGCTGGCGCTCAATCTCTGCTATCTGCTGTTCAACCTGCTGAACATCCGGGTGTTCTTCTGTGTTTTCCACCAGAAGCTCTGCGCGCTTTCTTCTAAGCTCGACGAGATTAGCTTCATATTGTTGAATCTGCTTGTTGGCATCTTCGGCTCGCGCTTCGGATGCGCCCGGCTGAAGGCTTGCCTCGTAAACCGCCTGCGCAAGCTTTCGCTGGTTCTCCGCTTCAAGAAGCTGGCGGTTTAATCCCGCTAGCCTCTCGACCACAGTGTTCTGTCCCGGATCGAGCGAAAGAATCTGGTGTTGATTTGCGTAGTTAATCAGCCGCTCTTCGTCTGAGCGAATCTCCCCTTGAAGATCTGCTATGCGCCGCTGCAAATAGCCGCCAGTGGTGTTGTTCGACTCGTTTCTCTTCTCCTGATTGGAGAGCACAAAGGTGTCCGCAAGCGCGTTGATTATCTTCGCGGCGACCTGCGGGTCCTGATGTGTGAACGAGATGTCAATCAGACGAGTCTCTTTAATCAGCAGACGAGTCTCTTTGACTGGATCAACCTTAAGCCCTCCCTGAAGCATAGAGACGTAGGGCTGAAGCCGTTTAGCTTCCGCCAAATCTTCGCTCGCAACTGCTGAAGCCACGTTCGTGGTAAGAGGTATGTCCTGCGATGCTTGCTGGTTCTGCTCCTGCGTTGAAGAGCGACTGAGGCCGATCATCTGTAGAATGGATTGCCACGTAGAGCGGTTGCTCTGCGACTGCGGATGTACGAAAGCCTGGTTGTGTTCGAGGTCTAGCGTCTTCACAACGCGGCGTAGAAGACCGGGACTGTTCAAGATTTGCAACTGCGTGTTGAAATACGCAGGGTCGCTTATCCTATAGTTGATGTTGACGCCGTTCCTGTTTGTACCTAATGCCGGGTTGATGTTTTCAAGGTCAACCTGAACGCGCGCCTGCGCCGTGTAGATGTCCGGCTTGCGCGCCATGTAAATCGCCGCAAGCGTGGTCATCAATACCGTTATGCTTATAACGAGCCACAGGCGCTTACGTATTGAGCGCCAGTAGTCCAGCAGGTGAACCTCATCTTCCGCAGCAGAGTCATAGCCTTTATAGGCGGACGGGCTTGGCGAGAATGTCTCGCCAGCTACTTCGAGTTCATTAGCTTCCTTGACTCTAGTGATAAGTTCACGGGATTCTTTCATCTTGTCTCCTGCAAGCGCTGACGAACGAACGCCAGCGCTTCAAATCCAATTCTCGGCATCAATCTTTGTGAAAGTTTTTGAAACCGCGAACCCTACGGTATAACCCTTATCGGAAGCTGCGAGACTGCGGGCGCGATAGTTCCTAGCAAGCTGCGCAGTAGACTCTTGCTAGCGCTCTCCTGTACTTCAACTATGTCGTTGGGCTGCAACTGAATGTCCTCAGCACGCTGGCGGTTGATCGCTCTGAGGTCAACCATTATCGTGCTCTTCTGTGTGCTACCGGGAACCTGCCTGACTATGCGAATTTGATCCGTGCGTGTGTCGCGCAATACGCCTCCGGCCATGGCAATTGCGCGCGTTATTGTAACTGGCTCTCTGAGCAGAATGTTTGTTGGCCTTGCGACATTGCCTACGACGTAAGCCTGCTCTGCTTCCGGCACAGTGATTATATCGCCCGGACTGATTACTGGATTCGCAGACGGGTCGCCGCGCAGCAGGTCGCTCAATTTGTACGCGGCGAAGCTTTGAGTATCTTCGGCCTGTTGATTAACAGCAGCAGTGTCGCACTGATTGATGGCACCAGCATGAATCACGTTCACTGTGCGGCCTGCGTGTTCCGTCGGCCCGTTAACGTAGGCGAGTAGCTCAAGCAGGCGTATGCGCCTCTGCATCTGAAATCTGCCCGGCTGGGTTACAGCGCCAATCACAGCCACAGGTTTCGACTGGTACTCTTTGACGAAAACGTCAACGTGCGGGTTGCGCTTGTATCTCAAATAGATAGTCGCAATCTGCTGCGCAAGCTCACTTTCAGTACGACACGAAGCAGGAACATCATAATCAATCATGGGAATTCGTATCATCCCGCGCTGATCCACGCGAATCGAATCCCTGGAAAGCTCAGGCGCTCTCAATACATGAAGATCAAGTAAATCTCCCGGGCCTATGCGATAACGCTCGTCCACAACGGAAGACGACTGAGCGACGACGGCGGAAGATGCTTGTAACGCTTCGTTAGTTTGAGTTGATGGCGTTGAAGTCTGCGCGGGCGTTGTCGGCTGCGGCTGCGGCGAAGAGGCAGGCTGCGGAGCGTGCGTCGTGCTGCTGCTCTGCGGCGGAGCGATTATGGGGGGCTGCTGCTGCTGAGCGCGCACAACGCTAGCGGCAAGAAGCGAAAAACAGAGCGCAAAGTTTATTGACCTTTTCATCCTAAACTCCTTTACTTCCCGCTCATGCCTATGCGGCGCGAGGCCAGAGCTTCGCGCACGTGGTTCGGATGGGCAAGATTTAAGACTGTGTTCGACAGAAGAACCATCAACTCTTCATGCTCGCGCAGGAAATTCCCTGTGAGCGGGTTATCGCCC
>MNJR01000144.1:0-38783 GCA_001920415.1 Acidobacteria bacterium 13_1_20CM_3_53_8 | reverse complement strand
GCTGCGAGGCGGCAACCGGATTATCAAACCTGCTCTATGCGGCGAACTCGCGGAAGATGTCATCAGGGGGTCTTACGCGAGTCCCGCAAAATTATCTGGGCATCTCGGCATTCTGGCATAGAAGACGAGAGACCAATTCGGCGCGGCGCTTTACGCCAAACTTAACGAAGATGTGGCGAAGGTGAAACTTCACAGTCTGCTCCGTCACGTGCAGCTTATCGCCAATCTCCGCGTTGGTCAGACCTTCTGCACAGCAAAGCGCAACTTGCGCCTCGCGTCGGCTAAGATTGTTAAGCCCTACGACACGCTCTATGGCTAATCCAAAAGCGCGACTACCTTCGTAAGCCTCCACCTCTTTAGGATAGGGCGCTATCCCTACGGCGCGGCGGCGCGCGAACACTTCTTCAGGGTTGTATATGAAATAAATAGTCCCTAGCTGCTGCGAAGCGCCGTCGCCCGCGACCTTGTAGCGCTCAATGCTCATCTTGCTTAGAAGTCCTGAGATGCCGCGTCGTATTGTGCTGTAGCCCTGCAATCCTGTGAGCATCATCAAGCGGCGCGTGCTGAAAGCGCCGACGCGCGTCTTGGCCGCGCTCGTTTCAATGAGCATTGCTTGGTAGATGTGGTGCTCTACGGGCGTGTGGCTTAGGGCAAGCAGCGCCATGGCTGACCCGTCTTTGGCGGGTTCGCCCGGCTCACCGAAAGGCGAGGATATAGAGTCGAAGGAACTCCTTTTGTGATCCTTTTGGGGAAACATTTTTAGTTCGGGTGACCTACTTCGCGGAGAGCCGTTCTGGACTTACAAGACCAATGGGTAAAGCCGCGAGTCAAAAATCCGTAACAAAAATGATAGTTAATCTGTGATTCGAAGATGCCGCGCGCGCAGCCCCGCATCCTCTTCTGTGGAAGAACATTCGAGCGCCGATAGCCTACTTCGTGATTCGTCTCCTGTCAAGCGCAAGCTTAACCCCTGTTCCCCTTAAATTTCAATCTTCAGGGCAAACCTGACCTAAAGTAGTGCGGAAAAGTTTCTCACAGTGACGCTTAGGCTTGCCTTCTCTTCGCAATACGTGTAGGCTCACGCCCGTCTTCGACCGAGCAGAATTTGTAAGCTTCCGCGTCCGAGGCGTCCAACACCCTCTCGTTAACAGAATTTTTATGAACAGTTCGACGCCTATGTTGAAGCAATACCATGAGCTGAAGCGGCAGTATCCGGGCACGCTTCTCTTTTTTCGTCTGGGCGATTTTTACGAGCTTTTCTTTGAAGACGCCATCACAGGGTCGCGTGAGCTTCAGATAACGCTGACGGCGAGGCAAAAGGAGCGCGGCGATCCTATTCCTATGTGCGGAGTGCCGCATCACTCTGCGGCTACGCACATCGCGCGGCTGGTGCGCAAGGGCTATCGCGTAGCAGTGTGCGAGCAGACGGAAGACCCCACAAAAGCTAAAAAACTTGTGCGGCGGGAAGTTGTCAGAGTCATTACTCCTGGCACTGCGCTCGACCCGCAATTGATTGAGTCGCGCGAGAGCGTTTACCTTGCAGCCCTGTGCGGCACGGGCGAGACGATGGGCGCAGCCTTCCTTGATCTTTCTACAGGCGAGTTCCGCGCAACTGAAGCCGCAGGCAGCAGCGCATGGTTGCGCATATGCGCAGACATAGAATCCTTCGCCCCGCGTGAGATTCTATTCCCAGCCTCGCTAGCCCCGCTAATAAAGAGCGCCAGCAACGGAACCGTACATACAGCCCCGCTCCCGCTTCAAGATCATCAGAAGATTGCTGCGCAATCTCAGACGTTATCGGACGCTAAGGGTTATCAGGATGCTTCGCTGTCAAAAGATGATTCTGTATTCTCGCAAGCTGCGCTGACACCGCTTGATGACTGGTTATGGCAGTCGGATTCGTGCGCTGCGATGCTCTGCGCGCAGTTCGGTGTAAAAACTCTCGCGGGTTATTCGCTCGAAGGCAGGCATGAAGCCATTCGTGCGGCTGGCGCATGCTTGCATTATGCGCAGGAGACACAGAAAGCTTCTGCGGCTCATGTGACAGACATAAACTATTTCGAGCCGCAAGATCATCTTGTTTTAGATTCGGTAACGGTGCGAAATCTAGAACTCGTCGAATCGCAGAGCCTGCACGCGCGCGCCGCCACTTCTGTGCTTGAAGTGATTGACGAGACGGTGACTGGCATGGGCGCGCGCAATCTTCGCTCGTGGCTGCTGCGCCCTTCTATACGCAAAGGCGAGATTGATTCGCGGCTGGATGCGGTCGCAGAGTTGTTTGGTGCGCAGATGAAGCGCGACCGTTTGCGCATCCTTTTGAAAGATGTCTCAGACATAGAGCGTTTGATGGGCAGGCTCAACATGCGAACGGCCAGCCCGCGAGACATGGGCGCGCTGGAGCGCTCGCTCAAACAGGTTCCTGCTATTCGTTCTTCTTTATCGGCGGCCTCCTCTTCTCTTCTTCAAATCCTTTACGAAAATTCTGATGAACTGGCCGATGTGCGTGAGTTAATCGCGCGCTCAATCAGCGATGATCCTCCTGCGAAACTGAGCGATGGCGGCTCTATACGAGAAGGATTTTCCAGTGAGCTTGACGAACTGAGAAACACTAGCCGCGACGCCAAGAGAATTATCGCAGCGCTTGAGGCGCGCGAGCGTGCGCGATCCGGCATAGCTTCCCTACGCATTCGCTACAACAACGTCTTTGGATATTTCATTGAAGTCTCGAAGGCGAATGCTGCGCGCGTGCCCGCTGATTACGAGCGGCGTCAGACGCTTGCGAATGCCGAGCGATATACGACACCGGAGCTTAAAGAGTGGGAGACAAAAGTTCTGGGGGCGGAAGACCGAATAGCTCAACTCGAAACAGAGATATTCGCAGATGTTTGTGGGCAGATAGCAACTGAGACAAGGCGCATTCAAACTACTGCGCGCGCTCTCGCAACGCTGGACGCGCTCTGCTCTCTGGCCGAAACAGCCGCGCGTCGCTCCTACGTTCGGCCTCAAATACACGAAAGCGACGAGATAGAGATTGTTCAGGGTCGTCATCCGGTCATTGAAGCTTTCAGCGAAGAGCCGTTCATCCCAAACGATATTTACATGAACAACTCTACGGATCGCCTGCTTATCATCACAGGCCCGAATATGGGAGGGAAAAGTACCGCGCTTAGACAAACAGCCGTTATCTCTATTCTCGCGCAGATGGGTTCGTTTGTGCCCGCCGAGCGAGCGCGGCTTCCCCTTATTGATCGCGTATGGACTCGCGTCGGAGCAAGCGATGATCTTGCGCGTGGGCGCTCCACATTTATGGTTGAGATGATAGAGACGGCTGCGATTCTTCACAACGCAACCCCGCGCTCTCTTGTTCTACTGGATGAGATAGGTCGTGGCACGGCTACGTTCGACGGGCTTTCAATCGCATGGGCTGTGGCGGAATTTTTGCACGACTCTGCGGAGCACGCCGCGAAGACGCTCTTCGCAACTCATTACCACGAGTTGACGGAACTGGCCGAGCGTTTGCCCGGCGCGCAGAACTATCAGATTACTGCTATGGAGCGCGAAGGCGAAGTTGTGTTCCTGCATAAACTCGAACGCGGTCGAGCATCGAAATCTTACGGGATTGAAGTTGCGAGGCTTGCTGGTCTTCCCCTAGCAGTTCTTGAGCGCGCGCGTGACGTGCTGGCTAGATTAGAGCGTTACGAGTTGGACGTTTTCGCAGAAGAGGCGGAGCAGAAACTGGACGGGAAAGAGACCAAAAATGGATGGGAGACATGGGCAGTAAACGATGTAGGATTGAGCAAAGCCGCAAGGCGCGCGGCGCGCAAAAGTGTCGCCGCACAGGCCACTCTTTTTGATGCAGTGAACCAGGCGCTTCTTGACGAGCTTCGCAACGTTGTTGTAGAAACACTCTCAGCCGAAGAAGCACGCGAACTCCTTCTCAACGTACGCAAGCGCATCGTTTGAGCGCGAAGCTAAAATTTTGGTCGGCTATTTATTCTGAACCAGAAATTCTCCCGCGAAAACTTCTTTCAAATGGCAGACACGCTAGATTCCCTTACGCTCGAACAGCAGATTGGACAAATCTTTTACATAGGTCTTCCGGGCACTGAACTGGACAATGAGACGCGCGACCTCATACGCCACGTTCAACCCGGAGGGATAATCATCTTCGGTCGCAACGTAGCATCGCCCGAACAGTTGCGTGGCCTGCTTGACCAGATACGAGAGATGCTCCCAGTAGCACCGCTCTGCGGCATAGATCAAGAGGGCGGACTTGTTGACCGTCTGCGCCGCATCTGCACGCCAATGCCTTCGGCGCGAACCATACGTCAACACGGCGACCTTGCGGCTGCGCGTTCTTTGGGGCGCATAACCGGCGAAGTCCTTCGATTGCTCGGCTTCACAATGAACTTCGCGCCCGTGATGTCAATCATGACGGACGAGCGCGATCTTCTCTCCAACGGGCTTTACTCTCGTTCGTGGGGACGCTCGCCCGGCGAAGTTTTGGGCTACACTATGGTCTACTTGCGCGCTATGCAGGGCACAGGGTTGTTGGGATGTCTGAAACATTTTCCAGGCATTGGCGCAGGCGAAGTTGATTCGCACGAAGAGATGCCTATCGTCCGTCTTTCGCATGACGACCTGATTGCTCAAGACCTTGCGCCTTACATAGAACTCTTCCAGCGCGAGGACGACCGAGTTCGCGCCGTCATGGTCAGTCATGGCGGCTTTCCCAATATTGATATTCGGCAAGGCATAGCGGGCGGACTTCTTGAACCTGCGTCTTTGAGTAACGGGATTGTGACTAAGCTTTTGCGCGAGGAGCTTGGCTTTCAACATCTGATACTGACGGACGATCTTGAGATGGGCGCTATTGCGAAGCACTGCGACATAGAAGCCGCAATCGTACGCGCCTTCTTCGCTGGCGTTGACATGCCGCTCATCTGCTCGCGCCCTGATTTAATCCGTCGCGGCTATCATGCAGCCGCCGCTACCGTTTGATTCAAAGCGCTTGCGCGAACTATCCGACGAGGTGGCGCAGCTTAATCGAAAACTCAACTACACCTATGGAGGCAAAATTCAATGAGAACGCAACGGCTCACAGCTACAACTCTTCTCCTTCTCCTTGCGATCCTACTCGCCGCCGCAGGCTGTAGAAGAAAACAGTCCGATGCGTTCGTCATGGCGCTTGAGTCCGCGCCGGGCAGTCTGAATCCGCTTCTCAAAAATGACGCAGCCAGCGACCGCTTCCGTCAACTGATGTTCAATACGCTCGTTCACAAGAATGAGCATTTCGAGTATGTAGGCGAACTCGCCTCGAACATTGTGACTGCTGGCGATGGGCTTTCCGTCACCTTTACCTTGCACGACAACGTGAAATTTCATAACGGCAAGCCTCTGACATCCGCCGACGTGAAATACACTTTCGAAAAACTCTTTACCACAGATTCACCAAAGGCTGCGTCTTTTTTTGAGACCACAGCGCCTACTAATCAGCCCCCGAACTCAAACGGGAACGCCGGGGCTAAGCTTGTTAAGCAACCCATTGTTACCAGCATAGAAGCGCCCGACGCGAAGACTGTGATTTTTCGATTGCGTAAACCCTGGACTGAATTACTTGCTAACGCTACGCCTGTCGCAATCATTCCAGAAGGGAGTTTCGAGAATCAGGAGAAGCAGCCGCTCGGTTCCGGCCCATTCAAGTTCGTGAGCTACGACGCGGCACAACAAGTCGTTGACATGCAATCGAACGACGATTACTGGGAAGGCGCGCCCGGCATCAAACACCTGCGCGTGCGCGTTATTCTGGACGCGAACACTCAGCAGGCTGAATTACGAAGCGGGCGAATTGACCTTGCCATAAATACTTCGCTCCCACCCGACGCTTATTTGAGTTTGGGGCAAACCAATGATCTTCAGCTAGTTCAATCGCCCGGTTCCAATGTTCAGTATATTTTATTCAACGTGCAGTCTGCTCCGTTGAACGATGCGCGCGTGCGTCAGGCCATTGCTTACGCGATTGACCGCGAGAGCATTGTGAAAAGTCTGCTTCTGAATCAGGTGAGGATTGCGCATTCAATTCTGCCGCCGGAATCGTGGGCTTATTCGGCTGGACAGCAATACAACTTCGATCCACAGAAGGCAAAAAAATTGCTTGATGACGCGGGCTTCCGAGACCCTGACGGCGATGGGCCTAAGATGCGTTTTTCCACTCCTATAGTGATGAAGATTTCCTCCAGCAATGCTGTCGTGCGCCAGTTCTCAGGCGTTATACAGAATTCATTGAAGGAAGTGGGCATTCCCGTCTCAATCGAATCTCTGGAAGACAACACGCTCCGGGACGCGCAGCGCAACGGGCAGTTTCAGTTAACTACTGGACGATGGGTAGGCGGAAATCAAGACCCAATCTTCCTGCGCGACCTTTTCATCACGGGCGGCAATTTTAATCGAGGTCGTTACAGCAACCCTGACTTGGACAAAATTCTAGCCGAAGCCGTCTCAACCCTAGACCGCGAGCGAGCTAAAGCGCTCTACGTTCAAGCGCAAGAGATCGTCAGCCGCGAGATGCCCATGTTCCCGCTCTGGTACTTCAACAACATGATCATTGCGAAGAAGACGGTCGGCAACATCAACGCCGAGCCAAGCGGCGACTGGAGATTCGTCAAGAATCTAACGGTGCAGAACAGGTAAAGTCAGTAGAGCGATTGCTCGCTAATTTTTAATTCATGCCTTTAATTGAAATTTCATCTCAAGTTTGAGCCAAGGTTTTCCAGCGTCGCTCTTAATTCTTCACGCGAGACAACTCCCTCACGTATTAGGCGCGGTTCATCGCCGCTCAAGTCCAGGACGCTTGATGGCTGCTCGCTACGCGCTTCACCCGCATCAACAATGAGATCAATCCTGTCATCGAAATAACTTTCGACTTCCAATGCATTGCGCGCGGGAGGCATGCTTGAAGAATTCGCGCTCGTCGCGGTCAGTATTCCGCCGCACGCACGCACAAACTCGCGCACATCCGAATCATCAGGTAAACGCACGCCTAGAGTTCCTGTTCCCGCAGTCAATTCATCTGGAACTTCGTCGCGCGCGCTCGCAACAATGGTGAGCGCCCCTGGCCAATGTTTTTGAATCACTTCATCAAATAGCGAGCTACGATTCGCGATAAATCTTTCCAGAAAACTTTCGTCGCTGATTACAACGAGAATTGGTTTCCGCGCTTCTCTTCCCTTCAACTCAAAAATTTTCCGAAGCGCAGCGCGATTGAACGGGTCAGCACCAAGACCGTAAAAGGTATCCGTGCGAAAAGCAATGACGCCGCCACGTTCAATTATGCTCGCAGCCATCTTCCGAGCATCATCGCCATCGCGCATTATCATTATCGGCTGATCCAAGAGAATTGAGTGCGGAAATGCATGCCGGTCAGTACCGCCTGCGGTAGCGGGCGGGTGTAATGTTTATGACTCGACAGATAAATTAAAACAATACCCGCCCGCTACCGCAGGCGGTACTGACCTTATGCTTATCTTATCTATTTTATCTTCACTCCGTACGCGATGCCGTCGCCGAATGAGAGCACTTCGGCGCGCAGTTGAGGATGATGAATGAGATGCTGGTTGAACAGTCGCAGCGCTTCGGTCGAAGCAGTCTGATCCGGCGAGCGAATCTCTCCAGCGACTTGACCGCCCCACAGAACGTTGTCCGCTATGACTACGCCGCCAATGCGCAGGAGCGGCAGACAGTTTTCAAGATAATCCGTGTACTCCTCTTTCACAGCGTCCAGATAAACAAGATCGAAAGTCTCATCTAATCCGGGAATCACATCGAGCGCTTTACCACGCTCTATGCGCACGCGGCCACCGACGCCCGCTCTTGAAAAATAGTCTTGCGCGCGCGCTATCATCTCTTCGCTAGGCTCAATCGTCACGACCAGACCATCATCATTCATTCCTTGCAGCAAGTGTATGACTGAATAGCCAATCGCCATTCCTATCTCTAAAACTCTGCGAGCAGAAATCGCGCGCGCAGTGATTTCAAGAAACAGCGCAACCTCGCGGTCTGCAATCGGCACGCGATGTTGGGCAGCGTACTCTTCCATCTCCGCTATTAAGCCCACACTCGGCGGATGTAGTCTTTCAAGATACTCTGCCTGATTGCGCTGAATGATTGCGTCTATTCTAGCTTTCATAGTCCCCTCAATTAGAAGGCAAAAGGAAAAAGGCAAAAGGAAAAAGTCAGGACAAAACCATTTTTAATTTATAATTCACGCCGCAGGCGTGCCTACACTTTTTCCTTTTTACTTTTACCTTTTGCCTTTCCTTTGCCTTTTTATCTTTGCCTTTTCAAAACAATCTTCTCTGTGATTCAACAAGTATCTTTCACCTGTCGGATTATTCTTGCTCCTTCTCCGCAAGAGAAACATATCGCCGGGCGAGTCCAAGCTCGCGCAATTTGTGTTGAAGCGATTGACGGTGCATGCCTAAGATAGCGGCTGCTCGCGTAACGTTCCCGCCAGTCTCTTCCAGACAGCGCGCAATGTAGCGCCGCTCGAACTCCTTTCTATCATCCCGAAAACTTGCGGTGAAAGGAACGTCCAGCATCTCCTCGCCTTCTTCTCCAATCTGTTTCGTCTGAACGCGCGCTTGCGATGGCTTAATCTCTTCAGGCATATCGCGCTCACGAATCTCGTCGCCTTCAGCGAAGATTACTGCGCGCTCTATGGCGTTGCGCAATTCGCGCACGTTTCCGTGCCAGTCGTAATCAATCAGAGTGCGCAGCGCCGTTTGCGCAATCGGTCGCACTGGCAGAGAGAATTTTTCGGCTGAGAGTTGTGCGAAAGATTCCGCTAGCACAGGAATGTCTTCGCGGCGTTCGCGCAAGGGAGGGATTTCAATTGTGACTACGCGTAGACGATAGAAGAGGTCTGCCCTGAAATTCCCATTAGAGATTTCCTGTTCAAGTGGACGGTGCGTGGCGCTCACGATTCTAACGTTAACGGGGATTGATTCCGTTCCGCCCAGACGTTCTATTCGTCTCTCTTCGAGCGCGCGAAGGAGTTTGGCCTGCACGTTCGCGCTCATGTCTCCAATCTCGTCCAGGAAGAGAGTGCCGCCATCGGCCTGCTCAAACTTTCCCTGTCGTCTCGCGCTAGCGCCCGTAAATGCGCCCTTTTCGTGGCCGAATAGCTCGGATTCGATTAGCTCGGCGGGCAGCGCGGCGCAATTTACTGCTACAAAAGCGCCGTCTCTTCTTGTAGAACTTCTGTCGTGAATCTCGCGCGCGACCAACTCTTTTCCCGTTCCTGATTCTCCGCGCACAAGAACGGTCGCGTCCGTCTCTGCGACCTTTTCTATCATGGAGCGCACGCGCTCCATCGCTCCTGAAACTCCAAGCAGCGCGCCGCGCTTAACATCCTCGCTCTCTATGCGACGGCGAAGGCTGCGGTTCTCGCGCCTCAACCTGATGGTCTCTAATGCGTTGTTGACGACGAGGCGCAGGTCATCAACTTCAAAAGGTTTCGAGAGGTAATCGTAAGCGCCGGATTTGACAGCCTCGACTGCCATTCGTTCAGAGCCGTGCGCGGTTATTATCACTACGAGCGGCGCTTCTTTTTTTTCATCCTGTAGCTCGCGCAAAAGATCAAGGCCGCTCGCGCCCGGCAGATTCATATCGAGCAGCAACAGATCAGGCTGCTGTTTCTCTACCAGAATGCGCGCGGCCTCTGCGCTTTCGGCCTCAGAAATTTCGTAACCAAATGTGGAGAGCGCCCGGCGCATGCCGTAACGCGCGGCCTCTTCGTCGTCAACAATAAGCAGTCGCAAGACGTTTCCCTTCGCTCCCATGCGATTAATTTAT
This sequence comes from Acidobacteria bacterium 13_1_20CM_3_53_8, assembly GCA_001920415.1. Lineage (GTDB taxonomy): Bacteria > Acidobacteriota > Blastocatellia > Pyrinomonadales > Pyrinomonadaceae > 3-1-20CM-3-53-8. Next base: position 28,931 of record MNJR01000144.1, on the reverse strand, counting down.
CACTTTCGGGAAAAGTTCGCTTGCGCGCAGCGTGCCACGCTAGGTGAGAGAGACGGGATTATCGCGCCTTAAAATCAGAACTCTGCTGCGCGCTTAACGGAAACGACTAGGATTAGAGCGTCACCGGCAGGGCCTACATTAACGCTGCCGACGACCGCAGGTTCTCCTTCATGGAGGCTAATGGTTGTCCAGATGCCTGTGTTCTCGTAATGGATTTCAGGAGCGGCACCAGTACCGTTTGCAGAGAGCGTAGTGCCCACCTGAATTGGAAAGTGTGTGGCGAATGAAAGATTCGTTAGTCGTATCACAGGTCGCCCCTGTGTATCTTCTATTATGCGTATGTCATCAATCTTGAACTCGTTGAAGCTAGGCGTGCGCGCGAAAGTCTGATCATTTGCATTCGGAGCGAACAACGCGCCGCCGTTCCATCTAAGACTTACGCGTCCTTCATCCTGAAAGCGTGTAACAAGTACGGCAGCAACTCCGTAGTTTTTGTACGGGAGCGACGAGCGTAATTCTCTCATCACAGATTCGAGCGGTTGAGGAAGCCTTTCATCCGAAACCTGCTGGTTTCTACCTATGATCAAATAGATTTGCGCATTCATGTTCACGCTGCTCGCGCGCCTCTGCTGCGAGGCTTGCGCTGGTTGAGACTGTTGAGCAAGCGTCGTGGGAGCGAACATAAACGCGCACAGCGTTACAAGCAGCATAGACATCAAGAGTCTTTTGAAACGAGACATAACGGTTTCTCCTTCTGCGAAAATTTTCGGCGCGTGAGACTATTTACGCGCTCTGCATGCTGACACGCTGCCGTTAAATGAAAGTTCCTGCAAGATTAGAGAAAGGCAAAAGTAAAAAGGCAAAAGGTAAAAGTTAGGCCAAAGCCATTTTTAATTTATAATTCACGCCTGCAAGGCGTGTCCACACTTTTACCTTTTACCTTTTTACTTTTGCCTTCTATCTTTATGAAGGGATGAGCAACTCGAATCGCGCGCCCTGGCCGTTGGTTGAAGTTGAGAGGCGCGCTCGTCCGCCTATCTCTTCCATGCGTTTGCGCACAATGGCGAGTCCGAGTCCTGTGCCGCGCTGTCTGGTTGTGAAGAACGGTTCCCAAATTTTCTGTCGCACAGAGACGGGCACGCCCGGCCCAGAATCTGTCACGGAGATGCAGATCGAATCATTATCTTTAGCGGCCTCGATTCTCACTCGACCTCCTCTTGGCGTGGCCTGCGCTGCGTTGATGAGAAGGTTCGATAGCGCGTCACGCACGGCGGCGGCGCTCGCCCCGTTAAGCTCCGTGTCAACGTCGCAACGGATTTCGAGTGTGACGTTGCGCGTTCTGGCTTCAGGGCGGAAAAGATCAACGACTGTCTGAACAAGATCGTCAACACGGGAAGGAGCGCCCGGTGGCGGCGAGTGTCTTGCGAAACTGAGAAGCTGTGTAACGCTGCGGCTCAGGCGATCTGTCTCGCCAATGATGAGGCTTAGGTCGCGGCTGTACTCGCCCATCAACTTCTCGTCCTCGCTCATCACCTGCGCAATAGATTTTATGGCCGAGAGCGGATTTTTGACTTCATGCGCGACCGTCGCGGCCATCTGTCCCAGTGCCGCCAGCCTTTCGCCATGCGCCACACGCTTTTCTAGCTTAACGTTCTTTTCAACGAGCCAGCAGTCTTCAATAGCAATTGCTATCTGACCTGCGAGCACTTCAAGAACGGCGCGCGCGTCATCTGTCAGAGCATCTGGCGAACCTTCGACGAGCATCACGCCGAAAAGCTCATTCTCGCGTTTTAGGGGAAAAGCCAGATCACAACCGAGTTCGCGCAAACCGGGTTCACCCTCTATCACACTCAGGCCGCTCTCTTGAGCGAGTTTAAGAATCCCCTCTGTCCTAATAGCAAACCTCTCATCTTCACTCTCAATTTGCCGCGCTTCAGTTTTGTCCTCATTCTGTCCTGAACTCTCTTCCATAGAATCGAATGAGCGAGGAATGATTCTCACGCTGCGCAGTCCAAGGGTTTGCGCAGTTCGCTCTTCAGCGAAACGCAGTAGTTCCGGCAACTCCTTGTAACGGCCACCGAGCGAGCCTATGCGAGCGACCACGTCGCGGTAAAGCGAGGCTTCCTGCTCAAAGAGTTTTCGGAATCTATTCTCCAGCCACCTGCGAAACGGAGCGGCGGAGAGCGCCAGACCAAGTATCAAAAGAGCTTCAACCGCGCCTGCGCGAAGACCATAGCGCGCCGTAACCCATTCGGCGAACGTGCGAATGCCGTAAAGGTAGATTGCCAGCACGACCGCAGCGAACGACGCGATTATCAAACTCTCTTTGATAATCAACTCAAGGTAGTGATAACGATAAATGTAGTAGGCTATGAGCGCAGAAGGAAGCAGCGACCCCAAGTTCGTTATAGTCTTCAGGTAAAGCCCAAGACTTGTCCCTTCGCCCAGGTGAAAGCCGTAGGTGGCGATAACCATCACTGCAATGATTAGAAGCGACGCGGCGACGATCATCATCCAGCGCCGCTCGCTAGCAGACTCGGATCGTCGCGCGATGAGAATGTCCGTCGCGGCCACCAGCGCAAGCACGTAGGCGGCCCAGACAGCAAACGGCAGAACGTAACGCGACACCTTCACGAAGAGCGGCGCGTAAGCGCCCTGCCAGATGAGCGGCACTACTATGAAGAGAAAGAGCGCAGGGATGTAAGAGAGAAAGATGCGTACGCGCTCGTTCAGACGGAGCGGGCGCGAATTCGCAGCAGCCCATAGATGAAGGTGCGCGTGAAGAAGCAGTGAGTAAGAGAGCGTTATGCTCATGACGGCGACCGTGTCCGCAATGCGCATAAGCGTGCTCCATCTCTCTATGTCCAGACCCAGGACTGTATGAAGCGTGATGAAGAGATTGCTCGCGTGCCACAGTCCGAAGCCAAGGGTCAGCGCGAGCAGCACGCGCTCTACGCGATTTAGCCCGCGACGACGACGCCACAGCAGCGCTCCCATCCACAGATGGAGCGCCGCGCCCGTGCTGTAACCAATCAGTTGTATTGCTTCAAGCAGCGACATAAAAAAGGTAAAAGTAAAAAGGTAAAAGGCAAAAGTTAGGCCAAAGCCATTTTTAATTTATAATTCACGCCTGCAAGGCGTGTCCATACTTTTACCTTTTTACTTCTACCTTTTGCCTTTCTTTTGCCTTTTATGGCTGCGCGCTTGTCGCTGCGCTCGGTTGAGATTGAAGTATGAAAGTGATTTCAGTGCGGCGATTGCGCTGTCTGCCTGACAGTGTTGCATTCGACGCCAGAGGGTTGCCGCCGCCCTGCCCTGTCGCTTGAATCCGACCACTGTCAACTCCGGCTGACACCAGTCGCTCGGCAATCGCCTGCGCGCGATCCTGCGTCAGCTTCTGCAATTCGTTCTGGTCTCCGCGATTGTCCGTGAAAGATTCTATGACGATCTGGTAATCAGGATTATTGGCTAAGAGCGCCGCGAGCGGTTCAAGCTTAGCATTTGCCGCAGCCGTTAAATCGCTCTTTCGCGCATTAGCCCAGAAGGATTCAGGTAGAACCAGAACGAGGCCGCGCGAAGTCTCGCGCACATTTCCGAATTGCGACAGGCTCTGGCGGAAATTAGCGGCTGAAGCCTGTTGCTGCTGTGCACGCTGCACTGCGTTCTGTCTGGCCTGTTCAGCCGCGCGCTCACCCTCTATGCGTGCAAGCTGAAGTTTCGCCTGCTCCGATTCGGCTCTGACCCGCTCCAACTCTTCTCGCATACGCGCAATTTCAGAGCGCAGATCGCGCACCTGCTCGTTTGCGTTTCCAAGATCGCGTTCGGCATTCTCGCGCTGTCGCTGCTCTCTTTCCAGAGCCGTTCTGAGTTGCGTTATCTGCTCCTCGGCGCTAGACGCAGACCGCTCTGCATCGCGTATCGCAGCGTCGCGTCTTTCTGTATCCTCACGCCGAAGACGTGCTGCCTTGCGCGTCCCCGCCATCTCTTCTGCATGCGCGCCTAGACTGGTTGCCCTACGAGAGAGCGCGTCAATCTCTGGAGTCGGTTGATGCAAACGCCATGCGTTCTCAGCCTGCTCAAGCTGTTGCTGCGCCTCTTTTAATTCGTCCGCCGCATCTCTGTCTGCGCCCGCGTAGCGCGCAAGGTTGATAGCCTGTCGCGCTCCCAGCAAAGATGTTGGCGTTTCGCGCAGGTCGCTATCGGCAATCTCTGGAATCTGCGGGTCGTTGAAATAATCGCTGGTGTTGCCAAGATATTGAACGTTTACGGTGGCAATCTGCGCATCGCCGGGTCGTTGAGGCGGTAGGTTTTCCAGTACGACCATTCGGCTCGGACTGCGAACCAGAAAATGCGGTTCGGCTGTAACCATCAACGCGAAAGTTTGAAGCGGCGTTGTCACGTCCAGTTTAGAATCAATGAAATTGCTGCCGCTTCTCTTTATCTCGCCAAGGTTATCAATGTGCCCTTCGGGCGAGATAGCCCACAGCACGTAGGTCGTGTAAACGCCGCCGAGTTCGGATGCGCGCGGCAGATTATCTACGCTCAACTCAACGCGCGTCCCACGCCTCCCGGCTCTTCTAATCTTGGCCGTCCCGGAAAGGCGTGGCAGACGAGTCGTGCCGCGAAATTTTACGACCACCGTTTCATCAAGCGGGTACGTGACGGCTATGGTCTGGCGCGGAACATCGCTCTGCGCTGCGGCCACGATTGCAAGAAAGAGAACTGTAAAGATTGCGCTGGATAAGCGCGTGTAAGAGAGAGGGGAGCGGAGTCGGTTACGCATACGATAGCTCCTTCTGAATTGTCATTAACGAAAAGAGACGGGAGAGTTTTAGGGCGAAAAGCGCTTTTTCAATCTCCGACGCTTCTATTGATGCCAGCATCGAAGACAAATGTTGCCGAAGGTTAACAGGATAATCAAGCCTTCAGCGTTAAATTTTACAGCTTTACGGAGCGTGAACCATAGCGAGCGAATGTCAACCACGAGAAAAATCTATCTATTCCTCTTGATTTCCATTAAGACTTCGCCTATTACTGTGCAGGTCGCAGCAGCTATTTCAACACCTATGGCAATTGCTCAACCCTTAGCGAGCTTAAGCATTTTACTTTGCGCCTTTGCGTGAACCATCAATTCACATGAGCCTTGAGTGTTAAGAGAATTGCTGTTTCTCGCAAAGGCGCAAAGAAAAGAGCAAAGCTCGCAAAGGTGGTTTTGGATGTGCTCTTATTATTTCTACAGCTTAAGAGGAGAAGCCCCAATGCAAATACGTCACGCATTCGTTATAGCACTAATCATATCAATCTCCTGTCTGGCAACCGGTTGTTCCAGCAAGGGATCGAATTCAAATAACAGCAACAACTCGAACCGCTCGGCGATAACGACGCCGCAGAATACGAACATCGCTTCGGTCGTCGAATCAACTGCCAACGCAGTGTTGCAGAATCCCAGAGGCCGAAACGCAAACACGACTTCGGACACTCAAACGGGCGAGCATTCAACTAAGAGCGCCAAGAATACGAACAGAGCAACGGCACTCAATAGCGGCAAGCCAAACCGGAACACCAACAACGATGTTCGCCGCATAGCCAATGAAGGCGAACGACAGATACGAAACATCCTAGGCAGACCTTAAAGTATTAACCACGAAAATTCCCAGTCGGAGATACCTCTTGCGCCGCGATACAGCGTGCTTGCACCAAGGCGCTCTCTAACTCGGCGGGCAGCGACGCGAGCTTTATTTCAACTTCAATGGGAAAACGTCCATTCTTAATTTCTGCTTCGCACAAATCGAACATATAGCGGTCGGAGAAGACAATGACACGACGCTCTACATTGTCCAGAAGAAGAAGGAACAGAGCATCGGATCGTATCTTGTGCAGCTTAGGCGTCGCCTTCTTGCCGCTGCTCCTGATACCGCAGTTTGTAGAGATAGAAACCGCTATACGTTCGTCCTGACTAACCCCATCAAACTCGAATTTACCTCCTGAACGCAGTTGCAGCTTCTTCTTCAGGAATGGCTGTCCGAATTCATCTGGCAACCACTGCTCACGAATCCAGACCTCTGCTTCACGCTGCGATTTGGAATTTGCCATAAAGTCTCCTTAGAGCGAATTACAGATCAGTGTACGGGAGCAGCACAGTCAGTACCGCCTGCGGTAGCGGGCGGGTGAAGAAGTCAAAAGTAAAAAGGCAAAAGGAAAATAAAAAGATTGGCTTCTTCTCACTTTTTACTTTTACCTTTTTACTTTTGACTTTGCTAACAGACCCGCCCAGCTTAAGCAGGCGGTACTGACCTGTACATGCAATCGTAATTCGCTCTAGATTGGTTAACAAAAGATTCAGCCGCGTGCGGCTCTGCGGTCTGCTACGAATTGAACTATGGCGACAGTGAGTGCGCAGAGAAGCAGGATGTGTATGAAGCCGCCGCGCCCTGTGAGCACGCCTATTAACCAGACAAGAAAGAGCGCGCCCGCGATTATCCACATTCCCATAATTTTCTAGCTCGACTCTTTCATTAACGATTAAGAAGGATAGAAACGCCGTAAGCGTCCGCGAGAGAATTTCTGTATAAAGCTATTGGCTTGCGGCTCTTTGTCCAAGTCTGGGCAGTTCTATTGCGCGCAATCCTGTGCTGGTCGCATCGCTGCCGACCAGGAATGAAGAGTTTCCTGTCTTAGCAATAACAAGCGAGCGCGCCGTCGGCTGAACGCTCGTTGCGCGCGGACTCTCTTCGTCGGCAGCCCACAGAAGCTTTCCGTCGCGGCCTGAGAATCCTAGCGCGAATTTCGTTCTAGCTGCGACCAGCACATCCTGAACACCGTCGCCGTCAAGGTCTGCTAAGGCTGCGGAATCCGCGTCGGTCGCGCCCTCTGCGACCCATGTTGTTTGCCCTGTGATAGTGCTTATGGCTACGACTCGCCCGCTATCTGTGACTGCTATGACTTCCGGCGCGCCATCTCCGTCCAAATCCGATACAGTGAGAGTACCGCGCGGCCCGTCGCGCGAGAAATCAATCTTTCCCAGAGGATGCAGGTCTGATACATCGAATGCAATCAACCCTTTTTCCATCCCAACGAGAATCATCGCAACGTAAGGCCCCTGCACGAAGACAGGCGCGGTCGTGAACTTTGTATTTATTTTCGTTTCGACAGAGAGGCTGCCATCTTCTGCGCGCACTTGAAGAGTTCCATCTTTAAGAGCCAGAGCCAGCCCTCGCACGTTCTTATAAACGAAAGGAACGGGCGAGCCTATAACATTCGAGCCGACCTTTGTTCTGTTTATAATCTGCCCGCTCTCAGGATTGATGAGAAGCATAGTCTTTCCGCCGCCCGCGATGACAACAAGTTCTCTAGCCGTCTGCTGGCCGAAATCCGCAGCGACGCCGCTAGTAGCCTCTTCTTCAAGCTGCACGCGCCATAGCTCTCGCCCCGTAGCCCCTTCCAGTGCGCGCACGCCTGCGTCGAAAGCGACTAGAACATTCGCCAGCCCTTGCGCTGAATTGAATATCACAGGCGTGAACGGTTGAGCACCACCGTTTCCCGTCTGCTCACCTCTTCGAGCGTTGGGGCGAAAGCGCGCAGTCCACAGAGCCATCCCGCTGCTTGCGTCCAGCGCGAAGACCATTCCGTCGGAATTCACGCCTACGAAATCATAACTTGTAGCAGAGCGCAGGTGAGCCGCCAGAGGTTTTTGGACATATCCAGTAGTTGTTCGCCAACCTGCTGAACTTACTACACGCGTAGTCGCAGTTTGCTGAGGCGTGCTGATTGTAGATTCGTTCACTACGCCGGTTTCAACCTGAATTGGTTTTGCCTCAGAGAAACTTCCAGTCTCTTGCGCTGCGGGCGCAACGCGCCAGAAGTAGCGCCCGGGCGCGAGGTCTGTCACGACCACTTCCCTGCCGACGACAACGTTGTCAACCGCTATGTCTGCAAACTGTGCGTCGCGCGCAACCTGAACACGATAGCGCGGAATGTCCGTGCGTCCGCTCCAGCGCAGCCTTATCTTCGCAGTCACAGAAGCCTGCGGCGTTGGCTGGGGCGCGGGTCTGGCATTCGGTCTTCGCTGTGCGCGCGCGTCGCCCACAAATAATAGAAGAGAGAGTGCTACAAGGAATGAGAGTAAAATCTTTTTCAGGGGGCGAGAGTTGGGCATAGGATTCAAGAGATTTCAAACGCCCTTCATGCTTCTACGAATAGTGAACAGAAAGAACGTTTGAGAAAAATTTTATGGCGCTTCGTTCAGTTTGTAGCCGACGCCGCGAACCGTCAGAACGTAGCGTGGATTTTTCGGGTCAACTTCCAACTTCTTTCTGAGCCTGTTGATGTGCGGATCAATGTTGCGCTGGTAGCCTTCATAATCCGTGCTCCACACGCGATCAAGAAGCGCGTTGCGCGACCAGGCGCGACCGGGTTCGGACGCGAGCAATTCCAGAATCTGAAATTCTAGCGGCGTCAATTCTATACGTTCCCCTGCGCGCGACACTTCATGCCTTCGCTTGTCAACCACAAGGTCGCCAACCTCTATCTTCTCTTCGTCATCCGAAGACTTCTGCGGGGCAGTCCCGCCGCGCTTCATCAATGCTTCGACTCTGAGTTCAAGCTCGCGCGGGCTGAAAGGCTTCGCAAGATAATCGTCCGCGCCCGCTTCAAAGCCAGAGACTTTATCATCAATGGTGTCGTGCGCGGTCAAGAATAGCGTCGGAGTCTGTATTCCGCGCTCGCGTATGCGCCTGAGCAGATCGAAGCCAGTCATGCCCGGCATAGAAACGTCGAAGATGAAACAATCGAAGTGGCGCGTAGAGACGGCTTCGATTGCTGCTTCGGCGTTCTCCTTCTCTTCAACTTCAAATCCGAGTCGGCGAAAGTATTCTGCAAGAAGAAGGCGCAACTCCACCTCGTCATCTACGATTAGAAGACGCCCCCCGCTCTTCTGTTTAGTCGCTGTATGTTGATCCAAGGCGATTTCAGACCCCATGTCCCAGAGTTTTATGGCGCGCCTGATTATAGCGCAGATGAAGAGCAATGATGAAGAAAAGACGCGGGGACACGGGCGAAGAAGGCAAAAGGTAAAAGGCAAAAGGCAAAAGTTAGGGGAAGCCAATCTTTTTATTAAAAGTGGTTTCAGCCTTCCTTTTGCCTTTTACCTTTTGCCTTTTTACTTTCTTCTTCTTCGCCTTGACGCGCGCGCGCAGTGCTAAGTATAGTTTTGATTTACCGATGACCGAGCGTCGGTTTACTCCTACCTACAAGAAAGAGAATCAAACGCACGCTCTTAAACGATGCGCGATCTTCGGCGACTATTTAAATACCTCAAGCCGCACTGGTTGACCTTCTTGCTGGCGACAATCGCCATGGTCGTCGTCGGCGTGCTGGAAAGCGCAATCGGCGCGCTCATCGTTCCAATCTTCGATCAGGCTTTCGCTCAAGGTTCGGGCAAACGCACGCCAACGCTTTTCGGCCTTCAACGTTTTATTCCCGATTCCGGCCTCGCCGCATGGCGCAACATTGCCATCATGCTGCTGCTTTTTACGCTGGTGAAAGGCGTGGCCGAATATTTTTCAACTTACCTGATGGCGATTGTCGGTCAGTCGTCCGTCCTTAATCTCAGGCAAGAACTTTATCATCATGTGCTCTCGCAATCCGCCAGCTTCTTCGAGCGCCATCGTTCCAATTATCTTGTCTCGCGTCTTGTTTCCAGCGCAGCCGCGATTGAATTGGCCGTCTCGAACACTTTGCGCGACATCTTGCGCGAAAGTTTTACGCTGATAGGTTTTCTAGCGGCTTCATTCTATTACAACTGGCGGCTCACACTTGGCTCTCTGACAATCGCGCCGATAATTGCTTTTCTCACGGCGCGCTTCGGCACGGCGCTTCGCAATCTTTCGCGCGAATCATTCGAGGGCAATAAGCGTTTGACGGACACTGCGCAGGAAGCGCTAGCCAACCAGAACATTGTTAAAGCTTATCGCGCCGAAGGTAGAGAGCAGAAGAGATTCATAGCGGTCGCGCGCGAAATCATGCGCGCTAATCTTCGCTCGTCGCGCATAGCGGGCTTCGCTCCACCGACCATAGAGATGATAGGCGTCGTGGCCGTCGTCGCGCTTCTCTTCTTCGGCCAGCGTGAGATAGAAGCCGGGCGCATGAACGCCGCGCAGTTTCTAACCTTCATCTTTTTCCTGTTCAGAAGCTACGACCCTATGCGCAAACTCTCGCGCCTGCAAAACAGCATGGAGCAGGCGCTGGCCGCTGTGCGCCACGTCTGGGAGGTGATGGACGAGCACGCTGAGATTCCTGAAAAGCCGAACGCCATAGAGGTCGAGCCATTGAGAGAAGCAATCGAGTTGCGCGACGTTTCTTTCGGTTATCATAACGAATCGAAGGTGGTTCTGCGCGAGGTCAGTCTGCACATACCAGCCGGATCGGTCTTTGCGCTCGTAGGCGAATCGGGCGGCGGCAAATCCACATTGACGAAACTCATCCCGCGCTTTCACGATCCTTCCGATGGATGCGTGCTCTGGGATGGAGTTAACTTGCGCGATGCAAGTATATCGAGCCTGAGGAAACATATCGCGCTGGTTACGCAGGAGACAATTCTTTTCAACGACACGGTTCGTCACAACATCTCTTACGGACGACCCCGTGCTACAGACAGAGAGGTAGAGGAAGCCGCGCGCATAGCCTTCGCTCACAATTTTATTAAAGAGCTTCCTTCGGGTTACGACACGATTGTAGGAGAGCGCGGCATCTTTCTTTCCGGCGGACAACGCCAGCGTCTGGCAATTGCGCGCGCGGTTTTGACGGACGCCCCCGTATTGATTCTGGACGAAGCCACGTCCTCGCTCGACACTGAATCCGAGCGGCTGGTGCAACGAGCGTTAGATAATCTAATGCGCGACCGCACGACAATCGTAATCGCCCATCGTCTTTCGACCGTGCGGCGCGCAGACACAATCGTCGTAATGGAGCGAGGCCGTATCATTGAAACAGGCAAGCATGCAGAGTTGCTCGCGCGCGGCGGCCAATACAAGCGTCTTTACAAACTACAGTTCGCAGACGAAGAGGAGGAATTTGTGGTGAATGGTAAATAGTAAATGGTAAATGGAAAAGCTTTCTCTATTCACCATTTACCATTCACCATTTACCATTCACCATTTACCACCAATGAAATCAATGACAGGATTCGGTCGAGGCGCTGCGACGGGAGAGAATTATTCCGTCGGAGTTGACCTGAAGACCGTGAACAACAGATTTCTTGACGTTCACCTGCGCACGGGCGGAGAGATAGCTTCGCTCGAAGCTCTGATAAAGCGTCGCATAGGCTCGCGTCTTTCGCGCGGTCGCGTTGATGTGAACATCACTTTCGAGCGGACTGGTGAAGTCTCTTACGAGCTTAACCGTCCGCTCATCGCCGGATACCTCTCTGCCATGCGCGCTCTGAAACACGAGTTCGATTTGACGGGCGAGGTGGACATCAGTGTGCTGGCACGTCTTCCGGGCGCTATGCAGCCAGTCCGCGACGGCATGAACGACGAGATGATAGGCGGCATAGAGCGCGCCATAGACGAAGCGCTGGACGATCTGGAACGTATGCGCGAGCGCGAAGGCATTGCGCTCAAGGTCGAGATGCGAACGCGCCTTGATGAAATCTCGCGTATGGTGCCGATAATCGAAGCTGCCGCGAGCGATCTTGTTGACATCTATCGCGCTCGAATTCAAAGAAGAGTTTCCGAACTTCTGGTGCGCGACGGCATGAACATCGAACTGGATCAAGGGAGGCTTGCGCAGGAAGTTGCTTATCTGGCCGAGCGCAGCGACATCACGGAAGAGATTGCGCGTCTTCGCAGCCACATCACGCAGTTCGCAGAAGCAATTGAGAGCGAAGGCGAAACGGGCAAGCGACTCGATTTTCTTCTACAGGAGTTGAACCGCGAAGCCAACACTGTGCTCTCTAAATCTTCCGACATGGCAATAAAAGAGGCTGCGCTGACCATAAAGACGGCTGTCGAAAAGCTCAGGGAGCAAGTGCAGAATGTCGAATGATGCGGGCGATACTGTTTTGAGCGCAGCTTGCGTAGGGGCGACTGGCGGGCGCGGAATGCTCTTGGTCGTAAGCTCGCCATCGGGCGGCGGCAAGGGAACGCTCATTCGCCGCGTGTTGAAAACAGTGCCTGACCTTGGCTATTCTGTCTCTTACACCACGCGCGAGCCGCGCGAGGGTGAAATAAATGGGCGCGACTATTTTTTCGTTTCGCTGGATGTTTTCAAGGCTATGGAAAGCGAGGGCGAGTTTCTGGAATGGGCGCCCGTGCACGGCCACTTTTACGGAACCTCTTGCTCGCAGGTCGAGCGCGATCTTAGCGAAGGGCGCGACATCATTCTTGAGATTGACGTTCAGGGCGCAGAGAGCGTGCGCAGCATAGCTCCTTCGTCCGTTACGGTCTTCATCCTCCCGCCGTCGTTCGAGGTGTTGAGAGAGAGACTGATTGCTAGAGGGACAGAAGATTTGGAAGACCTAGCGCTTCGTTTGCGTAACGCGCGAGCAGAGGTAGAACATTACAGCGAGTTCAGCTACGTCATCATCAACGACGATGCAGACCGCGCTGCTGCTCAACTGGCTTCCATAATTTACGCGGAGCGTGCGCGGCGCGAGCGACAGGAGCGCGCGGCCATTGGCGTGCTTGCCACCTTCAGCTAGTTTTGCTGAAGACTAGAGAGACGAAATGGTCTGATTAGGCCGACGAAGCATTCATAAAGAATTTTCAGAACGGAGGGTCGCAAAAATATATGGCTAAACCGGCAGAAGCGGCTGCGAACACTACCGAAACAGAAGAGATGGAACAAACCCAACAAACGTTTGATTCAAAATATCGTTTGATAATCGTCGCGGCCAAGCGCAGCAAGCAGATTCAGCGCGGCGCTCACCCGCGCGTGGACTCAGACCCGCAAAAACATAAGCCTACGCGCATAGCGCTAGAAGAAGTCATGCGCGGCAAAGTTCCCTTCACGATTGATAGCGAAGAGGCGAACCAGTAAAGGCAAAAGTAAAAAGGTAAAAGGCAAAAGTGAAGAAGGTTGAATCCCTTCCTAACTTTTTCCTTTTACCTTTTTACTTTTGCCTTGATTTAGGTTGTCGCGCTCCCTACATCATCTTTCCAATGACGAAAAGCGTTTTCGGCTGCGAGCGCTTCCTGTTCCATTCTGATTGCATGGTAGGCGCGCATGCGCGTTGCTTTGTCCAGTTTCCAATTTAACTCTCTGAGCGCGCGCAAATAGTCCAAAAGGTATTTAATCAGAAATCCCACGAACCCCGCACGCTCGTATTGCAGTACGTGCGTCGTCTCGTGAGCGATGAGCCATGCAGGCGCTAGAAAGCGCCCGCCCTCATCCTTTTCTATGAGATCGGGATTCACGAACACGCGCCTTCCAAACGTGATAGCGTTAATGGCGAAGGTATGTGTCAGCCATCGCGAAAAGTTTCCTTCATAAACGTAAACCGGAGGCAACCTGAGCGCGCCATCCTTGCTATAGCTTCTATGAAAAGCTTCTATCTTCGCATGCGCATCAGCAGCAAGCTTCATAAAAACAGTGATAAGTGACGAGCAAGCATCACTTTTAATTTTTCATTCATATTGTTTTCAGTTTACAGATAAAAGCAATCAGCTTACGTCTGTAAACTGAAAACAATATAAATTAAAGATTAAAAATTCTTTCTTGCTCGTCACTGCTTTCACATTCCTTTGTAATCAGGCCCGCCGCCGCCTTCGGGTGTGACCCAGTTGATTATCTGGTATGGATCCATGATGTCGCAGGTCTTGCAGTGCACGCAATTGGAGAAATTTATTTGAAGTCGGCGGCGACCTTTGTTCCCATCTTCGACCATCTCGTAAACGGCAGCCGGGCAGAATCGCTGGCAAGGGTTGCCATATTCTTCCGCGCATCGTGTAGAACAGATGTTAGTGTCGAGCACGTGTAGATGCGCTGGCTGATCTTCGTCGTGCTTGACCGATGCGTGGTAAACGTCCGTGAGCTTGTTGAATGTCAGCTTGCCATCAAAGCGTAGTCCATTATAGCGCTGCTCAATCTGATCGCCGTGATAGCCATAGGTTGAAAGTTTACGCATAGCCTCATGCCCAGGCTCTGCGCTCGCGCGGTCGAAGATTCCCCAAGCGCGCCCGCCCGTCAGAAACTGTAGTCCGGCGTTCGCAAGCCCTAGCCAGCGCCCGTGACGAAATGCTGCGTGAAAATTTCTAACCTTTCGCAACTCCGTCATGATCCAGCTTTCACCGACTAATTGCTCGTAAAGCTTCAATTGATTCTTCGAGAAATCGTTGGCAAGAAGAGCTTCAAAGATTGTTTCGGCAGCAAGCATTCCGCTCTTGATGGCTGTGTGTATGCCTTTCAAGCGTTGCGAGTTTAAGAAGCCAGCGCAGTCGCCCACAAGCAGCACGCCGTCTGCATAAATCTGCGGCATGGCATGAAGGCCGCCCGCAACGATTGTCTTTGCGCCGTAGCGAATCATCTTTCCACCTTCAAGAAGGCGCGCAACAAACGGGTGCTGTTTGAATTTTTGAAACTCTGCGTGCGGGTCTAGCAAAGGATCGCCGTAGTCCAGACCTGTGACGTAGCCTATGTTGATGATGCGATTCTGCATACCGTAAATCCACCCGCCGCCGTATGTCTGCGCGTCCGATGGATACCCTAGCGTATGCGTCACACGCCCTGTATGGTAACGATCATCCGGCAACTCCCAAAGCTCCTTTATGCCCAGACTATAAACCTGCGGCTCGCGTCCTTCATTCAGATTTAATCTTTGCGAAAGCTGTTTGACGAGAGAGCCACGTGGGCCTTCACCCAGCACAGTGACCTTCGCCCTTAGATCAACGCCCGGTTCAAAGTTGGATTTACGTTTCCCCTCCTTGTCAATTCCCTTGTCGCCTGTGCGCACTCCAACGACGCGATCCTCTTCGTCGTAAAGCATCTCAGCGCCGGGGAATTCTGGGAAAATGTTCACTCCAGCCTCTTCACATTTTTCACCTAACCATGCGGTCAAACGATTTAGGGAAACTATGAAGTAGCCGTGATTCTTCAGTGGCGGCGGAGTAATGGGCGAACGTATCGCACGCTTTTCCGTTAAATACAGAAAGTAATCTTCCTTAACAGGAGATTCTAGCGGAGCGCCCTGAGCCTCGAAATCAGGCATCAACTCGCGCAATGCACGCGGGTCCATCACTGCGCCCGATAGAATGTGAGCGCCTACTGTCGCGCCCTTTTCAATCACCGCAATCTCTATCGAGCCGAGCGGTTTGCCTTCTTTTTTTCCCTCTGCTATTGCTTCGTCGTGCTCGCGCACAAGCCGCGCCAGATGAAGCGCACCGCCCAAATTAGCAGGCCCAGCACCGACGAAAACGACATCCATCTCTAAAGTTTCCCGCTCCACAGCTATTAAGCTCCCTCAACAAAAATAGTAGAACTCTGAAAGTATGAAAAATGAATGAGTATTCAGTCAGAAAGTATAACAGATGAGAATCGAGTTAGTCGAAACGCGCTGGCGGCCAAGCGCAATCGCAATCAGTCCCTCTTATTGCCATTAGGTTTCGGTGCGATTACAGGTTAAAATGCAGTAAATTATTTAGAGGCAATTTGGGACAACAGTTCAACCCTTAGCGGGCTTAAGCATTTCCCTTTGCGCCTTTGCGTGAACCATCAATTAGCATCAATCTTAAGTGATAAGAGAATTGATGGTTCACGCAAAGGCGCAAAGATAAGAGATAAGCTCGCAAAGAGGTTCTGTAGGAATCTTACATTTGAGTCTGGGATAAAATGACTGAACAGAAGTTTACAAACCGCCTGATTAATGAAACCAGCCCTTACCTTTTGCAGCACGCGCGCAATCCCGTTGACTGGTATGCGTGGGGTGAAGAAGCGTTCGCTAAGGCACGTCAGGAAGATAAGCCAATTCTTCTTAGTATCGGTTACAGCGCGTGTCATTGGTGCCACGTAATGGAGCACGAGTCGTTTGAGAATGAAGAGATCGCGCGCGCGATGAACGAGAATTTCGTCAGCATCAAAGTTGACCGCGAGGAGCGTCCAGACCTTGACCAGATTTACATGAACGCAGTTCAGATGATGACAGGGCACGGCGGCTGGCCTATGACTGTCTTTCTCACGCCCGAAGGAGTGCCGTTCTACGGCGGGACTTATTACCCGCCAGAAGATCGCTACAACATGCCGGGCTTCCCGCGCATACTGACTGCGATTGCCGAAGCTTACAGAGAGCGCCCAGATGAAGTGACTCAAACGGCTGTGTCAATGCTGGGCGAACTTCGCCGCATGGGTCTGGTGCAGGAATCTTCTTCCAGTCTCTCATTTGATCTGCTCGACGCGGCGTTTCGTGGTATCGCGCGAAGTTACGACGCGACGAACGGTGGATTCGGCGGCGCGCCAAAATTTCCTGCGCCGATGAACATGGAGTTTCTGCTGCGAACTTTCTACAGGACTCGCAATGAACAGGCTTTAAGTATGGTTGAGCACACGTGCAGACGAATGGCTGAAGGCGGTGTGTACGATCAACTTGGCGGCGGCTTTCATCGCTACTCTACGGACGCGCGCTGGCTAGTGCCTCACTTCGAGAAGATGCTTTACGATAACGCGCTTCTCTCGCAACTCTACCTGCACCTGTACCAACTAACGAAAGATGATTTTTACAGGCGCGTGGTTGAAGAAACACTTGATTACGTACGGCGCGAGATGACAGACGCGGGCGGCGGCTTTTACTCTACGCAGGACGCAGACTCGGAAGGCCACGAGGGGAAATTCTTTCTATGGTCTCTGGATGAGATAAAAGAGATTTTGGGCGAAGAGGACGCGCGACTCTTTTCTGCTTACTATGACGTTTCGGAGGGAGGAAACTTTGAAGGAAAGAATATTCTGAATGTACGCAGAAGCCCTGAAGCAGTTGCGAGTTCTTTGAATGTTTCGGTCGAACTTTTATCCGCTGCGTTGGAAAGAGGTCGGCGCAAGCTTTTTACCGCTAGAGAGAAGCGCATCAAGCCGGGTCGAGACGAAAAAATTCTAACGGCGTGGAATGGGTTGATGCTCGCGAGCTTCGCTGAAGCCGCAGCCGTTCTAGAGCGCGATGATTACAGAAGCGTCGCAGAAAACAATGCACGTTTCGTTTTAGATAATTTACGCAGAGATAGTCTATTGCTTCGCAGCTACAAAGATGGGCAGGCGAAGTTGAACGGCTATCTTGAAGATTACGCTTTTTTCGCCGATGGTCTTATTACTCTTTACGAAACCACAGGTGATTTGCTTTGGCTCACTGAAGCGCTATCAATCACAAACAAGATGATTGAAGAGTTCTGGGACGAGGAGGAAGGCGGTTTCTATTACACCGGAAAGAGCCACGAAGAGTTGATCGTGCGCACGAAAGATTATTTCGACAACGCCACGCCATCCGGCAATTCGGTCGCAGCAGACGTGCTGCTTCGTCTTGCTACGCTGTCAGGTGACGAAGATTACAGCCGCAGGGCTGTAACAATCTTCCGCCTCCTGGCTGATACTGTGAAACGTCACCCCTCGGCCTTTGGCAGACTTCTCTGCGCGTTGGATTTTTATCTTTCGACGCCCAAAGAAATCGTCTTGATAGGCTCGTATGATGCTGAAGAGACTAGGGAGTTGAGGCTGGAGGTCTGGGGTCGCTATCTTCCCAACAAGGTTGTCGTAATGGCTGAAGAGGCTGGTGATAAAATCTCTCAGCTTGTGCCGCTCTTGCGCGACCGCGTGATGATAAACTCTCGCCCGACCGCTTACGTTTGCCAGCACTACGCTTGCAATCAGCCCGTGACGACGCGCGAAGAGCTATCCCAGCAACTCTAACACGAGCCTGATTAGTTGAAACTTTAAGCTTATTTCAAAATCCTCTTTGCGAGCTTAAGCATTTCCCTTTGCGCCTTTGCGAGAACATGCAATTTTCTCTAAGCTCAAGATTGATGATAATTGAGGGTTCACGCTCTCTGAAGCAAAGATAAGAGATAAGCTCGCTAAGAGGTTTTGAAATAGCTTCTTAGCCTAGCAGATTCAAACTTGGCGATTTTTCATAAATTGATTTAATGCTTCTAATATTTCTCTTCCATAACGCTCTACACGGGACGGCCCCAGACCGTTGATAGCTAGAAGCGCCTCTAACTCACGCGGCATCTCTATTGCGAGGTGCTCAAGCGTTCTGTCAGGGCAGATCATGTACGCGGGCAGGTGCTCGGCCTGCGCTTTTTCAAATCTCCATCTCTTCAGAGCTTTTACGACCTGCTTCTCATCATCCGTCAGAGGTCTGAGAGGAATAGCTGGAGCGCGGCGACGACGTGGCCTTGCTTCATCACTTTTTTCTGTAGCAGGAACGAGCGTCGCGCTGCGAAGCGCTGCGTCCAGTTTCCCTCTCTCGTTTAGAATCGCCGTCAGCTCTTCATAGACGTGAAGAGCAATGTGTGCGTCCAGAGCTGCGTAATCGAGTTGGCCTTTCGTCAGAGGGCGGCGACGCCAGTTCGATTTCTGATAGCTCTTGTCCAACTCAATCCCGAAAAGATGCGCTGAGACTCCTGCCAGACTGTAAGAAGGTAGACGCAGAGCCGAGCGAGCTAGACGCAAAGTATCAACGAAAGCGATGGGCTTGAGACCTGTTCCGGCCAGCATAGCTTCATCGAAACGCGCGTTGTGAGCAGCCATCGTGATTGACGGCGAATCTACTAGCGGACGCAGCAATTCGGCATCAAGCTCAAGAAGATCGAAGACCAGAACTTCACCCTCTCGCGGCGCTATCTGTACGAGCGATACATAGGAATGGCTCTCGCGCGGCTCCCAGTATGTCTCCGTATCCAGCCCTATTATCTGTTCGCTCTCAAGACTCTTTACAGCAACAACCGCTTCAGCCTCTCGCGTGATAAAGCGATAGTCCGGTTTTTCTTCAACTCTAGACACAACGATCTACTATTTCTCGTCTGCGGCGTACGGGCTTCAAGAAGCGTGCAAAACGAAAGGCGCGCTGAGTATTTCAACGCGCCTCTGTCAAGTAATCAGCAACGAAGCTGCATCAGTTACGGTTGTGCGTGTTACCCGCAGCGGTGTTGCCCGCGTGGGTGTTGGCCGCCCCAGTGTTGCCCGTGTGTGTATTGCCAGCCCCGGTGTTGCCCATGTGGGTGTTGCCAGCGTTGGCCCCCATGCCGGTATTGCCGGACTGACCGGTCGTTGTGTTGGTCGTCGTGGTTGTCGTTGTTGTGGTGTTACCCGTCGTTGTGCTGGTGTTCGTCGTCCCGCCCATGTTCGCATTATTTGCGTTTTCCGTTGTCGAGCATCCCGTCCAAAAAGCCGCGACGGCAAGCAAGGCAATAAGCGCTAAGATTTTTCGCATCGAGTTTTCTCCTGTAACCCAAAGGTTAAATTGTTAAGAGCTGCGCGTGTATCTTACCTAATTTTTTTTTAAAGACAACCTGCGCACGCTCGGTTAATGTCGAACCACACTGTCCCGGCCTCCAGTGGCGTCTAATCTGCTAAAGGACGGCAGCGTGAGGTAGATTCAAAAACGTTCGAGGACGACGCTCTCCGAGTGAGCCTCGCCTCCGAAGCTAAGAACTTTTCAAAGCGCCCCTTTCCCTCTCCTAGCTGAAGGAGTCGCACCCTGCGGATCACTCTGGGCGGGCTGCTCGTGCGATTCCTTTCAAAACTTCATTTGAAGAGATCGCAACGACCGATTCGACCGCTCAAATAAGAACATAAATCTTGCGGCGCGCAGTGTAGCACTAGAATTGCTGGAAATAAACGAAAAATTTCAAATAATTGAAGCCTAGCGATTAATCTTTTTCGCCAGCATCGGATTCCTAGCCTCAGACGGTTCAAATACTTGCGCGCCTGCTGCGCCTGAGCCACCCTAACCCTCTTCTTAATCCAAACAGCAAAATAGGAGCGGCATGACCCAGACTTCCGTTCATAAGAACAAATCTCTATTAAAATAGTTACAGAATTCCTACTGCCAGTCACCCATCTCCTCTATGAAGCGTGAACCCGCAGGAACGCCTTAAACTCTTCTATATAAATAAAAAGGCTTGACTTCGACTGCAAAAAAAGCTATTTTTCAGTTGGATGTAAAACTTCGTTTGCATCCGCTTGGATTTCTTTAACACGGGTTTCTGAGAGTTAGTTCTTTAACCATCCGAATGCCTCATTTTTATTAAAGCTCTTTGCTTCCTTTGCAGTTCCAGTCACGCCAAGAGGAATCAACATGCCAAAAGGTAATTGGAAGAGTCTAGCCCTGCTAGCAAGCGTCTCCGTTGTTGCTGCTCTGCTCTTCGTTTTCTCCATCTTCTCGCTTCTCAAACTCCCTATACTGGGATGGACGGGTTTAGCGCCGTGGGCTTTCATGCTGCTGCTGACCTTGGCGGCTAGCCGCTTGACCGTCCCTGTTATAAAAGCGGATGGAAACAGCCAGAGTAATAAATCGGTCGCGGACACTTTCATCTTCCTGGCCGTCATGCTCTACGCCATAGCTCCTGCCGATAGCTTAGGGCCAGCGATTGTTCTGGCCGGAGCCATAGGGTTTATCTCATCCTGCCAGAACCCAGAGCGTAGAATTACCGTT
This sequence comes from Acidobacteria bacterium 13_1_20CM_3_53_8, assembly GCA_001920415.1. Classification (GTDB taxonomy): domain Bacteria; phylum Acidobacteriota; class Blastocatellia; order Pyrinomonadales; family Pyrinomonadaceae; genus 3-1-20CM-3-53-8. Next base: position 8,302 of record MNJR01000144.1, on the reverse strand, counting down.
TTCACGACCGGCTCTGCAATTATCTCAACAGCAGTTGCAGCCTTCTTTTACAGTTTGATCGTAGACCTTCTAGCCACCCACGCCGCCGACGGCAATGAACAGAAGCTATCTTTGGGAATGCTTCTTGTGCCGCTTTGTGTTCTGGCGCTCGTTCAATATTTTCTGAGCACGATTGCGACCGCAGCTTACATAGCCTTTGAAGAGGGCAAAACCAGTATAGCCCTTTCCCGTGACAGCCTTATCTGGACTTCTCTCACACAGCTAGGCGGCGCTGCTTCGGCTGCGCTCTTCTACTCTGCAATTCACGACGGAAGCATCGCGTCCATCTTCGTTGGGCTTTTGATAATTAGTCTGGTCTATCTGCTCTATCGTTTCGACGAAAAACGTGTGGAGGAAGTAAGGCGAGCCGAGATGGAGAAGGCCACACATCTTAAAGAGATGGCAGAGCTTCACATGAACACCATTGAGTCGCTAGCCATCGCAATTGATGCTAAGGACCAGACCACGCACGGGCACGTTCGCCGCACTCAGATTTACGCGACGGAGATGGGAAGGCTCTTGGGCGTGAGCAAGTCGGAATCGCAGGCGTTACAGGCTGGCGCGCTCCTTCACGACATTGGCAAACTTGCCGTTCCAGAATACATCTTGAACAAGCCCGGCAAGCTTACTGAATCTGAGTTTGCAAAGATGAAGATTCACCCGACCGTGGGCGGCGACATACTGAAGCGTGTAAACTTCCCTTACCCAGTAGAGGACATAGTACGCTATCACCACGAGAAGTGGGACGGGACAGGTTATCCGAAAGGTCTGAAAGGTGAATCAATCCCGCTCGTCGCGCGAATAATCTCTGTGGTTGATTTCTACGACGCAACGCGCTGCGACCGCCCCTATCGCAAAGGCATGACGCGCGAAGATTCACTCTCGCTTCTGCGCAAGATGGCGAACAGCTCCTTTGATCCGAGAGTTGTCGAGTTTTTCATCAAACACGTCGAAAAGTTCGACAAGCTGATTGACGCTCAGGACATTCAGGAGCAGGTAGCAAGCGAACCCTTGGAAGATAGAACGGGAGCCAGGCCGGATGCAGGACTTGCTTCAGAAATTCTCGGCTCACCTGTTGATGACGACACGGCAGGTTTCCGTTCAATCACAGAAGCCCAGCGCGAGGTCTTCGCGCTGCACGAGATAGCTCAAACCATTGGCTCGTCGCTCAACCTTCAGGACACTGTGACACTCGTTGCCAGCAAGCTGCGCGCAATCGTTCCGTTCGACACATGCGTCATCTACATAGTTGACGACAAGAGCGGGAAGGCATTTCCCGTTCACGTCGCGGGCGATCATGAAGAAGTTTTTCAGAGGCGGCGCATGACCGTGGGCGACGGCATTTCGGGCTGGGTCATAGCCAACGCCCGCTCCATGTGCAACGCTTCACCCGAACTTGATATGGTGGGCGTGCCGGATGAAGTTACACGTATGTTTCGTGGCGTGGCCGCACTTCTTATACAACAGAGCACGTTCGCCTTCTAGAATCCGTTTGCCAGCACGCTTCGTCTGCGCTCAATAACGCTCTGACGTTCGAGAAGACAAAAGAGAGCGCGTTGACAGACCCGCTCACAGACCTTCCAAATTCGCGCGCCTTCTACATGATGCTCGAACAACGCATAGCCGAATGCCAGCGACTGAACAAAGAATCTCTGGCAGTAATCAGCATGGACGTTGACGACTTCAAGAAAGTGAACGACACATACGGCCACGCTGTAGGCGACCGCATGCTTGCCAACATTGGCGCCGTCATCAAGAAAGAGCTTCGGCAGATGGACATACTCACACGCTACGCTGGTGACGAGTTCGTTGCGATAATGCCTATGGCTTCAAGCGTGATGGCTGGCATGGTTGCCGAGCGAATCCGCGCGGCAGTCCAATCATGCAAATTCACAGTCAGGACTGGCCGCACTACAGAGGTGGGGTTGAGCATTGGCATCTCCTGCTTCCCAGCAGATGGCGAGACAACGGAAGAGCTTTTGACGGCTGCCGCGCGTAATATGCAGCGCGACAAGCACACTCGCAAAGTTCTTCCAGAACTTTCGGCGATGCCGACCGCAAGCTCCTACGATACTTTTAGATAATTCCAGCCTACGAAACATTTACAGGCGCACATCTAGAGCGTAAATCGCCCGGTGTGCGCCCTCTTTTTTTCATACGCTTTTGCACTGCGTCGCGTGACTCGCGTATAATCCAACTCATCGCAATCGGCTCTGTAACGCATTCTATGCGTGAGCGTTCACCCGAACGACAACCACGCTTATACCGCACTATATCTGTGGCGTAAGCCGGAGTCGGCGCTGAAAAGAGTTGCGAGAGAAAAATTGATGAGCAAACAATCTACACCGAGCAAGTCAAGGGCGGGGGCTGAAGAGCGCAGTTCCACCAGTGTCATGGAAACTGCAACGCCAGAGGCCGACACAGCCGAGCTTCAAGAGCAACATCAAGAGAAGAAGAAAGAGCAGAAAAGCAAGATTGACGAAAAGGAGCGCGACGAGCTTCTGCGCCTTCTCTATCAGATGATCCTCATACGTCGCTTCGAGGAGAAATCGGCTGAATCCTACAGCCTAGGCAAGATAGGCGGCTTCTGCCATCTCTATATAGGACAAGAGGCTGTCGCTGTGGGGGCTATCGCCGCGCTGCGCTCTGACGATTACGTGCTGACTAGCTACCGCGATCACGGCCATGCGCTGGCTAAAGGGATGTCGCCCGACGAAATCATGGCTGAGCTTTACGGCAAGGCCGGAGGCTGTTCCGCAGGCAAAGGCGGCTCGATGCATCTCTTCGACGTTAATCTAAATTTTCTTGGAGGCCACGCGATTGTAGGCGGGCAGATTCCTCTTGGAACGGGCATAGCCTTCGCAACCAAATACAAGGGGACGGATCAGGTCACGCTATGCTTCTTCGGCGAGGCTGCGGTCAATCAGGGCGCTTTCCACGAGTCATTGAATATGGCTCAACTGTGGAAGCTCCCCTGCATATACATCTGCGAGAACAACCAGTACGGAATGGGCACATCGCTTGAGCGCGCCATGTCGCTCTCGGACGTTTCGCAGAAATCATGCGCCTACGACATTGCAGGCGAGTTCGTTGATGGCATGGACGTTCTGGCCGTGCGCGACGCAGTTGCGCGTGCTGTCGAGCGCGGACGCAAAAACAACCTGCCGACTCTGCTGGAAGTTCGCACCTATCGTTTCATGGGTCACTCTATGTCCGACCCCGGCAACTACAGGACACGCGCCGAGATTGAAAAGCATCAGGAGCGCGATCCCATCAAGCTGTTCACTTCCAGCTTGATGGAGAAAGGGATTCTGGACGACAAGGTTTTAGGAGAGATCGAATCGCGCGTGCGTGAAGAGGTCGAGCACGCAGTTCGCTTCGCAGAAGAGAGTCCCGAACCCGCACCCGAAGAGCTTTATACGGACGTGTACACTGATTAGTTTTCAGTTTTTAGTTTTCAGTTTTCAGAAGAAGAGCGAGCGGGCTTTTACTTAAAACTGAAAACTAAAAACTGAAAACTGTTCACATCACTCGGAGTTTATAGAATGGCAGTTATAACGATGCGCGAGGCGCTCAATCAGGCTCTCAGGGAAGAAATGCAGCGCGACGAAACAATCTTCCTGATGGGCGAAGAGGTGGCTGAATATCAGGGCGCTTACAAAGTGACGAAAGGGCTTTTGGACGAGTTTGGAGACAAGCGTGTGATTGATTCGCCCATCACGGAGCTTGGCTTCGCAGGGTTAGGCGTTGGCGCGGCGATGGTCGGTCTTCGCCCTGTTATTGAGTTCATGACCTTCAACTTCAGCATCCTTGCTACTGATCAGATTATTAACTCCGCCGCGAAGATGCGCTACATGTCCGGCGGTCAGTTCAAAATTCCTATAGTCTTTCGCGGCCCCAACGGCTCTGCTTTCCAGGTTTCGTCGCAGCACTCTCAAGCGCTCGAATCGTGGTACGCCCATTTCCCCGGCCTCAAAGTAGTCATGCCTTCAACTCCTGCCGACGCCAAAGGGCTTTTGAAGAGCGCCATACGCGATGACAATCCCGTTATCTTCATGGAACAGGAGCGCATGTACGGCAACAAGGGCGAGGTTCCAGAAGACGAAGATTTCATAATTCCGCTTGGTGTCGCGGATGTAAAGCGCGAGGGCACGGACGCCACCATCATAGCTCGCTCGCTGACCGTCCCGCTTGCGCTCAAGGCCGCCGAGGAATTAGAGAAGCAGGGTGTATCGTGCGAAGTAATTGACCCGCGAACCCTTCGCCCGCTCGATATAGAGACAATCATCAACTCTGTTAAGAAGACTAACCGCGTAGTCATAGCCGAAGAGTCGCATCCATTCTGCGGCATCGGCGCGGAACTCAGCGCAGAGATAGCCGAGCGAGCATTCGACTTTTTGGACGCGCCCGTGCGCCGCGTCTCCGCCGCCGACGTGCCCATGCCCTACGCAAAGAATCTTGAACGGGAAGCAATCCCCAGCGTCGAAAAGATCGTCGCCGCTGTAAAAGAGGTAGCGTATTTAGATTGATTTTGGATTTTAGATTTTGGATTTGCGATTTAAGAGCTTTCCGCTTCTTCCAATCTAAAATCCAAAATCTAAAATCCAAAATTAGTCTGGCTCCAGACTTTCAAAGGACATAAGAATGGCAACTCAGGTTGTGATGCCGAAGCTTTCTCCTACGATGGAGGAGGGGCAGTTAGCGCGCTGGCTGAAGAAAGAGGGCGATAAGGTTTCAGTAGGCGAGCCGATTGCTGAAGTTGATACTGACAAGGCGACTATGGAGATGCAGGCGCTAGGCACTGGTGTGCTGCGAAAGATTCTGATTAAAGAGGGCGAGACAGCGCCGCTTGGTCAGTTGATAGCTATTATCGCAGAGCCTGATGAAGACATTTCCGCGCTCGAAGCCAAAGCTGGATCGGGGCAGCCAGCAGCCGAGAATAAAGAGAAGATAGAACAGAAGGCGGAAGCCGGGGGCGACGGCGCTGAGCAGGAGTTGGCCCAAGTTGAGCGCGGCGGCGAGAGAACGCAGGAGACAATCAAAGGCGCTCCGCTCAGAGGCGAACGCGGCGGCGCTCCCGATTCGCAAACTCAGGATAGAAGGCCAGCGCAGGATTCAAGTGAAGCATCAGGCAACGGCTCTTCCGTTTCCACAGGCGAAGCAAGGCGTCTTATTGTCTCGCCCATCGCGGCCAGGATGGCAGCCGACGCAGGCATCAATCTGCGCACGCTAACGGGCAGCGGCCCAAGCGGCAGGATTATCAAAAGAGATATTGAAGCTGCGATTCAGGCGGGCGATCAGCAACCTGAGAAGCTTGCGCGCGCAGCAGAACGGCCAGCATATCAGCAGCCCGAAGTCGAGGGCGCATCCGCTTACCGCGACGAGACGATGACGCAGATGCGCCAGACTATAGCTCGTCGTTTGACTACATCGCTTGGGCCTGTTCCACATTTCTTCCTCACGACAGAGATTGAGATGGATCAGGCCGCAGAGATGCGTCGCCGCATCAACGAGCTTGACCCGCAACTGAAGATAAGCATCAACGACATAATCATCAAGGTCGCGGCTGCCGCGTTGATTCAACATCCGCAGGTCAACGCATCCTTTCAGGATAAAAATGTTCGCTACTACGAGAGCGCGGACATAGGCGTCGCCGTTGCAATCGAAGACGGCCTGATTACACCCATTGTGCGCGCCGCCGAGCGCAAGACTTTAAGCCAGATTGCAGGCGAAGTCAGAGAATTGGCCGAGCGTGCGCGCTCACGCAAACTTCGCCCGGAAGAATACACGGGCGCAACCTTTTCCATCAGCAACCTTGGCATGTTCGGCATTGACGAATTCACAGCCGTCATCAACCCGCCCGAAGCCGCCATACTCGCTGTGGGCGCGATGACGCCTAAGCCGGTTGTTCGTGACGGCGAAATCGTTGTGAGACAGTTGATGCGCGTCACTATGTCTTGCGACCACAGAGTTGTTGATGGGGCTACGGGCGCACGATTTCTGCAAACATTCAAACGCATACTTGAAAACCCGCTCTATCTTATCGTCTGATTGCGATTTTATGACTAAGGAGCGGTCAGTACCGCCTGCGGTAGCGGGCGGGTGTCGAGTGGCTTTGTGACTTGCTTGCAATCAAAATACTACCCGCCCGCTACCGCAGGCGGTACTGACATGAATCTGTGCGCGACCATCTTGTTATGAAACCGGGCGTGACTTTCAGGCGCGGTGGCGCTGCCCCTCATCTTGCCCTCATAGTCGTACAAATTCTTTTCGGGACATGGCCTATCGTCGGGAAAATTGCTCTGCGCGCTCTGCCAAGCACTGGATTAGTCGCATTCCGCGTGGGCGGCGCTGCAATAGCTTTCCTTTTCCTACAAAGCATAGTAGGGCGTGTGGTAATCGAAAGCCGTAGAGACTATTTACTGCTTGCGCTCTACAGCCTGCTCGGAGTCGTCCTCAACCAGTTCCTCTATGTCAAAGGTCTTTCGCTTTCGACCGTCATCAACTCCACAATTATCGGCACGACCATTCCTGTCTTCGCGCTCTTAATCAGCATAGCTCTTGGCTTCGATACAATGTCGTGGCGCAAAGCGCTCGGCATAGTGCTGGCCGCGTGCGGAGTGATCTATCTTGTTGACCCCTTTCGGGCAGATTACACGGGCGGGAAGACCGTCGGCAATCTTCTTCTACTCGTCAACTCTGTCTGCTATGGAGCTTACATAGCAATCTCGAAAGATTTGGTGAAGCGATACGGCGCGCTCACTGTCATCACGTGGATTTTTATCTTCGGAACACTCGTGACTGTTCCCGTTGGCGGTTACGAGATGGCGCAAACTTCTCTTCAGAACGCTAGCACACGAACGTGGATAGCCGTCGCATATATAATCCTAGCGCCGACCGTAGGCTGTTATTACCTTAACGCATGGGCGCTAGCTCGCGTAGAGCCTAGCACCGTAGCCGTCTACATCTATCTTCAACCTCTAATAGCCTTCGCGCTTGCGCCCTGGATTTTGCAGGAGACCTGGAACCGTAGAACGGGCATCGCCACGCTGCTCATCTTTGCGGGCGTCGCGCTCGTCATCAGCAGAACGAAGAGCAAAATCATTGAAGAGATGTCAGAACACCCGGAAGCACTGAGCCACTAGAGAAGGGATGAGGGATGAGGGATGAATAGGAATTGAGCCTGTTGCGTATTGACGCTTTCACTATCTCTTATTCATCCCTCATCCCTCATCCCTCATCCCTTCTTTCATCCCTCATCCCTTCAAACCTACGCTCTTTTCGCAACACGGACATTAGGCTGCGCCTCTTCGTCTGCGAGCTTTCTCAACTCGAAGAGTTTCATAAGAGCTTCTACGGGTGAAAGCGAATTGATGTCGGTTGCTAGAAGCTCGCGCACGATGCTGGATTCACGTTCAGGTGATTGCGAAGTCTGGCGCGGAGTTTCTTTCGTAGAAATATTCTCTTGAGTTTCGTAGTGAATCAAAAGCTCTTCCGCGCGGCGAACCACAGGGCGAGGCAGGCCAGCGAGTTTCGCAGCATATACGCCGTAGCTTTTCTCTGCTCCGCCCGGACTTATGCGATAAAGAAAGACAAGCTCGCTTCCCTCTTCTGCTATCTCAACGTGAAAATTCTTTAGACGCGGCAGGACGTTTTCCAGTTCAGTCAACTCATGATAGTGCGTGGCGAAGAGAGTCTGCGAACGAACGCCCGGATGATTGTGAATGTATTCCAGAACCGCTCGCGCAACTGCCAGCCCGTCGTAGGTTGAAGTGCCGCGCCCAAGTTCGTCCAGAAGAATCAGCGAGCGCACGGTTGCGTTGTGAAGTATCTGCGCGGTCTCGACCATCTCTGTCATGAAAGTTGATTCGCCGCTTCCCAAACGGTCGTAGAGACCTATACGCGTAAAAATGCGGTCGCAGACGCCTAGCCGCGCTTCGCTGGCAGGAACGAAGCAGCCCGTCTGCGCCATCAGAACAATCAACGCGGCTTGTCGCAGATATGTTGATTTGCCGGACATGTTCGGGCCTGTAATCAGGGCTATCTGCGGCGCACCATCCAGCCCAAGCTCAAGATCGTTTGCGACGAAAGAATCTTCTGCAAGAATTCTCTCAAGCACAGGATGACGGCCATCTTTAATCTTGAGACCAACGCGCTCGGAAACAATGGGACGCACATAGTTGTGCTCACGCGCGACTTCTGCGAACGAAGCGATTGCATCAAGATATGCGAGCACGTTCGCGGCGGTAAGAATTTCGCCGCG
>MNJR01000145.1:4376-8286 GCA_001920415.1 Acidobacteria bacterium 13_1_20CM_3_53_8 | reverse complement strand
AAATTGTTGAGATACCCAGGTCGGTCGGCTGAATCTGGGGAAGTGGTTTGCGCGGCTTGCTGGAAGGCAGCGATGGCCCCTTCCAGGTCAGCCACATCCTTGGCGAGCTTATAGCGATGGCGGAGTCCAATGCCCAGATTATCTAGATACATAGGTCGGCTAGGTGAACCTGGGGGAGCGGCCTGGACGGCTTGTTGGATGCTCCTGATAGCTGCCTTCAGATCGGCCACATCCCCAGTGCGCTGGTAGCGGTCGAGTAGAGAAACGGCTTGATTGTTGAGATACCCAGGTCGGTCGGCTGAGTCTGGGGATGTGGCCTGGACGACTTGCTGGGAGGCGCTTTTGGTGTGCTTATAGCGCTGAAGTAGCTGAAAACTGAGTTTGTACAGCGCACGTAGAGGTGGAATGCTAATGTTGAGAATGAAGAAACCCATAGCCGCAACCCCTCCGAAAAGGACAAAGATAAAGATACATAACCCTATTGCGAGAGCTATAGCGGAATAAATGAAGATAGACATCACGCGAGAGGCATCATGTCTGAGGACAAAGCGGACTGCTATTTGAATGATACTCCAATAGAGGAGAAAAAGGCTATAAACCCAAAAAGTTGCATCAAGACCAATGAAAAAGGAAAGTACGACGGCCTCAGCAATTATGAAAATGGGGTAAAGATCCCTCTTCACGTACTGCCCTTCCTTTGCATCATTCTGGTAGTAGTAGATATTGGTCCTGATTAATGCTCAGGTATTTTAGCAGAAATGATTATCAATGTATAGATTGCAACCTAAAAACAAATGAGCGCAGTTGACAGAAGAACATAAAATACTTACCAAGAGCGATCTCGTGTCATGAGATGAAGTAATAGGCGTGTTTTCCTGAGAGATATGAAGAGCAGGTGAAAGAAGTCAAGTGAGTAGAGTCAATCCCGTCTCTTTGTGTCTGCCTCTCCCTTCTCGATCAGCATCGTTGTGTACGATGACTCTTTCCTGCATTTTTTCAAGGGGGGTACAGCCCCTCTCGGTGGTGGATAATTCGGACTTCTCTCCTACCGGCTTGACTTTCCCTCTCGACAGTCCTTCTTCTTCCTTCTCAGAAGGAAACGGTCCCTCCTCCTCATTTCAAGCAAAGAGCATGCTTCATGAACATACATGTGTTTCTACTCGTGTTCTTTCTCATCTTCTCGTCTTTCGCTGCTTGGTGCCCTTTTCTGGCCCCATCCTGGTCCTGTCCAGTCGAGAGCAGCAGCCAGGGTGCGCACGACGTTCCAACGTCTGCTCAAGCCTCGCTCTCCACACGATTGCCCCGCCTGTCGTCTCGCCTCCACTGCCTCGTCGGGTGGAGGATTAGCACCTGCACCTGTGCGCCCCTGGCGCGAGGTGAAAAGCCGTCGGGGAGCACCCAAGCGAGTGAATACCGAAGGCTTCGCCTGTCCCAACCAGCAGTGCGCGTCCTTCGGCATCACAGACGCTTCCATTCATGCGCTGGTTGGCGATGGCAAACATGGCCAGGCCGAGAAGATCCAGACCTTTCGCTGTCAGGCCTGCCGCACCACCTTCACTTCCAGGCGCTACACGCCTTTCTATCGTCTGAAAACCCCTTCCCAGCAGATCGCAATCGTGCTCTCTGCCCTGGCTGAAGGGCTGGATCCTTCCGCAGCTGAACGCGTCGCAGGGCTACCGGCAGGCGACCATCACCACCTGGCTCTCCCGAGAGGGCTCGCACGCACAAACTCTGCATGAGCGGTTCTTCTGCCACCTCCATCTCCCGTACCTGCAGTTAGACGAGCTGCGCACCCGACTCCGTTGCGCCACACAGGTGCTCTGGCTCTGGCTGGTCATCGACCCCACTACGAAGCTGCTTCCCGTCCTCCATCTGGGCCCCCGTACCCAAGACGCCGCGCATAGCGTCATCCACTCCCTGCGACAGATCCTGGCCGCCTTTCTGTCTCCCGCTCTTCACCAGTGACGGGCTCAATCTCTATTTCTCTGCGCTGACGGCCCATTTTGGACACTGGCTCCAGGTGGCCCGCCGAGGGCGGAAAATACTCCGGTGGCAAGTGGCAGAAGGACTGATCTCTGGCCAAGTGAAGAAAAGCTACCAGCGGCGCAAGCTGGTGCGGGTGACGCATGTCATGCGCCTTGGAACAGATCCCGCTCTCAAGATCGCGAGGCCTCGAGATGGGCTTCACTGGGCGACTGAACACCGCTTTTATTGAGCGGGCTCCACTGACGGTCCGAAATGCGCGTGGCAGCACTGGCTCGGCGCACCTGGGCTACGGCTCAGCAGTCCCCACACCTGCTCGCCAATCTCGAGTGGTGGCGCGCGTACTCTCACTTTGTGCGTCCTCACCAAGCACTACGCGTGGCGTTCGTGCAGCCACGAGAGCGAGGGGGCAAACGGGCGGCGCAACGCTACTGGCAACGTACGGAAGCTCTAGCAGCTGGCAGAACCAACCGTCGATGGACAGCACGTGAGGTGCTCTCTTGCCCCTTGCCGCCGCTTTCCGCTTGAGAGGCTCACAAGCCAGATGGGGGTGCTGTATTATGTGGCGGGGAGATGGATGAAGGTGCCCGCAGCAAAACTCGTATGGAGCCTCACGCCGGGAAGAGAAGGTCTGTCTGGACTGCCTCATCACAAAAAACCGGCCCAAAGTGGGTTGACAGAGGGCTGGGTGATTTATCCACCATATCGAATGGGAGTACCCTCGCTCACAATGAAGCATCTCTACGTAGTCGTCTTACTCGTGCGGCAAGCAAAAAGATCTATTACATTCTAGAACATGTACTAGATGATATTCCCTGCACATATTTACACATCAAACCTCATTGGCTCAAATTGTCCTGTGTAATAGACGCAGGAATAGGTAAGTTTTAGGGTTCGTATTCATACCAGTGAGGAGCGGATTGTTTTTCATCATGGGAGTAGAGGGTCTTTTTGTTAACACTTGTCGATTACAGCGAACGAGCAGCAGGTGAGCTGAGAGCACTTCCAGACTGGAATTCGTGGGGCATACCAGCTCCAGATAAGTGTGCAAGCTACCTCGTTAATTCGTTCTCAAATGAACGGATCTTTGCCTGATGCCCTGTCAACACTTGGGCATAGCGTTAATAGCACTCGGTAGAATTCTGATTATTGTGTAAAAAAGAAGTCCGTCCAGTTGAGCCACATGAAACGGTGGTCAAGGGTGAAAAACCATGGAAATTACGCTCAATTTATCGGGCCTCTATCAGTTAGCGTGATTGTAGCGGTTGATAGTATATGCTATGGGTGTTTTGACCCATCAGGCATGGTTGCATCTTTCAGTGACCGAGCTTTCTCCAATTGTTCTGTCTTCGTGCCATTAGCTCGGCTCAGGTCAGCCCCTCTCAAATCAGCTCTACTGAGATCAGCTCCGGTAAGATTTGCGCAGCTAAGATTGGCTCCACTCAGGTCTGCATCACTCAGGTTCGCTTTCGTGAGGTTGGCTTCTGTGAGGGAGGCTCCACTCAGGTCAGTCCTACTGAGATCGGCCCCACCGAGATTGGTCCCACTGAGGTTGGCTTGCGTGAGGTAGCCTTGACTCCAATTGACGGTACGAAAATCAGCCCCAGCCAAGCGCACGAGACTGCTCCCAGGGGGATTGGACATGAGTCTTGTTCCTCGTAAAAAGACGAAGACATAGCCCACCCGCCAGCCATCTAATTGACAGAGCACCGTCGTCGTCCGTACCCGTACCACATCAAACACCTCATCATCAGGCTGAGCTCCGCGTAGCTTTTTCTCAAGTAGCAACTCTGACATCCGGTCAAGATAGGCCTGTAAGAGGTCTCCTCTTTGTTTGTCGTCGGCGATTTGCTGATCCCTGCGTGTTGTGGCGAGGTTGAATAGCAACGCCACGCCTGCTAAGGCCAGTGGGGTAATGAGGAGTTGG
>MNJR01000145.1:0-4324 GCA_001920415.1 Acidobacteria bacterium 13_1_20CM_3_53_8 | reverse complement strand
TTCCTGTAGCTACCAATGAAGCTTGTTTTCTGTTCTGCCACCAGAAACGAAGCCTTGCTATCATAGCAACACCTCAATTACATCATGGATACCTCACGTTGGGAGATGAGGAACAATTGCTGTTCTGAAGTATAGCAGATGTGGCGCGGGATTGCATATGCTCAGTGGGGCTTCTTATAGCTCTGGTCACAGAGAGACGATGGATGGTTTCTCTGTTCCTTCTGAAACGTGAGCGAAGCGCAATGGGTTGCGGGTAAAAATGCAGTCTTTGCCTGTACTGGCTACTTCGTACATCTGTTCGGAACAAGTTCGCCGAAGACGGTCATATAGGGGCTTCACCACCCAGGATGAAAAAGAGGAGAAGAGGGGGATGCTTTAACACAGAGATCGACCCCTGTGCTGGCTCCGTGGCACATCCGTTCAAAAATGATGCGGAAAAGCCTCGTTCCGATGGCCTTGGTCGAGCTGTACTGGCTCCGTGGCACATTCGTTCGCAAAATCCATGCTTTTCTCAGAACGGATGTGCCACGGAGCCAGCACAGCTCCTTTCGCCTGATAGCGACAACCATCAAGTTGACAAAAGTGTCAGAGCTTCGGACTGTGCTGGCTCCTTGGTCTCTCAGTTCGAGGATGAGGAGAGAAAAGGACGAAGCGAAGGCCCCTTCTCGCTCTCGTTCGGAGACAGAGGAGGAATCACCCATGTCTCACTGAAGTAGGTGTGTGAGCACGCCCAGACCCGAGAGCCAGCGCAGGCAGGAGACGCCGAAGTGAAAACGCAAAAGATCAAATAATACGAGAAAGATGAAGAAATAATCGTACCGGAACCGACGGGTTTCGGCTCCTCTATCACCAATTTTTTCCCTCTTGCTTGAGCCGTCGGGAATATGGTCTCACAAGCTCCAGGACCTACTGGCTGAAGAGGAACAAGCTCAGAGAAGCATTCCTCCTCTTCTAGAGCAACGGATGTAGGTGTTGGGATACCCACATCGTCACTGGGTCAACGCCACCACATCGTCTCCCAAGCGTGCTGAGAAAACGAGCTTCAACCACCCACGGGTTGCGCAACGAGATTTTTAACTGAGCAATAATGTGGATCCAACCATTCCATAGGCTGTTTTCCCCCGATTCTCCTGGTGAACCAGATTTCTTCCTTTGACGGACGATTCTTTTCCAGGTGGATATGTTCAGAAGGGGGAATCTCTGATGTGTCGGGATTGAACGAGGATGAAGGAGTGAGCGCGCACGAGTGGAAAGAGAGGTGAGCGGTGCCTGGAAGCACCGCTGCTCATTCCAGGGAGGTGTCTCCAAAGGACTCCAGCAAGATGCGGAGCGCACTCGCAAGCTGTTCGCATTCTTCCCGGCCCAGGGGCTGGAGTATGCGCTCCATATTCGCGGCATGAAGGCTGAAGATCCTGTCCAGGACTTCGCGTCCATGTGGCGTGAGCCGGATGCGGACGGAGCGGCGGTCGTCGAGATCCCGCACCCGCTCGACCAGGCCCTTGACCTCCATGCGGTCGATGCGATTCGTGATGGCCCCAGAGGTGACCAGTGATGCCTTGAGCAAGGCAGAAGCCGTTAGTTCGTATGGTTCGCCCGACCGGCGTAGTGTGGTGAGTACATCGAACTCAAACGGCTCCAGGCCATGCTCGGCGAGAAACTTCTTGTACTCCCTTTCCAGCACGCGTGAGAGCCGCGCGATCCGACCGAGGACGCTCATCGGCCAAATGTCAACGTCGGGGCGAACCCTGCGCCATTGATCGATCACTTTGTCAATGGCATCAGCCATACGTTCCTCCCAGCAGCGATAAAAGTTTAACGTTAAGACACTTGACATGAAGCGAGTGACCTGTTACTCTCTTAACGTTGAGATAGTAACAGGTTCCTCGCTTCATGTCAAGGAAAGAAAGGAGACAGAGATGACCATAATTGTCCCGAGTTTTGATGACGCCATCATCGTGCGGGAGGCCGACGCGGAGGTTCTTGGCCTGGCACAGCTTTCCACGCGCCTGCTGGCTGATAGCGATGCGACGGGAGGAGCGCTCAGCGTCATGCGAACGACTATGGAGGAAGGAATCGAGGTAGCGAGGCCGCACACGCATAGCAAGTCAGCCGAACTCTTCTACGTCCTGGATGGGGAACTGCAACTCCTCGCCGGTGAGCAGGTGGTCACCGCCAGGAAAGGAGATCTGGTGGTGGTCCCGCCCACTATGGCCCATGCATTTGCGACCACACCCGGCCATTCCGCCGATTTCCTGATCGTCCAGGCGCCAGGGCTGGAGCGCTTCGGGTACTTCCGGCTGGCCGAGCGCCTCAGCCGTGGGGAGGCGACGCTGGAGGACCTGTTGGCGTCCCAGGAGCTCTACGACAACCACTTCCTGGAGAGCCCCATCTGGCGTGCCACCCGAGGGGAGGGCCGAGGGAGAGTCGAGCGGTCGTGGCGTTCATCGGAGCAGCAAGGATGATCGCCTGGGGATGAGTCGGTACTCCCTCTCTCGGTGGTGGATAATTCGGACATCTCTCCCAATCGCTTGACAGTACTAGAGACTCTCCTTCATCTTGATTCTACAGGAGCTCTCCATGCTCCCCATTTCAAGCAACGAGGATCGTTCTGGCCCTTCAGGTGTTCGTGTTCCTGCTCTCTCTGGCGCTGCTTTGGCGTCTTGACTGGTTCCATCATCGGTCTTCCTCCTCACGAGGAAGGGCCAAGCGCAGCACGCTCCACCGTCTGCTCTCGCCCCGCTGCTCAGACGATGGCCCCGCCTGTCGTCTGGACTCCACTCCCTCGTCGGGTGGAGGGCCAGCGGATGTCGCGTCGCTGGTGCGAGGTCAAAAGCCGGCGGGGAGCCCCCAAGCGAGTGGACACCGCGGGCTACGCCTGTCCCAACCGAAAGTGCTTCTCCTCTGGCATCACCGATGCACACATCCATGCGGTTTTTTTGGGGATGGCAAGCATGGCCCGGCTTCGCGGATCCAGACGTTTCGAGGTCCTGCCTGCCGCACCACGTTCAGTGCGCGGCGCCATACCCCCCTCTCTCGTCTGAAAACTCCCTGGCGCCAGATCGCCGTGGTGTTGGCTGCGCTGGCCGAAGGACTGGATCCTTCCGCGGCTGAACGGGTCGCAGGGCTCCCGACAAGCCACCATCACGAGCCTTTCTGTCCCGTGCTCTTGAGCAGGCTCAGACGTTGCACGAGTGCACGTTCCGCACCCTCTGGCTCCCGCATCTGCAGGTGGATGAACTGCGCACCAGGCTGCGTAGCGCCACACAGGTGCGTCTTTCTGTGGCTGGCCATCGACCCCTGGACGCGCGCTTCTTCCTGTGCTCCATCTGTGTCCCCGCACGCAGCACATGGCGCACCTGGTCATCCACTCCCTGCCAGAGATCTTGGCCGCCTTTCTGCATCCCCCTTTTCACCAGCGATGGGCTAAACGTGTACTTTTCTGCGCTTCCCAGCTCATGTTGGGCAGTGGCTTGAGGTGGCTCGGCGAGGGCGGAAAGTGCGAAAGTCGGCAGGTGGCGGCAGGCCTGATCTCTGGCCAGGTGAAAAAGACCTCCCAACGGCGCAAGCTGGTTGGGGTCATCCCGGTGATGCGCCTGGGGACAGAGGCCGCTCTCAAGGCCTCGAGGCCTCGGAATGGGCTTCTCTGGACGGCTGAATACTGCCTGTATTGAACGGGTCAACCTGACCGTCCGTCGTGGCGTGGCAGCGCTCGCACGACGTAGCTGGGCCACTTCCCACCAGGCTCCACAGCTGCTGGCTCATCTGGAGTGGTGGCGGGCCTCCTCTCATGTTGTGCGTCCTCACCAATCGCTGCGGGGAGCGCTGGTTTCGCCGCGCGAGCGCGGGGCCAAGCTGGTGGCGCAACGCTATCGGCAGCGAACGGAGGCTCTGGCAGCCGGCAGAACCCATCGACGCTGGACGGCGCGCGAGGTGCTCTCATCCCCATTGCCACCCGTTTCCGCTTGAGAGCCACTCAAGCCAGGTGCGGTTGCCGTGTCATGTCAGGAAGGAGTTGGTGAAGGTGCCCGCAGAAGCACTCGGATGCAGCCTCACTTCATGATGAGATGGCCTGTCCGAACTGCCCACTGACGAAAACACCGGCTTGAAATGGGTTCGCAGGGGGGGTTGATTGATTTCTCCACCATGTCCCATGGCTGTACCTCGAAAAAATCTGAGCGTGAATGACGGTTCATAGCGCGCTAGGCTCATCCATTCAGGAGTTTTTCAACAGGCTGGGCCATTCTCGAGACGCGCGCGAGATGACCGTTCACACTCTCCTCTCTCAATGGACGCGCAATAGGTCTGGCACGGGCAAAACCAGACT